>JAUSOD010000017.1 GCA_030656215.1 Azoarcus sp.
GAATCCGCCGGCAGGGCCATCAGTATCTCCTTGATGGCCTCGGTGCCGCCAGTGGATGCGCCGATCGCGATCAGCTTGTCGGTGGTGCCGTAAGGGATGCCAACTGACGCCATTGCTCGACCCTGCAGCTGCTGCCCGGGAGGCTGGGCAGGACGAGGACGGGGCCTGGATTGCGCCGCCGCGCGAATCTTGTCGCGGATCTGCTCTGCTGCGGCCTCAATCCCGGAAACAATATCCAGCCGTGGTTTGGTCACTACCTCCACCGCACCCAGTTCAAGGGCGCGCAGGCTGACGTCCGAACCCGTTTCGGTGAGGCTCGATACCATGACCACCGGCATTGGACGCAGCCGCATCAGGCGTTCGAGGAAATCGAGGCCGTCCATCTTGGGCATTTCGACATCTAGGGTCAGTACGTCCGGATTGAGCTTGCGGATCATCTCCCGTGCAACTATCGGGTCAGGGGCCACGCCGATACAGGTCAGATCATCACTTTGGTCGATGATAGTGCGCAGCAGGCTCCGGATCAGAGCCGAGTCGTCGACAACCAGCACGCGAACCTTGGCCGAGCGCATCAGAACAGCTCCACGTCACCGGAGACCGGTGCCTGCCGCAGGTGCTCTGCGTATTCGGTTTCACGCCGCATGATGGTCTCGTTGTGCTGCTGTTTCATGACCTTGATCTTTACCTGTCCGGTCTCCGGGAAGAAATATACCTTCCGTGGGTAGGGGCCACAAAGGTCCTTGGCCGTCACCGCAATCCGCTCTCGCCCCAGAAAGTCGAGCACGAAATCCGCGTTACGTTCGCCCACATTGGCCACGTTGAAGCCGTCGAGGACTGCCCCGCCGCCAAATACCTTGGCGACCAGCTTGTCGCGTCGTGCGCCGGCCTTGGTCAGTTGGTTGATCAGCGTCTCCATGGCGAAGACCCCGTAACGGGCTGATGCAGAAATCGGGTTCCTCGGGTCCTTCTCGACACCGGGCAGCATGAAGTGGTTGATTCCACTGATCCCTGTGGTCGGGTCGCGCAGACAGGCGGCAACGCATGAGCCCAGGACGGTGACCAGCAGGAGCGACTGAGTCACATAGTACTCACCGGGCAGGATCTTGACCGCATCCAGTCCAAAGTTTCGATCGAAGTACCGATTGGGCGCGTGCATGGTTTCGCTCAGCGCGCCGGGAGTGGGTTGCCACCCAGCGGTGCATAAACCGTTCGCCCCAGGTTGCGGAAAAGATCGGCGCAGTGCATCAGGCTCTCGGAATGCCCACAAATCAGCAGGCCGTCCGGCTTGAGCAGTGGCAGGAACTGCTGCAACAACTTGCGCTGCGTCGGTTTATCGAAATAGATCATCACGTTGCGACAGAAAATCACGTCTAGCCCCGGTTCGATGGGCCACCTCGAATCGAGCAGGTTAACCTGCTCGAAGCGGACCAGTGCTGCCAGCTCACGGCGCACACGCGCCAGGCCCTCGGTGCTGCCGCTGCCGCGCTGGAAGAATCGGCGCAGCCGCGCCGGGTCGATTCCCTGCACCCGATCCAGCGGATAGACTCCACTGCGGGCCGCTTCAAGTACCTGGGTGTCGAGGTCGGAGGCGATGATCTGAGCCTTCGCTGGCTGCCTTGCAAACACCTCGGACAGCGTGATCGCGATCGAATACGCTTCCTCGCCGGTTGAGCAGGCCGAGCACCAGACCCGGTATGGCTCTGCCCCTTTGTGACGACCCGCGTGCTCGGCCAGTACCGGAAAGTGGTGTGCCTCGCGAAAGAACGAGGTGAGGTTGGTGGTGAGCGCGTTGACGAAAAATTCGATCTCCGTCTGATTGCCGGCCTCGATTTCGTTCAGATACGCATCGAACGAGTGCGAGCCCGAGCTACGCAACCGGCGCGCCAGGCGACCGTACACCAGATCCTGTTTGCAATCGGACAAGGAGATGCCTGCAAGGGCATGGATCAGGCGGCGTACTCGTTCGAAATCACGGGTGGTGAAGTTGAACTCGCGCGCAGCGGGGCCCATACGCGGGTGCTCACCGGTAATCAAAAGTCACGCCATTCGTCATCGTTCTGACCGACCGGAGGCAAGGCACCACGGCCACGCCCCCGTGTCGGGCGAGGAGCCGGCGCACTCGGCCGCACTTTGCTGACGGTGTTCCGAACGGCTGGCGGGTGGGTGTCACTCGAAATCCGGAATACGCGCACCGATTCGGCAAGCGATAAGGCCTGCTCCTCCAGCGACTCCGCTGCGGCACTGGCCTGCTCAACCAGTGCTGCATTTTGCTGGGTGACCTCGTCCATGTTGGTAATCGCGGTATTGACCTGCTCGATTCCGGTGCTTTGCTCGGCGGATGCGGCAGAGATTTCGGACACCACGTCGGTCACGCGTTTGACCGAACTGACCACCTCGTTAATCACGCGCCCCGTTTCCCCGGCTAGCGTCGCACCGTGTCCGGCCTTTTCCACCGAATCCGAAATCAAGGTCTTGATCTCCTTCGCGGCCGCCGCGGAGCGCTGCGCCAGGCTGCGCACCTCGCCTGCGACCACGGCAAATCCACGGCCCTGTTCGCCCGCACGCGCCGCTTCAACCGCAGCGTTGAGGGCAAGGATATTGGTCTGGAAGGCAATGCCGTCGATCACGCCGATGATGTCGACGATCTTGCGCGAGGAGTGATGAATGTCGTTCATGGTGGCGACCATCTGCTGCACGGTGATGGCGCCCCTGCCGGCGACGTCGGAGGCGAGCACGGCCATCTCTCGGGCCTGTTTCGCGTTCTCGGCATTCTGGCGCACGGTCGACGTGAGCTGCTCCATGCTCGATGCGGTTTCCTGCAGGCTGGCGGCCTGCTCCTCGGTACGCACCGAAAGATCCTGGTTGCCTTTTGCGATCTGCTCGGCCGCGGTGCTTACGGTCGATGCAGTATCGACAATCTGGCCGATCATCTGGGTCAGGGCGCTCACCGTCTGGTTGGTGTAATCCTTCAGTTCGCCAAATGCACCTTCATAGTCATTCTCGATACGCTGGGTCAGGTCACCGTCCGCCATTGCGCCCAGAACGACGTTTGCCTCGCGCAGTCCGTTGTCGGCAGCGGTGATCAGATCGTTGATGCCCTTGCCCAGCTGCATGAAGAAGCCGCTCTTGTCGTCAAGGCGCATGCGCTGGGTGAAATCGCCTGCGGCCGCCGCGGATACGATCTGGGTCATCTCGTCTTCTGCCGCGACTTCTGCGGTCCGGTCGAGCCACTCGATTACGGTCCCCACCGACGCGCCGTCCTGTCCCGTAATCGGATTGGCGACCAGCCGGAATACCTGTCCTGCGACCGTGATTTCGGTCCGGTAGGTACTCTTGAGCTGCGCAAGCAGCTTGCGCTGGTGCTGCGGGTTGCGGTGAAAGTCGTCAATGCTGGAGCCCGTGATCTTGTCCGCGCTAAAGCTCGGAAGCGCCTCGCGCAGGTGGGGCTCGGCGCGCTTCATCATGTCGAGGACAGACTGATTGGCATAGACGATTTTCCCGTCGGTACTGGCGATCATGACATTAACGGACGCACCGTCGAGGGCGTTCTTTACCCGGTAGGTGACGGCAGCCGCGGCACGCTCGGTTTCGAGCCGTTGGCGCAGTGTGGACTGCATCTGATTCAGTCCACTCCCGATCTCGGCCAGTTCGTCGCTTCCGGCCACACCTGCAGGTTGGTCGAGGTTTCCATCGAGAATTCGCCCCAGTGCGAGCCGAATGCTATTGACGGAGGTCACGACGCCACTGCGCAGCGCAAGAAAAAAGTAGGCAACCAGTAACAGCGAGAGGACCACGATCGCAAGTGCAATCAACAGTGTCTGGAGTTCATTTGCGATTCTTCGCTCGAGCAGGCCTGTGAGCTGGGGCAGTGCCACCGCCTCGAGGCCTTTTACGGCGGCCAGCGCTGCATCCGTGCGCTCCTGCATACGAGCGATGGTCTCAGGTTCTGCGGATGACTCTTCACGGGCTTCGTTTACCGCAAGGTGCAAGGAGATCAGCGACCGTTCCAGCTGCTCGAGCCCTTCGGTGAGTGCGTTACGCAAGCTCCCATTTGCGCTTATCGTCTTGTCAATGTTGGCCCGAAGACTCATCAGCTCGCGTGTCGTCAGCGCGTCCTCGATCAGCAGGGTTTCCTGGGCCGATGTGCTGCGCGCAGTCGATGCCCCGATCAATTGCAGTTTTGCAATGCTCTCGGCCAACAGGGGTAAGCGGAAAACCAGGGCATCCATCAGGTAGTAGGAGTCGACCTCCGGGTCCAGGGTCAGGTTGCTCACGTCCGAAATGAGGGCCCGCAAGCTGAGGGTGCGGCCAATCAACTCGTCATGCCGATTCCGGCTATCGGCCGGCAATGTGCGCTGGTGCGCCTCGCGCATTTGCTGCCAGGCTTGGCGGATCGATTCCAGTTCGGTGCCGAGGAGCCGCCCACGGGGCCAGACTTCAAGTTTCTGGCCAAGGGTGGCCAGTGCCGCATCAATTTCGGCGCCAGCGGCAAGACTGTCACCGGCACCCTTGCCCAGCAGGGATGCCGCGCGGTGTGCAGACACGGCGCGGGTGAGCGCTTGCGTCGGGTCAAGCAGCACACTGCCATTGAGCTCCTCGCGACTGAAGTCGATCTGATCGAGTCGTGAGTGCACAAAAAAACTGCCGAGCAGCACGATCGGAATCAGAAAGATGCTTGCGACCGCCATGAGCTTGGAGGTTAGCGCGAAGCGGTCGAGCAGACGTCGTCCGGGAGTCAGTAAACTGGACATGGTGGCCTTAGTCCGGGGAGGGGAGTACAAGCGAGGGAGTCTGTCGGGACGCTAGTCAGAAATCGCGCCATTCATCCTCATTTGCGCGGGGCGTCGGCGGCAGTGCCTTGCGCGCGCGCGACCTGCCTGGCTTTGGCGCAGCGGGCAGCGCATGACTGGGCGAGGGGCGGGCGGGAGAGGGGCGGGCGGAAGGGGGGGAGCCTCGTCCGCCGCCCGCAATCCGGAACACACTGACCGACTCGGCCAGCGATACGGCTTGCTCCTCGAGCGACTCGGCCGCCGCGCTGGCCTGCTCGACCAGTGCCGCATTCTGTTGGGTCACCTCGTCCATGTGGGTGATGGCGGTATTGACCTGTTCGATGCCGCCGCTTTGTTCCGCGGATGCTGCCGAGATCTCCGCCACCACATCGCTGACCCGCTTCACCGCGTTTACCACATCCACGATCACACGACCGGTGTCGCCCGCAAGTGTGGAGCCTTGCTCCACCTTGTCCACCGAATCCGAAATCAGGGCCTTGATTTCCTTGGCTGCGGCGGCCGAGCGCTGGGCGAGGCTGCGCACTTCGCCCGCCACCACCGCAAAACCGCGGCCCTGCTCGCCTGCCCGTGCGGCCTCCACGGCAGCATTGAGCGCCAGGATGTTGGTCTGGAAGGCGATTCCATCGATCACGCTGATGATGTCGACAATCTTGCGTGCACTTTGGTGGATGGCGTCCATGGTGCCGGTCATTTGCTGCATCGCATCCGCTCCGCGCCCGGCAATGTCCGAAGCGACCACAGCCATCTGTCGGGCCTGCTGCGCGTTTTCAGCGTTGTGGCGCACGGTCGAGGTGAGCTCTTCCATGCTCGAAGCGGTTTCCTGCAGGCTGGAGGCCTGCTCTTCAGTGCGTGCCGACAGATCCTGGTTGCCCCTGGCGATCTCCTGTGCGGCCGTGCTGACCGACGATGCAGCTTCGGCAATCTGGCTGATCATCCGGGTCAGAGAGGCAACGGTCTGGTTGGTGTAGTCCTTGAGTTCGCCAAATGCGCCCTGGTAGTTGCCTTCGATGCTGCGCGTCAGGTCTCCGTCTGCCATTGCACCGAGTACGTTGTTGGCCTCGCGCAGCCCTCCATCGGCGGCCTCGAGCAGTTGGTTGATGCCGATCGCGAGTTCACGCAGAAACTCGATCGCGCTGCTTTCGTCGAGCCGCGCGCTGAAGTCGCCGCGCGCGGCCGCGCTCACCACCTGTTGCACCGCCCGCTGTGCAACCAACTCTTCCGTGCGATCGCGCCATTCGCCAACCGAGCCGAGGCGCTCGCCCTGCTCATTCACGATGGGACTGGTCACGATTTCGAACTCTCTCCCACCGATGGTCAGCATGCTGCGGGCGGTCTGCGACAGTGAGGCCAGACGCTGCTGAGCAGCGGCAGCGTCAGCATAAAAGCGGGTGATGTCCGAGCCGACGAAGCTTGCCGCGGCGAACCCCGGGACCGTCTTGGCGATTTCACTCTCGAGGGCACGTACGGTGCGCAGCAGGGCATGGTTGGCGTACAAGACCTTGCCGTTCGGGTCTGCAATGCGGACATTGGTGTCAACGCAATCGAGCGCAACCTTGATCCTCAAGGCTTCGGCAGCCACCCTGCGCGCCTCGCTCACGTCAAAGCCGAGTTTGATCTGCATCGACTGCAGGCCGTGAAGCACCCGACCGGTTTCATCCTCGGCAAGCACCTCGATCTTGTTCGCGTAGTTGCCCTCGGCAATACGCTCGAACACGTCGTTGGCCTGTTGCAGGGGCCTGACCACCGAGCGGACGATGGCGCGGCTCAGCCACGCCGCAATCAGCAGCACGCCGGCGATGGAGGCGAACACGATATTTTGCGTCCAGGTACTGGCGACTTCAGTTTGCTGATACATGGCGTCGGCCGTCTTGCGATGTGCCTCGATGAGGGCTTCCGCATGGCGTCTTGCATCGGTATAGAGCGGGTTGATTCGGGTCAACAGTTTTTCGTTGGCCTGGTAAAACTGGCCGGCAATGATCAGGTCGCGTACCGGCAGCAGGCCCTCCTGCATGAAGCGGCTGCGGGCATCGACAAACGAGCGGTCAAGCGTGGCCATGTCCTCATCACGGCGCGCGAGGTAGGCCGTCCAGATGGCGTCGATGGTGCTTGCGTTCCTGACCACGGCATCGGTATGCATCGAAGTCGCATGGTCGTGCAGAGCCACGAAGGGTGAGTCGGGGCTGTGCTGCATGGCCAGCAGGAGTTGCGCCCGGTTGTCGCCCATCAGGATCAGAATGCGTTCCACATGCTGGGCCGCGGTGGCGTGCTCCAGATACACTTGCTCGAGGCTGTCCTTGAAGTAAGCGTTGATGGCCAGGCCACCGCCAGCCCCGATGATCAGCGCAGCCATCAGGAAACCGACCAGGCCATAAAGCCGGGTGCCGAGTGCGAGGTTGGCAAACCGGCGCATGAGCGTGACCCGCGGCGGGAAACGAACCTTGCCCTCCTTGATCGCACGATAAAGGGTGGTGGCCTCATCCACCTGTTCGCGGGTGGGGCGGGTGCGTACCGACATGTAACCTACGATCTGGCCGTTCTCGCGCAGCGGGGTGACATTGGCCATCACCCAGTAATAATCGCCATTCTTGCAGCGGTTCTTTACCAGCCCCGACCATGGCGACCCCGCTTTCAGTTTTTGCCACATGTCCTCAAATGCGGCGGGCGGCATGTCACGGTGGCGCACGATGTTGTGCGAAGCGCCCACGAGTTCGGCCTCGGAGAATCCGCTGATGTGAACGAATGCATCATTCACCTGGGTGATGACCCCGCGCAGATCCGTGTTCGAGACCAGCGTTACGCCCTCGCCGAGGGGCACTTCGGTATCGGTAACCGGTAGATTGATTTTCATGGTAGGTCCTACTCGGAAAGCCCGTCGAGAAGCTGCATTTCAGTACTGGTCATCAAGCGTGCGATGTCGAGCAGGATGACCATACGATCGTCCAGCGTGGCAAGGCCGGTGATATAGCGAAGATCGATTGCCGAGCCGAGGTCGGGGGCAGGGCGAATCTGCTCGGGCGCCAGCGCAATCACGTCGCTGACGCTGTCCACCACGATGCCGACCAGGCGACCCTTGATGGCGAGAATGATGACCACCGTAAAAGCGTTGTACTCGACGGTGTCCAGATTGAGCTTGATCCGCATGTCGACGATCGGCACGATCGCACCGCGTAGATTGACCACCCCCTTGATGAAGGGTGGAGCGCTCACGATCCGGGTTACCGGATCGTAGCCCCGGATCTCCTGTACGGTGAGAATGTCTAGCGCATATTCTTCGTCCGCCAGCGTGAAACTCAGATATTCCTGACGTTCCTGGCGAGCGGTGTGTACGTCGGCACTGCTCATTTCTTCGTCCTCATGCTGACGCACTCTTCCCGTCGGGGTGAGCCATCCTGATCAGGCCGCCGACATCCAGAATCAGCGATACCTGTCCGTCACCCAGAATGGTTGCACCGGAGATCCCGCCGACGCGCCGGTAATTGGTTTCCAGGTTCTTGACCACAACCTGGTGCTGGCCGAGCAGGGCATCCACCCCCAATGCGATCCTGCCGTTTTCTGCTTCGAGCACGACGAGCACCGCCTGTTCTACCCCGCGCGAGGCGCCGGGGATGTCGAATAGTTCTGCCAGGCTCACCACGGGCAGGTAGTCGTCGCGGATCCGCACCACCTGACCGTTGCGTCCGATGGAGCGAAATTCGAGCGCTTCGCCATGCAGCGATTCGATGACAAATCCCAGCGGTACGATGAAGGTCTCGTCACCGGCCCGCACCGACATGCCGTCGAGAATGGCCAGTGTCAGTGGCAGGCGAATACTGACCCGGGTTCCCTGACCAGTGGCGCTCGACAGGTGCACCGAGCCGCCCAGGGCGTGGATATTCTTGCGCACCACGTCCATGCCCACGCCGCGGCCGGACACGTCCGTGACCTCTTCCGCGGTGGAGAAGCCGGGGGCGAAGATCAGGTCCCATACCTCGCCATCACTCACGTCGGGGCTGATCGACATGCCTTGCTTGGCCGCCTTGGCCAGAATGCGGTCGCGGTTTAGCCCGGCGCCGTCGTCACTGATTTCAATCAGGATCTGGCCGCTCTGGTGGGCTGCCGACAGGGTGATGTGGCCCACTGCCGATTTGCCGCTGGCCTTGCGGTCTGCGGTCGCCTCCAGACCATGGTCCACCGCATTGCGTACAAGATGGGTGAGCGGGTCGACGATCTTCTCGATCAAGCCCTTGTCGAGCTCGGTGGACTCACCCACCAGATGCAACTCGGCCTGCTTGTCGAGCTTTTTCGCCAGATCCCGAACCATGCGCGGATAGCGGCTGAATACGAAGCTCATCGGCACCATGCGGATCGACATCACCGCCTCTTGCAGGTCACG
>JAUSOD010000020.1 GCA_030656215.1 Azoarcus sp.
TGCGACTGCCACGAGGCCATCTGCCGCAGAGCCTCGTCTGCGATAAACTCGCCGACATGGTAGATCAGGCCAGCCTTCTCGGCGAGGGGAATGAACTTCAGCTGCGGCACCAGTCCATGCACTGGATGTTGCCAGCGCACCAGTGCCTCGACCCCAACCAGTTTGCCGCTGGTGGTGTCGATCTGGGGCTGATACACCATGAACAACTCGTCATGCTCGACTGCACGGCGCAGACCGATCTCAAGCTGCAGGCGCTCGTCGGCGGCTGCCTTCAGCGCACGGGTAAAGAACTGGTGGGTGCGTTTGCCAGATTCCTTGGCCTGATACATCGCGCCATCGGCGTGTTTGAGCAAGGTTTCAGCATCCTCGCCATCGGTCGGAAACAGGCTGATGCCGATACTGGCGCTGATCTGGATGTCCTGTCCCATGAGACTGGTCGGCTTATTCAGGAATTCGGCAATCCGGCAGGCAGTCATGTCCGCATCAATTTCCTCTGACTCTTCAATCAACAGTGCGAACTCGTCGCCGCCGAAGCGCGCTACGGTATCGGCATCACGGATGCATTTGCCCATACGCAGGGCAACCTCCTTGAGCAGGTCGTCGCCGGCCTGGTGGCCGAGGGAGTCATTGACGACCTTGAAATTGTCAAGATCGACAAAGAAGATGGCAAAGGTCGTGTTGGTACGGTGCGCACGCGAGATGGTCTGGCGCACGCGATCGAGGAATAGGCTGCGGTTGGGCAGCCCGGTGAGTTCGTCGTGAGTGGCGAGAAACTCCACCTTCCGCTGCGACTCCTTGACCAGGGTGATATCGCTGAATATGCCGACATAATTAATGACTTTATGGTCAACATCGTGAACCGTATTAATAGTCAGCCACTGCGGATAAACTTCGCCGCTCTTGCGCTTGTTCCAGATTTCACCCTGCCACCATCCATCGGTGCGCATTTTGGCCCAAAGCTCATCATAAAATTCCGGTTTGTGCTGGCCCGAGCCGAGTATTGCAGGGGTCTTGCCCATAACCTCTTCGGCCTCGTACCCGGTGACCGTGGTAAAAGCGCCATTGACAGTGATGATGCGTTGCTCGGCGTCGGTCACCATGATGCCTTCGCCGGCCCGGTCGAACACCCGGGCCGCAAGGCGTAGCTGCTCCTCAGCCTGCTTGCGTTCGGTGATGTCGGATGCCTGGGTGCAGATGCTGCGCACAACCCGGTCGGCGCCAAACAGCGGAAAGCGGATCGACAGCAGATATCGGTCGCCCTCGGCATCGAACAGCCGGTCCTCGGCTTCGACGGGCTTTTGTAGACGCACCGCCTCGAGTTCCTTACTACGAAAGTCGTCCGCCACTTTGGGTGAAAACACCTGGGCATCGGTTTTGCCGATGACATCTGCTGCTGACAGACCGAACGTCTGCTCAAACTGGGAATTGACGAATTCATAGCGACCGGCGAGATCCTTGAGCGTGATCACCGAGGTCGAATTATTCATGATTGCCAGCAGCGTTTCGTGGCTTTCATTGATGGCCCGCTCCTGACCGAGACGCTCGGTCTGGTCCATCAGCGTAATGACCGCACCTCTGCTACCGGGCTGGGTGGTGTCGTAGGGCGCCACATGAAGCAGGTGATGACGGTCATTGGAAAATACCGCCTGTTCGATCTGCGTGTTACCCGCGATGGCCTGATCGACCCATAGCGACAGGTCCGGCATGCCCCGAGGCAGACGCAAATCCTGAATGCGTCGGCCGAGCGACTTGGTTGAGAGCGAGAACAGGGTCGCAGCCGGACCGTTGAAGCGGGTCAACTCCATCTGCTGATTGCACACCAGGATCGGGAAGCCGACGCTGTCCTGCACCTTTTCGAGGTCGTTCAGTGCCTCGGCCAGTTCAGCCGATCGTACCTGCACCTCTTCGTTGACGGTGGTCAGCTCCTCGTTGGTGGACTGCAGCTCTTCATTTGTTGTCTCCAACTCTTCGTTTGAAGACTGCAGTTCCTCGTTGGCGGCCTGGATTTCCTCATTGAGTGCCTGCATCTCTTCATTCGAGGTTTCCAGCTCCTCGATGACGGTCTGCAGGCGTTCGCGGGTGGCAACCAGCTCTTCTTCAAGCGCCTTGATATCACCGATGTTCTCGGAGCCATCAGGTCCTGAGGCCTGAGCAACCCCTGTCTTGGGCTCTGCCACCGGTTCGAAGCAGACCAGAAACGCGTGGCTACCAACCCCGCGTTCAAGCGGGTGCACACCGAGCCGGATACACTGCTTGCCCTCTTGCACCTTGATGACATGGGGGCGGCCGTGTGCCGAGGCGTGTTTGTGTTCCGCGTGGTGCACCAGCAATTGCAGATCGGCGCGAAACTCCCGCCGCAGGATGTGTTGGAGATTGAGGCTGGGCTTGCCGGCAGCAACTGCCAGGTACTGCGAAACATCACCGTGGATGTGCAAAACGTCGAACGTGGAGTTAATCAACAACGCCGCCGGAGCGTAGTAACTCATCAGTGCTTCAAGCAACCTTTGCTCGGCATCGGATTTACGCGGCCCATGCGTAGCCGGCTCTCGCCCGTCGGGCAGGCGAAAGGTGGGTGGAATGATGCGCGCATCACCAGGACGGCGGCGGAACAGACGCGCAGCTTTTTCGGCTACTTCGAACAAGGCGTCCTGCTGGAAAATGCCTTCCGATTTGCCGAGAAAAAGCAGGCCTGAAGTGCGCAGCCCGTAATGAAAAGTGCCTAATACCTTCGCCTGTAGTTCGTTCTGGAAGTAGATCAGCACATTGCGGCAGCTGACCAGATCCAGACGAAGAAAGGGAGGGTCCAGTACCATGTCCTGGCGAGCGATCACCACCATGTCGCGCAAGGTGCGCGACACTTCGTAGCAGTTGGAAACCTTGGTGAAATGACGTGCGACAACCGCAGGAGGCAGGTCTGCAAGCGCACTCTCGGCATAGCTGCCGCGGCGGGCGACTGCCAGTGCGTTCATGTCAATGTCGGTTGCAAAGATCTGAACGCGATAGTGGACCAACTTCGGACCTAGAATGTCCGCCAGCAGGATGGCAATGCTGTATGCCTCTTCTCCCGTGGCGCAGGCTGCCACCCATATGCGAATCTCATCGCCAGGCTGTTTCGGCTGGAGCATCGCGGCGAGCGACTTGCGCAGTGCTTCGAACGCCTCGGCATCGCGAAAGAATGCGGTCACCGAAATCAGAATGTCCTTGCTCAGACGATCGAGTTCGTCCGGGTCGGTCTCTACCAGAGCCAGGTAATCATCCAGACTCATTACGTGGCGCGCGACCATGCGCCGTTCAATACGTCGCCACAAGGTGCCCTCCTTGTAGCCACCGAAATCGATCCGGGTGTGATGCTTTACCCGCATCAGCAATTGCTTCAGCGCGGTTGCCGCGGTTTGCGGTTTTACAGCAATGCTGACCGCCCCGGGAGAACGTGCGATCAGGGCAATCTCGTGTGCAATCGCTTCGGCGGACAACACCCAATCGACACAGCCGGTGTCAATGGCGGCCTGGGGCATACCGGCGTATTTGGCGTTGTCCGGGTTCTGGGCAAAGGTAAACCCACCCGAGGCCTTGATCTCCCGCAGACCTGAGGCCCCGTCAGTACCGGTCCCGGACAGGATGACGCCAATTGCATCCTCTCCCTTGTCGGCCGCCAGCGACGAAAAGAAAGTAGTCACCGATGGGCGAGGCACTGCTTCACGTGGCGCGTCATACAGGAAAAAGCGCCCTTCGCGCAGCATGACGTTATGACTGGCCGGCGTCACGTAGACTACGTTGGGCTCCGGGACGGTGCCGTCGGTAACATCCATCACCGCCATTTCGGTTTCACGCCCAAGCAACTGCACCATCATGCTGCGGTGGGTGGGTGAGAGGTGCTGGATCACCACGTAGGGGATGCCGAGATCGACCGGCAGAACCGAAATCAGGGCCGAGAGCGCCTCTAGCCCCCCCGCCGATGCGCCGATCCCCACCACATACCGCCTCGGCGTGACGGCGGGCGAAGCGGTTTCGATCGAGGGCTCAGAAGCGGAAGCACGCGCTGCCCGACGTCGAACAGGCTTGGGTGAAGAATCCAGCTTCTTGGTAGCCATCGGGAATCCGTGTCGATTGTTACAATATATTTTAATCGAAACAAATTTTATGCGTAGGCATTGTATTCCAGACTTAAGCGCCGCACATGCCGGGCGCGATTGCATGAATGATCTGCAGTTTGGTCATGCCCGAAGACGGGAGTGTCCCGGTGGGCTCATTCGCTTGCGGCTGCTTTGTCCAACTCGGGAAACAGCACGTCGGTAAAGCCGAAGCGGCTGAAGTCGCGCACCCGCATCGGATACAGGGTGCCGTTGAGATGGTCGCATTCGTGCTGCACCACGCGGGCGTGGAAGCCTTCCACGCTGCGGTCGATCGGATTGCCTTCGGGGTCGAAGCCCTGGTAGCGGATGCGTCGGTAACGGGGGACGACCCCGCGCAGGCCCGGCACCGACAGGCAGCCCTCCCAGTCTTCCTCCTGCTCTTCGCTCAGCGGGGTGATGACCGGGTTGAGCAGGACGGTTCGCGGCACTTCGGGGGCGTCGGGGTAGCGTTCGCTGTGCTCGAAACCGAAGATCACCACCTGCAGGCCGACGCCGATCTGCGGCGCAGCCAGGCCGACGCCGCCGGCGGCGGCCATGGTGTCGAACATGTCGGTGATGAGCACGCCGAGCGCCGGCGTGCCGAAGGCGGTGACCGGCGCGGCAGGCTGCAGCAGGCGGGGATCGCCCATCCTGAGTATGG
Organism: Azoarcus sp.; assembly: GCA_030656215.1. Taxonomy (GTDB): domain Bacteria; phylum Pseudomonadota; class Gammaproteobacteria; order Burkholderiales; family Rhodocyclaceae; genus Parazoarcus. The sequence goes on from JAUSOD010000020.1 coordinate 4,774, forward strand.
TGTGTACGCTCATCGGGTGTCGGTCTCCGGGGAAAGTGGATGCATGCGTCGGCCTGGCTCAGCGCAGGCGCAGGATGCGGATTGCGCCGGACAATACCAGCAGGCCGATCAGGGTGCCGATCACCCAGTCGGGCCATGCCTGCCCGCTCCAGCTCACGAGCAGGCCAGCGGTGATCACGCCAAGGTTGGCCAGGACATCATTGGCCGAGAATATATAGCTTGCTTTCATGTGTGCGCCACCGTCGCGATGGCCCGAAATCAGCACCAGGCAGGCAATATTGGCCACCAGGGCCAGCGCGGCGATACCGATCATGGCGATGTCCTCGGGCATCGAGCCGGCGTACATGCGGCGTGCGGTTTCGCCAAGCGCGCCCAGCGCAAGCAGCAGTTGAAGCAGACCGGCGAGGCGTGCGGCGTTCAGTTTGTGGCGTGCGGCACGTCCTACTGCATAGAGCGCCACGCCATAGACGGCGGCGTCGGCAAACATGTCCATGGCGTCGGCGATCAGTCCGGCCGAGTGCGCCCACCAACCGGCCCCGAGCTCGACCACGAACATGACCGCATTGATCGCCAACAGCATCCACAACACCCTGGCTTGGGCGCGCTCGTCGGCGGGCCGGGTGGCCAGCGGCGGCGCGTCGGCAAGGGCTAGCGAGGTGGCGAGTTCGGCGCCGTAGCCGAGTGGCAGCAAGCGCTCGAGTATCGCCGCGGCTTCGCCCGCATGGTCGACGCTCAGGCGGCGGCCGGGAAGATCGAAATGCAGGCCGCTGATCGGACTGTCAGCCAGGCGCATGCGGATCATGTGCTCCTCCGACGGGCAATCCATACCCGGGATGTGGAAGATGGAGCGCGTTGTGGCAATTGCCGTTTGTGCCGTCGAGCTCGTGTCGCTACCGTCGGCGTTGCCTGCGCTGCATGCACAGCGACCCTGGCAGGATGAAGATGAGGCGGAAGAGGTTGAAGTCATGCTGGTGCTTTATCAGCGCTATGCGATATACGGAGTTTAGCGCCTTCTCCCCCGCACCACGATCTCGGCGGTGAGCTGTTGCAGGATTCCGGCGACCGCTTCGGATGTGGCCCGCTACCGCTGACAGGGCTAGCCTGCGGGGGCGTTTTCGGCCAAGCTGTCGGCGTACTCCCTGCCGCTTCCGGATAAATCGATGTCCGTCATTCTTGCTGCCGACCTGCTGCGCCGTGAGGGCGATGCCTGCGGCGATCGCAGTCACCTCGTCCTGATCTTTTGTGCCGAATGGTGCGGTACCTGCCGTTCCTTTCGCCCGGTACTGGAGATGCTTGCCGCGGCGCATCCGCAGATCGGTTTTGCCTGGCTCGACATCGAGGATGATGCCGGGCTTGCAGGTGATATCGAGGTCGAGAGCTTTCCGACCGTGGCGATTCTGCGCGGCAGCCAGCCGCTGTACTTTGGCGCTACGCTGCCGTTGGAGGACGTGGTAGCTCGACTGATCCGATCTGCGCTGAGCGCGGGCGGGCCGCTGGTCGAGGTGCCGGAGGAACTCGGCGCACTGGCTGCAAGGATCTTCGCCGCCGCGGCACAAGACGGTTGATGGTGATTGTGGTCGGCCTTACCAGCCCGGATTGACGCGCCGGGCTTCGGCGATTTCCTTTCTGATGATGCGGTAGTGCTCGAAGCGGCGCGGATGGATCTCGCCCGATTTGAGGGCGCCCAGCAGTGCGCAGCCCGGTTCGGCTTCGTGGCGGCAGTCGCGAAAGCGGCATCGACCGAGGTGGGGGCGAAACTCGATGAAGCACTCGGCTACCGTGTCGGCCGACAGGTGGGCCAGGCCGAAAGCCTGCAGGCCGGGGCTGTCGATCAGCCAGCCGTCTCCGAGCGGGTAGAGGCGGGCGAAGGTGGTGGTGTGTTTGCCGGTGTCGAGTGCGGTGGAGATCTCGCGGGTGGCAGCTTCCGCTTCGGGCACCAGGGCGTTGGTGAGGGTGGATTTACCCATGCCCGACTGCCCGACCAGGATGCTGCGCTGGCCCGATAGTGCTTGCGTCAGCGCCAGTGCGCCGTCGAGTGCGGAGACCTCGATGACCTGATAGCCCAGCGCGACGAAGGGTGCCAGTTGCGCCCGGGTGAAGGCGAGGCGGTCTGCGATGTCAGCCTTGTTGAGCACGATCAGCGGGGTGATGTCCTGGCTCTCGGCCGCCGCGATGCAGCGCGAGATCAATAGATCGGAGAAGCCCGGTTCGGTCGCCACCACGATCGCGACGTGGCTCAGGTTGGCGGCGATCAGCTTTTCGCGGAACGCGTCCGAGCGCCACAGCAGGTTGTGCCGGGTGTGCAGGTGCTCGATGACGCCCTGTTCGTGACCGCCGGGTGCGACGTCGACTTCGTCGCCACAGGCATAGATGCTCTTTTTGCCGCGGGTGGAGCAGCGCAGCCGGCCCTGCGCGGTGTTGATTTCGTAGTGGCGTCCGAAGGCTGCGACGATGGTGCCGGGGATGGTCCCGTTGAGAGGCGCGGCCTTGCCGCGCTTGCTGCTGGCGCCGGGGGTGCTCACTTGAATTTGTAGTAGTGCTTGTTGAGATAGCCGGCGAGGTGCATTTCGTCTTCCGGGAAAAGGTCGAGATTGAGCATGGTGGTGCAGGCGGTAAGTTGCTGGGTGAGCGCGCCTGGTGTGTTCACGCGGCGGTCGGTACGAATGTAGATGTCCGAGCCGTCCTTGCCGCCAAATTTCTGTTCATGACAGGCGATGCATTGCTTGGCGTGGGTTTGCCCGCCGGTGGCGATGTCGGCTTCCGGAAACGGGTTGGCCGCCGCGGGCAGACTCAGCGCGAGGGTGGTGCCCATAGCCATCAGGTGGTGCAGCTTCATGTTGTCCTCCTTGGTTTTTCTGGCGCTGGCTCAGTGGTGTGTCGCTTGCAGCCGGGCAATGCGCAGGGCGGCTGGCGGGTGGGAGTCGAAAAAGCCGGAGTACACCGGGTCGGGCGTGAGCGTTGAGGCATTGTCACGATAGAGCTTGACCAGTGCGGTGACAAGATTGTGCGCTCGGGTGTGACTGGCGGCGTAGGCATCGGCCTCGAACTCGTGCCGGCGTGACCAGTGGCTCATCAGCGGGGTGAGCGCGAAGGTGAACCAGGGCAGAACGAGGAAGAATAGCGCCAGACCAATGGCAGTGCCGCTCTGCGCCACACCCAGTCCGCTGAAGAACCAGTCCTGGCCGAGTAACCAGCCGAGTAGCGCAAACAGTGCAAGGCTGGCCGGTGCAAGCACGGCCATACGTTTGATGATGTGGCGGTGGTGGAAGTGACCCAGTTCGTGCGCCAGCACCGCTTCGACTTCGTCCGGACTGAGCTTGTCGAGCAGGGTGTCGAAAAACACGATCCGCTTCGAGGCGCCAAAACCGGTGAAGTAGGCGTTGCCGTGGGCGGAGCGGCGCGAGCCATCCATCACGAACAAGCCCTTCGAGCGAAAGCCGCAGCGGGTGAGCAAGGACTCGACGCGGGTCTTGAGCGTCTCGTCTGCGAGCGGGGTGAACTTGTTGAACAGCGGGGCAATGAAAGTGGGCCAGATCAGCAGCACCAACAGGTTGAAGCCGAGCCATACCGCCCACACCCACAGCCACCAAAGGCTGCCCATCGCCGCCATCAGCCACAGCACGCCGGTCAGGAGCGGCAGCCCGATGACGATCGCCAGCAGGCCTTGCTTGATGGCATCCGAAACGTACAGGGCAGTAGTCATGCGATTGAAGCCGTAGCGCTTCTCCAGCGAAAACGTGCGGTACAGGCCAAAGGGCAGATCGACCAGCCAGCCAGCCACGCCGAGCGCAGCAAGGAGCGCGACGCCGTGTGCCAGGGAGCCGCTGTCGAGCATGTCGGCGGCCAGTTCGCTCAGCCACTGGAGACCGCCGCCAAAGGTGAGTACAAGCACGAAAACGGCCGAGACCGCCAGTTCGACCAGACTCAGGCGGATGCGGTCCGCGGTGTAGGCCGCGGCGCGCTGGTGGGCTTCCAGGCTGATGCTGTCGGCGAAGGCGGGCGGAACCACATCGCGATGGGTTCGGACGTGACGGGCCTGGCGCAGCATCAGCCCAGCCTTGACGAGCAGGCTGGCGGCGAGGACGAGGACGAAAAGCAGGGCGAAAAGGTCTGGGGGCATCCGGGAAAGCCGAGAGGAGGTGAGCGGTGCTTATGTGACACAATCGCGGCCTCGATTGTTTCATTTTTTACCGCCGCGCAAGCGCTGCGCGGCGCCTGGAAAGGCTCAAGGATTATGGCACAGGATCAGAATCACCTGATATGGCTGGACATGGAAATGACCGGCCTCGAACCCGACCGCGATCGCATCATCGAGATCGCGGTGGTCATTACCGACAGCAACCTCAATACGGTCGCCGAGGCGCCGGTTATTGTGGTGCATCAGCCCGACGAGGTGCTCGAGGCGATGGATGACTGGAACAAGAAGACCCATGGCAACTCCGGCCTGATCGACCGCGTGCGGGCATCGACCGTGTCCGAGGCCGAGGCGGAGGCGCAGATGCTGGCCTTCCTGCAGGAGTGGGTGCCGGCACGCACCTCGCCGATGTGCGGCAACTCGGTGGGTCAGGATCGTCGTTTCCTGGTCCGCTACATGCAGCAGTTCGAGGCTTGGTTCCACTACCGCAATCTGGACGTGTCAACGCTCAAGGAACTGGCCAAGCGCTGGAATCCGGAGGTCTACAAGGGGGTGAAGAAAGCCGGTGCCCACACCGCACTGGCCGACATCCAGGAGTCGATCGACGAGTTGCGCCACTACCGGGACAACTTCCTGCGCCTGAGCTGAGTGCCCGGCGGATGAAGTGGTCGCGCACGGGCCTCAAACGGCTTGCCTGGCTACGTCGCCACCGGCGCCTGCTGATCCGGATTGCGCTGGTGGTCGCGTTCTTTTATGTGCTGGGCTACTTCACCCCGCAGGTGAGTTCGCCGGGCATGTGCAAGATCTACGGCTGACGCCCGCTCAGCCGCCTTGCCGAAACCTGGCGGCCATGGCCATCAGGCTGGCGGTGGAGGCATCCGGGGTGGCGCCTTCGCCGCTGGCCAGCGCACGGGCCATGTCCTTGCCGAGTTCCACGCCGTACTGGTCGAACGGGTTGATGCCCCAGATCCAGCCCTGGACGAAAATCTTGTGCTCGTACAGCGCCATCAGCTGTCCGAGATGGAAGGCGTCCAGTTGCGGCATCAGCAGCGTGGTGCTGGGCTGGTTGCCCGGGCTGACCAGGTGCGGTGCGAGGCGCTCGGCCGCGGCCTGGTCCATGCCGCGCTGGCGCAGCGCGGCGCGGGCGGTGTCGAGATCGCGGCCTGCCATCAGCGCAGCGGCCTGGGCGAAGGCGTTGTCCACCAAACCGCACTGGCGAGGGTTGTCGTCACCCACCGGGACGATGAAGTCCAGCGGTACGCCGCGCGTGCCCTGATAAAAAAGCTGGTGGAAGGCGTGCTGGCCCACGGTGCCGACGCCGCCCCACACGATGGGCGAAGTGGCCACTGCCGTGGTGCTGCCGTCGCGCAGGGTGCGCTTGCCGTTGCTTTCCATCTCGAGCTGCTGCAACCAGGCCGGGAAGTTGCGCAGGCCATGGGCATAGGGCAGCACGCCGAGGGTTTCAAAGCCCAGAAAATCGGTATTCCACAGCCCGATCAGCCCCATCCAGACCGGCAGGTTGCGTTCGAAGGGCGTGTCGCGAAAATGTGCATCCATCGCACCGGCACCCGCCAGAAAGGCATCGAACGCGCTTTCCCCGATGGCAGCCATCAGCGGCAGGCCGATGGCCGACCACACGGAGTAACGGCCGCCGACCCATTCGGGGAGCGGAAACACGCGGTCTGCCGCAACGCCGAACGCGGCTGCGGCCGTGACGGCATTGCTCACCGCGGCGAAATGCAGCCCGAGGTCGGCGCTGTCGCCGAGCCCGGCACGTAGCCAGCTACGCGCGGCCTCCGCATTGGCGAGCGTTTCGGCGGTACTGAAACTCTTTGACGAGATCACGAACAGCGTGGTGGCCGGCTCGGAACGGGAGAGCACTTCGTCCAGCTCGCGCGGATCGATGTTGGCGACAAAATCGACCTTCAGCCGGGGCGCAGATGAAACGGGCGTGAGTGCTTCGGCTGCCAGGCGCGGGCCGAGGTCGGAGCCGCCGATACCGATGTTCACCAGATGGCGGATGGTCTGCCCGCTGGCGCCTTTCAGCTCGCCGCGCTGCAGCGCATGGACGAAGCTGCGTACCGCGCTCGTATCCGATCCTTTTGCGTCGGGGGCAGGGCAGCTGCCGCGCAGTGCCATGTGGGCGGCGGCACGCTGCTCGGTGAAGTTCACCCGCTCGCCTTTGAACAGACTACGCACGCCACCTTCGAGCCCTGCCTCCGCTGCGAGTTGAAGCAATGCGGACACGGACGCGGCATCGATGCGCTGCTTGGAGAAGTCGGCGTACAGCGCACCGGACTGCAGCGTGAGGCGGGCAGCGCGCGCCGGGTCTGCGGCAAAGAGTGCAAGGCCCGAGGTGTTGGCCAACTCGTTCGCGCGCTGCTGCAGCATGGTCCAGGCGGGAAGGTGCTGCGGCGGGCGAAAGGGCACTTTGGTATCAGTCACGAAGGTATTGGTCACGATGGCATTAGTCTGGGTCTGAGCGCAGGTAAAGGCGGAATACTTCGAGCTGTTTTCCACCGCCTCGGCGGAACTCCCAGGCAGTATGCCACCCTTCGGCGGGGTCGGGCGCGCCCGGTTTGCGATCGGCATAGGTCAGCAGCAGGCGGCAGGGGGTGGTACCGTCACTGGTGAACGCCGGGCGAATGCCTGCGTAATAGTCGAGCGCACTTCGTACGGCATCGGGTAGCCCGGTGCTGGCAATGCACTCGGCCTTGTGCGGCACGAGTGCGGCCTGCAAGGAGCTTACTGCGGGACGGTAGCTTCGACCGTAGTCGAACCAGGGCATCAGCAGCACCACGGCCAGGCACCACAGCATGGTCATGCCCATCGCCCAGTTGGCGGCGGCCCGGGTGGTGGTCCGGGGCAGGCGCCACACCAGCGCCAGCCAGATCAAGCAGATGCCGATCCCGATCAGGGGTTGCAGCAGCGTGTCGGTGGGGGTGAAGGACGGCGTGACCCGCGCGATATGACGCGCCAGCCCGGGCGGCCAGGCGTAGGCCTGAGCGGTCCAGGCGATCCAGACCAGGATCGCGATGACGCCGAAGGTCATGACTGCGAACCAGTCGAAGGCATTGGCGGCCCCGCGGCGCAGGCTGGGTGCGCCGCCGGCCGCGAGTAGCGCGACTGCCGGCAGCAACGGCAGGGCCGCGGGCGGGGAAAGATCGCCGCCGACCACGATCAGCGCCAGCGCAAGTGCGGCCGAGAGCAGGGGCAGAAGCCAGCGCAGGGTGAGGATCTGGCGCCGGCCGCGCCACAGGGCCCAGATTGCGATCGGCCACAGCGGCCATGTAAACCAGCTCAGCAACTCGATGAGACGCGGGATTTCTTCTGCGCTGAGGCCGTGCTGGGTCAGGTCGTTCCATTCGGTGTGGAGCCACAGGGAGAGCAGTTCCGGCTGGCTCAGATGCACGGCCAGCGGCCACAGCACGCTCAGGGCTGCGGCAATCGAGAGGCCGGCCAGCAGTGCTCCGCTGGCGCGCGGGTTGCGGCAGTCCGGGCATGAGGTCATGACCAGCAGGAACAGCGGCAAGGTGAGGATGGCACCGGGCAGGCCACCGGCCAGCAAGGCCAGGGCGCTACCCAGTGCGGCCTGCAGGCTGCCCCCGACCGGTTGCTGAGGCACCCGGGAAAGCCCGTTGAGCACCAGCGCCACCATCGCCATCAGGGCAATCAGGGGCTGGGTTTCGTGAGCATGCAGCACAAGGCCGAGGCTGCCGAGAGTGAGCAGTGCAGCCGGGGTGCGGGCCGGGCGCCCGTACAGGCGCTCTGCCGCGCGTGCAATCCAGTACACCGCGAGGGCGGTAAACAGGGCGCTGGCGAGACGGGCGCCGTCGTGGGGTGGCAGCAGGCTGCCGGTCAGCGTGGCCAGTAGCGCAGCGACCCAGTAATAGAGCGGAGGGTAATCGGGAAAGGGAAGTCCACCGATGGCAGGGAAGAGCAGTCCTTCGCCCTGCAACATCGAGAACACCGGCCCAAAATAGCGTGCATCGTCGCCGCGCCATGGCTCGTGACCGGTAAGCCCGGTCAGCAGGTAGAGCCCGACCAGCAGGGTCAGGCCGACAGTGCCGTAGATGCGGCGGTGCAGCAATGAGGGCGTATAGGGGTCGCTGGGCATGCGCACTCGTTACGGAAGGCAATGGAGCGGAGCGGGTCCGCAAAGACTGCATTGTATCGGCCTCGCGATGCCGCTGGCGTGCGCAGCGCACAATCGGGCGGCAGAAGCGGTGGCGATACGGGCAAAGGGATGGCTGCGGACAACAAAAAAGGCAGCCTTAGCTGCCTTTCTTGTGATCTTTCTGTCATCTGCCAGGTGGCATCTGCTTCGTCACCTGCGCCGGGTACGACGCAGTGGGACCGATCAGCTAGCGCGCTGAACGTTGCCGTATTTCTGGCGGAAGCGCTCGACGCGACCCGCGGTGTCGACGATCTTCTGCTTGCCGGTGTAGAACGGATGGCACTCGGAACACACTTCAACGTGCAGCGCCGGCTTGGCGAGGGTCGAACGGGTGACGAAGACGTTACCGCAGGAGCAGGTTACGTTGACGTCTTTGTAGTTGGGATGGATGTCCGCTTTCATGTCAGATCCTGGGTTCGTGCGGGTGGCGGTTGTGACCACCCTCAATTGAAAACACGCGATTATCCTCGTCTCGGGCGGGGATGGCAAGCACGCGCCGCGTGCGCTTCGATTACAATGGCTGCCCCTTCGATCTGCCACCCACGAGAGACACCTTGCGCCTGCTGCTTGCGCCGATGGAGGGCTTGCTGGACGACGTGCTGCGCGCGGTGTTGAGCCGCATCGGCGGCTACGACTGCGCCGTGAGCGAGTTTGCCCGCGTGTCCGGTTCGGTCCTTCCCCACCGCTGCTTTCGCCGTATCGTGCCCGAGCTCGATCATGGCAGCCGGGCCGTGGGCGGGATGCCGGTGCGGGTTCAGCTGCTTGGCTCGGACCCGGTTGCGATGGCCGACAGCGCGGCCCGCCTGGCCGAACTGGCGCCAGCCGGGGTCGATCTCAACTTCGGATGCCCTGCACCGACGGTCAATCGCCATCGCGGCGGCGCCATCCTGCTCGACGAGCCCGAGGTGCTGCACCAGATTGCGCTGGCGGTCCGTGCCGCCCTGCCGCTGCATATCCCCCTGACCGCCAAGATGCGGCTCGGCGTGGTCGACAAGGCCCGCGCCCTCGATTGCGCACGGGCGCTGGTCGAGGGCGGGGCGGTGGAGCTGGTGGTGCACGCCCGGACCAAGGAAGAGGGTTACCGTCCGCCTGCGCACTGGGAGTGGGTGGGCAGAATCGCGGATGTGGTCGATGTGCCGGTGGTGGCCAACGGAGAAGTCTGGACCGCACAGGACTGGGCGCGGTGCCGGGCGGTGTCCGGCGTGCCGGATGTGATGCTCGGACGCGGTGCGGTGACCGATCCCTTTCTCGCCCGCCGGATACGCCTTGGACAGGACGATGATGCCGGCGTGCGGGCAGCCGAGTGGGAAACGCTCAAGCCGCTGATTGCCGAGTTTCGCAACCGGGTGGTGATCAAGGTGGAGCCGCGCCATGCGCCAGGGCGAATCAAGCAGTGGCTGAACATGCTGCGCCGGCGCTATGAGCAGGCCGACGCGCTGGCTGCCGAGATTCGCGGGCTGAAAACGCTGGTCGAGATCGATCGGGTTTTTGCACTGCATCGCATCGTCGCCGAGCCCGATCGGGCTGTGGCGTGATGCTGCCAGCAGTTTGACCTTGCCGCCTGTTTGATGTCGTTACCTGTTATCACGAGGTTCATTTGAGTTACGCCAATTCCCGTATTCCGATGAGTGCCCAGCAGGCCGTGCATGAACGTCTGACCGATCTGGTGACGCGTCACGTCAACGAGCCGTTCCGCAAGCCGATCAACGAGTACAACCGTGTCGCCTTCGAGGCCAGTCTGGCGGGCTGGGATCGTGCCGCGCCGCTGATTCTGGATGCGGGCTGCGGGGTGGGGCACAGCACCATCCAGCTCGCGCGTGCTTTCCCCGATCACTGGGTGATCGGGGTCGATCAGTCGCAGGATAGGCTGTCCCGGCGCAAACCTTACCCCGAGGCTCTGCTGCCGACGAACATGGTTTTCGTGCGTGCAGACCTGGTCGATTACTGGCGCCTGGTGAGCGCGTCCGGACTGCGGCTGGCGCGGCACTACATTCTTTACCCCAACCCGTGGCCGAAGATCGGGCATCTGGCCCGACGCTGGCACGGGCACCCGGTGTTTCCCTTCATTCCTAAGCTCGGGGGAGTACTGGAATGCCGCAGCAACTGGTCGGTCTATATTGCAGAGTTCGCCCAGGCCCTGGAGCAGGTGTTGGGGCGCGAGGTGAGCTGGGGTGCCTTCGAGGCACCTTCGCCCCTGACGCCGTTTGAGCGCAAGTATCGCGATTCGGGCCAGACGCTATATCGTCTGACTGCCGAGCTGGAATGAAACCGGATCGGACAGCCGTCCGGTCGCCCCTGATTACCCTGGAGAATCACCATGACAACTGATGCCGGCAACCCCCACCTGATGGGCGATGAAGCGTTCGAGGCGCTGGAAGAGATCCTCACGTCGGACATCGTGCCCGAGGACTGCATGAACCTCGAGATGCTCGACGGCTTCCTGGCCGGCGTGCTGGTCTCGCCGCAACCGATTGCCGTCGAGCGCTGGTTGCCGGGGGTGTGGTCCGCCCACGAGGATGGGGTCAGCTTCGGCTCGGGACGCGGCGTGCAACGCGCGATCCGGCTGGTGCTGTCCTATTACAACGAGATGGCGACCACGCTCGGGCTCGAGGACGATGACGAAACCTGCTGGGAGCCGTTCTGTTTTGCCATCACCGATGGCGACACGATCGGGCTCGGCGACGAATGGATCGAGGGCTTTACCCAGGGGCTCGATCTGTGGCGCAAGGATTGGCACGACGGATTGCCCGAGGATGCCGTCGTGGCTGTGCGCGAGACGCTGAACGAGGTGCTGGCGCCGTGGACCGCAGAGGATGCGGCGAAGGCCGACGATGAAACCCGGCTTGGCTGGCTGGCGGCCGTTGGCGAGGCGGCCAACGACGTCTTTTCGCACTGGCGCGACCTCGAACTGGCGGCGCCGCAACCGGTTTCGGTGGATGAACCGCCGCAGCCGGGTGTGGCGGGGCCGGGGCGTAACGACCCGTGTCCGTGCGGCAGCGGCAAGAAGTACAAGAAATGCTGCGGCGCCATCGCCGGCTGAGCGATGACGGACGACCACTGCACCCGTTGCGGTGCCTGCTGCGCTGCGTTTCGGGTCGACTTCCACGTTTCGGCGCTTGCAAGCCGGAATGGGGAAGGTGGCGTGCCCGACAGCCTGACCGTGCCGCTCACCGCGAGCTTGTGCCGTATGCGTGGTACCGACGAGGGGCCGCCGCGCTGCGTGGCGCTGGAAGGGGAGATCGGGCGCTCGGTGCGGTGCACGATCTATGCGGATCGTCCCTCTCCGTGCCGCGACTTCGCGCCCTATGCCGGGCTCGGCATCGGCGAGGATGGCTGCGACCGCGCCCGGGCGAGGCATGGGCTGCCGCGTCTGACGGGCTGATGCATTCGCCCAAATTGTATTTGTAATGCGCTGAAATAAAAGAATAAAAAGGGCTTGTTCGGGTGTGGCGAAAGGCTAGAATTCGCGCGCCGGATTGGACGGGCCGCAGCCTGATTGCAGCTGACGCGCAGACAGGTTTCCTGCATTGCCGGTGGGCCCGGCCGATCCGCAGATGTTCCCGCCCGGGGGCATCCATCACCTTATCGACGGGTCGCCATGGAAACCTTCAATCCCTGCCTGGACTGCGGCATCTGCTGTACGCACTTCCGGATTTCGTTCTACTGGGGCGAAGCGGACGATGCGCCGGGTGGCTTTGTTCCGGTGGCGATGACGGAAAAACTCACCCCCTTCCGAAGTTGCATGAAGGGCAGCAACAGCGTGCCCCGCCGCTGCTCGGCACTGCAGGGCACGCTGGGCGAGCACGTGTCGTGCTCGATCTACGAAAACCGCCCCACCCCGTGCCGCGAGTTTCCGGTGTATCTCGACGATGGCACGCCCAACCCCAAGTGCGATGAACTGCGTGCCACGATCGGTTTGCCGCCACTGCCCAGTCCCTACCCGAAGGCGGCCTGACTCAGAGCTTGTGAATAAATCTACTGCGCGGGTCGATTGCTGCGTTGCTCACTCGCTCACTCCTCGCCTATCCATCTGATATGTCTCGTCGTTCGCATCGTTCGCGCCTTGCACTCGGCCCGCTCGCGACGATTTCTTCACAAGCTCTCCGGCCGTCGCCACCCGCTCCTGGGCCACGCTGGTGAGTAGCGCAAGGGGGCCGATGGCGCGCAGAAGCTCGATCTGCTCGGGCCGGCGCACGAACAGCGAACCGGCGAAACCCAGCGCATTGACCGAGATGTCCTCGCGCTTTTCGCGGCTGCGGGGTACGAGCATCAGTCCGTCGCGGGTCAGCAGAAGGTTGTAGGCGGGCATCGGATCCGCCGCCGGCGGCAGGTCGAGCGCACTGCAGGCGCGGGTAAAGGCAGCGTGCAGCTGAGCGCCGCAGTGCTCCGTGGGGGATACCCAGCAGGCTTCATCGAGACGTACGCAGATGTGACGCCACGGCAGGGCCAAGTTCTCGCCGAACTCGCCCGAGGTGGGCGACAGGCTTGTCATGAAGGATTGCAGACCGCTGTCCGACGGAACCCATTGCAGGTGTTTGTGTGGTTGACTGGCGCCGGCGATGGCGCCGCCGTTGTAGAACCCGAGTCCGCCGTGTGCGCGCATGACCAGTGCCAGCGCGCTGAAATCGGCGACGTTGAGGGGGGCGGTCTGGGCCTCGAACTGACGGGTGATGATCAACAGATGGCGCTCGATCACCGGATATTTGTTGAGTACGGCCAGATGCCCGGCGCCGAGCTCGGCCACGGTGAGGGAGGGTTCTGGCGGCAGGAAAGGATTGAAGTCCGGCGTGCGGCGGGTGACGGCATCGACCCGGGCGGCGTCCTTTCGGGCCAGCGATGATACCCAGCGTACCGAGAAATCAAAGCCGTCGTCGTGGACGAGGGTCTGTTCGGTGCGGATCGGCTGCAGGGTGCCGGTATCGAGTGCGCCGGCGATGGCTTGATCGATCAGGCCGAGCAGGTCGGGCTTGGCGGTGGGCGGGCTGGTCATCGGGACGGGCGGTGGGAGACAATGGCCACATTGTGACATGATCCCCCGGGGTTCCAGCACCACGCCGGAATGGCAGCCAAGGGTTTTTGAATGAGACGAGTGACATGACGACGACGTTTGCAGTGCGTGGCGACTATATCCAGCTCGATCAGCTGCTCAAGGCGGCCAACCTGGTGAGTTCGGGGGGCGAGGCCCATGCCGCGGTTGAGGCTGGCATGGTGCGGGTCGATGGTCGCGCCGAAACCCGCAAGCGGGCCAAGTTGCGTGTCGGCCAGCGGGTGCTGTTCAATGGCGAGGAGATCGCGCTGGTGGCGGAGGCCTGATTCCGCTCGCCTGTACCATCGTTCAGTCTTAAGGCAGGTGCCGCTTCTCGATCCGCGCAGGTCTGCGCGAGAGCTTTTCCCAGATCCAGCCGTCAGGCAGGTCGGTGCCGGTCAGGATGTAGTTCAGCGCGTGCTCGTTGGTGATGTTGAGGCCGAATCCGGCGCGTGAGCTGTGCTTGCCTGCGAGCAGGATCTCGTCCCCGGGGCGCACCGGGGTGTTGGCGGGGGGGATGATCAGATGGTCGTCGTCGTCGCGGTCGAGGTAGAGGACCTCGCAGGCGAGAAACTCGTTCCGGTTTGCGTGCGAACGCAGCAACTGGTCGAGGGTGATCGTCTCGCCGCGCATCAGCCGCCGGTAAAGCGCCGGCGCGCGGCTCAGGTTGATGCGCTCGCTCCATACGTCGGGCACTTTCCAGCTCAGCCGCTGGGTCATGTGTTCGAGCAGCGAGGCGCACCATTCCTCGTCGCGGCGGCGGATTTCGTCGAGGAAGGTGGAGAGCAGGGGGGTGCCGAGAATGGCAAGGCATTCGTGGGCGATGATCTGGCTTGGCACCACCGTGATGTCCGACTCGAACGCGTCGAACAGGGCGTGGTTGGAGTAATGGTTCTGGCGCAGCACGACGAACAGATCCTTGTTGAGCTGGCGCGCGGTCACCGCGATCGACAGGTTGTCCACGTCCGAGCTGGTGCTGGCCACGATGCCCACGGCGTCGCGGATTCCCGCCGCATCGAGGGCCGCCGCACCGGTGCCGTCGCCCTGTATCCAGCGGTGTTCGATGTCGTCCGGCGGCCGCCGGTCGATGATGGTGACCGGTACCGATTCCGCATCCATCGCGTCGACCATGAGCCTGCCGAAGCGCCCGTGACCGCATAGGACCCACGAACCGCGCGGTGGGTCGCGGTGACGTTCGATGGTGGTGCCGGGCAGGCCGGTCAGCCAGCCGAGCAGCTGCCAGGCCGCTGGAGCATGCAGCGCCAGGCCCAGTGCCTCGCCGAACTTCTCGAACGGATTGATGATGTGGCGGGTGCCGAACGAAGCCATATTGTCTGCGGTTTCGCGGGTTTCGGCGCGGGCCAGGGTGGGCAGGCGCGGCGCCAGCAGGCGGGCAGCGATCGAGATCGCCAGATTGGCATTGTCGTCGTTGGTCAGGGCGATGACGCCGATGCAGCTCGGGTGGGTCAGGCCGGCATACTGCAGCGTCTCGGGGTTGCTGGCATCGGCGGCGATTGCGTAGACGTCGGCGGCGTAGCTGTGCAGATCGATTTCGCCAACCTTGGATTCGTCCAGCTCGACGACGACCGCGCGATAGCCGAGACGATCGAGTGCCTGGCACATCAGGCGCCCGGTCTCGCCATAGCCGCACACCAGATAGAAAGGTTCGCCGAGGCGGCGCACGGCGCCGACGAAGCCCTGCATGGCGATCGCCTGTTGCAGGTTGCGGTCGGCCAGGATCGCAAACACGGTGCCCAGGGTGTAAGCCCAGCCGATCACCGACATGTAGATCGAGAACAGCACCCACAGGCGCTGCTGGTCGGAGAAGGCGTAGGGAATCTCGCCAAAGCCGATCGTGGTGGCGGTGTAGCTGATGAAGTAGAAAGCATGGAAGAAGCTCAGGTAATGGACCTTGCCGTCGGGGTCCACGCCCGGCGCCAGCGTGAGCCCGAGCACCGCGATGCTGATGATCGTGATCAGCATGATCAGCGGCGCCCGCAGGCGTCGCATGATCAGGAAGAAGATGCTGTGATGACGCGCCAGCGGCGGCGTCAGCGGGGTTTTCATCAGCGTCGCTGCATGATGGTTTCGGCGATCAGGATGATGACCGAAACGATGTTGGCAAAAAGGGCGCCGCCCGATAGCGAGACCACGCGGGCGGTCATTTCGGAGGTCAGCCCGTCGGCGGCGATGTGGGCGGCGTAGCCCCACACCATGGCCGCGGCGATCAGTTGCAGGTCGGCCACCAGGCTGGTTGCGAGGTGGATTGCGCCGATCTGGGTACGATCGCCGAACTTGAGCATGGTGGCGATCAGACTGACGACGATGGCGGCGAACAACTCGTAGATGTCGTGGTGGGCCGGGTCGCCGATGTCGCCGACGAAAAAGCCGAAGTTCAAGGTGGCGGCGAGCAGGATGAAGAAACCGAAGATGACTTTTTCGAGGTTCATGTTGTTCTCGTCAGATGGCTTCAGGCGGGGCTGCGACGCCCACTCCTGCGAGCGTCAGGGTCTGCGGGCTTCAGGGCTTGCGGGTGTCAGGGCGCATTGTGCACCTCGTGCATGTCGCCGTCGACATAGAGCCAGCGGTCGTCCTCGAACACGAAGCGACTGGTTTCATGCAGACGATGGGCACGGCCGCCGACGCGGTAGCGGGCGATGAACTCCACTTCCGCATGCGTTGCATCGGGTTGCCGATGGGTGCGGACCTGCAGGCCGATCCATTTGGGCGTCGAGCCCGTGTCGAACAGCGGCGCCGCGGGCCGGGTCGAGGCGTGCCAGGTGTCCAGCAGGTAGGCCTCGTCGAGCAGGGTGTATGCGGTGTAGCGCGAGCGCATCAGCGCCTCGGCCGATTCCGGCACGCAGCTGCGGTCGATGGCGGGTGCGCAGCAGCGGCTGAAAGGCTTGCCGGAGGCGCAGGGGCAGAGCGTGGGTTTCATGGTCGAAAAGGCGGTCTGGGTGCCGCCATTCTGCCCGATCATGACGCTATCGGCATCGCTCGCGTCATCGGGTATGCTTCGCCGCACTCACTGTGCAGGTTCCGCTTACATTCCAATGAAGTCCGAGACGCATCACCGCATCAAGCACACCCGCCGCTACCTGATCGTTGGCGTGCTGACTGCTGCGCCGCTGTGGGTGACCTGGCTGGTGTTCGATTTCATCTTTTCGCAGTTGTCGAAGATGGGCACGCCGTGGGTCGTTGCGCTGGCACGGGCCGCGCGCGGCAATTCGCAGGTGCTCGCGGACCTTCTGCTCCTGCCTGGCTTCCAGTCGCTGCTGGGCGTGGTGTTTACGCTGCTGGTGTTCTACGTGCTGGGGTGGATCGCAACCCAGGTCATCGGTCAGCGTGTCATCGGCTGGCTGGAGCGGCTGGTGCAGAGCATACCGCTGGTGGCTGCGATCTATGGCGGCACCAAGCGTTTTCTCACCGCAGTCAAGGAAAAGCCGGCCGGGGTGCAGCGCGTCGTGCTGATCGCGTTTCCGTCACCTGACATGAAGGCGGTGGGTTTCGTGACCCGGGTCATTCGCGACGAGGTGACGGGTGAGGAACTCGCAGCGGTCTATGTGCCCACTTCACCCAACCCGACCTCGGGCTACATCGAGATCGTGCCGGTTTCGCAGGTTGTGTCGACCGACTGGACGATGGATGAGGCAATGAGCTTCGTGATGACTGGCGGTGCCACCTCGCCCGACCGCATCCGCTTTCGCAATCCGGCGGGGACGGTCGGGGCGGGTGGCGCTGATTCGGCTATGAAGTCGGGGCCGGGCGCCGTGAGTTAGCGCACATGGGGACCATACGCCGCGTGCGAGGCTGTAAAACTGCCGTTCATGACCTATTGTTCGATGACGCGCGGGAGTAGAATTCACGCGCTGTCATGCCGTGCTTTTGTGCTTCAGTGTTGCACTGCACCTCAAGTCTTATAAAAGACATATAATCTATCCCGATCCGTGTGGGAGAACCCCGTCCGGAGCCCTGCCAACGTCACAAAACTGGAAGGAAGTCGCCGTGCTTGAAGCCTATCGCGCCCATGTCGCCGAACGTGCAGCCCTCGGTATCCCGCCGCTGCCCCTGACCAAACAGCAGACCACCGAACTGGTCGAGCTGCTCAAGAACCCGCCTGCAGGCGAGGAAGCTTTCCTCGTCGAACTGCTCACCCTCCGTGTTCCGGCCGGGGTGGATGATGCCGCCAAGGTCAAGGCCGAGTTCCTGGCCAAAGTCTCCAAGGGTGACGAAGCCTGTGCGTTGATCTCGCGCGCCAAGGCCACCGAACTGCTTGGCACCATGCTCGGCGGTTTCAACATCAAGCCGATGATCGACCTGCTCGCCGATGCCGAAGTGGGCCCGGTCGCGGCCGAGGGCCTGAAGAAGACCCTGCTGATGTTCGACTACTTCCACGACGTCAAGGACCTTGCGCTGGCCGGTAACGCCAATGCCAAGGCCGTGATGCAGTCGTGGGCCGATGCCGAATGGTTCACCAGCCGTCCGGAAGTCCCCGCTTCGCAGAAGCTGACCGTGTTCAAGGTCACCGGCGAAACCAACACCGACGACCTGTCGCCGGCGCCCGATGCCTGGTCGCGCCCCGATATCCCGCTCCATGCGCTGGCCATGCTCAAGAACGCCCGCCCGGGCATCACCCCGGAAGAGCCCGGCGTTCGCGGCCCGATCAAGTTCCTCGAAGACCTGCGTGCCAAGGGCAACCTGGTCGCCTACGTCGGTGACGTGGTCGGTACCGGCTCCTCGCGCAAGTCGGCGACCAACTCGGTGCTGTGGTTCACCGGCGAAGACATCCCCTTCGTGCCGAACAAGCGTTTCGGCGGCGTGTGCCTGGGCTCCAAGATCGCCCCGATCTTCTTCAACACCATGGAAGATGCCGGCGCGCTGCCGATCGAACTCGATTGCGGCCAGATGGACATGGGCGACGAGATCGAGCTCAAAGTCGATGCCGCCACCGGCAAGGTCACCGCGCTCAAGAACGGCGTTGTGGTTTCCGAATCGCAGCTCAAGACCCTGGTCATCCTCGACGAAGTGCGCGCCGGTGGCCGCATTCCGCTGATCGTCGGCCGCGGTCTCACCACCAAGGCGCGCGAAGCGCTCGGCCTGCCGGTGTCCACCCTGTTCCGCCTGCCGCAACCGCCGGTCGATTCGGGCAAGGGCTTCTCGCTGGCGCAGAAGATGGTCGGCCGTGCCTGCGGCTTCCCCGAAGGCGAGGGCGTGCGCCCCGGCACCTACTGCGAACCGAAGATGACCACGGTCGGCTCGCAGGACACCACCGGCCCGATGACCCGCGACGAACTCAAGGATCTGGCCTGCCTCGGCTTCTCCGCCGACCTGGTGATGCAGTCCTTCTGCCACACCGCGGCCTATCCGAAGCTGGTCGACGTCAAGATGCACCGCGAGCTGCCGAGCTTCATCAGCACCCGCGGCGGCGTCTCGCTGCGTCCGGGCGACGGCGTGATCCACAGCTGGCTCAACCGCCTGCTGCTGCCCGACACCGTCGGCACCGGCGGCGACAGCCACACCCGTTTCCCGATCGGCATCTCCTTCCCGGCCGGCTCCGGCCTGGTCGCCTTTGCCGCCGCCACCGGCGTGATGCCGCTGGACATGCCGGAATCGGTGCTGGTGCGCTTCAAGGGCGAGATGCAGCCCGGCGTCACCCTGCGTGACCTGGTCAACGCGATCCCGCTGTACGCAATCCGCCAGGGTCTGCTGACGGTTGAGAAGAAGGGCAAGAAGAACGTCTTCTCCGGCCGCATCCTCGAGATCGAAGGTCTGCCGGATCTGAAGGTCGAGCAGGCATTCGAGCTGTCCGACGCGTCGGCCGAGCGTTCCGCTGCGGGTTGTACCGTGCATCTGGACAAGGCGCCGATCGTCGAGTACATGAACTCGAACATCACGCTGATGAAGTGGATGATCGCCAACGGCTACGAAGACAAGCGCACCCTGGGCCGCCGGATCAAGGCCATGGAAGCGTGGATCGCCAACGGCGAGCTGCTGTCGGGCGATGCCGATGCCGAATACGCCGCCGTGATCGAGATCGACCTGGCCGACATCAAGGAACCGATCGTCGCCTGCCCGAACGATCCGGACGACGTCAAGCTGCTGTCCGAAGTCGCCGGCGCCAAGATCGACGAAGTCTTCATTGGCTCGTGCATGACCAACATCGGCCACTTCCGCGCCGCCGGCAAGGTCCTCGAAGGCAAATCGGACATCCCGGTGCGCCTGTGGATCGCCCCGCCGACCAAGATGGACGCGATGGTGCTCAACGAGGAAGGCTACTACGGCGTGCTCGGCAAGTCCGGAGCGCGCATGGAGATGCCGGGCTGCTCGCTGTGCATGGGTAACCAGGCGCAGATCCGCAAGGGCAGCACCGCGATGTCGACCTCGACCCGCAACTTCCCCAACCGTCTCGGTATCGAAACCTTCGTCTATCTCGGCTCCGCCGAGCTGGCCGCAGTGTGCGCCCTGATGGGCAAGATCCCGACGGTGGAGGAGTACATGTCGCAGGTCGAGGTGGTCAACGCCAAGGCGAAAGACATCTACCGCTACATGAATTTCGACCAGATCGCCGAGTTCAAGGACGTGGCGGATACCGTCGAAGTCTGATCCAACAGCCAGCTGCAAGCTGCAAGAACGGCGCCCCGCGGGGCGCCGTTTTTTATCGCGAAACTACTTGGCCAGACGGGTGAGTTCATTCGTGACCAGATTCACAACTGCCATCTGTTATGCCGCGATTTGACCCGCGGTGAACTAAGCTCAAACTGAATCAGGTGCCCAACGAACAGGAGAGCTTTCACTGCGGCAGTGCCACAATGGATATGAGGTGACGTGAGGTGAGGTGATGAGCTGGCAGATGCCGGATGCGAGCACAGGCGATCACCGCCCGGGCGAGGCGCCGTGGGCGGGGAGCAGGGGCTTGCGGGTTCTCCGGGCGGTTCATTCCGCGATCATTGCTGCGCGCGATGAAGCGAGCTTGTTGCCGGAAGTCTGCCGTGCCGTGGTGGACACGGCGGGTTATACGTCGGCCTGGATCGGGCGCCTGACGAAGGATGGCGCGACGGTGCAGCCGGTCGCTGAGCACGGCGCGCTTGAGGATGACTTCGGGCGGCTGCAGTTGGTGCCGGCGGACCGGTCTGAAGGGGAAGGAGGTATCGGCAAAATCCTCCGCGAGGGACGGCCATGGGTTGTGGCCAGTCCGGTGCATCGGTTGACGGGCGCGGTAGCGGAATCCGCACCCGCACCCGGTCTGGTTGCAGTGCTGCCGCTGGGTAGCGGAACAGAAGCGATGGGCGCGCTGATCGTCGGAGATGCAGACCCGAGCGCATTCAATGCGCTTGACCTCGACCTGTTGGGCGACGCCGCCCGCAGCCTTGCGTACGGGATTGAGTCCTTGCGTTCGGCGCAGAGGCATGCCCGGGCCGAGGATGAGTTGCGCCGTGTCGACCGTGCGCGACGAACGCTGAGCGCCGTCAACCGGACGCTGGTCCGGGCGGCGAACGAAGAGGCTCTGCTTGTGGATATCTGCCGCATCCTCGTTGAGGAGGGTGGCTATCGCTACGCGTGGGTCGGCTATGCCCTGCATGACGAGGCCATGGGCGTGCAGATCATGGCCCATGTCGGGGTCGAAAAGGCGCACCTCGATGGACTGCAGATCACCTGGAACGACACCGAGCGTGGCAGGGGCGCCACCGGGATTGCGATCCGTACCGGCTTGCCGAGCATCGGTCGCAACATGCTCACCGATCCGGATCTGACGCCGTGGCGTGACGAAGCCCTTCGGCGTGGTTACGCTGCGATCAGCGCCTTCCCGCTACATGTGGGGGGAGAGGTCATCGGCAATTTGACCATCGCGGCTGCCGAACCGGACGCCTTCGATGCGGCCGAAGCCGACCTGCTCGGCGAACTCGCCGGCGATCTGGCCTTCGGAATCGAAACCCTGCGCACGCGCGAGCGTAGCCGCCAGGCCGAGGCGGCGATCAAACGGATGGCTGAACAGGACCCACTGACCGGCCTGCCCAACCGATGGCGTCTGCGGCTGCGGCTCGACGATGAGATCGGGCGGGCCAGGACGGGCCATCGCCCGCTTGCACTGTTGATGCTGGGAATAGACCACTTCCAGGAGATAAACGAAACCTTGGGCTATCACCAGGGTGATGCGATGTTGTGCGAGGTTGCCGCCCGTGTCGGGCGTGCCGTGGTCGATACGGCGAACATCGCGCGTATGGGCGAGGCGGAGTTTGCCATTCTGTTGCCCAACAGCGATGCCGGTGCCGCATCCCGAATGGCACAGCGGATCCTGACCGAGATGTTCGATCCGGTGGCGATCGGCGAGGTCATGCTCGATGCCGGTGGCAGCATTGGCATTGCGGTGTTTCCCGGTCACGGCACTGAGTCGGATACCCTCATCCGGCGCGCCAATGTGGCTATGCACCAGGCGCGCCAGCATGGCCACGGGCAGGCACTGTACACCGGTGGGCGGGATCAGGAGTGCGCGCGGCGGCTGGCGCTGATCGGCGATCTGCACCGGGCCATCGACGGCAACGAATTGCGGCTCTTCTGCCAGCCCAAGGTGCGCTTTTCCAACCGCGAGGTGTGTGGGGTGGAGGCGCTGGTGCGCTGGGAACATCCGCAACTCGGCATGCTGTGGCCCGATGAGTTCATCGGCCTGGCCGAGCACAGTGGCCTGATCAGCCCGCTGACCGACTGGGTGATGCAGGCTGCTTTCCGCCAGAGCTATGTGTGGCGCCAGGCTGGGTTGCGGCTGCCCCTTGCGGTCAACCTGTCGGCTCGCGATCTACGCGACCCCAAGCTGATCGAGCGGGTGCGCAACCTCCTTGCCACCTGGGGCGGCGAGCCCGAGGGGGTGCAGTTCGAGCTGACCGAAAGCGCACTGATGCAGGATCCGGCTGGCGGCCTGGAGAGCATGAGGCGCTTGAAGGACCTGGGCATCGAGCTGTTCATCGACGATTTCGGCACGGGCTACTCTTCGCTCGCCTACTTGCAGAAGCTGCCGGTGGATGCGATCAAGATCGACCGCTCCTTCGTGCTCGACATGCTGTCGGACACTGATTCGGCGGTGATCGTCCGCTCAACCATCGACCTGGCCCACGACCTTGATCTGGAAGTGGTGGCCGAGGGGGTCGAAGACCGTGCCGGGTGGTCGCATCTCGCGGCGCAGGGCTGCGACGTCGCCCAGGGCTATGTGGTCAGTCAGCCGATCCCGGCCGAGGCCTATGCAGAGTGGCGGGCGGATGGGTCGTTCGAGGCCCGGATGATGGCCTGAAGGGGTGGCGGACGAAGCGCCCGAGCCGTAGTTGCAGGGCGCGCGCCCTATCGTTGCCCGCCGCCGACGCATGGGACTCTGTGCGCTGCGCAGACCGTTTCACCGCTTAGGAAAAACTTAGCGTTTCGGCAAGTCCCATTTAGGAATCGTCCGCGAACAGTGGGTGCAAACTGCGAAACACCTCGGGAACGGGCTGTACAAGCCGCCGGGGGAACACACCATCCCGCAGGAGACACCCATGTTCAAACTCTCGATGACGCTCGCAGCCGCGGTGCTGCTTGCCGCCCCCCAGATCAGTCTTGCAGGCGAAGCCAAGCCTGCACGCACGGAGCTCGAGCGAGGCCGCTACCTCGTGCAGATCGCGGGCTGCAACGACTGTCATACACCGGGCTATGCCGCCAGCGACGGCAAGGTGGCCGAGCGCGAGTGGCTCACCGGCGACCAGCTCGGCTGGCAGGGTCCGTGGGGCACGACTTACGCGGCCAACCTGCGTGCCTATTTCTCCCGCGTTTCAGAGGCCGAGTGGTTGCAAACAGCGCGTACGGCAAGCTATCGGCCCCCGATGCCGTCGCCGATTCTGCGAGACATGGCGGACGAGGATCTGCGCGCGCTGTACCGTTTCGTCCGGACGCTGGGCCCGGCCGGCGAGGCGGCACCGGCCTATGTGCCACCCGGACGGGAGCCGATCGGTCCGGTCGTGCGTTTCCCGATGCCGCCGGGCTGACATGCGCGCCACCATGCCCGAGGACGGGCGGAGGTGCTTGTTTTCACGACAGGTGGCAGCGACGCAAAAGCTGGCTATTATTCCAGCACGATGCTGGAGCAAAACCCACCGATCCTCGATGCCGCCCATGCCGATTTCGTTGTCGGCGGGGTGTCGATCAATGCGGCAGCCTGCCGTCGCGGCGGTTTCCCCGCGCTTGCGCGCGGGGTGGGCTGCCGCCTGTCGGCAGACCGCAGCAGTCTGACCCTCCTGTTTGGCGCTGCGGCGGCGGCCGATCTGCTCGAGGCCGTGCGGCGCAGCGGCGCGATCGCGGCCGTGTTCAGCGATCCGCCCACACACCGGACGGTACAGCTCAAGGGCACCGACGCGCTCGTCTTGCGACCGGAGCCCGGCGACCGCGAGCTTGTCGCGGGCTATCGCGATACCTTTATGCGCGTGTTGGGCTCGCTCGGTTACAGTGAGGACATGACGCGTGCGCTGCTTGCGTGCCCGCTTGACGAGCTGGTGACGGTGCGCTTCTCACCCTCGTCCGCGTTCACCCAGACGCCAGGTCCGCGGGCCGGCGAAGTGCTCGGTGGTGCGACATGACGATCAAGCTCGATGCCATACGCGAGTGTCTGGAGGGTGTGGTGCCGGGCAATATCGCGACCTGTGCGCCCGATGGCATGCCCAACATCGCCTACCTGTCGCAGATACAGTATGTCGATGCCGACCATGTGGCCCTGTCCTACCAGTTCTTCAACACCACGCGGCGCAACATCCTTGCCTCGCCCTACGCGCGGGTGACGGCGATCGATCCACGCACCGCAGCCCATTACCGGCTGAGCCTGCAGTATCTGCGCACCGAGGATAGCGGGCCCCTGTTCGAGAACATGAAGGCGCGCCTCGCCGGGATCGCATCGCACACGGGCATGAGCGGCGTGTTTCGCCTGCTCGGTTCCGACATTTACCGCGTGCTCGACATCGAGCGGGTGCCCGGCGAAAGCCTGCCGCCGCCACCGCCACGACGCAATCTGCTCGCTGCCTTGCGCGCCTGTACCGAGCGCCTGTGCGGCGCGGCCGATCTGGACGATTTGCTCGCACGAGTGCTCGATGGGCTGGGGGCGCATCTGGACATCGATCATGCGATGGTCCTGATGCTCGACGAAGCGGGCGGATCGCTGTACACGGTGGCCAGCAGAGGTTACGCGACGTCCGGAGTCGGCTCCGAGATCGCGCTCGGCGATGGCGTGATCGGTGTTGCGGCGCGCGAGCGAACACCCATCCGCATTGGTCACTTCACCGCCGAATACAGCTATGGGCGGGCGATTCGCGACAGCCTGGAAAAGAGCGGTGCGGCGGGAATCGAAACCGAAATTCCCCTGCCGGGACTTGCCGAGTCGCGCAGTCAGCTGGCGGTGCCGATCCTTGCCTGCCAGCGCCTGATCGGCATGCTTTACGTCGAGAGCGCGCAGGATTTGCGCTTCAGCTACGACGACGAGGATGCGCTGGTCGCACTTGCCGGCCAGCTCGGTGCCGGAATCCGTTTGTTGCAGCAGAGCCAGGAGGCGCACGACGAGCCCGCGGTGCTCACCGAGCCAGCTCCACCGTCGGGCGGACAGCCCGTGCTTGTGCGTCACTACCGCGAGAACGACAGCGTATTTCTCGACGGCGACTACCTGATAAAGGGCGTGGCCGGCGCTATTTTCTGGGCGCTGGTGCGTGATCATGCGGATACGGGCCAGACCCTGTTTTCGAATCGCGAGTTGCGGCTCGACCCGCGGATCCGTCTGCCGGACCTGAGTGACAATCTTGAGGCACGGCTGATTTTGCTGGCCCGTCGTCTGCTCGAACGCGGGGCTCCGGTGCGGATCGAAAAGACCGGCCGTGGCCGTTTCCGCTTGTGTGTCGAGCGCCCACTGACGCTGGTCAGCAGCGGTACTTCCGGGCAAGCCTAAGAATTCCCTCGCAGCATCCTAAGTGTTTGCTAAGCGCGTTTGCGCCTGCGCTTCACGTCGCTAGAGTCTGCACCGACGGACCGGTATCGACTGGTCGGCAGGGCAGACGGTGCGAACAGCGAGGAGGATGGCATGAGCGTGAACACATACGACGGGCGGGTGCAGGATCTGCTGCAGACGATGCTGCTGATCCGGGCCTATGAGGAGCGGGCGGCTGCGCTGCAGGCGGAGTCGGGGGTGCCCGGCACGTGTACCTCGGTCGGGCAGGAGGCGTCGGCGGTGGGCGTGGTCGCGGCGCTCGGTGCCGATGACCTGATCCTCACCAACCATCGCAGCGCAGGCCACCTGCTTGCCCGCGGTGCCGATCCGGGCCGCCTGCTGGCCGAGGTGATGGGGCGCCGCGCGGGCTACTGCAAGGGCAAGAGTGGTTCGCTGCATATTTCTGCGAAGGAGCTCGGGGTGATCCTGACCTCGACCATCGTCGGCGGCGAACTCGCGCTGGCAACCGGCGTCGGCTT
This sequence comes from Azoarcus sp., assembly GCA_030656215.1. Classification (GTDB taxonomy): domain Bacteria; phylum Pseudomonadota; class Gammaproteobacteria; order Burkholderiales; family Rhodocyclaceae; genus Parazoarcus. The sequence goes on from JAUSOD010000020.1 coordinate 30,571, forward strand.
GTCGCAGAAGATGCTCAAACGTCCGGGCGTGGTGGTCTGCTTCTTCGGCGACGGTGCCGCCTGCGAGGGACGCTTTCACGAGTCGCTCAATCTCGCCGCGGTATGGCAGCTACCGATTCTCTACGTGTGCGAGAACAATCAGTGGCAGGCCTTCGTGCACCGGCGTGAAACCATGCTCGGCGACAGCATTGCTTCGTGGGCGACACCCTATGGCATCGACAGTGCGACGGTGGATGGCAACGATGTGGAACAGGTGCGTGCGCTCGCGACCGAGGCCCTGGACAGCATCCGCGCGAGCGGCCGTCCCTTCCTGCTCGAGACTCGAACCTACCGTCTGCGCGGTCACTTCGAACCCGATGACCAGGCCTATGTGGACCCCGACGAGCTTGCCGCGTGGCGCGCACGCGATCCATTGCCGCGCCTGCAGGCACGCTTGCTTGAGTCAGGGCAGCTCGACGCCCGGGCACTGTCGGCAATGGAGTCCGATGCACAGCGGCGGATCGATGCCGCAGTCGCCTTCGCCATCGATTCGCCGTATCCGGCGATCGACGAGCTCGTTACCGACGTTTACGCCTGAGGAGTACCGAGATGGCACACATGACCGTTCAGGAAGCGATCGACCAGGCTCTGGCCGAGGAGATGGCGCGCGACCCCTCCGTTCTCCTGCTTGGCGAGGGGGTGGCGACCAAGCGCCGGGCGCTGGTGGATGCATTTGGCGCCGAGCGCGTACGCAACACACCGCTGGCCGAGGGCATCATCGCCGGCACCGCGGTGGGTGCGGCGGCGACCGGGCTGCGACCGGTGATCGACCTTCTGTTCGCGCCCTTCCTGTGTTACGCGATGGACGAGCTGGTAAACAGCGCCGGCAAATTGCGCTACCTGTCGGGCGGGCAGTTCTCGTTTCCGCTGGTAACGATGGCAATGACCGGTGCCGGCTGGGGCGTCGGCGCCCAGCACAACCACAACGTCGAGGCCTGGTTCGCGCACGCACCGGGGCTCAAGGTGGTCATGCCGGCGAGCGTCGCGGACTTCAAGGGCCTGCTCAAGGCCGCGATCCGTGACCAGAATCCGGTGCTGTTCTTCATCGATATCGGCCTTGCCTACACCAGCGGCGACATACCGGACGGTGAGCATCTGGTGCCGCTCGGCCAGGCGGTGGTTCGGCGTCCGGGCGAGGCGGTGACCCTGATCTCGTATGCCAAGACCGTGGCTGTGTGCGAACAGGCGGCGCAGACGCTGGCCGGGCAGGGGATCTCGGCCGAGGTGATCGACCTGCGCACGCTAAAGCCGCTGGACGAGGCAAGCATCCTTGCTTCGGTGCGCAAGACCGGTCGCGCAGTGATCGTGCACGAAGCCAGCCGCAGTGGTGGCATTGGTGCGGAAGTGGCCGCCACCATCGGCGAGCATGCGTACGACGCGCTCAAGGCCCCGGTGCTGCGCCTGGCGGGCCCCGACGCGCCGGCCCCGGCGAGCTATCCGCTGGAGCAGGCTTTCGTGCCGCAGCCCGATGCCGTGGTGGCGGCGGTGAAGCGCTTACTTGGATAGCCGCGTCTTCCACGCGACGGTGGGCCGAAGGCGGCGCAGCCTTCGGTTGCGGCTCGCGGCCTCATTTGCTCATTCTTGCCGGCCGGTCAGTAGAGGAATGGAATCAACTTGCGAACGCGCTGACGATAGGCCGCATAGTCCGGGAAGCGGGCCATCAGCCAGGCTTCCTCGCGGCGCGACTTGATGTCGAAGAACACAAACAGCAGCGCGGCGTAGGCCAGCGTGAGCCAGCCCTGGACGAAGAGTGCCCAGCCAAAAGCCATCAGGATCAATGCGCAGTAGATGGGGTGGCGCACCACGCCATACAAGCCGCTCTCCACCAGCGTGGCCTCATCCTTGGGGTGGGGCAGCGGAGTGAGGTTGGGGCCGAGGTGGAGGACGGCCACGATCGACGCACCCGCTCCAAGCGCAAGCAGGATCCACGCTGCGGATGTTGACACCGTAGTCAACGCCGGCGGCCATTCGGGCAAGCCGAAGGCCGTGCGCGGGCCCAGTGCGATCAGCGCCAGGATCAGGCCCTGCACGACGACATACCACTCGCCGCGTGCGCCTTTCCACCATGCGGCTCGATCTTTCATGTCCGACTCTGAAGTGGTACAAGGCAAACATGATGGGCAACACCCTGCACTGGCGCAAGCTGTCTGCAGTGGCGGGGCCGGGCGGTGAGTGGCACGATGCCGAACAAGGCGTGCCCCTGCAATGCGACGATGCACTGCAATGGCATGCATGGCCGTGGCAATTGTTATTGTCTCGATCAGGAACGCTGCCGCAGCGGTGGACTCCTATCGGGCGTATTCATCGCAATGGAGAGAAGGCAGTGAGCTCAACTACAGTAAAACTCGTGGTCGTTGGCGGACTGGCGATCGCTGCCGCCGTGGCCTACCTGGTCTTGCGTCCGGCTCCCGTGGCGACGGAGTCGCCGACCTCGGTCGTGGTGGCGCCGTCACCGCCACCGGTGAACGAGGCCGTGGGGGTGATAGAGCCGACCGTACGTTTTCCGATTCCGGTGCTGGAGGAGGAGCCCGCTGTTGCGGTTGAAGAGAGCGTGCCTGCGCCGGATCTGAATAGCAGCGACACGGTCCTCGGCGAGGCGCTGGCAGGTCTGTTCGGCTCGGGGGGCTGGAGCGAACTGGTGATCGTGAAGGATCTGGTGCGCCGCATCGTGGTGACGGTGGACAACCTGCCGGGCGAGCAGATGCCATGGGCGCGCTCGCCGCTTCAGCGGGCCGGAGGCGGATTTCAGGTCGTCGGGGGCGAGGACGGGCTAAGAGTTGCACCGGAAAATGCGGCGCGCTACCTTCCCTATGTGCAGTTGGCCGAGGCGGTGAACAGTGCGCGGCTGGTGGCCATGTATGTGCGCCTCTACCCGCTGTTTCAGGCCGCCTACGATGAACTGGGCTATCCGTCGGCCTACTTCAACGATCGGCTGGTGGTGGTGATCGACCACCTGCTGGCAGCGCCGGAGCTGACGGAGCCGATTCGGCTGGTTCAGCCCAAGGTGCGCTACCATTTCGAGGATCCGGCCCTGCAGCAAGCCTCCGCCGGACACAAGATCATGCTGCGCATGGGCGTGGACAATGCCCGCCGGATCAAGGCAAAACTGCGCGACATTCGCCAGCAGCTGACTGGCGCAGTGCCGCAGAACTGACTCCCCTGCCCGGGCTTGCGGGTGGGGGCAGGTTTGCGGGCCCTAGCGCGCGCTCGGAGTGGGCGGCGTCAGCGCCCAGGCCTGAGCGACAAGCTCGAATGAACGCAATCGCGCGCCGTGATCGAAGATCTGCGCGGTCAGCATCACTTCATCGGCCGCGGTTTTAGCCAGCAGTGCTTCGAGTTGGGCGCGAACGGTAGTGGGCGATCCGACTGCGGCGCATGACAGCGACTCGTCTGCGAAAGCCAGCTCGGCCGCGGACCAGTCGCTTTCCCGGAACGCTTCCGGCGGGGGCACGGGGCCGCGCACGCCGCGTGCCATGGCGGCAAAGCGCAGGCGAAGCGAGCGGAGCAGGTGCTGCGCCTGGTCGTCGGTATCTGCGGCGATGGCGTTGGCGCCGACCATGAAATAGGGCTGTTGCAGTGCCGCCGAGGGGCGGAAGCCGCTGCGATAAACCTCGATTGCCTGCATCAGGAAGCGCGGTGCGAAGTGGGAGGCAAAGGCGAAGGGTAGCCCCAGATGCGCCGCGAGCTCCGCACTGTACAGACTGGAGCCGAGCAGCCAGATCGGCACGTCGAGCCCTGCGCCGGGAACGGCCTGCACCGCCTGATTCGGTACTGCGGGTTTGAAGTAGGCCTGAAGCTCGAGAACGTCTTGCGGAAAGGACTCGGCGCTGTCCGCGTCGAGGTGGCGGCGCAAGGCTCGCGCCGTGCGCTGGTCGGTGCCGGGCGCCCGCCCGAGGCCGAGATCGATGCGGCCGGGGAAGAGCGACTCCAGCGTACCGAACTGCTCCGCAATCACCAGCGGGGCGTGGTTGGGCAGCATGATGCCGCCGGCGCCAACGCGGATGGTGGAGGTTGCGGCGGCAACGTGCCCGATCACCACCGCGGTTGCCGCGCTGGCGATGCCGGTCATGTTGTGGTGCTCGGCCAGCCAGTAGCGCCCATAACCCCAGCGTTCGGCATGTTGCGCAAGCTCGCGGGTGTTGCGCAGGGCCTCGGCCGGAGTGCTGCCCTGGGTGACCGGGGCGAGGTCGAGAACCGAGAGCGGAATCCGTGTCGCTGTCTTGCTCACGCCGTCACGCGCTTGTCGCGCTCGATCAGGGCGTAGGCCGAATGGTTGTGGATGGACTCGAAGTTCTCCGATTCGACGCCATAGGCATCGATGCGGGGCTCGGCATTAAGGAGGCCGGCGACATCGCGCACCATGTCTTCGACGAACTTGGGATTGTCGTAGGCACGCTCGGTAACGTACTTCTCGTCCGGGCGCTTGAGCAGACCATAGACCTCGCATGAGGCCTGGCCCTCGACCAGTTGAACGACTTCCTCGATCCACAGGTGGTCGTTGATCGTGGCGGTGACGGTGACGTGGGAGCGCTGGTTGTGCGCGCCGTACTCGGAGATTTTTTTCGAGCACGGGCACAGGCTGGTCACCGGCACCAGCACCTTCATGGTGAATTCGTAGCGGCCGCCTTCATGGATGGTGCCGATGAAGGTGACGTCGTAGTCCATCAGACTGTGCACGCCCGATATCGGCGCGGCCTTGTCGATGAAGTAGGGGAAGGTCATTTCCAAGTGACCGGTCTCGGCTTCGAGACGGGTCACCATGGCGCGCAGCATCGGCTCGAAGGACTCCACCGAAATCTCGCGCTCGTTGCCGTTGAGGATCTCGACAAAGCGCGACATGTGGGTGCCCTTGAAATTATGGGGCAGGCCGACATACATATTGAAAGTTGCGACCGTGTGCTGAACGCCGCCCGACTTGTCGCTGACCCTGATCGGGTGACGGATGGCCTTGATCCCGACCTTGTTGATGGCGATCTGGCGGCGGTCGACGCTGCTTTGAACGTCTGGGATCGCCTGTGCTGCCTGGGTGTTCATGCGCTGTTCTCTGTTGTTGTCGGGCGCTGGAGGCCACGCTGGGATCACGATGCTAGCGTTCCCGACAAAATTACTCAACTATTGGCTGGATAGGCTTGTTCAATACTGGCCAGGATGCCGGCCGTGTCGAGGCCGACCGAGGCCAGCAGCTGGCCCTGATCGCCATGATCGATGAAACGGTCAGGGAGGCCGAGGCGCAGCATGCGCGGCCGCAGCGCGAGTGCTTCGATGACGCGCGCCACTTCGGATCCGGCGCCGCCAATGACCGCGTTCTCTTCCAATGTCACGATCAGCTCGTGGCTTGCTGCCAGTTCCACAATGAGGGCTTCGTCGAGCGGCTTGATGAAGCGCATGTTGACCACGGTGGCGTCGAGCGCGTCGCCGACTTCGCGCGCGGTCCCGACCATGCTGCCGAACGCGAGCAGCGCTACCCGGCCGCCATGGCGGAGGACTTCACCCTTGCCGATGGGCAGGGCGGTCATCTGCTTGACCGGGGCCACGCCCGCGCCGCTGCCGCGAGGGTAGCGCACGGCGGTCGGGCCGTCGTGGCAGACCGCCGTGTAGAGCATCTGGCGGCATTCGTTCTCGTCCGCGGGCGCCATCACCACCATGTTCGGAATACAGGGCAGATAGGAGAGGTCGAAGGCGCCATGGTGGGTGGCGCCATCCGCGCCGACCAGGCCGCCACGATCGATTGCGAGCACGACCGGCAGGTTCTGCAAGGCGATGTCGTGGATCAGTTGATCGTAGCCGCGCTGCAGGAAAGTGGAGTAGATCGCCACCACCGGGCGGAAACCCTCGCAGGCCATCCCGGCGGCGAAGGTCAGTGCGTGCTGCTCGGCAATGCCGACGTCGTAGTAACGGTCGGGGTATTCCTGCTCGAAACGGACCATGCCCGAGCCTTCGCGCATGGCCGGCGTGATGCCGACCACACGCCGATCGGCGGCCGCCATGTCGCACAGCCAGTCGCCGAAGACCTGGGTGTAGGTGAGCTTGCCGCCGCCCTTGCCGCTCTGGATGCCGGAGGTGTGGTCGAACTTGGAGACCCCGTGATACAGGATGGGATCGGCCTCGGCCAGCTTGTAGCCCTGGCCCTTCTTGGTGATCACGTGCAGGAACTGCGGGCCCTTGAGCTTGCGGATGTTGCTCAGGGTCGGGATCAGGGCGTCGAGATCGTGGCCGTCAATCGGGCCGTAATAATGAAAGCCGAACTCTTCGAACAGCGTGCCCGGTGTGATCAGGCCCTTTACGTGCTCTTCGACCTTGCGTGCCAGTTCGGCCATCGGCGGGGCGACGCCGAGCACTTTTTCGCCGACGCGGCGTGCGGCGTTATAGGTGGAACCGGACAGCAGGCGGGCGAGGATTTTGGTAAGTGCGCCCACCGGCGGCGAGATCGACATCTCATTGTCGTTGAGGATCACCAGCAAGTTGATCCCGTCCATGTCGCCGGCGTTGTTGAGGGCTTCGAAGGCCATGCCTGCCGACATGGCGCCGTCACCGATTACCGCCACGGCACTGCGCTCCTCGCCACGGTCGCGAGCTGCTGCCGCCATGCCGAGCGCAGCCGAGATGGAGGTCGACGAGTGGGCGGTGCCGAAGGTGTCGTACTCGCTTTCACAGCGTCGTGGAAAGCCGGAGATCCCGCCCCAGTGGCGCAGCTTGCTCATCGCTTCACGGCGGCCGGTGAGGACCTTGTGGCCATAGGTCTGATGGCCGACATCCCAGACGATACGATCTTCCGGGGTGTTGAAGACATGGTGCAGGGCGATCGTCAGTTCGACCGTGCCGAGGTTCGACGACAGATGGCCCCCGGTCTTCGAGACGGACTCGATCAGGAATGCGCGAAGCTCGTCTGCGATCACGCGCAATTCGCGGCGGTCGAGTGCGCGAAGGTCTGCGGGTGAGGCGATGCGTTCGAGATTTGAGTACGGTGACATGAGGTAGGCCGGCTGGTGGGGGCTCAGAAGGAGCGATAGACGATGTAGTCGGCCAGCGCGCGGAGGCGGGCGGCACGATCGCCCAGGGGCGCGAGTGCTTGGTGGGCGTCGGCGAGCATTTCCTGGGCGAGGCGCTTCGCATCGCCCAGTCCAAGCAGGCTCACGTAGGTGGGCTTGTCGTGGTCGGCGTCCTTGCCGGCGGTCTTGCCCAGGGTGGCGGTATCGGCTTCGGCGTCGAGAATGTCATCCACGACCTGAAACAGCAGGCCGACAAGTTTCGCGAAATGGTCGAGACGACGGAGCTCGTCTGCCGCGACCGGGGTGCCGGCGTGAGCGCCAAGGAGTACCGAGGCACGGATCAGTGCACCGGTCTTGTGGATGTGCATGAACTCGAGCTCTTCGCGCGACAACTGCTTGCCCACTGCAGCAAGATCGATCGCCTGCCCGCCGGCCATGCCGCGCGAGCCGGATGCGCCAGCGAGCAGGCGGATCATCGCGACCTGGCCCGCTGTGTCGATTCCGGCTGCCTCGTCTGCAAGAACCTGGAAGGCAAGGGTCTGCAGCGCGTCGCCGACCAGAAGTGCGGTCGCTTCGTCGTATTCGACGTGAACGGTGGGCTTTCCGCGGCGCAGGATGTCGTCGTCCATGCACGGCATGTCGTCATGGACCAGCGAGTAGGCGTGGATCAGCTCGACTGCGCACGCAGCATGGTCAAGGCGCTCGGCCGGCGCCTCGGCGATCTCGCCGGCGGCGTGCACCAGTAGCGGACGTACCCGCTTGCCGCCGCCGAGCACGGCGTAGCGCATGGCTGCGTGAAGTTGCGTCGGTGCAAGGCTCGCATCGGGCAGGGCGTTGCCGAGCGCGGCTTCGGTTCGTTGCTGAATTTGTCGCATCCAGTCGGCAAAGTCGTTCTGGCTCATGCATCGCTCCGCGGGACGTCGGGGTTGAAGTCCGTCAGCGCTTCGCCTTCGAGCACGCGGATGCGCTGCTCGGCACCGCTTAGCGTTTCCTGACAGTATTTGAGCAGGCTGACACCGCGCTGATAGCGCTCGAGCGCGTCTTCAAGCGTGAGACTGCCGGCTTCCATTTGCTGGACGATGGTCTCGAGTTCCGAGACTGCGGCTTCGAAGGATCTTGGAGCTGACGCCGACTTTGGCATGGATCAGGACATGGCGCGGGCAAAGGAGGGAAAATAACCGATCCGGCATCTGGCGGTCAAACCGGGCTTGACTTAAACTAGCGCGTTTATTTTTCCGGATTCTGGTCCAGATAGGGGGTTCGGGGATGTCCGACATCGCGGCCAAGGCGCAGCTGGCTCCGGCGGTTTCTCAATTGCCGGTTTCATGGTACTTCGACGAGAAGGTTTTCGAGCTGGAGAAGAAACTTCTCTTCGATGCCGGGCCGGGGTACGTTGGCCATGAGCTGATGGTACCGGAAGTCGGCAATTACCGTTCGCTCGAATGGCTGGACCACTCGAAGCTGCTGTTCCGCACCGAGGCGGGTATCCATCAGTTGTCGAACGTCTGTCGCCATCGTCAGGCGATCATGCTGCAGGGTGCAGGCAGGACCGAGCATATCGTTTGCCCGGTTCATCGCTGGACTTACGACCAGCAGGGCACGCTGCTGGGCGCGCCGCATTTTCCGCGCAATCCCTGCCTCAACCTGAATCGTGATGCACTCGAGAACTGGCAGGGCCTGCTGTTCAAGGGGCCACGCTCGGCCAATACCGATCTTGCCGGCATGCAGGTGGCGCCGCAGCTGGATTTCACCGGGTACAAGCTCGATCGGGTCGAGGTCCACCAGTGCAATTACAACTGGAAGACCTTCATCGAGGTCTATCTGGAGGATTACCACGTCGTGCCTTTCCACCCGGGGCTGGGTAGTTTCGTCACCTGCGATGATCTGACCTGGCAATTCGGCGACTGGTATTCGGTGCAGCGCGTGGGCATCACCTCGCTGGCGAAGCCGGGCTCGCCCACGTATGGCAAGTGGCACAAGGCGATCCAGGACTATTACGGCGAGAAGACGCCCCGTCATGGTGCGATCTGGCTGACCTACTACCCCAATATCATGGTCGAGTGGTATCCGCACGTGCTGGTGGTGAGCACCCTGATTCCGACCGATGTGAACAAGACGACCAACGTGGTCGAGTTCTACTACCCCGAAGACATCGTCGAGTTCGAGCGTGAGTTTGTCGAGGCGGAACAGGCGGCCTACATGGAAACCGCGATCGAGGATGACGACATCGGCGAGCGCATGGACCGCGGCCGGCTTGCGCTGCTCAAGGAAGGGCGAAACGAGGTCGGGCCGTACCAGTCACCGTTCGAGGACGGGATGCAGCACTTCCATGAGTTCTATCGCAGGATCATGGAAGCGCATCTCTGAACGGCGGCGGGTTGAACCCCGCCCTGTGACGGCGGATGTGATGGAATTTCTGGTTCCGTAGGGTCGGCTTCAGCCGACCGCTCCGGTTTCGTGGGGGAGCCTGCGGCACACAGGCTCATCCGTCCCCCTGTTCAACGGACGTCCTGCAGTTCCTTTGGTAGCGGAAAAGTAACCTTCTCCGGTACGCCGTCGAGGTCACGCACCGCTCCGCTGCTCAGTTGCTTCAGGCGGACGATGACATCCTCCACCAACACTTCGGGTGCGGATGCGCCCGCGGTGACGCCGATCCGGCGTTTGCCTTCCAGCCACTGGGGGTCGATCCCCGCCGCGTTATCCACCAGATAGGCGGGGACTCCGCGCAGTTCCGCAACCTCGCGCAGGCGGTTGGAGTTGGAGCTGTTTTTTGAGCCCACGACAAACACCACATCGGCGTAGGGGATCATGAGCTTCACCGCATCCTGCCGGTTCTGGGTGGCGTAGCAGATGTCGTCCTTCTTTGGCCCGACGATGCTCGGGAAGCGCTCACGCAAGGCGGTCACGATAGCGGCTGCGTCGTCGACCGACAGCGTGGTCTGGGTGACATAGGCGAGTTTGTCGGGGTCAGCCACCTGCAGGCCGGCGACGTCGGCGGCGGTCTCGACCAGATGGATGCCATCCTTCACTTGCCCCATCGTGCCCTCGACTTCCGGGTGGCCCTTGTGCCCGATCATGACGATCTCGCGCCCCTGCTCGCGCATGCGGCCAACCTCCAGATGCACCTTGGTGACCAGCGGGCAGGTTGCGTCGAACACGCGCAGGCCGCGCGCATCAGCCTCGTCGCGCACGGCCTGCGAAACGCCGTGTGCGCTGAAGATCACCGTATTGCCGGCAGGTACCTCGTCGAGTTCCTCGACGAAGATCGCGCCCTTGGCCCGCAGGTCGTCGACCACGAACTTGTTGTGCACCACCTCGTGGCGGACGTAGATCGGCGCGCCGTAACGCTGCAGGGCGCGCTCGACGATCTCGATGGCACGCTCGACCCCGGCACAGAAGCCGCGCGGGTTGGCGAGCAGGATTTCCTTATCGTTCATCTGTTCTCTCGTTGGGTGGAGCCCGGCATCACGAGGTGCCGATGATCTTCACCTCGAAGCGGATGTGTTTTCCGGCCAGCGGGTGGTTGAAGTCGATCAATGCCGAACCTTCGTCAATCTCGCGTACCAGGCCGGAGTAGCGTGAGCCGTCGGGCGCGGTGAACTCCATGATACTCATGGCTTCGATCTCCTCGGGTGGCATGTGTTCGCGCAGGACGCGCTCCACCAGTTCCGGGCGGTGGAGGCCAAATGCATCTTCCGGCTCGAGCTCGAAGACATGATTGCTGTCGATCTCAAGCCCGATGATGAGTTCCTCCATCGCCGGCAGCATTTCGCCCGCACCCATCTGCAGGGTTGCCGGCGTGGCCTCGAAGGTGCTGATCAGCGGTTGGCCGTTGGGTAGTGTGATGCGGTAGTGAAGGGTGACAAGGCTGTCTGCGGCAACGATCTTGCTCACGAGGAACGCTCCGGGTTGGGGTCGGTGTTGTGTCTGTCGCCGCGGAACTGGGCCCACAGCATCAGGCCGACGCCGATGGTGATCGCCGAATCGGCGAGATTGAAGGCCGGCCAACCGTAGCTGCCGGCATGAAAATAAAGGAAGTCGACCACTGCGCCGTGCATCAGCCGATCGATCACGTTGCCGATGGCACCGCCGATGATCAGCGCAAAGGCGGCCGGCAGCAGACGTTCGCGGCGGTGCTGGTACATCATCGTCAGCAGCCAGCCGCAGATCACGACCGCCAGCCCGGTAAAGAACCAGCGCTGCCAACCTGAATGGTCCGCCAGAAAACTGAACGCCGCCCCCGGGTTGAATACCAGTACCAGGTCGAAGAAGCTGGTGACCGGGATTACCTGGCCGTAGTGCATGGTGCCGAGCACAATCTGCTTGGTGAGCTGGTCGAGTACGACGATCAGCACGGCCAGCGCCAGCCATGGCGCCATCATGGCAAGGGCCTTGCGCTGATCAGGCATGCGCACGCGTCTCGCCGGCTCCGTGGAGATTGCTCACGCAACGACCGCACAGCGTGGGATGCTCGGCATGGTGGCCGACATCTTCGGTGTAGTGCCAGCAGCGCTCGCATTTCTGCTTTGCGCTCGCGGTGGCAATGATCTGCTCGTCCTCGGCAGCGTCGACCTGTTTCAGGGTGGCGCTCGAGGTCATGGTGACGAAGCGGAGATCCTCGCCCAGGCTCTGCATGGCGACGAATTTGTCGGCGGTAAGGCGCAATTCGAGTTCCGCCTGCAGCGAGGAGCCGACCTTGCTTTCGGTACGCAGGGTTTCGATCACCTTGAGTCCCTCGGCGCGTACTGCACGAATCGTCTCCCAACGTGCAGCCAGGCCGGCTTCGCCCTCCTGTGCCGGTAGCGCGTGGAAGGTGTGCAGCATCACGCTGTCGTCCGTGCCCGGATTCAGCACCGACCAGGCTTCTTCCGCGGTGAAGGACAGGATGGGCGCCATCAGCTTGAGCAGCGTCTGGGTGATGTGCCACAGTGCAGTCTGCGCCGCGCGCCGTGGCAGGCTGTCGGCCTTGGTCGTGTACAGACGATCCTTGAGGATGTCGAGGTAGAAGGCGCCGAGGTCCTCGGCACAGAAGACCTGCAGCGCCTGCACGCTGCGATGGAACTCGAAGCGCGCGTAGTCGGCCTCGGTTTGCTGGGCGAGCTGGCGGGTGAAGGCCAGTGCGTAGCGATCGATGTCCAGCCATTGCTCGAGCGGAACGGCATCCTTCGCGATATCGAAGTCGGCGGTGTTGGCGAGCAGGAAGCGCAAGGTGTTACGCACGCGGCGATACACTTCCACGACCCGGTCGAGGATCTCCTTGCTGATCGACAGCTCGCCGGAGTAGTCGGTCGAGGCCACCCACAGGCGCAGGACTTCGGCGCCCAGTTTGCCGGTGACTTCCTGCGGCAGGACGACGTTGCCCACCGACTTGCTCATCTTGCGGCCCTGTCCGTCGACCGCGAAGCCGTGGGTCAGCAGGGCCTTGTAGGGGGCGTGGCCGTCGATCGCGCTGCCGGTCAGCAAGGAAGAATGGAACCAGCCACGGTGCTGATCGGAGCCTTCCAGGTACAAGTCGGCACGCGGGCCCTCGGCATGTCCGTCATTGTGCGAACCGCGCAGCACATGCCAGTGGGTGGTGCCGGAGTCGAACCACACATCGAGCGTGTCGCTGATCTTGTCGTAGTGGGCGGCTTCGTCGCCCAGCAGTTCTGTGGCGTCGAGCTTGAACCAGGCCTCGATGCCTTCCTTTTCGACGCGCAGTGCGACTTCTTCCATCAGCTCGACCGTGCGCGGATGCAGCTCACCGCTTTCCTTGTGCAGGAAGAACGGGATCGGCACGCCCCAGTTGCGCTGGCGCGAGATGCACCAGTCCGGACGGTTTGCGATCATGGAGTGCAGCCGTGCCTGGCCCCAGGCGGGGTAGAACTTGGTGGCTTCCACCGCGCGCAGCGCGCGTTCGCGCAGCGTGGATTGATCGGCCGTTGGGGTGTCCATGCCGACGAACCACTGCGCGGTAGCGCGGTATACCAGCGGGGTCTTGTGGCGCCAGCAGTGCATGTAGCTGTGGGTGAGCTTGCTGTCGGCGAGCAGGGCGCCCACTTCGCGAAGCTTGTCCACGATCGCCGGGTTGGCCTTCCAGATGTTCATTCCGCCGAAGAAAGGCAGGTCCGAGACATACTGGCCGCCGCTCATCACGATCGAGATGATTTCATCGTTGGTGCGACCATAGGCGTGCCACGAATTGAAGTCGTCCACGCCATGGGCCGGCGACGAATGCACGATACCGGTGCCGGCGTCGAGGCCGACGTAATCGGCCAGATAAACCGGCGATGAGCGGTCGTAGAAGGGATGGCGGAACTCGATGCGTTCAAGCGCGGCACCCTTTGCCGTGGCCACCACTTGGCCATCGCGCTGGTAGCGTTCGAGGCAGGAGGCGACCAGGTCCTGGGCTAGGATCAGCAGCCGGTCGCCAATGTCGACGAGCGCGTAATCGAACTCCGGGTGGAAATTCAGCGCCTGGTTGGCGGGAATTGTCCATGGGGTGGTGGTCCAGATGACAGCGGCGGCAGGCTTGTCCAGTGCAGTCAGGCCGAAGGCCGCAGCTAGCTTGCCCGCGTCGGTGTCGGCAACGGTGAAGGCGACGTCGATCGTGGGCGATTGTTTGTCAGCGTACTCGACTTCCGCCTCGGCCAATGCCGAGCCGCAGTCGAAGCACCAGTTGACCGGCTTCAGTCCCTTGAACACGTAACCGGCTTTGGTCATCTCGGCGAGCGCGCGGATTTCGTTGGCTTCGTTGGCGAAGTCCATCGTGCGATAGGGCTTGTCCCAGTCGCCGAGCACACCGAGGCGGATGAAGTCGGTACGCTGGATGTCGATCTGCTCGGCCGCATAGGCGCGGCAAAGTTCGCGTACCTTGTCGGCCGGCAGGTTCTTGCCGTGGGTGACCTCGACCTTGTGCTCGATCGGCAGGCCGTGACAGTCCCAGCCCGGCACATAAGGCGCGTCGAAGCCTGCCATTGTTTTCGAGCGGACGATGATGTCCTTGAGGATCTTGTTCAGCGCATGGCCGATGTGCAGGCTGCCGTTGGCGTAGGGCGGACCGTCGTGCAGCACGAACTTGGGCCGGCCCGCGCTGGCCGTTCGAATGCGCTGATAGAGTTTCTTCTGCTGCCACTCCGCGATCCATTTCGGTTCGCGCTTAGGCAGGTCGCCCCGCATCGGGAAAGGGGTGTCGGGCAGGTTCAGCGTTTTGCGGTAGTCGGCCATGGCGTTGGTCTTTGTTCAGTCGTGCAGACAATTCGGATTCAGGGTGAACCAGCCGCGCGCGGCGTCTGTGTCACGGGCGATCTGTGCTTTGAGTGCATCGAGAGAGGAAAACTTGGTCTCCTCGCGCAGCTTGTGCAGAAAATGGATTCTCGGGTGGGCACCATAACAATCTCCGCTCCATCCGAGTAGGTGGACCTCAAGACGCGCCTGTCCGGCATCGCTTGCTGTCGGTCGGATCCCTACATTGGCGACGCCAGCGATGCGCGTGGGCTCCAGCCCTTCGACGCCGACCGCAAAAACGCCCGACAATGGCGGGCGCCGGTGCTTGAGCTGAATGTTGATGGTGGGAAAGCCGAGCTGGCGCCCGATCTTGTCACCATGCATGATTTTTCCCGCAATGCTGTATGGACGCCCGAGCAATTGCGCAGCGTGAACAAGGTCGCCCGAAGCAAGCGCGTTTCGCACCGCCGAGCTGGATGCACGTTCTCCGGCAATGGTCAGGGTCGGCATCGACTCGACGCCGAATCCATGTTCGCGTCCTGCCGCTTGAAGCATCGCAAAGTCACCGGTTCGGCGTGCGCCAAAACGAAAGTCGTCGCCAATGAACAGGTGGCGTACCGCCAGACCCCCGATCAGGACGTCGTCAATGAAACTGGCAGCCGACTGCGCTGCGAAGCGGGCGTCAAATCGACAAACATGGACGCGGTCGACACCGCAGGAGGACAGAAGCAGCAGCTTTTCGCGCAGGGAGGCAAGCCGGGCCGGCGCGTCGTGGGGTGCGAAATACTCGCGCGGATGGGGCTCGAAGGTCATGACGACAGCAGGCACGCCCAAGGCGCCGGCTTTGTCGGTAAGCAGCCTGAGAAGCGCCTGATGCCCAAGGTGCAAGCCGTCGAAGTTGCCGATGGTCAGCACGCAAGCCTGATGTGCCCGTTCGGGGATGCCGCGTAAAACCTGCATAACCGCCTGAAAAAAGTCGCGATTATACCGGCAAAGGCGGTGCCGAATCAGCCCAGCTGTGCAACCCGGGTGCGAGGTGCCGGCGGATTGTCATCGAAATAACGACGGATTCCGCGCAGGATGGCGTCTGCCATCTTCTCCTGATAGGCGTTGTCGTTGAGTCGGCGCTCTTCTTCAGGGTTGCTGATGAATGCCGTCTCAACCAGGATTGAAGGGATATCGGGTGCCTTCAGCACGGCAAACCCGGCTTGTTCTACGTGGGGCTTGTGCAAGGTGTTGATGTCGCCGAGTTCGGCCAGGACTGCCTTGCCGAGCTTGAGGCTGTCATTGATCGTGGCCGATTGCGAAAGGTCGAGCAGCGTGCGGGCGAGGTGGCCCTCCTGACGGGCGAGGTTCACGCCACCGATCAGGTCGGCGTTGTTTTCCTTCTGTGCGAGCCAGCGAGCGGCAGTGCTTGAGGCGCCACTCTCCGAAAGCACGAAAACGGAACTTCCGCGTGCCTCGGGGCGTACAAACGCATCCGCATGAATGGAGACGAACAGGTCTGCCTGCACCCGTCTTGCTCGGGTCACACGCTGCGCCAGTGGCACGAAGTAGTCACCATCGCGCGTCAGTACCGCGCGCATGTTGGGCTCGGCGTCGATCTTCCTCTTCAAACGCTTCGCGATATTGAGCGTGACATTCTTCTCGTAGCTGCCGCCGCGTCCGATCGCGCCAGGGTCTTCGCCTCCATGGCCGGCATCCAGTACAACCGTAAACAAACGGTTTACCTTGGGGTTGTTTCTGCGATCCTGTCGCGCCACAGGCTCTTTTCTAGGAGCCGTATCCGGGGATGTCTGGGCGGCCGTTTCGGCCGCCTCGGTCTCCCCTGCTGCCGCATCCATGGGAGATGATTTCCGGATCAGGGCGAGAAGGGGATCAAGCGGAACTGAAGGGTACAGGTCCAGCACCAGCCGGTGGCCGTAGTCGCCAACCGGCGCAAGCGTGAACACCTGGGGAATGATCTCGCTCTTCAGGTCAACCACTACCCGCACCACACCTGGCCGGTTCAACCCGGCCCTGATGCCGCGGATGTATGGATCGGACTCCAGGACCTTGCCCGGTAGTGTCTGCAGTACGCTGTTGAGTTCGATACCTTCGAGATCGACTACAAGCCGGTCGGGATCCTTCACCAGCATGTGGCTGAAGCTGAGCTGGCTGTTGCCCTCGAGTGTAATTCGCGTGTATTCCTCGGCCGGCCATACCCTGACTGCCAGCAGACTGCCCGCAGCCATGCCGACAGGGCTGACGATCAAGGCAAGCGAGGCCCCGGCAAACTTCAGCAAGGTTCTCCGATTCAGTCCGGACGCTGCGCGGGGCTTGTCCTCAAACTGGTTAACAGTTGGCTTACGCATGTCCGCCCCTTTTCTGTTGTTCCCTGGATGCTTGCCTGCCGTCCGCAGCTGTCAGGATCAAGTTGAATGCGGAGGTCCGGCGCGACAAGATAAGGCGTGGCATGTTGTGGCCACTCCACGATGCACACTCCCGGCCCGGAAAAATACTCGTCCAACCCAGCATCCAGATACTCTTCAGGTGAATTCAGGCGATAAAAATCAAAGTGATATAAGTCTAATCTAGAAACTACATAAGGTTCAATCAAGGTGTACGTCGGGCTCTTGACCTTGCCCTCGTGCCCGAGGGCGCGAAGAACCCCTCGGGTGAGCGTCGTCTTCCCGCTTCCAAGGTTGCCGAGCAACCAGATCTTCAGTCCTGGCGCCAGCACGCTGGCCATGGCTGCGCCCAGGTCCAGCGTGTCCTGTTCGTCGTCCAGGTGCATCGACAAGGTGCAGTCGTTATCATTTGCAGGGTGAGTAATATGGATCATGTGCATTTCTCGGCCGAAACGGAGGGCGCTGTGGATTGTTCCGCGCTGGCCGACGACATCAGGCAATGGGCCCGTGACCTCGGTTTTGGTGCGCTGAGTATTTCAGACGTGGATCTTGGGGATGCCGAGCCAGGGCTGGAGCGCTGGCTTGCGGCTGGGTTCCATGGCGAGATGCATTATATGGCGCGCCACGGTCTGAAGCGGGCTCGGCCTGCCGAGTTGGTGCCAGGTACGATTCGGGTGATTTCGGTAAGAATGAACTACTGGCCGAACGCCGAACCGGCAGGCGCGGTGCTGGCCGATCGTTCGTTGGCCTATGTGTCCCGCTACGCACTCGGTCGCGACTACCACAAGGTTCTTCGTGCCCGTTTGCAGAAGCTTGCCGATCGCATCGTTGCACGTGCGCCGTCGGCTCACCGGGTGTTTGTCGATTCGGCGCCGGTGCTTGAGGTCGAGCTTGGCGTAAAGGGGGGGCTCGGCTGGCGGGGAAAGCACACGCTGCTGATTGATCGTGCTGCGGGCTCCTATTTTTTCCTTGGCGAGATTTTCACCGACCTTCCGCTGCCAACTGACCCTGGAGCGAGCGCTCATTGTGGGAGTTGTACCTCCTGCATGACGGCGTGTCCAACCGGGGCGATTGTGGCGCCCTATCGGGTCGACGCCAGGCGTTGCATCTCTTATCTCACCATCGAGTTGGAGGGGGTGATTCCCGAGGACCTGCGTCCCTTGCTCGGTAATCGTATCTACGGCTGTGACGACTGCCAGCTTGTCTGTCCCTGGAACCGGTTTGCCCAGAGGTCGGTGGAGCGGGACTTCGAGGTCAGGCACGGGCTGGATTGTGCTTCTCTTGTCAGTCTGTTTGCGTGGTCGGAGGATGAGTTTCTCGCCCGTACTGCAGGCAGTCCCATTCATCGCATCGGCTACGAGCGCTGGATACGCAATATTGCCGTTGCGCTCGGCAACGCGGAGGGCGGCCCCGAAGTAATTGAAGCGCTCAGAGCGCGGGAGGAGGGTTCGTCCGCTGTGGTAAGGGAGCATGTGCAGTGGGCGCTTGCTCAGCACGTCCGCGGGGGGTGATCCTGTTGTTTTTTGGGGCGAGCTCTCCGAGCGAAAAACGGAGTGCTTCTTTTTTTGAAGTAATTGCTCATCTCCTGTTGACGAAGCTTCCTGGCTGTCTATAATGCGCACCTCTTCACCGCACAACGCAGTTCGGCTGCGGCGGTCAAGGCAGAAGCAAGCGGAGTTTGTAGTCGGGGAAGTGGTGGTTTCTGTGGTTTGGAGTTTCGGTGGTAGCGAAACAAATCGAACGACAGGGCTTGACGAGATAAGTTAAGTTGATCATAATCTCGCTTCTCTGCTGCAGGATGCGCAG
>JAUSOD010000027.1 GCA_030656215.1 Azoarcus sp.
GGTGAACTGGTCGGTGGTTTCGCGTGCCAGTTCGGTCAACTCGGCCTCGCCGCTGTTGCCCTTCAGTGAGCCTTTGCGCAGTTCGGTCAGCACGGTGGTCGCCACTTCCGGGCTCATCGTGGCGATGCGGGAATTGGGCCAGGCGAACAGGAAGTTCGGTGCAAAACCCCGGCCACACATGCCGTAGTTGCCGGCGCCGTAAGAGCCGCCGATCAGCACCGTGAGGCGCGGCACGCGTGCGGTGGCCATGGCGTACACCAGCTTGGCCGAGTGTTTGGCAATGCCGCCGCGCTCGGCCTCGGTGCCCACCATGAAGCCGGTGATGTTCTGCAGGAACAGCAGCGGGATACCGCGCTGGCCGCACAGCTCGATGAAGTGCGCGCCCTTCTGCGCCGATTCGCCGAACAGGATGCCGTTGTTGGCGACGATGCCCACCGGGTAGCCGTAGAGCTGGGCGAAGCCGCATACCAGGGTCGTCCCGTACCTCGCCTTGAATTCGTCGAAGCGCGAGCCGTCGACGACGCGGGCGATGATCTCGCGCACGTCGAAGGGCTTGCGGCTGTCCGCGGGAATAATGCCGTAGATCTCTTCCGGGTCGTAGGCGGGCTCCTCGCCCTGCCCCAGCGCAAGATTGACCGGCTTGACCCGGTTCAGGTTGGAGACGATGCGCCGCGCAAGGTAGAGCGCGTGGGTGTCGTTCTCGGCCAGGTGGTCGGCCACGCCGGAGAGCCTTGTGTGCACGTCGCCGCCACCGAGATCTTCGGCAGTGACCACTTCGCCGGTGGCCGCCTTCACCAGCGGCGGGCCGCCGAGGAAGATGGTGCCCTGGTTGCGCACGATGATGGTTTCGTCCGACATCGCCGGCACGTAGGCGCCACCCGCGGTGCACGAGCCCATCACCACCGCGATCTGCGGGATGCCCTTGGCGCTCATGTTGGCCTGGTTGTAGAAGATGCGGCCGAAATGGTCGCGGTCGGGGAAGACCTCGTCCTGGCGCGGCAGGAAGGCGCCGCCCGAGTCGACCAGATAGACGCAGGGCAGGTTGTTCTGCTCGGCGATTTCCTGCGCGCGCAGGTGCTTCTTGACCGTCATCGGGTAGTAGGTGCCGCCCTTCACCGTGGCGTCGTTGGCCACGATCATGCACTCGACGCCCTGCACCCGGCCGATGCCGGTAATCACGCCGGCGGCCGGGGCCTCGTTGTCGTACATGCCAAACGCGGCCATTTGCCCGACTTCGAGGAAAGGCGTGCCGGGGTCGAGCAGGTGGCCAACACGGTCGCGCGGCAACAGCTTGCCGCGTGCGGTGTGCTTGGCCCGGGCCGATTCGCCGCCGCCCAGCGCAACCTCGGCAGCCTTGTCACGCAGGTCTTCGACCAGCCCGCGCAGGACCTTGGCATTGGCCTGAAAATCGTCGCTGCGCGGATTGATCGTGGATTTGATGATGCTCATGGTGGCTCCCTGCCTTACCGGGTTTCGGCGAACAGTTCGCGGCCGATCAGCATGCGGCGGATCTCGCTGGTGCCGGCGCCGATCTCGTACAGCTTGGCGTCGCGCCACAGGCGGCCGACCGCATATTCATTGGTATAGCCCACGCCGCCCAGGGTTTGAATCGCCTCGCCGGCCATCCAGGTTGCCTTCTCGGCGGTGTACAGGATGACGCCGGCCGCATCCTTGCGCAGCGAGCGCGCATGATCGGTGCGGTCGCAGGCCTGGCCCACTGCATAGGCGTAGGCGCGGCAGGCGCTCCAGGTGGAGTACAGGTCGGCAACCTTGCCCTGCATCAGCTGGAATTCGCCGATCGGGGTGTCGAACTGCTTGCGCTCGTGCAGAAAGGGCACCACCGCATCCATACACGCCGCCATGATCCCCAGCGGGCCGCCGGACAGTACTGCACGCTCGTAGTCGAGGCCGGACATCAGCACCTGCACGCCGCGGCCGATGTTGGCCTCGCCGCCGAGGACGTTCTCCGCCGGTACCTCGACATCATCGAAGAACAGCGGATAGGTGTTGGAGCCGCGCATGCCGAGCTTGTCGAGATGGGTGCCGCAGGAAAAACCCTTCATCCCCTTCTCGATGATGAAGGCGGTGATGCCGCGCGGGCCAGCATCGATATCGGTCTTGGCGTACACCACCAGGGTGTCGGCATCGCCGCCGTTGGTAATCCACATCTTGCTGCCGTTGAGGATGAAGCGGTCACCCTTGCGGTCGGCGCGCAGCTTCATCGACACCACGTCGGAGCCGGCATTGGGCTCGGACATCGCCAGCGCGCCGACGTGGTCGCCCGAAATCAGCTTGGGCAGGTATTTCTGCTTCTGCGCCTCGGTGCCGTTGCGCCGGATCTGGTTGATGCACAGGTTGGAATGCGCACCGTAGGACAGGCCGACCGAGGCCGACGCGCGGGAGATCTCCTCCATCGCGATGATGTGGGCGAGGTAGCCCATGTCGGTGCCGCCATATTCTTCGCTGACGGTCATGCCATGCACCCCGAGGTCGCCCAGCTTCTTCCACAGGTCGGCGGGGAACTCGTTGACGCGGTCGATCTCGGCAGCGCGCGGTGCAATCTCGGCCGCGCAAAAATCGCGCAGGGTGTCGCGCAAGGCTTCGATGGTTTCGCCGAGGTTGAAGTCGAGGCTCGGAATATGCATGGTTTTGTCTCCTTCTCCGTTTATTCGTGGCGTGGGCACAGCGGGTAACGGACGATTATCCGCGCGCCAAGCTTTCATGGACCAAGGGTAGCCGCAACAGGCGCGCGACAACTGCCAACGAGGTTGCAAATCCTGCCAAGCGGGATAGGATTCCGATCCATGAAGATCCTCTCCCCGTCCGCCGCAGAATTGACCCTGGGCCGCGCAGCAACGCCGATGGCCTTCATCCGTGCGATCGTCCTCGGGTACCGCCGGCGGGGAATCGATCCGGCCAACGCCTTGCACCACGCGCAGATCCCGCCAGACGCGCTCGACGACCCCGGCGCCCGCGTCACGGCCGCGCAGATGGAGGTGATCTCCGGCATCGCCATGCAGGAGCTCGACGACGAGACTCTGGGCTGGTTCTCGCGTCGCCTGCCGTGGGGCAGCTACGGCATGCTGTGCCGCGCCTCGCTGACCGCGCCCACGCTGGAAGTGGCGCTCAAGCGCTGGTGCCGCCACCACCGTCTGCTCACCGACGACCTCACGCTCTCCTTCAGCCAGCAGCGCGCCACCGCCACCATCCGCATTGCCGAGGCGCACGACTTCGGCGAGATGCGCGAGTTCTGCCTGGTCAGCACGCTGCGCTACCTACTCGGCTACGCCTGCTGGCTGATCGACTCGCGCATCGCCCTCACCGAAACCAGCCTGCCCTTCCCCGCGCCGCCCCACGCCGACGCCTACCCCTACCTCTTCCCCGGTGCGCTGCGCTTCGACGCCGACGCTGCCAGCTTCAGCTTCGACGCCCGCTACCTGTCGCTGCCCCTGCGCCGCGACGAACGTGCGCTGCAGACCATGCTGCAACGCGCGCTGCCGCTCACCGTGCTGCAATACCGCCGCGACCGCCTGCTGGTGCACAGCGTCAGCCAGATCCTCAGCGCCGACCCTGGCCACGCCCACACCGCAGATGACGTCGCCGCGCAACTCAACCTGTCGGTGCGCACGCTGCACCGGCAACTGAAGGAGGAAGGCGTATCGCTGCAACGACTGAAGAACGAAGCCCGGCGCGAGCGCGCGATCAAGCTGCTGCTGCAGACCCGCAAGCCGGTGAAACAGGTGGCGGCGGCGGTGGGCTTCGACAGCGAGAAAAGCTTTGCGCGGGCGTTTCGGGAATGGACGGGGGTGGCGCCGAGCCGGTACCGGGAAGGAGCCGAGGCTGGATATCGGGAGTGAGAAACTCTGAGGAGCTTGCGGGCTGACCCGCGCAAGCTCCTCAGGCAACAGCGCTCAGTTCTCGCTCGCCGTCCCGGTCGCGGCCATATAGCAGGCCACATACTCCTCGAAACTGCCCCGCTGCTCGCGCTCCAGCTGCTCCTGAGCGGCCAGCGAGGCCCGGGCGGCTTGCTCGAAGCTCGCGTCTTGCCCGGCATCCAGCGGGCGGCCACGAAACCACTCGGTATGCTGCTCGACTTGGCGCTGCGCAAAGGCGAAGAAGCTCAGATCGTGCTCACTCAGGCTCTGCAGTACGCGAGCCGAGGGCGTGAGGCGGGCGTCCTCCAGCTTGGCACGCTGACTGGCCAACGCTTCGTGGTGCAGGTCGTCGCCGTGGGCGGCATCCAGCAGCCGGGCGCAGGCTTCGATGCGCTCAAGCAACTGCAGCCCCCATGCTTTCAGCTCGACCGGCTGTCCCAGGTGGCCAAGTTGCAGGCCGGGCCTGCGCCCTTCCTTCACCGTCAGGGCGAAGTTGGTGGTGCATTCGCGGCATTCTGCGGCCGCTAGAATGGGGCTGTCTTCCAGCGCGCAGTAGAGCAGGAAGGCGTCGAGGAAACGGGCGGCGCTCAGATCGATGCCCAGCGGCAGGAAGGGGTCGATGTCCAGGCAGCGCACTTCGACGTATTGCACGCCGCGCGCCCCCAGAGCCTGTATCGGCCGTTCGCCGCTGTTTGCCACGCGCTTGGGGCGGATGGTCGAGTAGTACTCGTTTTCGATTTGCAGCACATTGGTGTTGAGCTGCAGCCACTCACCGTCGCGCCGGGTGCCGATCGCCTGGTAGGGTGGATAGGGCGTGGACACTGCCTGGCGAAGGCTGTCCAGGTAACTGTCAAGGCGGTCGTAACAGGGGGTGAGGCTGGCCTGGGCGTTGTTCTGGTAGCCCAGATCGCTCATCCGCAGGCTGGTCGCCCAGGGCAGGTACAGCGTGTCGTCACCGAGCGTGTCGAGGTCATGCTCGCGCCCCTTGAGGAAGCTCGCGGACACCGCCGGCGAGGCGCCGAACAAGTACATCAGTAGCCAGCTATGGCGGCGGAAGTTGCGGATCAGCGCGAAATAGGACGCCGACTGCCAGTCTTGCGCCGGGCGGCTGTCGCCCTGGTCCTGCTGCAGCAGCGGCCACAGCGCCTCGGGCAGTGAGAAGTTGTAGTGGATGCCTGCGATGCACTGCATGGCCTTGCCATAGCGCAGCGCGAGGCCTTTGCGGTAGACGTGCTTGAGCCGGCCGACGTGGCTGGTGCCGTACTCGGCGATGGGAATGGTCGCCTCGTCCGGCAGGGGGCAGGGCATCGAGTGGGTCCACAGCTGCTCTTCGCCGAGGCGGGCGTAGGTGTAGCGGTGGATGGCGTCGAGCTCGTCCAGCGTGTGCGCCGGGTCTTCCAGGGCATCGGTGATGAACTCCAGCAGCGCCTCGGAATAGTCGGTGGTGATGTGCGCGTTGGTCAGCGCCGAGCCCAGGGCTTGCGGGTGCGGCGTCAGGGCGAGCTGGCCGGCACGGTCGACGCGCAGGCTTTCCTTCTCGATTCCGTGGCGGCAGTGGCGCAACAGGTCGTGTGGGGCGGCGTGCTCGAGCAGGGCCAGGCGGCGGAAAAGTGGGTCACTCAAAAGTCTGTTTCCTGTTGAATAGGGACTGCGCGAAGTTCTCGAAGCCGACTGATTCTACACGGCCGCCCTTACCGATATTCAGGGGTGCTTTGTCCGACCCTCGGACCAGGCGGGCGGTAGTATCGACCCGACGCTGCCTGGCTCAGCGAAGCAGGTCGTGCGCCAGGGTACGAATCATCCGCTCGGCCTGCCCGAGGTAGGCGCGGCCGAAGAGATTGAGATGGTTCAACACGTGATACAGGTTGTAGAGCGTCTTGCGCTGCTCGTAGCCTTCGGCCGGTGGCCAGGCGGCGCGGTAGGTGGCGTAGAAGGCGCTCGGAAAGCCGCCGAACAGCTCACTCATCGCCAAATCGGCGTCGCGATCGCCGCGATACACGGCAGGGTCGAAAATCACCGGCCTGCCCTCTGCGTCCATCGCCGCATTGCCGTGCCACAGGTCGCCATGCAGCAGGCTGGGCCGGGGACGGTAATCCAGGAATAGCGCCGGCACGCGGTCCAGCAGTTGCGCCGATTCGCGCCCTGCGACCGCGTCAAAGCCCCGGGAGCGCGCCAGCTGCAATTGCGGCATCAGCCTGCACTTGACGAAGAACTGGCCCCAGCCCTCGTGCTGTTCATTCACCTGTGGACTGGCGCCGATGAAATTGTCGCGTACCCAGCCAAAGTGCTCGCCCGTATCCTGATGCAGTTGCACCAGTGCCTCGGCGAAGCGCAGGCCGTCTTCGGCGCTCGCGAGCGGGCGCAACTGCAGGTGTTCAAGCAGCAGAAAGGCTTCGTCGCCGGTCGCGCCACAGGCCAGCACGCGCGGCACGCGAAAGGCGCTGGAGCCAGCCAGCGCGGCCAGACCGTCCGCCTCGGCCTCGAACATGGACTGCGCATCCGCGCCGTTCAGCTTGAGGAAGTAAGACCGGCCGCCGGCGCAGACCTCGAACGCGCGATTGATGCAACCGCCACCGATGGCGCGCAACTCGACGCGGGCAAAGTCGATACCACTGACGGCCTTGAGGGCATACGCTAAATCGGCGCTCGGATTTGAAGGGTGCTCCACAGCAAGACTCCCGATTCGTGGATGAAGAACACGCCTTTATAAACCAGGAGTGCCGCTACGACGCATTGCCCTTGCCACGGGCAACGAGTGCGGGCCGTCACGCGAACACAACCCTGACCGGGCTGGCACGCAGGCCAGTCCAACGGGCACCCGTCCCGCGGCAGCCAGGGAGATCAGAACCCCCCGCTCTCCAGCCAGCGCTCGATCTGCGGCAGGCGGTCGACGCCCCAGAAGGGCTCGCCGTCGATCACCACATAGGGCGAGCCGAACACACCGATGCCCAGCGCCTCGTCGCACGCCGACTTGAGCAGCGCCTTGACCGCATCGGTGCCGACGGCCACGCCCAGTGCCTCGCCGTCAATCCCGAGCGATGCGCCGACGTCTACGACTTTGTCCAGTGCCGATATGTCATGTCCGTCGACAAAGTAGTCGCGAAAGATCGCCAGCGCAAAACGCCGGGCCAGCGCCGGATCGCCCTGCGCCAGATGATAGAAGGCACGCGCCGCGTGCACGGTCGATACCGGGAAGGGGTTCGGCATGGAGAAGCGCAAGCCAAGGAAACGGGCGCTGCGCGCCAGATCCCTGATCGAATACGGCCCCTTCAGCGGGATCGAGGTCAGCGGCTGACCGCCCACCTGCTTGTACACCGCCCCCAGCAGGAAGGGGCGCCAGCGCACGCTGCGGCCGTAGCGTGCCGCCAGCGCATCGATCTTCTCGGCCATGAGATAGCCGTACGGGGAAGAAAAGTCGAACCAGAAATCGATCGCGTCAGTCTGTTTGGTCATCGGCACCACTCCATCGCAAGACAAGAAATCCTGCGGGTACGGTCGGGAAGAGAGGGAGGGAACCCGCCGTGAAACACCCGCAGGATTCGAAAATCAACCCGCCAGCGCGCGCCCGATCACCAGTTTCTGGATATCGCTCGCACCCTCGTAGATCTGGCACACACGCACGTCGCGGTAGATGCGCTCCACCGGGAAGTCGCTGACGTAACCGTAGCCGCCATGCACCTGGATGGCATCGGAACAGACCCGCTCGGCCATCTCGGAGGCAAACAGTTTGGCCATCGAGGCCTCCTTGAGGCAGGGCCGGCCGGCGTCCTTGAGGCTGGCAGCGTGCCATACCAGCTGGCGCGCGGCCTCGAGTTGGGTGGCCATGTCGGCGAGACGGAAATTCACCGCCTGATGCTCGAAGATCGGCTTGCCGAAGGTCTCACGCTCCTGCGCGTACTTCACCGCAGCCTCGAGCGCGGCGCGCGCCATGCCCAGGCACTGCGAGGCGATGCCGATACGCCCGGCTTCGAGGTTGGACAGCGCAATCTTGTAGCCCTCGCCCTCGGCGCCCAGCATCGCGCTGGCCGGCACGCGGCAATCCTCGAACAGGATCTGCGCGGTGTCCGAGGCCTTCTGCCCCATTTTTTCTTCGAGGCGGCCAACGATGTAACCCGGCGTGCTCGCCGGCACCAGGAAGCACGAGATCCCCTTCTTGCCCGCCGCCTTGTCGGTGACCGCAAACACGATCGCCACATCGGCGTACTTGCCAGTGGTAATGAACTGCTTGACCCCGTTCAGCACCCAGTGGTCGCCGTCGCGGGTGGCGGTGGTTCGGATCGCCGAGGCATCGGAACCGACATGGGGCTCGGTGAGGCAGAAGCAGCCGAGCTTCTCGCCACGCGCCAGCGGCTTGAGCCATTCTTCCTTCTGCGCATCGGTGCCATATCGATTGGGGATGCCGCAGGCGAGCGAGTTCTGCACGCTGACAATGGTCGAGGTAGCGCCATCGCCGGCGGCGATTTCTTCGAGCGCCAGCACCAGGCTCATGTAATCCATGCCGGCGCCGCCCCATTCCTCGGGCACCACCATGCCGAGCGCGCCGAGTGCGGCGAGTTCGTTCAGGGCTTCACGCGGAAAGGTGTGATTGCGGTCCCAGTCGGCGGCGAAGGGGGCGAGGCGCTCCTGCGCAAAGGCGCGGATGGAGTCGCGGATCATTTCCTGTTCGGGGGTGAGAATCATGGTGTTTCCGTCTATGTTCGTTGCGGCGGCGTGCCGCCGAGTTGCTCTCGTAGGGTCGGCTTTAGCCGACCGCGGTGCCTGTCGTGGGCCCTGTTGGCGGACTGAAGTCCGCCCTACGGCTGTTGATGCGAGCAGCGTGGCCGCCCGGGGGTTCTTGTACGGCCGACTGCCTTTGTAGGGCCGACTTCAGTCGGCCACAGGTGCCTATCGTCAGCACTGTTGGCGGACTGAAGTCCGCCCTACAAAGGCGCTTGCTGCCCATGCTGCCATTCGGAAAAAGTCAGCCGCAAGCTACCGACGCATCGAGTTCGATCGCCATCGCGGTGGCCTCGCCGCCGCCGATGCACAGGCTGGCCACGCCGCGCTTGAGCCCGCGCTTGCGCAAGGCGCCGATCAGCGTCACCAGGATGCGCGCACCGGAGGCGCCGATCGGATGGCCGAGCGCGCAGGCGCCACCATTGACGTTGACCTTGTCGTGCGGGAGCTTCATCTCCTTCATCGCGGCCATGGTGACCACGGCAAAGGCTTCGTTGATCTCCCACAGGTCGACCTCATCGACGCCCCAGCCGGCCTTGGCCAGCACCTTCTGCATCGCCCCCACCGGCGCCGTGGTGAACCAGGCTGGATCCTGCGCGTGGGTGGCATGGCCGACGATGGTGGCAAGCGGCGCCAGGCCGAGCTTGTCCGCGGTGGATCTGCGCATCAGCACCAGCGCGGCCGCGCCGTCGGAAATCGACGACGAGTTGGCTGCGGTCACGGTGCCATCCTTCCTGAACGCCGGCTTGAGACTGCCGATTTTCTCCAGCTGGGCCTTGGGCGGCTGCTCGTCGTGCTCGACCAAAACATCCCCCTTGCGCCCGGCCACCGTCACCGGCGCCACTTCCCAGGTAAAGGAACCGTCCTTGATCGCGTTCTGCGCGCGGGTGGTCGAGGCCACCGCGAAATCGTCCTGCGCGGCGCGGGTGAAATCGAAATGCCCTGCGCAATCCTCGGCAAAGGTGCCCATCAGGCGACCCTTGTTCTCCTTCGAATAGCTGTCCTCGAGCCCGTCGAGAAACATATGATCGAGCAACTGGCCGTGGCCGAGACGATAGCCGCCACGTGCCTTGGGCAGCAGGTAAGGCGCATTGGACATGGACTCCATGCCGCCGGCCACCATCACCTCGTTGGTACCGGCCACGAGCAGGTCGTGCGCGAGCATGGTCGCCTTCATGCCGGAACCGCACACCTTGTTGATCGTGGTGCACCCGGCCGCCAGCGGCAAGCCGGCACCGAGCGCAGCCTGACGTGCCGGCGCCTGGCCGACACCCGCTGGCAGCACGCAGCCCATGATCACTTCCTGCACCTGCTCGGGGCTCAGGCGCGCACGCTCGACGGCCGCCTTGATTGCCACCGCGCCGAGTTGCGGACCGGTGAGGCCGGACAGGTCGCCCTGGAAGCCACCCATCGGGGTGCGGGCGGCAGAAACAATAACGATCGGGTCAGACATGCTTCGATTCTCCTTCGGATTGAATTTCGGATTCGCCAGCCTTGCCGACGCTTCGCGCACTGCCGCTCAGGCCGTGCCGTCCTTCTTGCCGTGCATGGCCATGATGGTTTGCTGCATGACTGCGCACAAGGCCCACTTCTCGTCCCGCACCGCGAACACTTCCGCCCGCGTGATCAGCAGCGTTCGCCCCGGCTTGATCACCTCGCCGCGTGCCACCAGGCGCTGACCGTCGGCCGGCGCCAGCAGGTTCAGCTTGTACTCCACGGTCAGCACGCTGGTGTCGTGTGGCGTCAGCGTGTTGGCCGCATAGCCGGCCGCGGAGTCGGCGATCATGCCGACCACGCCGCCATGGATGTAGCCATGCTGCTGCGTGATCTTCGGATCATGCGCCAGATGGATCTCGGCGTAGCCCGGCTCCAGCTCGACCAGCTCGGCGCCGATCAGCTGCATGGCCTGCTGCATGTCGAAGCTGGCTCGCACGCGGGCCGCGTAATCCGGGTCCTTGGGCTGGAAGAGCGGCAGTTCGTGTCGCATCGATGTCTCCTGAAGCGGAATTTTTCGTTGTTTTTACGTTTACGTCAACGTAAACTAACGAGCGAAAAAATCAAGCTGCAGTGCACCACGCCTTTGCTCAGGCGGTGCTCGCGCTGTCGATGTGTTTCACCAGCTCGGCACGCGCCGCCGCTGCGCCTTCCGGGTTGTGACCGAGCAGGGCGTGGCACTGACGCTCGAGCGTGTCGATCTCGATCAGCACCGCTTCGATGTCGACCCGTTGCTGCTCGAGCGCGGCGCGGCGCTCGGTCAGCACCTTGACGAAGCGCTCCAGCTGGGAGGCCGAGTTGCGCACGCCGCCGTACATGTCGAGCAGCTCGTTGATCTCGGCCAGCGACAAGCCCAGGCGCTTACCCCGCAGCGTGAGCTTGAGGCGGGTACGATCAGCCTTGGTGTAGACGCGAGTCCGCCCTGACCGGGCCGGCGTCAGCAGCCCCTGGTCTTCGTAAAAGCGGATGGCGCGCGGCGTGATGTCGAATTCGCGCGCAAGCTCGGTGATGGTGAAGGTCTCGGTGCTGGTGAAGGTCTGTTCGCTGGGCATAGTGGGCAGTTCAGGTCGTCGGTATCGGGCTACGGCCTGGACGCGGGAGTTACCGTGACAGGATTGACAGAGCGTTCCGTATTGCGGAAAAGTTAAGCAGATTCCGGGGGTTTGGGCAATGCGTATGTCGACCACCCGATCAGGAGACCCACAACAATGACGACAAACGAAATCGAATATCCCTTCCCCGACCTCCCCGCAGCGGGCATCGCCAACCCGATCGCCCCCGGGATCAACTGGGTTCGCATGCCGCTGCCTTTTGCGCTCGATCACATCAACCTGTGGCTCCTCGACGACGGCAATGGCATGACCGTGGTCGACACCGGATTCGGACTCGACCCGATCAAGGCGCGCTGGACCGAGATTCTCGAGGCCGATCCGCGTCCGCTGTCGCGGATCATCGTGACCCACTGTCATCCCGATCACCTTGGCCTTGCGACCTGGCTGGCGACGCGCAACGGCGCACCAATCCATATGACCCAGGGCGAATATCTCGGCGGCCACGCCTTGTGGCATCAACTGCCCGGCTACTCGGTAGCGGACATGATCGTGCAATTTCGCCGCCACGGTCTCGACGAGCCTCGCCTTGCCGCGCTCACCGAGCGCGGCAACGGCTACCGTCGGGGCGTGCCGGAGATGCCGTCGAGCTACCACCGGCTGTTCGATGGTGAGCAGATCACGGTCGGCGACTACCAATGGCGAGTCATCGTCGGTTACGGTCACGCGCCGGAACACGCCAGCCTGTATTGCGAGGCGCTCGGCGTGCTGATTTCGGGCGATATGCTGCTACCGCGCATTTCCACCAATATCAGCGTCTATGCCGCCACCCCGAACGACGACCCGCTGGGCTGGTTCCTGGATTCATTGCGCCGCATCAATCACTTGCCCGAGGACACGCTCGTGCTACCATCCCACGGCAAACCCTTTCGAGGGATACGGGCACGGGTCGAACAACTCATCGAACACCATCGCGAACGCTGCGCTGCACTATTGAACGAGTGTGGCACTGCACGCAGTGCCGGCGAGTTGCTGGGCACGCTGTTTCCGCGCGAACTGGATACTCACCAGGTGATGTTTGCCATGGGAGAAGCGATTGCTCATCTGAACCATCTCGAGAAGCAGGGCGCGCTTCGCAAGGTGGAAGACGACAACGCGTCGATCCGTTTCATCAAGACCAGCTGAACGGTCCATTGTGGACCCTTCATACAAGGAGCTAAAAAACAATGGCCGCACCCACAGATAACGTACAACTCGACATGCCCGACCCCCAGGAAGTTGCCAAGACCTACGCCGAAGTCGCCCGTCGCGCCTCCCACCTGATCAGCGAACACGTCCAGCGCCAGCTCAAGAAGGGCGTTTCCACGCCGGCTGACGAACTCGGCATCGCCCAGGCCTTCATGGACATGATGGCCAAGCTGCTGTCCAACCCTTACAAGCTGGCGCAGAGCCAGATGAACCTGGTGTGGGACTACTTCTCGCTGTGGCAGCATTCGATGATGCGCTTCGCCGGCATGAACTCGGCGCCGGTGGCATCGCCCGAGCGTTCGGACAAGCGTTTCAAGGACGAGGAGTGGCAGGAACACTTCATGTTCGATTTCGTGAAGCAGTCCTACCTGATCGCAGCCCGCCACATTCACGACACCGTGTGCTGTGTCGAAGGCCTGGACGACCAGTCGCAGAAGAAGGTCAACTTCTACACGCGTCAGTACATCGACGCGCTGTCGCCGTCGAACTTCGCCATGACCAATCCGGAAGTATTCCGTGAAACGGTCAAGAGCCATGGCCAGAACCTGATCAAGGGCCTTAACAACCTGCTGCGCGACGTCGAGGACGGCAGCGGTCAATTGCGCGTCAAGATGACCGACACCACCGCCTTCGAGCTGGGCAAGAACGTCGCCACCACGCCGGGCAAGGTCGTATTCCAGACCGAGATGATGCAGCTGATCCAGTACACGCCTAGCACCGACAAGGTACTCAAGCGTCCGCTGCTGATCGTGCCGCCGTGGATCAACAAGTTCTACATCCTCGACCTGCGTGAGAAGAACTCCTACATCAAGTGGTGTGTGGACCAAGGTCACACGGTATTCGTGATCTCCTGGGTGAACCCGGACGAGCGCCAGTCAGAGAAAACCTTCGAGTCCTACGTCAAGGAAGGCGTGCTAGCCGCACTCGACGCGATCGAGACGCAGACCGGCGAGAAGGAAATCAACGCCTGCGGTTATTGCCTGGGCGGCACCCTGCTCGCGACCACGCTCGCCTACCTCGCGGCCAAGAAGCAGAAGCGGATCGCCTCGGCGACCTTCTTCACCACCATGACCGACTTCTCCGAGCCGGGCGAACTGGGCGTGTTCATCGACGAACAGCAGATCTCCAGCCTCGAGAAGAAGATGTTCGAGCGCGGATACCTCGAAGGCGCCGAGATGGCAGGTACCTTCAACATGATGCGTGCCAACGACCTGATCTGGTCCTTCGTGGTAAACAACTACCTGATGGGCAAGGATCCGTTCCCGTTCGACCTGCTGTACTGGAACTCCGACTCCACCCGCATGCCGGCCAAGATGCACAGCTTCTACCTGCGGTCAATGTACATGGAAAACCGCCTGGTACAGCCTGGTGGCGTGGTCATCGACGGCGTGCCGATCGATCTTACCAAGATCAAGGTGCCGAGCTACTTCATCTCCGCGATCGAAGACCACATTGCCCCGTGGAAGAGCACCTACACCGGCTCGCTCAACTTCGGCGGCCCGGTGCGCTTCGTGCTCGGTGGCTCCGGCCATATCGCAGGCATCGTCAACCCGCCGGTGGCCAACAAGTACGGCTTCTGGGTCAACCCGGCCGCCAAGCGTGCCGGAACGGCTGACGAGTGGTTTGCCGGCGCCCAGCAGCAATCGGGTTCGTGGTGGACCGACTGGCAGGCATGGGTTGCCGCACACGATGCAGACCAGGTGGATGCGCGCGATCCGGTCAAGGGCAAGCTGAAAGTGACGGAAGACGCGCCGGGCTCCTTCGTCAAGATCCGTATCGACGCCAAGCAAGTCGCCTGACGCAGTAAGGGCGCACGCCGAGCAAGGGGAAGGGTTCGCCCTTCCCCTTTTTTCATGGAGTTCGGATGACCACCACACAGAACCTGGTGCTCGACACCAATACGGTGATGGCCCTGTGGCATTTTGACGACCCTGCGCTGCGCGCGCTGGCACAGGCCATTGAGGCCGGCGAACTGGTGCTGTACAGCCGCGACGACGCACTCGAGGAGTTGCGCCGCGTACTCGGCTACGGTCAGTTCCGCATCGCCATCGGCGATCAGCAAGGCTTGCTCGAG
Source organism: Azoarcus sp. (assembly GCA_030656215.1). Taxonomy (GTDB): domain Bacteria; phylum Pseudomonadota; class Gammaproteobacteria; order Burkholderiales; family Rhodocyclaceae; genus Parazoarcus. The sequence continues at coordinate 14,457 of JAUSOD010000027.1, forward strand.
CGCTACCGTGCCCGCACCCACCCCGCACCACCGCCGGCCGCTGAACCCAGTCCCCTACCCGCCTGCCGTGACCGTGACGACCAGAAGTTTCTGGAGATTGCGCGCGATGCCGGCGTCAGCCACCTGCTGACCCGCGACAAGCTGCTGCTCAAACTCTCGCGTCACCACCTGCTGCGCAACCGCTTTCGCATCCTCACGCCAGAACGCTTCATCGCCGACGGTCTACGTTGAGCAGACTCGCCGTACCACCCACGACACCCGCTGCGATCGGCTAGCCGGGCACTGCCTGCGCAAGGCTGCGGCGCAACTGGGCAAGGTAACGCACACCGGCCACGGCACGGCTGCCATACCACGACGCCATTTCGCCATCGATCAACGCCGCCGGCTTGCCGGAGAGCGCCTCGACTTCAGCCAGGTGCCGGGCATCGAAGCGATAGGGCTCGGACGACAGAAAGGCCCGCTGCACCGCTGCCATCCAGCTTGCATCCCAGGCGACCACCGGGTAGCGCGGCTCCGACGCGTCGGGCAGCGTCTGCCACCCCACCGTCTCCAGCATGGCCGAGATATAGGTCGCTCTCGACACCGTCATCCACGGCTCGCGCCAGATCAGGTACAACACGGCCTCCGGGGGCAGCTTTGCGCGAACCTGGGCGGCTTCATCCAGCGCCTCACGCAAGGCATCCGCCAGTTTTCCGGCCCTTTCCTCGCAGCCGAAGATGCCGCCCAAGAGCCGGTAAAGCGCAAAGTTGTCCTGCGGCACGCAGGGGTGAGTCACGATCACGTTCGGTACGAACTCGGCCAGCGCTTCGACCGTCTCGCGACGGTTTTCGTCGATATTGACGATCAGGTGGGTAGGCTCGAGCTCCCGCACCACGTCGAGCTTGACGTCCTTGGTACCGCCCACCTTCCTCACCGTCCGCAGCGCCGCGCGCGGATGGATACAGAAACCGGTTCGGCCGACCAGTGCGTCAATGAGCCCCAGATCACACAGCAACTCGGTCAGCGACGGCACCAGCGACACGATGCGGGGTGCCGCGCCCGCCTGCTCATGCCGTTTTCCAAGCGCATCGGTCAGGGATACGGGCGGAACCTGTTCGGCGGGCGAAACAGGTAGACCGGGAACAATTGAGGTATTCATGCGCCCAATGATAGCAAGCCACACGAGGCCGCCGACATCCGGGAATGGACGAAAATCGCGCTGCGACGTGATCTTGCGGCATCCCCTGACTGGCATTTCGAGGCGTTCTGTGCAAAGCTGAAACGCGTTGAAACACTACAAGCGTGCAATGCACCAGTTTGTTGCACGCCTCTGCAGACCCACCCTTGTTTGGTGCGATTTTTTCTCAAACCAACTTGATCAGGAGCAAGCATGAAGAAACTAACCACGCTGGCAGCAGCCTTCGCCATCCTCGGCACCCTGGGAGCCGCCCCGGCGCATGCCCAACAGAAATTCGTGACCATCGGCACCGGTGGCGTAACGGGTGTCTATTACGCAGCCGGCGGCGCAATCTGCCGCCTGATGAACAAGGACCGTGCCCAACATGGCATCCGCTGCTCGGTCGAGAGTACCGGCGGCTCGGTGTACAACGTCAATACCATCAAATCCGGCGAGCTCGACTTCGGCGTCGCCCAGTCCGACGTCCAGTACAACGCCATCAAGGGTATGGCCCAGTTCAAGGATGCTGGCGCGGTGTCGGATCTGCGTGCCGTTTTCGCTCTGCACCCCGAGCCGCTCACCGTGCTCGCCCGCAAGGAAGCCGGCATCACCAAGTTCGAGGACTTCAAGGGCAAGCGCTTCAACATCGGCAACCCCGGCTCCGGTCAGCGCGCGACCATGGACGTGCTGCTTCCCGCGCTCGGCATGAAGACCGCCGACTTCTCGCTGTCATCCGAGCTCAAGGCCGACGAGCACAGTGCGGCCTTGTGCGACAACAAGATCGACGGTTTTGCCTATGTCGTCGGCCATCCGTCGGCCAACATCCAGGACCCGACCACGACCTGCGGCGCCAAGCTGGTCTCGCTCACCGGCCCTGCCATCGACAAGGTCATCGCGGACTACCCGTACTACGCTGCCGTCACCATCCCGGGCGGCATGTATGCGAGCAATCCCGACCCCACCCAGACCTTCGGCGTGGTCGCCAGCTTCGTCAGCTCGGCCAAGGTGTCGGATGAAGTCGTCTACACCATGGTCAAGGCGGTATTCGACAACTTCGAGGACTTCAAGAAGCTGCACCCGGCGTTTGCCAACCTCGACCCCAAGAGCATGATCAAGGCCGGCCTCTCCGCACCGCTGCACAACGGCGCAGTCAAGTACTACAAGGAAAAAGGCTGGATGTAATCTCCGCCAGGCGGGTGCCACCTGCGCCAGCCTGAGTGCCGCCCAGGATGCCATCTGCTCCTGGCGGCACCTTTGAATACTCTCGTTGCAACGCGTCACAAGCGCGTTGCAACGTTTGCATGTGACCCGACCCAGGGAGGCGTGGCAGATGACCCGCTCGGACAAGACAACTACGGTTCACGAACTCACCGACGAACAGCTGAAGCAGATCGTTGCCGAAGCTGACACCGGTGGCCGCAAACCCACCGGACTGACGGCAAAACTACTGCTCGGTGTCGCGCTCGCCTGGTCGCTGTTCCAGCTCTGGATTGCCTCTCCGCTGCCCTTTTCGCTCGGCATTTTCGTCTTCAACGACACCGAGTCACGCTCGATTCACCTGGCTTTCGCGGTCTTCATGGCCTTCGCGGCCTATCCAGCATTCAAGCGTTCACCCCGCGGCTACGTGCCGCTCGTCGACTGGATGCTGGCCGCCGCAGGCGCCTTCTGTGCTGCGTATCTGTTCCTGTTCTATGCCGAGCTCTCGACCCGGCCGGGCACACCAACCGATTTCGACCTCGTGGTGGCGGTCGCAGGCCTTGCCCTGCTGCTGGAAGCGGCACGGCGCGCCCTTGGTCTGCCGATGGTGATTCTGGCGATCGTATTCCTGATTTATATTTTCTTTGGTCAGTACATGCCCGACGTCATCGCCCATCGCGGCGCGTCGCTGTCCAAGGGCATGGGCCACCTGTGGCTGGCCACCGAAGGGGTGTTCGGCGTGGCGCTGGGGGTCTCGTCCAGCTTCATCTTTCTGTTCGTGCTGTTCGGAGCCCTGCTCGAAACGGCCGGCGCGGGTAATTACTTCATCAAATCTGCCATTGCCCTGCTCGGGCACATGAAGGGGGGGCCGGCCAAGGCCGCAGTGGTCGCATCGGCGAGCACCGGCGTGATCTCAGGCTCCTCGATCGCCAACGTGGTCACCACCGGCACCTTCACCATTCCGCTGATGAAGAGCGTGGGTTACCGCGCCGACAAGGCCGCATCGGTTGAAGTCGCCTCCTCGGTAAACGGCCAGTTGATGCCACCGGTGATGGGCGCTGCCGCCTTCCTGATGGTCGAGTACGTCGGCATCACTTACATCGAGGTCATGAAGCACGCCATCGTGCCGGCGCTGATCTCCTACATCGCCCTGTTCTACATCGTCCATCTCGAGGCGCTCAAGATGAACCTGCAGGGCTTGCCGCGACGCGAACCGCTGCCTTGGCAACAGGCCACCATCACCACGCTGATGACGGTGTCGGGTGCAGTCATCCTGGCCGCGGTCATCTACTGGGGCTTCGGCTGGATCAAGGACCTTGCCGGCGACAAAGCCTTCATGATCGTCGGTGCGCTGATGCTCGGCGCTTACGTCGCCATCGTGCGCTACGCCGCGCGCTATCCCGAACTTCACATGGAGAAGCCCGAAGACAAGATGGAGTACCTGCCGGAGATCGGCCCGACGCTGAAATCCGGCCTGCACTACCTGCTGCCGGTGGCGGCCCTGATCTGGAATCTGATGGTCGAGCAGCTCTCTCCGGCCCTGTCGGCCTTCTGGGCCACCCTGTTCCTGATTTTCATCCTCGTAACCCAACGCCCGCTGTTTGCTCACTTCCGCGGCACCGGCCCCTTCGCCCCGGCGCTGCGCGAGGGCTTCAATGACCTGTTCACCGGCTTGGTCACCGGTGCGCGCAACATGATCGGCATCGGCATCGCCACCGCCACCGCCGGCATCATCGTCGGCACCGTCACCCTGACCGGCATCGGTCTGGCAATGACCGAGCTGGTCGAGATCCTGTCAGGCGGCAACCTGATGATCATGCTCTGCCTCGTCGCGGTGATCTGCCTGATCCTGGGCATGGGCCTGCCGACCACCGCAAACTACATCGTGGTGTCGACGCTGATGGCCCCGGTGGTGGTAGAGCTTGGGGCGCAGACCGGCTTGCTCGTCCCCCTGATCGCGGTCCATCTGTTCGTGTTCTATTTCGGCCTGATGGCGGACGTGACCCCGCCGGTGGGGCTCGCCTCCTATGCGGCGGCAGGCATCGCCAAGAGCGATCCGATCAAGACCGGCTTCACCGCCTTCGGCTACAGCGCCAGAACGGCAATCCTGCCCTTCATGTTCATCTTCAACACCCAGTTGCTGCTGATCGGGATCACCGATGCATTTCACCTGATCCTGACCATCGGCAGCGCAACCCTTGCAAGCCTGATGTTCGCCGCCGCCACCCAGGGCTGGTTCATCACCCGCAACCGGATCCACGAAACCCTGATCCTGCTGCTGGTGACGTTCAGCCTGTTCCGGCCCGGGTTCTGGATGGACATGATGTACCCGCCGTATGACGAGGTGCCGGCCACCGAACTCACCCGCCTGGTCGAGGAAGCGCCGCGCAACGCCAATCTGCGGGTCTGGGTGGAAGGGCTCACCCTCGAGGGCAGGGAGATTTCCAAGGGCGTGCTGCTGCCCCTGGGCGAACCCGCCGCGAATGCGCGTGAGCGCCTGTCCACCTTCGGGCTGACCGTAATGGCACTGGGCGACGACGTGCAGATTGCCGCCGTGAAGTTCGGCAGCCGGGCGGAAAAGCTCGGGTTGGAACAAGGCTTCACCTTCACCGCCATCGAACTGCCATCCGCAGCGCGCCCCGACAAGGAATGGATCTTCATTCCGACCCTGCTGCTGCTGGCACTGGTGTGGTTCACGCAGCGGGCACGCGCACGGCGGGAGCCGCGCCCTGCGCCCGTGGTCACTACGGGCAAGTAAGCCATCCATCACCCCGGGGCCGCTCGGAATCAAGCCGACAGGCCCGGGCCGCACTGCCCAACGTTTCAGCCCCGGGGCGGCAGCAAATCAGATCAGCGACGGCCCCGACACGATGGCCGTCGCGTCCTTCTCGGTAATCCTTACCGTTGCGTTGACCAGCACGTGCGCCACCAGCCAATCGTGCAAGCGGGCGGAACTGGCATCTTCGAGCCGAACGAAGCGACACCCTGCCTTGGCTGGCTCATCCTCGGAGGCCGCGATCTGGTTGACCACCTCCGCACTGCCCGATATCTCGTCAGGCACCCCATCACGGTTCAGCACGAAATCAAACACCAGACCGGTACCCAGCACTGACGAGGCCGGCAGGGAAAAACCCTCGAGCGAGAGATCATTCAAGGCAAGACGCTGCCCATCCACCAACGCCCAGAAGCAGACCTCTCCCTGGCGCTTGGCTACAAAGCGCTGGCGCGTGCGACGTTCGGCAGTCGGATCGATCAGTGGCGCATTCATCTGGCGTGGTCCATAAGCGGAATAGGAGTCCGGATGGTAGCGCAGCCCTGCGCCGTCATCCATGACCGATGACTCACAGTGGCAGATTTCGTGGCTTGCGCCCGGCACGGGCAAAGAGCACATCGAATAGGCTGCGCGGCAGAATCCGCAGCAATCTGGCCACCACGCCCATCTGCCACGGCACCACCGCGTAGCGCCGGCCCCGATCGATGATCCCGGCTATCCTGCGTGCGGCCTCGTCGGCCGGCAGAATGAAGGGCATCGGATACGGGTTGATCGCGGTCATCGGCGTACGGATGTAACCCGGGGCCACAGTCACCACCCGGACACCGCTACCATGTAACTCGACCCGCAAGCTTTCGAGATAGGCCAGTGCACCGGCCTTCGAAGCACTGTAGGCGCCGGCACCAGGCAGACCACGGATGCCGGCCACGGAGGCGATCCCCACCAGACGACCACTGCCACGGCTACGCATGGGCTCGACAAAAGGCTGAAACGTGGCCGCCATGCCGAACAGGTTGGTACGCAGCACACGCTCGAACGCGTCAAGATCCTCGGCATGCTCGGTGAGTGTTCCGACCGACACCCCGGCATTGGCGATCACGATATCGGGAACCCCGAACTCGCTAACGAAACTCGTCGCCGCATCGCCGATCGCCCGCGCATCACCGACATCGGCGACAAACACCCGGTGCTCGCCCGACAACTCGGCCACCAGCGCCTGCATCGGCTCTGCTCGACGTGCGAGCAGCCCCAGTGTGGCCCCGCGGGCGGCATACTCGCGCGCCAGCGCTTCCCCCAGCCCACTTGATGCCCCGGTGATGAAGACCCGCTTGCGCGAAACCGGGTCACTCACCACAGCAATCGCGGCGCAGCCGAAGCGACAACATCAGCCGCGACGCGGCTCACCACGCACGCGGGTCAACAGTTGATCGACCTGCTTCAGGGTGGCCTCGTGGCTTCCGGTCATCGAGGCCGAGGTCACGAAGCGCCCATCCACCGCCATCGTCGGCACGCCCTGGATCTTGTACGCACGCGCCGTCTGATCGGCACGCTGCACCATGGACTGCACGCCAAAGGACTTGTACGCCTCCATGAAGGCCTTGGGGTCGACGCCACGCTTGCTCACCCAGTCGCGCACCGCGTCCTCGGTGTGCAAGGGGGTCTTGCTCTCCTGTACGGCCACGAAAATCGGCTCGTGCAGGGCCTCTACCTGGCCCGTGACCTCAAGCGTGTAATACAGCCGTGCCAGACCCTGCAACTGGGGGTTGCCCCAGATCGCCGGCACCCGGACAAAGGCCACGTCGGCGGGCAGGCGCTTGATCCACTGCTCCAGCAGGGGATCGAAATCACGGCAGTGCGGACAACCGTAATGGAAGAACTCCATCACTTCGATCTTGCCCTTTGCCGTCGTTGGCACGGCAGGGTCCAGCATCTGAAACCCGGGGCCTTTCGCACTCTGGGCAAACACCTGTCCCGCGGGACCGGCAAGAAGCGCAAGGGCGCCGAGTTGCTGCAGGGCATGGCGACGGTTCATTCTTTACTCCGTGGTCGATAACGTCGATTCAGACGCGCGCGGCACGACATCGTTCCGCGCACGGTGTTTTATCACTGGCCGGTGCGGGTCACTGGCCAGTGCGGGTCACCGTGGCGTTGAAGCCGGCCTCGGCCAGCCGGCTGCGCACCGGGTTCATCTCTTCAGGGCCGGCAAAGGGGCCTATCCTGACCCGGTGCACGGTGCGTCCGTCCGGCAGCTGCCCGCGCTGCGAACTGGCCTCGACGCCGGCCAGTGCGAGCCGTGCCTTCAGGTTGTCGGCCTCGGCCGGGTTCTCGAACGCCCCCAACTGCAGATAGACACGATCAACCGGTTTGGCCGGCTGTGCAGTCGGCTGCGCCGCCGGCGAACTGGCCGGCGCCGGCGCGGTTGGCACGTTGTCGCCTTGCGGCAGGATCTTGTAGAAATCGAAATCCTGCTTGACGACCGGACGATCACCGGGCTTGCCGGGCAATGCGGCCGGTTGCTGGTCGCCCGTCGGCATGCGCGGTGCCGCCGGGGTCGACTGGAACGGGTTGGCGCGGGTGAAATACCAGGCGGCACCGGCGGCGATCGTCGCGCCCATCATCAAGCCGATGAAGATGCCGATCAGGGTGCCGCCGCCACTGCGCGACGGTGCGCGCGACGGCTTGCGCGCGGGTTTGCGGTCTCGACTCACAAATGCCTCCGCTTACATCGACTGGGGCGCGGACACCCCCAGCACAGCAAGGCCGCTGACCAACACCTGACGCACCGCCTCGGCCAGCGCCAGACGGGCAAGCTTGAGCGCTTCGTCGTCGACCAGCATGCGTTCGGCGTTGTACCAACTGTGGAAGTCGGCCGCGAGATCCTTCAGGTAAAAGGCGATCTGGTGCGGCGCATAGTCATCCGCGGCAGACTGCACCAGCTCGGGAAAGGTCGCCAGGCGGGCACACAGCGCAAGCTCGCGCTCGTTCTGCAGCTGCCCCAGATCCGCCGCCGCCAGCTCGGCACGCTCGCCGCCCCACTGGTTGAGCACCGAACACACCCGGGCGTGGGCATACTGCACGTAGTACACCGGGTTCTCGTTGCTCTGGCTCTTGGCCAGATCGAGGTCGAAATCGAGGTGCTGGTCGGACTTGCGCAGCACGTAGAAGAAACGGCAGGCATCGTTGCCGACTTCCTTGCGCAGTTCGCGCAGGGTGACGAACTCGCCCGAACGGGTGGACATCGAGGTTTTCTGCCCGTCGCGATAGAGCACGGCGAACTGCACCAGCGCCACATCGAGCTTCTCCGGCGGCAGACCGAGCGCAGCAATTGCCCCCTTCACCCGCGGAATGTAGCCGTGATGGTCGGCGCCCCAGATGTCGATCATGCGATCGAAGCCGCGCTCGTACTTGTTCAGGTGGTAGGCGATGTCGGACGCGAAGTAGGTGTACAGCCCGTTCTCGCGCTGTACCACACGGTCCTTCTCGTCGCCGAAGGCGGACGAGCGGAACCAGCGCGCGCCGTTCTGCAGATAGACATGACCCTGCTGCTCGAGCTGGGCCACCGCCCGTTCGACCAGGCCGGTATCGAACAGGCTCTGCTCGGAAAACCACTTGTCGAAGCGCACCCCGAACTCGCCCAGATCCTCACGCCCGTCGCTCAGCTGTTCGTTGAGCACAAAGCCGTGCACCCACGGGTAGTCGTCACCAAGCAGGCGCTTGGCATTGGCGATCAGGGCGTCGAGATGCAGTTCGCGCTGCTGTTTGGCCTCGTCATCCTTCCGGTCGGCCAGCGGCAGGCCGGGCGTCCCTTCGAGCACCTGTGCGGCGGTGACGCCTGCGAAGCGGTCCTGATGGGCATCGCGCAGGTCGCACCCCATCCCCAACACATAGTCGCCCTGGTAGGCGTTCGGCGGAAACGGAATCTCGATCCCGAAGCCAGCGAGGTAGCGCAGCCAGGTTGACAGCGCGAGGATGTCCATCTGGCGCCCGGCATCGTTGACGTAATACTCACGCGTCACGTCGTAGCCGGCAAAGGCGAGTACGTCCGACAGCGAGGCGCCATACGCCGCGCCGCGGCCGTGACCCACATGCAGCGGTCCGGTCGGGTTGGCGGACACGAACTCGACCTGCACCTTGACGTTCTTCTTTGCTCCGCGGCCGAAATCGGCTCCCGCGGCAAGCACTTCGCTCACCACCGCGGTCTTGGCAGCGGTGGCCAGAGTGAAGTTGATGAAGCCGGCACCGGCCACCTCGGTCTTCAGCACCAACGTCGATGGCGGCAGTTCGGCCAGCAGCAAGGCCGCCAGTTCGCGCGGATTGCGCTTCAGCGGCTTGGCCAACTGCAGCGCCAGGTTGGTGGCGAAATCGCCATGATTGGCCTGTTTCGGGCGCTCCAGCAGAATCGGAGTATCGGCCTGATCCGGCGCAACACTTTTCAGGGCGGCTTTCAGCAGATCGGCAAGTAGAACTTTGGGGTCGGCGCTCATCACAGGTGTCGGGACATCTAAAGCCGGGATTATAGCGGATCGCTCCATGCTGCCTGCCGCCAACGTGTGAGCGCGAATTACGAGAGACGCAGCGCGCGTCTGCATTGCACTCCGCATTACTTGCAACAACGTTGCGTTTGAGCCTCGCAGCCGCTTAGAATGCCGCCGATGGGCTGCCCTTGCCGCCCACGCTTTTTCACCCGCGCGCTCCTCAGCCCCTTTCTACCGACCCTCGTACGGACGGCGGATGCGCACGCCCGTCATGAATGCGAACAGGAATCCCCATGCGACCCAAGCTCCACCCGCTCCCACTGCCCCTGCTGATTGCCTTCGCCTGCCAGTCACCGCTCGCAACGGCCGATACGGACACTAACAAGGCCACCGCGGCGCCCATCGCTGCGGCCGGCACCTCAGCCAGTAAGGCTGCCAGCACCGCCGCCGACAGCACATCCGTCCCGACACCGACGCTGGGCTCCGTGGTCGTATCGGCAAGTGCCCTCTCACTTGGCGTCCTGGAGATGAGCACACCGGTGAGCGTGCTCAGCGGCGACCAACTCGTGCAGGATCGCGCCGCCTCGCTGGGCGAGACCCTGAGCCGCGAACCGGGCATCCGTAGCACGCATTTCGGCGCAGGCGCAAGCCGCCCGATCATTCGCGGCATGGACGGCCCACGGGTCAAGGTGCTCTCCGACGGCGCCGAGGTCATGGATGCGTCGACCGTCAGCCCGGACCATGCAGTGGCCATCGAGCCCATGCTCAGCGAACAGATCGAGGTCCTGCGCGGTCCCTCGGCCCTCGCTTACGGTGGCGGCGCCATCGGCGGCGTGGTGAACGTGCTCGACCGCAAGATCCCCACCGCCATCCCCGCGCGCGGGGTCGAAGGCAGCGTCGAACTGCGCGCCAACACGGCGGCCCGAGAAACTGCCGGCGCCTTTGAAGTGACGGCCGGGGCGGGCAATTTCGCCATCCACGCCGAAGGCCTCACGCGCGACGCCAGCGACTACCGGGTCGGACACGGCTGGTCCGAAGGCCGCCGCGTAGACGGAAGCGACAACAAGACCGAAAGCACCAGCCTCGGCCTGTCATGGATAGGCGACCGCGGCTGGCTCGGCCTCGCCTACACCCACCAGCGCAACGAGTACGGCCTGCCGGGTCACGGCCATGATCTCGAGGACTGCCACACCCATGGCGACCACCTGCACTGCGGCACGCACGGGGATGATGATGACGATCACGATCACGACGAAGCGCACGGCGTGCCCTACGTGGATCTGATCAGCGCCCGCTGGGACCTGCGCGGCGAATACCGCGAGCCCTTCGCCGGCTTCGCCCGCCTGCGCGTGCGCGCCAGCCATACCGATTATCGTCACGACGAGATCGAGGGCGGCGAGGTCGCCACCCGCTTCCGCAATATCGGCCACGACGGCCGGGTCGAACTCGAGCACCATCCGCTCGCCGCCTGGCGCGGGGTCATCGGCGTGCAAAGCTCGCGGCGTGACTTCAGCGCCATCGGCGAGGAAGCCTACCTCGAGCCCACCCTCACCCGGAAGAACGCGCTATACATCGTCGAAACGCTCGAAGCCGGCGCATGGCGGGTGGAAGCTGCACTGCGCCGCGAATGGCAACGCATCGACACTGACTCGGACGCTGCCGATCGCAGCCATCACGGCAATTCGGTGTCGCTCGGCGCAGTGTGGAACTTCACCCCCGGATACGCCCTGGGCGCATCCCTGTCCCGCGCCCAGCGCCTGCCCACCGCCGAAGAGCTCTACGCCGACGGGCTCCACCTCGCCACCCGCACCCTGGAGCGCGGCAATGCCGAGCTCAAGCCCGAAACCTCGCACAATCTGGACCTCAGCCTGCGCAAGCACAGCGGCGACACCACCTTCGCCGTCAGCGCCTTTCACAACCGGGTGTCGGACTACATCTACGCCCATACCCTGGACGAGCACGACGGCCTGCAACTGATCGAGTACGCCCAACGCGACGCCACCTTCACCGGCATCGAGGGCCAGATCCGCCAGCACCTGAACGCGATGTTCGGCCTCACCCTGTTCGGCGATCACGTGCGGGCGAAGCTGAGCGGCGGAGACGCCCTGCCGCGCATTCCCGCCAACCGCATCGGCTTGCGTCTGGACGGGCAGTGGCAGCAGTGGAAAGGCGAGGCCGAAGCCTACCGCGTCGCTCGCCAGGACCGCATTGCCGACTTCGAAACCAGCACCCCCGGCTACAACATGTTCAACCTCGGCCTGAGTTACAGCGCGCGCATCAACGCCCTGCCCTACCTTTTTTACATAAAGGGTTCCAACCTCACCGATGAACGCGCCTACAGCCACACCTCCTTCATCAAGGACGCGGCCCCGCTCACCGGACGCAACCTGACCATGGGTGTACGCGTGACATTCTGAGCGTACCGGCCCGCCGCCCCGCCCGCCCGGGCGGCGGGTACGCGAACGGCACCCTTTCGCGTACCCCGCTTTCCAGCTACAGTCCGCCCTTTGCTGCAGCTCCCTCCTCCCCGTGCGCATCCTCCGTCTCGCCAAGATCGTTTCCGTCAGCCTGCGCTTCGGCCTCGACCGCATGATCCTCGATGCGGACGCCAGCGGCCGTCTCGGCCGCCTGTGGCACAAGGTTTTCTTCTGGCGCACCTACGACGAACCGCGTGCAGTGCGACTGCGCCGTGCGCTGGAATCGCTCGGACCGATCTTCGTCAAGTTCGGCCAGATGCTGTCGACCCGTCGCGACCTGCTGCCCCCCGACATTGCAGATGAGCTCGCCATGCTGCAGGACCGGGTGCCGCCCTTCCCCACCGCACAGGCGCTGGCCCTGTTGCAGGACTTCTACGGCAAGCCGGTGGACGAGGTGTTTCGCAATTTCAACCGCACCCCGGTGGCGTCCGCTTCGGTGGCGCAGGTGCACTTCGCCGAACTGCCCGACGGCACCGAGGTTGCGGTGAAGGTACTGCGCCCCGGCATCGAGCACGTCATCGCGCACGACCTGGCACTGCTCGAAGTCGCCGCCATGGTGCTGGAGAAAGTCTGGCCCGAAGGCCGGCGCCTGAAGCCGCGCGAAGTGGTGGCCGAGTTCACCAAGTACCTCAACGACGAACTCGACCTGATGCGCGAGGCCGCCAACTGCTCCCAGCTACGGCGCAATTTCAAGGACTCGCCGCTGCTGGTCGTGCCCGAAGTCTATTGGGACTGGTGCGGGCGCAAGGTCATGGTGATGGAGCGCATGCACGGCGTACAGATCTCGCAGATCGAGGCGCTCAAGGCCCAGGGCACCGACTTGTCCGCCCTGTCCCGCGCCGGCGTGGAGATCTTCTTCACCCAGGTGTTCCGCGACGGCTTCTTTCATGCCGACATGCACCCCGGCAACATCCAGGTCAGCCTGGACCCTGCGACGTTCGGACGCTACATCTCGCTGGACTTTGGCATCGTCGGCACGCTCACCGAGTCCGACAAGGAATATCTGGCGCAGAATTTTGTGGCGTTCTTCCGACGTGACTACAAGCGCGTGGCCGAGTTGCACATCGAAAGCGGCTGGGTGCCGCCCGAGACGCGCGTCAACGACCTTGAGTCCGCCATCCGGGCCGTTTGCGAGCCGTACTTTGACCGCCCGCTCAAGGAAATATCGCTCGGCATGGTGCTGATGCGCCTTTTCCAGACTTCGCGCCGCTTCCATGTCGAGATCCAGCCACAGTTGGTGCTGCTGCAAAAGACGCTCCTCAACATCGAAGGCCTGGGCCGCGAGCTGGACCCGGAGCTGGATCTATGGAGCACCGCCAAGCCGTTTCTTGAAAAGTGGATGCTGGAA
>JAUSOD010000029.1 GCA_030656215.1 Azoarcus sp.
GTCGCGCCCTTCGAATTACGCTTGATCGTGGTCATGGCTGCCCCCTCCACAGGGTTAAAGGTCGATCGGTAATCAACCTTAGCCATGGCCACCCGCGCCTTCCAATCGAAGGCGCTTCTGCACACACTTCTGAACACTACCTCTGGAGGATAATAATCTGCACCTCTCTCGCGCTGGACTGCCCCACTTGTCTTTCATCCCGTCATGACACTGTCTCGTTCGCTCAAATGGATTGCCGGGGTTTTCCTGGCGTCTGTCGCGCTGGCGATCACGCTTGCTACCCTTTACGTCGCGCTTTTCGGCTGGAACGCGTTACGCGGCCCGATCGAGCGCATGACGCTGGAAAAGACAGGCCGGGAACTGGTGATCGGCGGTGAGCTCACGGTCGAGCTCACCTGGCCGTTCCCTGGTGTCCAGGCGGATACCGTGAGCTTTGCGAATCCGGCGTGGGCCAAGGAAGAAAAGATGATCGCGGTAGACGCGATCGACATTCAGATCGACCTCATGCAGCTGATCCGGGGGAATATCGTGCTGCCTGAAGTTCGGCTCACGCGTCCCGTGATTTTTCTGGAACGCGGTACCGAGGGCCGAAGGAACTGGCTGCTCGACCGCACCCAGCAGGACGTAGGGGCGCATCTTCGGATCGGCCGCCTGATGCTCGACGAGGGAACGGTGGGCTATGACGATTCGGCGCAGAAGACCCGCATCCGCGCGCAACTGTCGACGTCGGACCCGGAGCCCGGGAAGGCCGGGCTCACTTTCACCGCGCAGGGACAGTTCAAGGGGATGCCGCTCAAGACCCGCGGCCAGGGCGGGCCGGTGCTCGGATTGCGCGATGAGAGCACGCCTTATCCGATCAAGGGCGATCTCACCATAGGCAACACGGTGGTGAAGGCCGAGGGCAGCATCACCGGGCTGACGAGCCTCTCCGCCGTGGACCTGCGGCTGGGGGTGAGCGGGCCGAGCTTGGCACAGCTTTATCCACTGCTCGGCATCGTCCTTCCGGAAACGCATGCGTACGAGACCGAGGGGCACCTCGTGCACGACGAACGAACCTGGCGTTACGAGAAATTCACCGGCCGTATCGGCAACAGCGACATCGCCGGCACAGCCCAACTCGTTACTGGCGAGGGCCGTCCGGCACTCCAGGCAGATCTGGTTTCGCGCATGCTAGACATTGCCGATCTTGGCCCCCCCGTCGGCATCGATCCGGCCCGCGCCAAGCCCGCATCATCCAGAACCGCGGCCGCAGCGCCGCTGGCAAAGGTGCTGCCCGAACTGCCGTTCGTGATCGAGCGCTGGAACAGCGTCGACGCGGAGGTGATGCTACAGGCCAAGACGATTCGCCATCCCGCGGGCATGCCGCTCGACGACCTCGTGACCCGGTTGAGTTTGCGCAACTCGGTGCTGACCCTCGATCCGCTCCAACTTGGCGTTGCCGGTGGTCAGCTCAACGGGACGATCTCGCTGGATGGACGCGAACATCCGATCAAGGCGCATGCCTCGATGCGTGCGCAAAAAATGCGCCTTGCGAAGCTGTTTCCGACCGTCGAGCTTAACAAGAGCAGCATCGGACAGATCAATGGCGAATTCGACCTGACCGGAAGAGGCGACTCGGTCCGGGACATGCTTGCTAGCTCGAACGGCAAGCTCGGACTGGTTGTCGCTGGCGGCGAGATCAGCAAGTTGATGATGAAACAGGTCGGCCTACATCTGTGGGACATCGTGCAACTGACCGTGACTGGCGACGAACTCGTGAAGGTACGCTGCGCAGTGGCCGACTTCGACATCGAGGACGGGATCATGGAAACCCGCGCGCTGGTGTTCGATACAGCGGTCACCACCATCATCGGAACAGGCCGCATCGACCTGAAGCAGGAGACGTTCGACCTGACGCTCGGCCAGGTCACGAAGGAAACCAGTGCGGTTGCGCTGAGCAGTCCGTTATACGTCCGTGGCAGCTTCGCACAGCCCGACGTGGAATTCGATAAAGGGCGCGTCATCGGGCGTGCACTGGGCGCTGTTGCGCTGGGCGCGATCAATCCGCTGCTTGCGCTGATCCCGTTGATTGACGCCGGCCCGGGCGAGGACCGCGACTGCGCTCAACTGCTTCGCGACGCACGGAAGTCGTCGCAGAGCGCAAAACCACGGTGAACGGTCACCGAGTATCGGTCGCCGTCAGACCTACTCTTTCGCCCCTGCTTCCTCCCACAAGGCCCGCCCAAACGATTTCCACACCGCCCCCCCATGGCTTTCCATGCCCAGGGTTGCACTCTCTTCCATGGTCTGGAGCATCAGCGACGCCAGGCCGAACAGATCGATCCGGGCCTTGAACGCGAAGTCGTCCGGTGCGCCATGGGCGAGCGTGCCCGGTGCCGAGTGGTACGCAAGCGCCTCGCGAGCAAGCGCACGCACCTGCGACTCATCGTTCCAGTCGATTCCCAGGGCAATGCCCTTGCGCTCGATCTCGAGCTCGATCTCCCTGACGTTACGTTCGTAATCCTCAAAGCCTGCCATCGAATGGGCCTCGTCTCTCGGGTTCAAGTGGTCCTGCGGCAACGGGATGTCTACCCAGCACAGGGAGACGGTAACATCGGATCGACCGTGGCGGTCGGCGCCGTGCGGGCCCGCAGGGGCGACGTGGTTCCCGGAGGCTACTCCAGGGTGTCAAACCAGCAGCGATCCGGGGTTCGCAGCGCCGCTGCAATGAATCCGCGGGTAGGCGACAAGCGCCAAACTGCGTTAAGCTCGATCCCGGATTCCATGTATTCGGACTTGACGAAACGACAGGGGTCTCATGAGCCTCGCCTTGCGTGATCTGGAAGCAGTTCGTCTGCAGATCCCCCCTGAACTTTGCTCGCGCTACCTGCGCACAGGCTACTAGACCATGGCAATACGCGTCGCCCTTCATCACAAGACCAGCTATCGCTACGATCGCCCCGTCATCCTGACCCCGCATGAAGTTCGGCTGCGCCCCGCGCCCCATGCGCGCACGCCGATTCTGTCATATTCGCTCAGCGCGGAACCGGCCAAGCACTTCATCAACTGGCAGCAGGACCCGTACGGCAACTACATCGGGCGCTTTGTGTTCCCCGAGCCGACGCGCGAACTGAGCTTCACGGTGGATCTGGTTGCCGACATGACGGTCATCAACCCCTTCGACTTCTTCGTCGAGGAGTACGCCAACGCGTTCCCTTTCGAGTACGCCGATCAGCTCAAGTACGAGCTGGCACCCTACCTCATGCCCCTGCCCGCCGGCCCGTTGCTGGCGAGCTGGATCACGAAGATGAAGCGCGAGGAGCTGACTGCGGGCCTGCTCACCCAGGATTTCCTGGTCAACCTGAACCGTCGCCTGCAGAAGGATATCGCCTACCTGGTGCGCATGGAGCCGGGCGTGCAGACACCCGAGGAAACGCTGCAAAAAGCCTGCGGTTCGTGCCGCGACACCGGGTGGCTGCTGGTGCAGATCCTGCGCCACATGGGGCTAGCTGCGCGTTTCGTGTCGGGCTACCTGATCCAGCTCACCGCCGACATCAAATCCCTTGACGGTCCGAGCGGCACCGACAAGGACTTCACCGACCTGCACGCGTGGACCGAGGTCTATGTGCCCGGTGCCGGCTGGATCGGGCTCGACCCCACCTCGGGGCTGCTGGCCGGCGAGGGACATATCCCGCTCGCCTGCACCGCCATGCCGCAGAGTGCGGCGCCGGTCATCGGCTCGTTCACCGGCCAAGCCAACAGCGAGTTCGGTTTCGAGATGACGGTGACCCGCGTACACGAAGATCCGCGCGTCACCAAGCCCTACACCGAGGCGCAGTGGCAAGCGATGGAAGCGCTGGGCGCGCAGGTCGACTTGGAGCTCGAGGCCGGTGACGTCCGCCTGACCCAGGGCGGAGAGCCCACCTTCGTGTCCATCGACGACATGGACGGCCCCGAATGGAACATCACCGCACTGTCGCCCAAGAAGCGCGAGCTCGCGGGGCAGCTCACCACGCGCCTCAAGCAGCGCTTTACCAAGGGCGCCATGCTGCATCACGGCCAGGGCAAGTGGTACCCCGGCGAGCCGCTGCCACGCTGGGCACTGGGCATCTACTGGCGATGCGACGGCGAGCCGATCTGGCGCGATGACGCGCTGATCGCAGACGAGTCTGCCGACTACGGCTTTGGCCCGGCCGATGCCGAACGCTACGGCAAGGCGCTGGCCGGACACCTCGGCCTGCACCCGGGCTACCTGATCGCCGCCTATGAAGACGTATGGGCCCTGCTGCAGGATGAACAGCGCCTGCCGCCGAACATCGACCCGCTCAAGGCCGACCTCAAGGATCCCGACGAGCGTAAGCGCCTGGCCCGCCTGCTGGCCCGCGGCCTCGGCGAGCCCACCGGCTTCGTGCTGCCGATCAAGCCGGTGGAACACACGGCGAAGGACGGCGACAAGTCCGGCATCGGGCAAGGCCTCGGGCAAGACCACGGGGGGCAAGGCGTCGGTACGACGACCTGGCGATCGAGCCGCTGGCCGCTGAAGCGCGAGCATCTTTACCTGATACCGGGCGACTCACCGGCTGGCCTGCGCCTGCCGCTGGCTTCCCTGCCCTGGGTCGCGCCGGAAGAAACCGAGCGCGACTACCCGGTCGACCCGTTCGAAGAACGCCATGCGCTGGGCGAACCGGGCAAGAAGGCCGCCAAAGCGGGGACGGGGACACCGCCTCCGGCCGCCCCACCCGAGCCGCGCGAAGTGATCCACACCGCGCTGTGCGTCGAAGTGCGCGCCGGACGGCTGCACGTCTTCCTGCCACCGGTCTCGCGGATCGAAGACTATCTGGCGCTGGTCGCCGCGGTGGAACAGACCGCAGCCGAACTGAAGACGCCCCTGTGGATGGAAGGTTATCCGCCGCCGCGCGATCCGCGGGTGCGATTGCTCGGCATCACCCCCGACCCCGGTGTGATCGAAGTGAATGTGCATCCGGCCTCGAGCTGGCGCGAGCTGGTCGACAACACCCACATTTTTTATGAAGAGGCGCGCCTCACCCGGCTCGGCACCGAGAAGTTCATGCTCGACGGGCGCCACACCGGCACCGGCGGCGGCAACCATGTCACGCTGGGCGGCGCCACGCCGGCCGACAGCCTGTGGCTGCGCCGGCCTGACGTGCTCCGGAGCCTGATCACCTACTGGCAGAACCACCCGTCCCTGTCCTACCTGTTCTCCGGCACCTTCATCGGCCCCACCAGCCAGGCGCCGCGAGCGGACGAGGCGCGTGACGACAACCTGTACGAACTGGCCATCGCCTTCCAGCAGATGTCGACAGTGCTGCCCAATACCGAAGAAAGCCAGCGCCCCTGGCTGGTCGACCGCCTGCTGCGCAACCTGCTGATCGACCTGACCGGCAACACCCATCGCGCCGAATTCTCCATCGACAAGCTGTATTCGCCCGATGGCCCGACCGGCCGCCTTGGCCTGGTCGAGTTCCGCGCCTTCGAGATGCCGCCCCACCCGCAGATGAACCTGTGCCAGATCCTGCTTCTGCGTGCGCTGGTGGCGCGCTTCTGGCGCCAGCCCTATCACGGCCAACTGGTGAACTGGGGCACCCAGCTGCACGACCGCTGGATGCTGCCGCATTTCGTCGAACAGGACATCCGCGATGTGGCCCGCGACCTGCAGCAGGCGGGATACGCCTTCGCCGAGAGCTGGTTCGAACCCTTCATCGAATTCCGCTTCCCGCGTTACGGCACCGTGGTGTACGAGGGCGTGCAGATGGAGCTGCGCCAGGCGATCGAACCGTGGAACGTGCTCGGCGAAGAAATGAGCGCCGGCGCCACCTCGCGTTATGTGGATTCCTCGGTCGAGCGCATGCAGATCAAAGTGCGCGGCCTGACCGACGGGCGCCACATCGTGGCCTGCAATGGCCGCCCGGTGCCGCTCCACCCCACCGGGGTACCCGGCGAATACGTGGCCGGCGTACGCTTCCGGGCGTGGAACCCGCCGTCGGCACTGCATCCCACCATCGGCATACACGCCCCGCTCACCTTCGACATCGTCGACTCATGGATGGGCCGTGCCATCGGTGGCTGCACCTATCACGTGTCCCACCCGGGCGGGCGCAGCTACAACAGCTTCCCGGTCAATGCCAACGAGGCCGAGGCGCGCCGCTTCGCCCGCTTCTGGCCCCACGGCCACACCCCGGGACCGATGCCGGTGAAAGCCGAGCCGCTCAACCCCGACTTCCCGTTCACCCTGGATCTGCGCTGGCAGCCCCCTGGCGACCGGCGCTGAGGCAGGCCACCTCACGGAGCAATACGATGATCAGACTCACCGACACCCAGGCCTATGCAATCGCAATCGGCGGAGGAACCGCCCTGTGGCTGGGAACCGGCGCAATTGCCGGTGTGCGCGAAGCCTGGGACGCCACGCTGTACTGGACCATTGCGTACCCGCTTGGTGGCGTGCTCGCGGGCTTTCTGGGCCACGCCGTACCCAGGCGGGCATGGCGCTGGGGTCTGGCGATGATGCAGGCGCAGGCGCTGGCCTTGCTGGTGACGGCATCCGATCTCGGGCTGGCACCCCTGGGCCTGGTCCTGTTTGCGCTGCTCGCGATCCCGCCGATTGCCGTGTCCATGATCATGGCGGGCGTTCGCATGCGCCGGAACGAAACGGGATGAGCGTCCTGCAGGGCGCAATCTTCGTGGTGCCGGGGGACCAGGATTACTTCATCACCAATGCTTGAGACGCCATGTTCGATCTGATCATCCGCAATGCCAACCTTGCCGACGGACGCGAAAATATCGATATCGGCATTGCCGACGGCCGTATCCTTGCGGTGCAGCCGGCGCTCGCCGCCAGCACCGCAGAGGCCATCGACGCGCAAGGGCAGTTGGTCACCGCGCCCTTCGTCGACGCCCATTTCCATATGGATTCCACGCTGAGCTACGGCCTGCCGCGGGTCAATCAATCAGGAACCCTGCTCGAGGGCATTGCGCTGTGGGGCGAGCTCAAACCGCTCCTTACCCAGGACGCGATCATCGAACGCGCGCTGGCCTACTGTGACTGGGCGGTGGCCAAGGGGCTGCTCGCGATCCGCTCGCATGTCGACGTGTGCGACCCGCGCCTGCTCGCGGTGGAGGCGCTGCTCGAGGTCAAGCGGCGGGTTGCGCCCTACCTCGACCTGCAGCTGGTGGCCTTTCCGCAGGACGGCGTGTTGCGCGCACCGGGCGCCCTGGAAAACCTCACCCGCGCGCTCGACATGGGAGTCGACGTGGTCGGCGGCATTCCGCATTTCGAGCGCACCATGGCGGACGGTGCCGAGTCGGTGCGCATCCTGTGCGAACTCGCCGCCGAACGCGGCCTGCGGGTGGACATGCATTGTGACGAGAGCGACGACCCCTTGTCGCGCCACATCGAGACGCTCGCCTTCCACACCCGCCGGCTCGGGCTAGAAGGCCGGGTGACGGGCTCGCACCTCACCTCGATGCATTCGATGGACAACTACTACGTATCCAAGCTGATTCCGCTGATCCGCGAAGCCGGCGTGGCCGCGATTGCCAACCCGCTGATCAATATCACCCTGCAGGGCCGACACGACACCTACCCCAAACGCCGCGGCATGACCCGCGTGCCCGAGTTGCTGGCGGCCGGCGTGGCGGTGGCTTTCGGCCACGACTGCGTGCTCGACCCGTGGTACCCGCTCGGCAGCGGCGACATGCTTGAGGTGGCACACATGGGCCTGCATGTGGCCCAGATGACCGGCCAGGCCGCCATGCGCCAGTGCTTTGCCGCGGTGACCGACACCCCGGCCGCCATTCTCGGCCTCGACGGCTACGGCATCGCGCCGGGTTGCCGCGCCGATCTGGTGCTGCTGCAGGCCGCCGACCCGGTGGAAGCCATCCGCCTGCGTGCAACCCGCCTGCTGGTGATGCGCGCAGGCAAGGTCCTCGCCCGCAGCCCTGCCGCCAGCGCGCAGCTTGAGCTGCCCGGCCGGCCGCAACAGGTGGACTGGCGCCATGCCGCGCGCTGATCGTGCCAGGCGGTAGTCTGGGGGTGCTGCGCCGACTGCTGCTCCTTGCGCTATGCATGCTTGCCGCCACCGTGCGCGCCGACGACCCGGTGAGAATCGGGGTGCTTGCCTTTCGCGGTGCCGAGACCACGGTGAGCGAGTGGGCGCCGATGATCGAACGCCTGCGCGTAGCCCTGCCACAGCGACGGTTCGAACTGTTGCGCCTGGACCACGACGGCCTGCGCCAGGCGGTGGCCGAACAGCGGGTATCGTTCGTGATCACCAATCCCGGCCACTACGTCGAACTCGAAGCCGAGTTCGGCGTCAGCCGCATCCTCACCCTGGCCGGCGGACGTACATCATCGCCCGACCGCGCGATCGGGTCGGCCGTCATCGTGCGCGCCGACCGTAACGACCTGGTCGAACTCGCCGATCTGCGCGGACGTCGGCTGGCGATCATCGGGCGCGAGGGCTTCGGCGGCTTCCAGATCGTATGGCGCGAACTCAAGGCGCTCGGCATCGATCCCGACGTCGACCTCGCCGCGCTGCAGAGCGTCGGCTTGCCCATGGACAATGTGCTCGATGCCGTCGAACGCGGCGAGGCCGATGCTGGCGTGGTTCGCAGCTGTCTGCTCGAAAGTTTGCCCGCGGCCAGCGGACGTTTCCGAGTGCTGTCACCGCTCGACGTGGCCGACTACCCGTGCGCGACCACAACCCGCCTGTATCCGGACTGGCCGGTGGCGGCGCTGCGTCATACCCCGCCCGAACTCGCACGCGAGCTGGCGATCCTGCTATTGTCGGCACCCGCCAGCGCGGGGGCTCCGTCGTGGTCGGTGCCGGCCGACTACCAGACCGTGCATGAGCTGTTCCGCGAACTCGAGATCGGCCCTTACGCCTACCTGCGCGAACCGACCCTGATGGCACTGGCCAGCCGCTACTGGCCGTGGCTGATGGCGCTCGCGGCGGCGCTGGCGGGCTGGGTGATCTACACCGTGCACGTCGAGCATCTGGTGCATACCCGCACCTCGGCGCTGCGCGCCGCCCTGGCCGAGCGCGAGGCCCTCGAGGCGCGCATGCGTGCCAACCAGGAGCAGGCCGACCACCTCGCGCGACTATCGATGCTGGGCGAGCTGTCGGGCACCCTCGCCCACGAACTCAACCAGCCGCTGGCGAGTATCGGTAACTACGCGAGCAGCCTCGGACGCAGGGCGGACAACGGGCGCCTGACCGAGGCCGCCGTGCGCGAGGCCGCGACCGAGATCGTCGGCCAGGCCGAGCGCGCGGCGGCCATTCTCGGCCGCATCCGGGCCTTTGCGCGCAAACGTGCGGCGCTGCGCGAACGCATTGCACCCGGCGCACTTGCCGCGGAGGCGGTGGCGCTGTTCCGCGGCGTGCTGGCCAATGCACCGACGGTCGAGATCATCGACACACTGCCGCCCGGACGCAGCATCGAGGTCGACCCGCTGCAGATCCAGCAGGTGCTGCTGAACCTGTTGAAGAACGGTTACGATGCCAGCCGCGAGCTGCCCGCCGAACGCCAGCGACTGGTGCTGCAGATCGCCGCAGGCAGCGCCGAGGTCCGGATCGCGGTGCGCGACTTCGGCCCCGGCCTGGCGCCGGAAACCGCGGCGCGCCTGTTCGAACCCTTTTTCACCACCAAGCCTGACGGCCTCGGGCTCGGGCTGGCGATCTGCACCACCATTGCCGAAGCGCATGGCGGCAGGTTGTCCGCCGCGGCGGCCAGCGACGGCCCGGGCATGATCTTCACCCTGACCCTCCCCGACCATGAATGAAACCGAAACCTGCCTGATCCACGTCGTAGACGATGATGCCGTGTTCCGCCGCTCGCTCGCCTTCCTGCTTGACTCGGTGGGGTGGACGGTGGCGACCCACGCCTCTGCCGAAGACTTCCTGGTCGCCTGTCCTACCCAGCCCGCTGATCTGGGCTGCCTGGTGCTCGACATCCGGATGCCGACCATGAGCGGGCTGGAACTGCAGCAGATCCTGCGCAGCCGCGGCTGGAGCGCGTCGATCGTGTTCATGACCGGACACGGCGACGTCGAACTGGCCGTGCAGGCGATGAAGCGCGGCGCGAGCGACTTTCTGGAAAAGCCGTTCAAGGATCAGGCCATGCTCGACGCCGTATCGGCCGCGGTGCGGCGCGCCAGCGAGGAGCGCGTGCAGGCCGACCGGCGGGAGCAGGCCGGCGCGACCCTCGAGCGCCTGTCGCCACGCGAACGCGAGGTCGCCCGCCTGGTGGCACTCGGCCTGCCGAACAAGCTCGTCGCCCGCGAACTGGACATCAGCGAGAAGACCGTCCACATCCATCGACAGCACCTGATGGAGAAGGCCGGCATCGGCAGCGCCGCGGAACTCGCGCGCCTGATGCTGCGCGCCGATCCGTCCTCGCTCGACTGAGCCCCGGGCCGCGGATCAGGGCTTAGCTCGCGAAACTGAAAATCGCATACCAAGCCTCGTCGAGCATCCGTAGCGCCTGAGCTTGCCCTGCCCGGTCTGCCTGGATTGAAGCCAAATCCGGATGCGCCGCAGCACGGCCGGCTCGTTGGCGCCCATATCCGTCTGCATCAGAAGAAATAGCGCGCGCGCAACTCCAGCCGCGAGCGCGCCGCCTTCTCGCCATATTCGGAGGCCCGATCGCCCCGGTTCAGTGCCAGCCGCAGGCGCAGCTCCAGGTTCGAGATGCCTGCATAGACTGCCTCGGGAATCAGCGACCAGCTGTGGTCGTCGGTGTTGTTGATCAGCGTCAGCGAGGGGGTGAAGTCGAGGATGTCGAACGCCTCCTTCTGGCTGATGCGCAGGTAGGCGTAGTGGCGCGCCGTGTTGGGCCGGTTGTAGCCTTGCGCCGCGGCGCGGGTGGCCGCCTGCGCGAGCGCGGGATTGCCGGCAGAGGCGTCGACGAGCTCGTAGAAAACACCCAGCTCCTCCTTCGAATAGCCGCCGCCGTTGCGGTAAAGCTCGAAGATGATCGTGGTGTCGCGTTCGGTGAGGTAGCGCAGGCCGAGAAGTGCGCTGGTGTAGCTGCGCGTCTCCATCGCCAGCTTGTTGTCGGTGCTCAGCACCGCGCGCGGGGCATCGCTGATCTGGGCCCATTCGCCGTGGATCTCGATGGTGCTGCCCAGGTTGCGTGAGAAGTCGATGCCGACGCGCGGTCCGCGGCTGCCTGCCCCGGCCCACACCAGATCGACATCGGTGTCGTAAATCAGGCCGTAGAGCCTGATCGCCGGGTTGGTGTGGCCGGGGGGACCAAAGTCGGGATTGAGGTCCGACGAGGTGGGCACCAGCGCCGCGGTCAGGGACACGGTCCGCAGTGGCCCGTCGAAGCTGCGCACGAAGGCGCCGGTCGCCATCGTGAAGCCTTCGCGGGCGAGTTCGGGGTCGGTCGGGTCCTTGGGGCGCTCGAGAAACGCGACCGGGCTCCACGCGTAGCCCTTGCCCCAGCGCAGTGCGCGCTTGCCGAGCTCGACATGGCTGCGCGGGTCGATCTGCCACGCGCCGTAGGCCTCGTACATGCGCCCGTCACGCGACACGCCGCGCGGCTCGTCGAGCCAGCCGGCATGCCCGGTGAAGTTGAAACTCAGGCTCTGGTGGCGAAGCACGCCCGAGACCTCGGCCGCGGCGCTGATGCGCTCGGCGCTCGTGCGCGACGCGCCCGGATACTGCAGCTGATAGCCCGCGGCGTCCCGGTCGAGCGATTGCCGCTCCGGTCGCAGTTCGACGAAACCGTTCCACTCGAAGGCTTTCTTCTCGTAGGCCGAAAAGTCGAACCCGCCGAATTCCTCGGCGGCGTGGACGGGCGATGCGACCAGCAGGACCGCCAGCAGAGCCAGCGCTTTATCCTTCACCGCAGTTCCTTGATCCGTGGCAGGTAATCCAGTGTGAACACCTCGTCCGGTACCGCACGGGCGCGGATCTGGCCGTACACCATCACCGATTTGTAGCCATTGTAGAGCGGACTGTCGGTTTCCAGCGTGGCCGGGCGCTTGATGCCGCCGCCGAAGTCCTTGATGTCCCTGTAGGTCAGCGTCTTGATCAGCAGGCCGCTGGCCGTATAGCACTCGATCACGGTGGGCAGCAGGCTGTTCTTGTCGACCTGCATTTTCAGCCGGTCGTAGGCCACGTCGTCGGTTTTGGCCTTGAGTGACAGCAGGTAGCGGTCGGCCTCCTCGGCGACCTCGTCCACCTCGTATTCGGTCGCATAGTCCAGGCGCAGGATGTCGGCGTTGTTGAACACGCCGCCGATCACCGACTGCAGGCTGGTGATGCGGATCGGCTTGCCGACGCTGGGCATGTACAGCCACATGTTGTCGCCCAGGCGCAGCGTGGCGCGGTCGCGCTCGCTCGGTGGGTCGAGGAACAGGGCGACGAGCTTGTCGCGGCCCTTCTTGACCGAATACAGCACGAACTCCTTGCGGCTACCGTCGGGCTCGATGTTGATGAGCTGCCGATACATCTCGTAGGACTCGGGTTCGAGGTTGCGATCGACCTGCTGCAGCAGCGCGTTGCCGTCGATCGCAAAAGCGGGTGCCATGAGCACCAGGCACAACAGGGAAAGGAGCTTCTTCATGGGGTTCTCCAGGTGCGTTCAGACGTGGCGCAGCGCATCGATCGGATCCAGTCGGGCGGCCTTCCAGGCCGGCTGCAGGCTCGCCAGCAGCGCCACCCCGACCACCATCAGCGCGATGCCCGCCACCTGGAGGGCGCCGATTTCCGGCGCCAGCACCAGGTCCTGCTGCTGACCGAAGGCGAAATGCACCGGCCAGACGTTGAGTGCGTAGATCACGGCGAGACTCACCGCGGTACCGAGCGCGGTACCGATCACACCCAGCAGCAGACCTTCGCCGAGGAACAGCGAAAGGATGCGCGAGGGTGGCGTGCCAATGGCGGCGATTGTGCCGATCTCACGGATGCGCTCATAGACCGCCATCACCATCACGTTCATCACGCTCACCAGTACGATCGATACCAGCACGACCTTGATGAACACCGTCATCAGATCGATCATCTTCGCCAGGCTCGCAAACGGCGACAGCTCGGCCCAGGTGTGGACTTCCAGCACCGGCTTGGCTTCCGGGTTGCTCCCCCCCGCCAGCGCCTGCCGCAGCACTCCGGTCACGCGCTCGAGCTGCGCCGGATCACTGAGCCGGATCGCGATCTCGCTGACTTCGGCCTCCTTCATGCGCAGCAGATCGCGGGCGTCGTCGATGTGGATGTAGCCGTCGCGTCCGCCCGGTCCGGAAATGCCCTCGGTGATGCTGCGGATGACGAAGGTCTTGCCGTTGACCGAACCGTCGCGGTTGGTGGCGACCACCACCACGGTGTCGCCGACCGCCACCTTCATGCCGCGCGCGAGCAGCACCGGGATCACGATTTCGCCCTTGCCGACCAGCGCACCGTCCCTGGCGCCCTCGATCATGCGGCCGGGCAGCAGCGGCACCGTGGCCGCCTCGCGCCCAGGATCGACGCCGTTCACGCGGATGCTGGTGGTCTCGGTGAAATTGCTGAACATGGCGCCGAACTTGACCCGTGGCGACCAGGTCTCGACCGCATCGATCTGCTCGAGGGCCTCGCCGACCCTGGCCACCGCACCCGGCTGCATGTTCAGGTTCAGCGGCAGGGTGTCGATCGAAGCGACGTAGCCCTTGCGATGCACTTCGAGATGGCCGAGTACCGAATCGGTGATCTGGCCGACCATCATGGCCTTGAACGAGCCGGTCACGGCGATGAACAGCAGGACCGCGACCATGCCGATGACGATCAGCAGCAGGGTCAGCAGCGTGCGACGGCGGTAGCGCGAGAGGTTACGGCCGGCGATCTGGAGGACGTCAAGCATGGGCCACCTCCTGTTGATTGTTGCGCGACAGGACGCGGCCGTCTTCCAGCGTGAAGGTCACTTCCGCCTCGGCCATGATCTTCGGATCGTGGGTCGAGAAGATGAAGGTGGTGCCGAACTCGTCCCGCATCCGTCTCATCAACTCGATGATGCGGTAGGCGGTGTCGTGGTCGAGGTTGGCCGTGGGCTCGTCGGCCAGCACCATCCTGGCGTTGCTCACCAGCGCGCGTGCCACCGCGACGCGCTGCTTCTGGCCACCGGACATCTGGTCGGGCCGCTTGTCGGCCTGCGCCTCCATGCCCACCGCCGTGAGCAAGCGCATCACCTGCTCGCGACGCTTCGCCGCCGGCCACTGCTGCACCATTCTCAGCGGATACTCGATGTTCTCGTAAGCGGTGAGCACCGGCACCAGGTTGAAGTCCTGGAAGATGAAGCCGATGTACTTGCCGCGAAACTCCGCCGCCGCACGCCGATCCAGCTTGGCGATGTCGGTGTCGAGCACCGTCAGCGTCCCCGAGCTCGGGTGGTCGAGGCAGCCGATCATATTGAGCAGCGTGCTCTTGCCGCTGCCCGAAGGCCCTACGAAAGCGACGAAGGATGCCGGCTCGATGACGAAATCGGCGCCCTTGATCGCGGGCACCTCGATGTCGCCGGCACGGTAGATCTTGGTCAGATCACTGGCGATGACAAGACTCATGGGTTCTCCTGGTATTCAGGCCTGGTATTCAGGCCGGACGGTTGCGCGTTCGGCGATGGAAGTAGTGGGCTGCGCCCATGAACGCAAGGCTGAAACCCACCAGCGCAAGCACGTCGATGGTCACCGAGAAATAGGCGTTTCCGCCGAAGCCGACGCGGATCAGGTCGGCGCAGTAGGACAAGGGCGACAGCGGCGAAAGCCACTGGCCCCACGACGGCATCTGTTCGTGGGGCACGAACACGCCGCTGACGAAGATCAGCGGCAGGCGTACCAGGTTCGACAGCATCATCACTTGCGAAGGGGTGTCGGTCGCCGGGGCGGCCATCAGCACGCCCATCGAAGAAAACGCCGTGGCACCCAGCAGCCAGCCCGCGAGCAGCGGCCACATTGCGTCGATGTGCGCGGTGGTGAGCGCCAGCGCCGCGGTCAGCGGCAGCAGGGCCAGCACGGCACCGAACGCGGCCCCGGAAGCGGCGTCGCCGGCCAGGACCGCCCACAGCGAAGCCGGCGAGGTGATCAGGCGCTCGAAGGTGCGCGCCTGCCGTTCCCACGGCGTGATCAGCGGGCCGACCGCCGACGCGGTGAAGAACAGCGCCATCGCCGCGATGCCCGGCACCATCACCGACACCGGCCCGTCGTGCCCGGCGGCGAAGGCCAGGTAGAAGAACAGCGGGAAGACGATGCCGAAGGTGACCACCGGTCCCTTCAGGTAATAGATGCGCACATTCTTCTTCGCGATCACACCGGCGCAGCGCACCTGGCGCAGCAGCTCCGACAGGACGGTGTCGTCACGCGCGGCCATGGGCGGCTCCGGTGATGGACACAAACACTTCCTGGAGCGTGGGCGAGACCGTGTTCAGGCTCTCGATGCGCAGCCCCAGCGCCACCGTGCGGGCGGCGATGTGCTGGGCCAGCGGGCCCGGTTCCGGGCTGAAAACACGCCAACCGTCCACCGCGGCCTCCACCTCCAGGTCGAGGTTCGGCAGCAGTTCGGCCGGTGTTGCACCCGGTCCGGCGAACTTCACCACCACCGAACGCCGCGCATCGACACGGGCTCGCAGCGCCGCCGGCGTGTCGATCGCCGCCAGCCGGCCGCGATCGATGATGGCCACGCGATGGCAGAGTTGATCCGCTTCATCCATGTTGTGGGTGGTAAGGAACACCGTCATGCCGCGCTCACGGTTCATGCGCGAGATCACCTCGCGGATCATCCGCGTGCTCGCCACATCGAGTCCCGACGTCGGCTCGTCGAGAAACAGGATCTGCGGCTCGCTGACCAGCGCCATGCACAGCATCAAGCGCTGGCGGAGTCCCTTGGACAACTGGCGGCCTTTCTGTGCGGCCCGCTCGCGCAGATCGAACGTGTCGAGCAATTCCATACACCGCCTCTCGCGCTCGACCTTCGCCACGCCATGCAGCTCGGCCATCAGCAGCACGTTCTGACGCACGCTCAGGTCGGCATAGACGTTGGCCTCCTCAGGCACGACCCCGATGCGGAGCCGGGCGGCGCTCGGCTGCAGATTCACGTCGATTCCGGCCACCCACGCGCGGCCCGCGGTGGGCGGAAGGAACCCGGTCAGCATGCGCGCGGTCGTGCTCTTGCCGGCGCCGTTCGGCCCCAGGAAGCCGAATATCTCGGCCTGGCCCACGGTGAAATCGACGCCATCCACGGCGACCTGCTCGCCGAAACGCCGTGTCAGCCCTTCTGCGCGTAGCGCGGGCGTCTCGGAAGAGCCAGATTGCGGGGAGTGCGTCATCGTGACGACCGCTCTGGACGGGGAGTTCCAGCGTAGGCCGCAAAAGGCAGCGGTACCGTTGACCGATATCAAGCGCGGGACGCGGCGGATCGCACTTTGTCGAGAGTGCGCGTTTGTCATTGGCAGTTGTTGTGCAGCTTCCACATTGCTTCATGGCCCATGGCCTTGGCGAATTCCGGGACCACGCAGCGCGCGGCTTCGGCGGCATCGGGCGCGGCCTGCCCCGAGTCCGCAGCAGAGGACGAGGCGGCACGCACGGCGCGCTCGTTGAGGACCGGCACCTCGTAGCCTTCGAGGCGCTCGCCGAAGATGAAGATCGGAGACATGGCGGCCCCCTCACTGCAGCCGGTAGCCGGCATGGCAGGCCACGCAGGCTTCGGTGGTGCGTGCAAGCGCCGCAAGGGCAGGTTCGACCTCTCCCGTGACCGCGGCGTTCTTCGCTTCGATCGCAAACCGGCTGGCGCGGCGATGCATGGACGAACCGATGTCCTGCATGCCCTGCGGCATATACCTGGACGACTCATGGGCGCCGTGCGCCTGCAGCGAGCTCATGCCGAGCCGCTGCTCTGCGACCTCCGCCGCCTTGTCATAGGCGCGGGCCGCCAAGGCCGCCTGGATCTCGGCGAGGGCGAGCAGGTGGTCGCGCATGCTGGTCAGCGTGTGCTCCCGCATCGCAGCGGGAAAACCGACGAGTTGGCGCGAATCGCCGTCGGCCGCGTGACCGTTATGATCGTGCGACGACTCCGGTGAGCCGGTCCCGGCAGGTGCCGGGGTGTGCACGTGCTGTGCAAGGGCGCCGGGGATGGACCACGACAGGGTGGCGATCGCCATCGCGAGTAGTGCAGATTTCTTACGATTCATTGCAGAACTCCATCCGGATTCAATGCCCCCATTGAACCCGCTTCTCCATCGCGCAGCATTGCAATGCGAGTAGGATTTGCATCGCCAGCTTGCAAATCAGCCTCGTGCAACAGTGCGATACAAAACTCCCCGAACACACTGTGCGCCTCCGGGCACGCTTGCCACCATGGATAGCAAGGACCACATCCTCATCGTCGACGACGATCCCGAGATCCGCCAGTTGCTGGTGGACTACCTGGCACGCCACGGCTTCGACGCGGTGCCGGCGGCAAGTGCCCGCGAGATGGGGGTGATGCTGGAGCGGCACGCCATCGATCTGGTGGTGCTCGACCTCATGCTGCCCGATGGCAACGGCCTGGCGCTGTGCCGCGACCTGCGTACCCGCTCCGAGCTGCCGGTGCTGATGCTTACCGCACTGGGCGACGAGACCGACCGCATCCTCGGCATCGAGATGGGTGCCGACGACTACCTGGTCAAACCGTTCAGTCCGCGCGAACTCGTGGCGCGGATCAAGGGCATCCTGCGCCGCACGCGCTCGCTGCCACCGAACCTGAAGCCCGACCCGCAGCGCTGCCTCGCTTTCGCCGGCTGGAAGCTGGACACCGCCACGCGCGTGCTGAAAGGCACCGATGGGGTCGCGACACCGCTGTCGGGCGCCGAGTATCGCCTGCTGCGCATCCTGCTCGACCATCCGAACCGGGTGTTGCACCGCGACCAGCTGGTCGAGCTCATCCACGGCCGCGAAGCCGAAGCCTATGATCGCGCGATCGACGTCCAGATCAGCCGCCTGCGCCAGCGTCTGAAGGATGACGGCAGGGAGGCGCGTCTGATCAAGACCGTGCGCGGCGAAGGCTACGTGCTTGCGGCGGCGGTCGAAGGGGTGCCCGGATGAGCAGGATCCTGTCGTTCTGCTGGCCGAAGTCACTGTCCGGACGCATGGTGCTGATTCTCGTGCTCGGCCTGCTCGCTGCCCAGGTGGCCAGCCTCGTGCTGCACCTGAACGAGCGCGCCAGCTTGATGGCGGCCGGCCATGTCCACCCCGGCATGCCGGCGTTCGAAGCCTTGCCGATGCGCTTCATCTGGCACGTGTCGCTGACGCTGGTCACCGTGATCGTCGTGTCCCTGGTGGCGATACGCTGGTCGACCAAGCCGCTGCAGCAGATGACCGACGCGGCAACGGCATTTGCGCACGACCTCGACGCGGCCCCACTCGACGAGAGCGGCCCGGTCGAGGTTCGTCGCGCCGCACAAGCGTTCAACTTCATGCAGCAGCGCCTTCGACGATTGGTCGTCGAGCGCGGCCGGGCGCTTGCCGCGGTGTCCCACGACTTGCGCACGCCCCTGATGCGGATGCGCCTGCGCGCCGAACTGGTCGACGATCCCGCCCTGCAGGACAAGCTCAACGCCGACATCGACGCGATGCAGGCCATGGTCAACGGCGTGCTCGCCTACCTGCGCGGGCTGGAAGATGCCGAACCGGCACAGCTCATCAACATGGGGGCTCTGCTCTCCAGCGTCATCGAGGATGAACGTGGGCTGGGGCGCGAGGTCGCGCTGGTCGAGCGTGCCGCCGGCGGTGCAGCGCCGGCCCCCTACAACGGCAAACTGTCGATTCTGAAGCGGGCGATCACGAACATTCTCGACAATGCGGTGGCACACGGACAGCATGTGTCGGTACGGATCGAGGATTCGCCACACATGCTGCAAGTGGTCATCGAGGATGACGGTCCCGGGATTCCCGAAGCAGACCTGGAACGCGTGACCGAGCCGTTCGTGCGCATCGACGCGGCGCGCCGCCTCGACACGGGCGGAGTCGGGCTCGGCCTGGCGATTGCGCGTGACGCTGCGGCCTACCATGGCGGGCAACTGAGCCTGACGAACCGTACGAGTGGTGGTTTGCGCGCATGTCTGCTACTTCCCAGGACGCTTCCCGCGACGTACTGAGAGCTTGCTGTACGCCATCCTGGCGGCTTACACCCGATATCCTTCCTCCGCCAGCACTTGGCGTACCGCCCGCCGGGTCAACATGCGTCGATAGTGGGCTTCGCACGCGGGCGGCAGCGCAATGCCGCTGCGATCGGCCCAGAACTCGACGTAGAACAGGGCCGCGTCGGCGATCGAGAACGTGCCGACGGCGTACTCCTTGCCGGCCAGGATGGTGTCCATGACCGCGAAGCCCTGCTCGATGATCTCGCGCCCACGGGCCTTGACCGCCTCGTGGGTGGCGGGATCGGAGGAGAATTTTTCGGTGGTGAAGATACGGGCGAAACCCTGGCCATGCAGCGTGCCGACCGCATGGTTCATGATCTCCAGCACCCTCGCCTCCCCTTCCGCATCGGCGGGCAGCAGGCCCTTCTTCGGCCAGTTGCGGGCAAGCCACCAGGCTATGGCCTGGAATTCGGTGAGCGCACTGCCATCGTCGCGCACCAGGGTGGGAATGGTGCCCTTGGGGTTGAGCGCGCGGTAGGCCGGTTTGTCCTGGTCGCCGGCGAGCAGATTGACGAGATAGACCTCGAACACGAGTTCGAGCTCTTCGAGCAGGATGTGGATGCCGGTGGTACAGGAGCCGGGGGTCATGTGGAACTGCATCGGGGACGATCCTTGGAAGCGGGGCGCGGCTGGCCACCACCGGCCCCGCAAGAGCCGTGCCGCTGCATCGCTGCGTGTTTGGTGGGCGTTCACGCGCCGCGGCGGGCTGCAGTGCGACAAGCCGCGGCGGACTTGTCGCACATGCGACCACGGCTTCGGGCTCAGACCGGACTCAGCCGCGCCGGCAGGCCGTTGCGGACCGCGGTGCCCGAGATCGCATCGACCCACACCACGTTCCCGCCCCGGGTGGGGTCGGGCAGGCCGAGGTCGTTGATGTTCACCCCGGCCGCGAGGTCGGGGCGCTGCGGCTGGCTGACGTCGCCGATTCGGTGCGCGCGCGCACCGAGCTCACGGTGACCGTAGCCATGCTCCACCGCGACCACGCCC
The DNA here is from genome assembly GCA_030656215.1 of Azoarcus sp. GTDB lineage: Bacteria > Pseudomonadota > Gammaproteobacteria > Burkholderiales > Rhodocyclaceae > Parazoarcus. The sequence continues at coordinate 20,128 of JAUSOD010000029.1, forward strand.
CGCATCACCCCCTCATGCACGATCACCGTGCCCTCCGCGCTGCCGCCCGGGGTCTGGATGCGCGCCCGCTGGCCCGAGCTGAGGCCGAGCCGGGCGGCGTCTTCCGGATGCACAATCACCGGATTGTCCGGATGCAGCCCGGTGATGCGGGTGGCGATGCTGTAGGAGTTCTGCAGCGCCGACTTGAAGCTCATCAGCAGCAAGGGCCAATCGGCCTCGCCATGGATATCGCGTACCGGGGTGCCGTCGCCGAACGCGGGCGGCATCCAGGTCGCGCATCCGGACGAGCGCTTGCCGGTGAGGCTGTTGCGGGCGGTGGCGACATTCTCGTTCCACAGCCACAGGGCGCCCTTGAAGCGCTGGGCCTGCCATTCCGGATGTTCGGCATCCTGCGCCTCGCCAGCCGGCTGGTAGCGACCGCCGCGGGTGTAGAGCATCGCCACCTTGCGCCACTCTTCGGGCTTGAGCGTGCGCTCCAGCGCCGGACGCAGGCGATCGACGCCGGACAGGCTCAGGTCCTCGTCGCTCGCGTCGCCCACCGGCGCCTTGCCGGCAAAGGCCACGTTGGCGCCGCCACGCAGATACCAGTCCTCGGCGCATTCGAGCGGCAGCCGCTTGCCGTCGATGTCGGCCATGCCCTGCGGACCGAAACCGGGCAGATCCATCGCCTTGGCGAGCGCAATGAAAAAGCTCTCCATCGACACCGGGCGACCATCGGCGGCCCTCACCGCTTTCGGCTCCACCACCGGCCAGCGCGCGGTGCTGGCCTTGGTCGGGACGCCGTTCCACGGCGCGGCCCAGCCCCAGCTCTCGTACATCATGGTGTCGGGCACAATGTAGTCGGCAAAGGCGTTGCTTTCGTTGATCAGCGCATCCACCGACACGATCAGCGGCAGCTTCGCCGGGTCGGCGAGTTCCTTTTCGATCAGCGGGCGCAAACCGGTGATCCCGTAAAGCGGATTGGCGCTCCACAGGATCAGCGCCTTGAGCCCGTAGGGATAACCCCGCAGCGCCCCGGTGAAGAACTGGGTGCCCAGGCCGGGCGCGTTCGGATACCACGAATCGCGCGCCGGATAGGGCTTGCCCTCAGCCTTTCGCCGTGCGAACTCAGCCGATTTCTCGTACGGCACGTTGCGCCCCAGTGGCGTACCGGACGGCTTGATCTGGCCGGGGAAGGTTTCGAGGTCGTAGCGCGGACCCACGCCCGCATCCTTGAACCCGCCGCCGTTCATGACGAAACCACCCTTGCGGTTGAGGCTGCCGATGAGCGCGTTCAGGGTGAGCACCGAATACGCGTTGTAGAACCCGTTGCCCGCCATCATTCCGCCGTGGGCAATGGCACAGGCCCGCGGACCGTGGCTGGAAAACTCGTCGGCCAGGCCGCTGATGACATCGGCCGGAATGCCGCAGATGGCCGAGTACGCCTCGATGTCCAGCTTCAGTGCCGAAGCGCGCAGCAGTTCGAACGAAGTCTGTACCGCCACGCTCCGGCCGCCGACGTCCACCGTGCCGGCCGATTCCAGTGCGGCCGCAGCGGCAAGCGTCGCGGCAGCCACCGGCACGCCATCGGCACCGAGCGCCAGGTAGGGATCGGCGTCCTTGTAGCGCTCGTCCTCGGCTATCTCCATGCCGATGTCGGAGCCGCGCAGGTAGCGCCCCTCGCGTGGATGGCCAGCTTCGGTGATCACCAGCCAAGTGGCGGTGGTGAAGGACGGCTCGCCCGCCGCCTCGGCTGCCGTCAGGTTGGGATATGACAGATAGGCGGTGTTGACGCGGTCGTTGTCGAACATCCAGCGCATCATCCCCATCACCAGCGCGCCATCGGTACCGGGCCGGATCGGCACCCAACGACCGCGCTCTGCCGCACGGTTGTCGGCGTTGGTCAGCACCGGGTCGACTACGACGTAATCGAGCTGCCCGCTGCTGCGCCCTTTGGCCAGCTGCGCGCCGGTGATCTTGAACGGGTTGCCGGCGTTGCCCGGCGCGGTGCCGATGAACAGCGCGAACTCGGCGTTGGCAAGATCGGGCTTGGCGTGCGGCATTTTTTTCATGTCGCCGAACAGCGCCCCTGAGCCCGAGCGATAGGCCCCACCGCAGTAGGAGCCATGGCCGACGAAGTTGAGCGTGCCGTAGGCCTGGTTCCAGAACCGGCGGGCAAAGCCCTCGCGACCGTCATTGACACTGGACAACACCGCCACCTGGTTGACCCGCGGGCCCAGTTGCGGCGCGTCGGGATCGATCGGCGTGCTGAGGTCACGCAATGCGGCAAAGCCATCGACGTGGCCTTCGCCGAACAGATCGCCGCCCTCCACCAACTCCTTGACCAGTTGCTCGAATGGGATCGGCGCCCACTGACCGCCATTGCGCGGGCCGACCCGCTTCATCGGGGTGAGCACTCGAAACGGCGAACTCATCTGGTCCATCGCCGCATTGCCGCGGCCACAGGCGGTCGAACGCCCGCCCAGGCCCTTGTCCTGGAAACCCGACAGGGCGATGAAACTCTCCTTAACCGAGGCCTTCATCGGCAGATGCGGGTCCGTCGACAGTGGGCTGTAGGGATTGCCGGCGACCCGCAACACCCTGCCGCTGGCCTTGTCGACCCGGACCCGCACACCGCACAGCGTGGTGCAGCCAAGGCACGCGGTGTAGCTGACCTGCTGCGCGGGGTTGGGCTGGAACTCGCCAGTGACGGGGTCAACACGGAACTCGGGCTCGGCCGAGCGGCCGTGCAGGTTATGCGCCGCTTCGGCCTCGCCCACGAAGTTGGAGACCATGCGCCCCAGGGTTTGCGAGAAGCCCGCGGCGAAGGCGACAAGCCCGCCGGCGGCAATCAGTTCGCGACGTTCGATTTTCATGATGTTCTCCTTATGTTCCGGATCAGGCCTGCGGGCGGCCGAGCCGCTCCAGCGGCAACAGCGTGGTCAGTGCGACGAACAGGAAGATCCACAGACCGGCGGTGCCGACGATGCCCATCAGGCCCTCAGGGCCGAGCGGCAGCTGGTAGGTGTAAAAGCCGGCGCCGGTCTTGGGCACTTCCTGGCCGCCGATGAAGATGGTCCACCGCATCATCCAGGCCGAATGCAGGGCCAGCAGCCCGATCAGCAGGCCCGAGCCGGGACGCTTCCACGCCAGTAACAAGGTGAGTGCAGTGGCACCGGCGGCCCAGATTGCAGTGAGCTGCCAGGATGCCGACGGTGCGACCTGTGCCAGCGCCTCGGCATGGACCGCAGACAAACCGCTCAGCCCCAGCCCCAGCCACACCGCCCCCACCGCGAGCACTGCGGCCTGGGTCAGCGCCAGCGCCCGTGCCAGACGCAGCACCGCCGCATCGCCCTCCCGGGCCACCGGGGCAAAGCGCCGGAACAGCAGGGTCAGTCCGATTCCGCCGGCCAACGCAGTGATGAAGAACTGCAGCGGCAGCAGCGGCGTGTGCCACAGTGGCCGGGCGCGTACCACCATCACCTCGACCCCGGTGTACAGCGCCACCAGCACGGCACCGATCGCCGCCAGCAGCGCGGCACCATACAGGGCGTTGCGACTGGCGTGGCCGCCGAACGCAAGCCAGCCGGCCAGCGGTGCGAGCCGCCCGCCGGCCGCCGCATGGCTGGCCAGCAAGGGACGAAACGCCAGCCACGCGTAGAGCATCAGCCCGCCCAGATACACCGGGATGAAGAAGGCACCCCACGACATCCACGAGTCGGGGCTGAAGTAGGCGTAGAAATGCCAGAAGCGCCCCGGTTGATGCAGGTCGGCAAGCAGCGCCACCGGCGCGGTGAGCCCGCACACCAGCGCGGCGAGCAAGGCCAGGCGCGAGATCCCATCCCAACCGGCGCGGCGGAACACCACCCCGGGCAAGGACACCAAGAAGGCGCCGTAGGACAAGCCGATGAGAAAGAAGTACTGCACCGCCCACGGCAGCCAGGCAACTTCACGCGCCACGTTGACGGTTTCGACGATATCCGGATTCATGATGATTTCTCCGTGAGGGGCTCAGCCATGAACGGCACGCGGCCGCCACAGGGTGCCCTGACCTTCGACCTTGCCTTCGAAACGCGCGTCGAGGCCGATGTAGTAGACGTTCGGGCGGGTGCCCTGCCCCGGGTTCAGCACCTTGAGTTCGCCCGCAGCGGCCTCCATGCGCCGACGCAGTTCGCCGTCGGCGTCATTGAGGTCGCCAAAAATGCGGGCGCCGCCGACACAGGTCTCGACGCAGGCCGGCAGCAGACCGGCCTCCAGACGGTGCGCACAGAAAGTGCATTTGTCCGCCTTGCCGGTATCGTGATTGATGAAGCGGGCGTCGTACGGACAGGCCTGCACGCAGTAGGCACAGCCGACGCAGCGGTCGCCATCGACCACCACCACCCCATCGGCGCGCTTGAAGGTCGCGCTGACCGGGCATACCGGGATGCACGGCGGCTCGTCGCAGTGGTTGCACAGGCGCGGCAATACGTAGGTTCCGGCCGGCTGATCGCCGCCTTCGACCTTGATCGCATAGGTCGACACCACGGTGCGGAAACTGCCTTCGGGCACGGCGTTTTCCTGGATGCAGGACATGGTGCACGCCTGGCACCCGATGCACTTGCGCACATCGATCAACATGCCCCAGTGCTGGCCGCCTTCAGCGGCCCGGGCCGGGGCCGGCATCAGCACCGCCGCGGCGGTCAGTACCGGCACGCCGCGCAGAAAGGCGCGTCGGGCGTCGGACTGCGGCCGGTCCGGGTTCGAATCTGGATGATGCTTCATGACAACGCTCCGGTTGTTGGAGGAGACGGAGCCACTTTAGGCTGGCAGAGACCCTGACGATATCCGGGTCATGGCCGATGGAGATAGATCAAAGTACCTATAGGCCGCGCCTGGTCGAGAGTGACCCCGGCATGAACCGGGCATTGGTGAGACATAAACACGCACCCGCCGCGCTCGCACAGTTGGCTGGAGCAGGCTATCTTTAGCAAAAGGATTGTCAGCCCCGTCAGGGCGATCTTTCACCGGGAGGCGACACGATGCAGGGGATATTCGTCAGTTACCGGCGGCAGGACAGCCAGAGCGCGGCAGGACGGCTGTCCGACCACCTGAAGGAACATATGCTGGGGGTGCCGATCTTTCGCGACGTGGAGACCATCGAGCCGGGCATGGACTTCGTTGAGGCCATCGAACGCGCCCTGGAATCCTGCGCCGTGCTGGTCGCCGTCATCGGGCCACGCTGGGTGTCGGTGACGGACGACGCCGGCCGTCGGCGGCTGGACAACACCAACGACTACACCCGGCTGGAGATTGCCACCGCACTGCGGCGCAACGATGTGCGGGTGATTCCGGTGCTGGTCGATGGTGCCACCATGCCGGCTGCGGAAGACCTCCCGGCCGACCTCGAGGGACTGGCGCGGCGCAATGCGATCGAGCTTTCGGACAAGCGCTGGGAGTACGACGTTTCGCAGCTGGTCGTCACCTTGCGCAAGGTGCTGAATGTGGTCGAGCCCACCCCTGCCCCCTCGCCCACGCCAGCGCCCCCGCTTGCCTCCGGATCCGATACATCGCCCAAAGCCAGCTTCGGCGGCAACAAGAAATGGTGGGCTGCGGCGGCCGTCCTGGTGTTGGTCGTCATCGGCGCGGTAATCGAGGAGGAAGGCTCCACCTATACGCCGATGGACCTTCCACAGGACGCGCCAGGCGTGTCAGACCAACAGGTGCCTCCCGGTTCCCCGCCCCCGGGCGCAACCAGCTCGCCGGCGGGCACCAATGTGTTGCCAGCGCTTGCGGGCCTGTGGCGCGATCCTGCGGGAGGTCAGTACGAGATCGCCCAGCAGGGCAACCAGATTGTCATCCAGGGCGTCGGTCCGGACGGATACGTGAGCGGGTCCGCGATGTTGCAGGGTCAGCGCGGCGAGGGCGCCTACACCCTGAACGGCTATCCGCTGCAGTCCAGCCTGCAGGTCTCGGGCGATGGCATGCGGATCGATGTGGGCATTCTGGACCCCGCGACAGGGCAGCGCGATTCGGCGGTATTGCTGCGGGTGCGCTGACCCGGCAGCGCGGCCATGGACACACTCCGCGGCCCAGCACTGCATTCCACGCTCGCAAGCGCACATGAACTGCGATACACTCCGCGCCGTCATTGGGGAGTAGCCGCCCTCCACTGCGAGAGGGGCCTGCGTCAACAGACTTGTCCTTATGGGCATGGTGCAGGCAGTTCGCGTTTTCCGTCCCTGGCAAGACCTTTGACTGCGTTGCCTCCGCTTGGGCCGGGGAGCGGCGCAGTCATTGGTATCCGTCCGGCCCGGGAGCATCAGGTGGAAGCATTCCTCGTCTCGACGGGCATCGTCGCCCTCGCCGAAGTCGGCGACAAGACCCAGCTGCTGGCCTTCATTCTGGCCGCCAAGTTTCGCAAGAAGACCCCGATCATCCTCGGCATACTGGTCGCCACCCTCGCCAATCATGGATTTGCCGGTGCACTGGGAGCATGGATCACCGCCCAGGTGAGTCCAAACACCATGCGCTGGGTCCTGGGCATCTCCTTCATCGCGATGGCGGCCTGGACCCTGATTCCCGACAAGTTCGATGAGGAAGATGCCCGCTTTGCGCGCTTCGGCGTGTTCGGCACGACGCTCGTCGCTTTCTTTCTCGCCGAAATGGGCGACAAGACCCAGATTGCCACGGTGGCACTGGCGGCTCAGTACCAGGCCTTCTTCGCCGTGGTCGCCGGAACCACGCTGGGCATGATGATCGCAAACGTACCGGCGGTCGTGCTCGGCGACCGTATTGCGCATCGCATGCCCGTTCGCCTGGTGCATGGCATTGCCGCGGCGATTTTCGCGATTCTGGGGCTCGCAACCCTGCTCGGCGCGGGCGAAAGCCTCGGGTTCTGACCCAGCCCGAACGCACCGCCCCGCAACGCCGATTTGCTCCCGGGTGGTGCGCCTGCGACAATTGCCATCTTGTTCACATTGCCGATGAATCATGTCCGATCAGAACGCTTCGCTTACCGCCCAGGACGAAAACCGCCTCATCGCCGAACGACGCGAGAAACTCGCGCAGTGGCGCGCGAGTGGCCGCGCCTTTCCGAACGATTTTTCGCGTGAGAACACCGCGGGCAAGCTCGACGAGCTTTATGCCGACAAGGAGCCCGAAGCGCTCGACGCCGTCCCTGTCCAGGTCAAGGTGGCCGGGCGGATCATGCTCAAGCGGGTCATGGGCAAGGCCAGCTTCATCACCATCCAGGACCTGTCCGGGCGCATTCAGCTCTACGTGCAGCGCGACTCGGTGGGCGAGGAGGTCTATGCCGACTTCAAGCACTGGGACATCGGCGACATCGTCGGCTGTATCGGCACCCTGTTCAAGACCAAGACCGGCGAGCTCACGGTCAAGGCCGATGAGATCCGCCTGCTGACCAAGAGCCTGCGCCCGCTGCCGGACAAGTTCCATGGCCTCACCGACCAGGAAACCAAGTACCGCCAGCGCTATGTCGACCTGATCATGAGCGAGGAGTCGCGCTTCACCTTCGTTGCGCGTAGCCGCCTGGTGCAGTCGATCCGCAACTACATGACCGGCCACGGCTTCCTCGAGGTCGAGACGCCGATGATGCACCCCATCCCCGGCGGCGCCGCGGCCAAGCCGTTCGCGACCCATCACAACGCGCTCGACATGGACCTGTTCCTGCGCATCGCACCGGAGCTGTACCTCAAGCGCCTGGTGGTCGGCGGCTTCGAGAAGGTGTTCGAGGTCAATCGCAATTTCCGCAACGAAGGCCTGTCGCCACGACACAATCCTGAGTTCACCATGATGGAGTTCTACGAGGCGTATGCGAACTACCGCACGCTGATGGACTTCACCGAAGGCCTGATCCGCCATGCTGCACGCGAAGCGCTGGGCGCCGAGTCCTTCGTCTACCAAGGTCGCGAACTCGACCTGTCGCGCCCGTTCGCTCGCCTGACCATCGTTGAAGCGATCCGCAAGTTCCACCCCGGTTTCAGTGACACCCAGCTCGCCGATGCCGACTGGGTCAAACAGAAGATCAAGGACTTCGGCGAAGGGGTGAAGCCGGGTGGCCTGGGCAGCCTGCAGCTGCAGCTGTTCGAAGCCTGCGCCGAGGCCGAGCTGTGGGAGCCGACCTTCATCATCGACTACCCGGTGGAAGTCAGCCCGCTGGCGCGTGCGTCCGACGACAATCCGGAGATCACCGAACGCTTCGAGCTCTTCATCGTCGGCCGCGAGATCGCGAACGGTTTCTCCGAGCTCAACGATCCGGAAGACCAGGCCGCCCGCTTCCGCGCGCAGGCAGTGGCAAAGGAAGCCGGCGACGAGGAAGCGATGTTCTACGACGCCGACTACATCCGCGCCCTCGAATTCGGCCTGCCGCCGACCGGCGGCTGCGGCATCGGTATCGACCGCCTGGTGATGCTGCTGACCGACAGCCCGGCGATTCGCGACGTGATCCTGTTTCCGCAGATGCGGCCCGAATAGGATTTCAGGCAGTTCGCCGAACTAAAAAACCCCGCACGGCTTTTGGCTGTACGGGTTTTTTTTACCTATGTGCCGGCTCGACTTGCAGCTCCATGCCCGGCACATTACTGACTTGTGGACCGATCTGCTCGCTCCTGGCTCACTTCGCAGCCAGACGCCACAGCGAGGTCACTTCTGCCGCGCGGGCCGCATGCAGCGGGTCTTCCTTGTCGCCTGCCTTGGGGTGGTGCGGACGGACATCCATGCGGTGCACCACCTTCAGCCCCGCCTTCTCGAACTCCGCCAGCAGAAATTCGCGGGTGCGCAGGCCCAGGTGTTCGGCCAGGTCCGACAGGATCAGCCAACCTTCACCGCCGGGTTCCAGGTGCTCAGCCAGTCCGCCGAGAAAGCCCTTCAGCATCCGGCTGTCCGTGTCGTAGACGGTCTGCTCCAGCGGCGATCCTGCGCGTGCCGGCAGCCACGGCGGATTGCACACGATCAGTGGCGCGCGACCGGGCGGGAACAGGTCGGCCTCGAGCACCTCGACCTTCTTCCCGAATCCAAGCCGGGCCATATTGTCCTGCGCACAGGCAAGCGCCCGCTGCGACTGGTCGGTCGCGATCACTTTGGCAACACCCCGTCTGGCGAGCAGTGCGGCAAGCACACCGGTGCCGGTGCCGATATCGAAGGCCAGGGTCTTTGCCGGGAGTGGTGCCTTTGCCACCAGCTCGACATACTCACCCCGTATCGGCGAATACACCCCGTAGTGCGGATAGATTCGCGCAGCCAGCGCCTCCACATCGACCCCCTTCCGGCGCCACTCATGGGCACCGATGAGCCCGAGCAGTTCGCGCAGCGAGGCGACGAACGGGCCTTGCGGCGGGCCATAGGCTTCGGTGCAGGCTTCACTGACATCCGGCGCGCGGCGCAAGGGAATCGCAAAGTCGTCGCCGAACGGAATCAGCAGCATGCCGAGTGTGCGTGCGCGCTGCGACTGGTACTGGCGATGAAGGTGAAACGCCTGAGCTGGCGCCACTTCCACCACCGGCGCGCCCTTGCGCGGTGCCTTTTTCGGCTTGGGCACGGCACGACGTGCCATCGCCTGAAGCAGCATGCGTGCGTTCTGGAAGTCGCCCCGCCACAGCAGCGCCGTACCTTCGCACGCCAGGCGATAGGCGGTATCCGCATTCATCGTGTCATCGGCAACCTGCACCCGTCCCGGGGGCGGCATGCCGCTCTCCGAGTGCCAGCGCGCGCTGCGTTGTTCGTCTTGTTCGACCCAGGAAAGCTGTGGATCATTCATTGCAGGAAACTCCGTAATGGTAAGGTCCGTGGGCACCTGTGCACTGCGCACGGACGGCAAGGATCATTCAGTAAACAGTACATACTCAACTGTTGGCCTTTGAACTGCCAGTTGAGGCAAAGCATCTTCGCGCGCAAGCCCGAGACCGACGCATACCACTCAGGCCACCAGAGGCAGGTCAATCTCGTGACTCCTGCTCACCCCCGCGGTCAGCGCGCGGCAATCATCGAGAAAAGTCCGTATCGCCGAAGTATGGTACTTGCCGCGCCGCCACACGAACTGAAAACGTCGGCGCAGATCCAGCTCCGGCGTCTCCACCGGAACCAGGCTTCCACGCCGGAACGCATCGCGCAGCGCAAGACGCGAGATGCAGCCGATGCCCAGGCCGCTCTCCACTGCGCGCTTGATCGCCTCGGTGTGTTCGAGCTCGAGTCGAACCTGCAGGCTGCCGCTGAAGTGGCGCAGCGCCTGCTCCAGGGTTTCGCGGGTTCCCGAACCGCGCTCGCGCAGGATCATGGGCTCGCCGGCAATCTCCACAAGGCTGGCCGCGCGGGCGCCGGCGAGACGGTGAGTCGGTGCGCAGAAAAACACCAGCTCGTCATCCACCCAGGGCTCCACCTCGATCTCGCCATCAAACACCTGCCCCTCGATCAGCCCGAAATCGATCTCGTGGTGCAATACCTGCGCCACCACGCTGGCCGTGTTGTGCACCTGCAACTGCACCCTGCTCTCGGGATGGCGCTGCAGGAATCCGGCGACGATCAGCGGCAGCAGATAGTTGCCGATGGTCAGCGTCGCCCCCACCCGGAGACTGCCCAGGCCGCGCTCGCCGCGCAACAGCGCTTCGACCTCCTCGGCCCGATCTAGCAGTTCCACCGCGCGCGGCAGCAGCAAGCGACCCTGTTCATTAAGGTGCAGACGGCGACCGTGACGGTCGAACAATTGGTGATCGAACTGGTGCTCGAGTTCGGCCAATGCCGCACTGGTGGCCGATTGCGACAGGCTGAGCGCCTCGGCGGCGCGCGAGACATTCTCGCTACGGGCGATCGCGACGAACACTTCGATCTGCCGAAGGGTGTACTTCATATTCACTAAACAGGTAAGGCTTAACTAAATTATCCACCATTTAGCTAAGCCTGCCTCGATAAACTGCAGCCATCGATTATCAACCGGGCAGATCCACCATGAGCAACCTGCTTCAGGAACGCATTATCAGCGTCCGCCACTGGAACGACTCGCTGTTCAGTTTCCGCACCACGCGCGATCCGGGCCTGCGCTTCGAGAACGGGCAGTTCGTGATGATTGGGCTCGAAGTCAACGGCAAGCCGCTGACCCGCGCCTACAGCATCGCCAGCCCGAACTACGAGGAACACCTCGAGTTCTTCAGCATCAAGGTGCCCGACGGCCCGCTCACCTCGCGTCTGCAGCACCTGCGCGAGGGCGACCCGATCGTGATCAGCAAGAAGCCCACCGGCACGCTGGTGCAACACGACCTCAAGCCGGGCAAGAACCTTTACCTGCTGTCCACCGGAACCGGCCTGGCGCCTTTCATCAGCGTTATCCAGGATCCCGACACCTACGAGCGCTTCGAGCATGTGGTGCTGATCCATGGGGTGCGTCATGTCTCGGAGTTGGCCTACGCCGATTTCATCGAGAACGAGTTGCCCGCCAACCCTTACTTTGGTGAGGCGGTGCGCGAGAAGCTGATCTACTACCCCACAGTCACCCGCGAGCCGTTCCGCAACACCGGTCGCCTTACCGACCTCATCGAGTCGGGCAAGCTGTTTGCCGACATCGGCCTGCCGACACTGAATCCGGCCCACGACCGGGTGATGATCTGCGGCAGTCCGGCGATGCTCGACGATTGCTGCACGATGCTCGACCAGCGCGGCTTCCACATCTCGAAGCGGATAGGCGAACCCGGCGACTACGTCATCGAGCGTGCGTTTGTGGAGAAGTGATCCGGCGCACGCCGAAAAAAATCGCATATGGCGTAGTTGATTGCAATATTTGCATTATGCATACCGTGCCCGGCATCCCACTTCTTTGATCCAGGTCAAGCTCCGTTCAAAAAGCATCGATAGAATGCCGGCGTGATCACCAGCCTGCCCAATCTTGCCATCGCGACTTTGCTGTCGACCTTTGCCGCCACCCTGGTGTTCCTGACCTGGCGGGATCCACCGGCTGCGCCCCTCGCGCAGCCGGCTGCAATCTCGATTGCCGATGCGGTGCGACGCCAGGAACCGATCTCGCCACTCCCTCGCGACGTCGGAAATATCGATCCGGGACGTGCTGCGCTGGGCGAAGAGCTTTTTCACGAACGCCTCCTGTCCCGCGACAGCACGATTTCGTGCGCGAGTTGCCACCAGCTCGACACGGGTGGAAGCGACCGACTGCCTCGTTCACCGGGTGTCGGCGGCGCCGCGGGCGTGATCAACACACCGACCGTGTTCAATAGCCGCTACAACTTCGTGCAGTTCTGGGATGGTCGCGTCAGCAGCCTCGAAGATCAGGTTGCCGGCCCGCTGCACAACCCGATCGAGATGGCGTCGAGCTGGGAAGAGGTGATCGCGCGCCTGTCTGCCCACGAAGGCTATCGTGTGGCCTTTGCCGAGCACTATCCGGAAGGGATCACCGCAGCCTCGATCTCCGACGCCATTGCGAGCTTCGAGCGCACGCTGGTGACGCCCGACGCCCGCTTCGATCGCTACCTGCGCGGGGACGCAACCGCCCTGACGGTCGAGGAACAGGAAGGTTATGCCCGGTTCAAGAACCTCGGCTGCGCCAGCTGTCACCAGGGTATCAACGTGGGCGGCAACCTGTTCCAGCGCTTCGGGGTAGTCGGCGACTATTTTGCCGACCGCGGCAATCCCACCCGAGCCGATCTCGGACGCTTCAACATCACCGGACGCGAAATCGATCGCCACGTATTCAAGGTGCCGGGCCTGCGCAATGTAGCCCTCACCGCGCCCTACTTCCACGACGCCAGCGTCGACTCGCTCGACGAGGCCGTGGCATTGATGGGTCGCTATCAACTGGGTCGGTCGCTGTCCGATGAGGACCGCCGCCTGATTGTCGCCTTCCTGCACACCCTGACCGGCACCTACCGCGGCGAAACCCTCAAATGAGCGCGGCAGCTCAGGGCCATTCGGGTAAGGGCAACCAGCTTGCCGCGCGCGGGCCGCAACCCGTTAACGCGGGCTGGACTCTGGTGGCGATGGTATTGACCGCGACCATCCTGAGCTGGCTGTTTCTGCAGGCCGATGCGATCAGCACGACCGAGCATCAGCGTTACGCACGCAATCTGCGTGCGCTGCACCAAGCCGACGCAGAGTTGAACGCCGCCGTGCTCGCCAGCCGCCTGGGCGTGCAGACCGATTTCGACACGATCGTGGCCTCCATCACGACCTTGCACCGGCTGGGCGAGAAACTGGAGAACGTTCCCGACTTCCTGCCCGACGAAGACCGCTTAGCTGTTCTGTCGAACGTGAATGCGTTTCGCAGCACCCTTGAGCACAAGATCGACCGGATCGATCTGTTCAAGCGCGAGCTGTCCGTCCTGCGCAACTCGCTCTCCTTTCTCCCCCTCGCGGCCGATCAGCTGATCGAAGACCCGGCTGCGCCGATCGCCGAAACCCGTCCGATAGGCATCTTCGTGCGCGGCCTGATGACTCTCGCACATAGTGGCGACCCCGAGCTTGCCCTGAGTCTTTCGCGCCGCCTGCAAGCGCTCGAGGCCCGAATTGGCGACATATCGGACAGCCGCCGATCGGAGTACCAGAACGTGCTGCTCCACGGACGAGTCGTGCTCCAGCGCAAACCCGCCCTCGAGGCCTTGACCCGCGAGATCCTCGAAACACCCACCGGCGCGCTCGGGGAGGCGATCACGCTGCGCTACGCGCGGGGATTCGAACATGCCGCGCGCCGCGCACACCACTTCCAGCTGGTGCTCTACCTGCTCGCACTGGTGTTGTCAGGCTATCTCGCGCTGGCCATGCTCCGTATCGGTCGCACCTCGCGTGAGCTCAAACAGAGCAACCTTGAGCTCAAGGATCGAGTCGATGCCCTTCAGCAAACCCGCGATGACCTCAAGCTCTACGCCACGGTGTTCGCCAAGGCCGCCGAGGGCATGTTGATCACCGACGGACGTGCGCGCGTCATTGCTGTCAACCCGGCGTTTTCGGCGATTACCGGTTACGGATTGGCGGAAATGCTCAACCGCAGCCCGTCCATGCTGAGCTCGGGACGCCAGTCGCCAGCCTTCTATCGCGAGATGTGGCAAACCCTCGAGCGTCGCGGTCAGTGGCAGGGCGAAATCTGGAATCGGCGCAAGAATGGCGAGATCTACCCCGAGTGGTTGTCGATCACTGCAGTCCGGGATAACGAAGATGCGGCAAGCCACTATATCGCCGTGTTCTCGGACATCACCGAACGCAAGCATGCCGAAGCCACCATTCATCACCTGGCCCATCACGACCCCTTGACCAGCCTGCCCAACCGCGTGCTGTTGCAGGACCGGCTGAACCAGGCGATCCTGCAATCGCGCCGGCTTGGCAAGCATACTGCCGTCCTGCTGATGAACCTGGACCGGTTCAAGATCATCAACGACACGCTCGGCCATGAGCGCGGAGACGAGCTGCTGCAACAGGTGGCCAGGCGCTGCCAACACCAGCTGCACGATACCGACACCGTCGCTCGCACCAGCAGCGACGAATTCGCCCTGGTCCTGCCCGACATCGGTCATCCGCAGGACGCAGCCGCCGTCGCGCGCCGCCTGCTGCTCAGCCTCGGCCGACCCTATCAGCTCGGCGAACATGACATCACCGTGACCGCGAGCATCGGAATCGCACTCTACGACGCCGATGGCAGCACCGCGGCTGAACTGCTGCGTAACGCCGATGCCGCAATGAATCGTGCCAAGAGCGACGGACGCAACAACTTCCAGTTCTACGCCGCCGACATGAACACCATGTCACTCGGGGACCTGCTGCTGGAGAACCAGCTGCGGGGCGCGTTGGACCGGGGCGAACTCGAGTTGCACTACCAGCCCAAGGTATGCGCGGCCACCGGCGCCCTGATCGGCGCCGAAGCCCTGCTGCGGTGGCGCCACCCCGAGCTCGGGGTCATCGCACCGGGTCGATTCGTGCCGGTAGCCGAAGACTCGGGCCTGATCGTCCCGATCGGTGAGTGGGTGCTGCAGGAAGCCTGTCGGCAGTTGCGCCAGTGGAGCGACGCCGGACTTACGCCGGTACCGGTTGCGGTGAATCTGTCGGCCCAGCAATTCACCTCGGGCAATCTTCCGGCACTCGTCGGCGAGGTCCTGAGCTGGACCCGGATTCCTGCTGCCTTGCTCGAGCTGGAACTTACCGAAACCATGTTGATGCGCGATGTCGGCCGCACCATGAAGATCCTCGCCGAGCTGCGGAGCATGGGCGTGGGGCTGTCGATCGACGACTTTGGCACCGGCTACTCGTCGCTCGCCTATCTGAAGCAGTTTCCGGTGAACGTGCTGAAGATCGACCGCAGCTTCGTCAATGACATCCATCGCGAGGATACCGGCGGTAAGATCGCGACCGCGGTGATCGCACTCGCCCACAGCCTGGGTATGGCAGTGGTGGCTGAAGGGGTGGAGACCGAGGCCCAGCGCGACTTCCTGCTCGAGCACGGCTGCGACCAGTTCCAGGGCTACCTGTTCGGTCGGCCTGTCCCGGCGGCGGACTTCGAGCTGCAGCTCACCCCTCTGCAGCAGTTGCTTCCCCGCGCGGTCGGCTCGGCCTGAGGCGGACTGCCGGATCAGCGATTGACCTGTCACCGGCTGCGCGACACACTCCTCCTCTCGCCTGTGGAGCACCGCCATGTCGTCACCGATTCTCGACCTTCCGCTCGTCACCCTCGATGGCCGCGAAACAACGCTCGCAGACCATGCAGGCAAGGTACTGCTGATCGTAAACACCGCCAGCCAGTGCGGCTTCACCCCGCAATACGCGGGACTGGAAAAGCTCTATCGCGACTACGGGGCTCGCGGCCTGGTGGTGCTCGGCTTCCCCTGCAACCAGTTCGGTGCCCAGGAGCCGGGCACCGAAGCCGAAATCGCCGCGTTCTGTGAAAGCAGGTTTGGCGTGAGTTTTCCGATGTTTGCCCGGATCGACGTGAATGGCGAACACACCCACCCCTTGTTCGCCTGGCTCAAGGAAAACGCGAAGGGTGTGCTGGGTACGGAAGCGATCAAATGGAATTTCACCAAATTCCTGGTCGACCGAAGCGCGACGCGCGTTACGCGCTATGCCCCCACCACCACGCCCGAGTCGCTGGTGCAGGATATCGAGGGCCTGCTTGATTGAATGAGCGTATCGGATGGCGGTGGCGTTCAGCACGGGACGCATGTCGCGACGTACAAGTTGAAAGAGCCGACGAGTGCTGAAAAGACTGATCGCCACCCTGGCCCTGGCCTTGTTTCTGTTGCTGATCGGAACCGCCGCACTGATGTTCTCGGCGCTGGAGTCCACGGCGCTGGTTAGCCGTCCGGAGACCATCTCGCCGGATTCGGTTGCGCAGGCACGCAAGCTCTTCCTGCGCAACGATCCGCGCCATCTGCGGCCGGGTGAGGTGCGACGGGTGTCGATTCCGGCAAACCTGATCGATGACGGCCTGAATCATTTCGCATCTCGCTTGCGAGGACGTGCTGCGTTCGACATCTCCCGCGGGCAAGCGCAGATCACGGCCAGCTTTCAGTTGCCGTATCTGCGACCACCTTCCTTCCTGAACGTACACGTAAGCCTGGCGGCCTCACCCGGCGAGCTGCGACTGGAGACGGCCACGATCGGCAACGTAAAATTGCCCCCTTTGCTTGTTCGCGCCGTCGCGCGCGTTGTGCTCCGCCTGACGGGTTATGCGGACGAATGGGAGCTGGTGCACAACGCCATCCGCACAGTCGAAATCGCGCCCCGCAATCAAGCCGTCAACGTGGTCTATGTGTGGCATCCGGAATTGCTTGAGCGCGCCCGGGCGCGCGCATTGGCGCTCACCAACGGCGACGTGCTGCACCTGGAGCGGGCACAGCGTGCGCTTGCCGCCCTGCTCACCCACCGCGCGCAGAACATCGCGATTGCATTGCCCGAGATTCTGCAGCCCATGCTGCGCCTGCCCAGCGAAGACGCGCTGCAACAGCGTCGTGCCTCCTTGCTGGTGATGGCCGCCTACATGGCAGGCAAAGGGCTTACAGCCGTCGTGCCCAACGCCGATGAATGGCCGCGCCCGGCACCGCGAATGCTGACGCTTCGCGACCGGCATGACATCGCCCAGCATTTCGTGGTCTCGGCGGCGCTCGCGGCGTGGGCGGGCGAACCGGCGGCAAATGCGATCGGGCTGTACAAGGAGCTCGACGACAGCCGTCGCGGCAGCGGCTTCTCGTTCGCCGACCTCGCCGCCAATCTCGCCGGCACCCGCTTTGGCAAGCTGCTGCTCGACGATCCGGAGCGTATCGATGCGATGCTCCGGGACAGGATCGTCGACGCCGACCTGATTCCCGATCTTCGTGGCCTGCCCGAGTACCTGTCCGAACGTGATTTTGCGCGCTATTACGGAAGCATCGACAGCCCGGCCTATCGCAACCTGGTCGACGAGATCGAACGCCGCATGGACGCCCAGCCGCTGTATCGCTGAAGTACGGTATCGCCGTCATGCTCCTGGGCGCGGCGGAAAAAGGGCCTGTCCGGCCCACGACAGCGCCAGCCTGACCGACCCAGCCCCCGACGAATTCCATCCCCGGTGCGACGTCCGCTTCCGTTCGAGGAGATAATCCGCCTTTCCATCACCCTGCCCCGCACCCGACCATGCCCTGCTATCAGCATGTGATCTTCGACCTTGACGGCACCCTGATCGATTCAGCGCCGGCCATCCTCAGCAGTTTTCGCGATGCGTTCGCCACACTCGGCATCACGCCCGAGCTCACGATCGAAGACGGCATTATCGGCCCGCCGCTGACTGAAACCCTGGAATTGCTGAGTGGTAGCACCGACCCCGCGCTCATCGCGCGCCTCAGCGAGCAGTTCAAGGCCAGCTATGACACTTCCGGCCTGCTCCAAACGGCAGCCTACGACGGTATCGACGAACTGCTCGCCCGCCTCAAGGAAGCCGGGCTGTCGCTGTCCATCGCCACCAACAAGCGCATCCATCCCACCCGCCTCATCCTCGACCACCTCGGTTGGGGTCGGTATTTCGATGCGATCTATGCGCTCGACCTGTTCCAGCCCCGCCTCGCCAACAAGGCCGCAATGATCGGGCGGCTCCTGGCCGACCGGAAGATTCCGCTCGCCGCGGCGGTGTACATCGGCGATCGGACGGAGGATGGCGAGTCAGCCGATGCCAACCAGCTCCCCTTCATTGCCACCACCTGGGGCTACGGCAGCGTGACCGCCGAGGAGATGGCACCGCACTGGCGCGCCGTGGACACGCCGGCGGCGCTCATGAGAACCCTGCTGTCCTGAGGGACCTCTTACAGGGCGACGGAAAGTGCCCGACCCTGGCGCTGGTGCCTGAATCAGCTCCTGTGGCGTGCTATATGCGGTCAGGGTAAAGCCTCACCCTCCCCACATCACCCGAATCTTGTCCTGCCACCTCAATGATCCCCACCAGCGCTCCCCGACTTCGTACAGTTCGATCCCACCGGGGGTGAGCTTGTAGTAATGGGCTTGCAGGCCTTCTTGGGCGCGGGCAGCGATGTAAGCGTTGCGCTCGAGGAAGTCGAAGTAATGCACCGCTAGCGGAACGCCTTCGAGATGCATCAGATTCGACATGTCACCCAGTCGTATGAACGGATGCCCGGCCCGCATCGCACGCAGCACCTGAAGTACATGCCATCGATGCGGCACGGGCTCCTGCCGGATCAAGTCTATGGCGCTCGAAATCATGCTCACCTCCAGATTTGGACGTTCGAGACGCAGGCTCCCTGAAACCGATTCGACTCCCGTTTTGCGTGGACCGGACCATCGAATCACGACTCGCCGCGGCGATCGTGATGCGGGTCGGAAATGACGGGTTAACAGCAATTTGAACCGCGGTGGAGGCCAAAAGTTTCGGCTGATCACGCTCACGAAGGTATGGCTCTCTAAGCAGTGCGCACCACAGCATGTGCGCCATCGCTACCTATAATGAAACAGCCGGACGCCTGCTGCGACTCCCGGCGACTCCTATGCTGCCCTGGAGCGGCCGGTGCATTCTTGACGTTCGCTGACTGGAGGTACGGAACATGCGCTGCGCGCCCACCCCACGAGTCATCGTCTGTTCCATCGCAATCACCCTGAGCTTGCTCGCCACCGGGTGCGAAACAACCAGCAAGCGCGACATTGGCACGGCCATCGGCGGCATTGTTGGAGTCGTCATTGGTAGAGAGGTCGGCAATGGGAGCGCCGGTGGGATGGTCGTCGGCGGTCTGGTGGGTGCCGTGGTAGGCCGCATGATCGGCCAGTACATGGACGACGCCGATCGCGCACGACTGACTGAGACGATCAACGAAACGCCACGCGGGCAGACGGTGCGCTGGCATAACGAGGACAGTCAGCGCGACTTTGCCGTCACCCCGACCTCGGATTTCTACGCAATGGGCGAGCAGCAATGCCGCACGTTTGATCAGGTTGTGTTCGTGGATGGACGCCGCGAGCTCATGAAAGGAACCGCCTGCAAGTCGCCCGGCAGCGACGCCCTCGCCATCGACGGCAAGGCAGTATGAGAATCCGTCACGCATCATGAAAAGGAGCGTCGCTGTGAACAACCGACCATGGTGCCGAGGGCTTTGTTTCGGCGTGGGTGTTGCGCTGTGTGTCGCAGTGCCAATGCCCGCGCTAGCTTCCACCATCGGCGAACCACCGCCCGATCTGCCACGGTCGCAGGACTCGACGCCATCCCCCCAATCCACCCCATCGAATTCCTCAAGGGGAAGCGAGCGGCGCAGCGGCGGTGGCAGCGGCGGTGGAGGGGGAAGCAACTGGCTCATTCCCGCGGCCATCATCGGCGTAGCGGCGCTCATCGCGGTCAACCGGCACCTGAACGCCGAGCGAACCGAGCAACGCAACGAAAGCGAAGGCGTGCAGCAACTGCTTCGCGACGGGCCGCAACTGCCTGCCCAATACAACACCAGCGCCTTCGCCATCCGCGCGCTGGTGCGTGGCGGGTGGCCGATCGTGGTCGATTATGCGCAGCACAAACCAGGGCGCGTTCAGCTTCGCATCAGCACGCCCGGCGCTGACATCGTCACCTATCGGCTCGATCAATTCGGTCTCGGGCGTCATCTGCTGCGCTTCGAGCTTCCGCCTTTTCTTGGCGACAGCCTGAAAGCCGGCGTGGTCGCACTGACCGCAGCCGACCCGAAAACCGGGACGGAAACAATCGATGGCTTCACCGTCCATGGCATCGGTATCGGCCCGCGCGCGGTCGGCTCGATCGCGGTCGACCAGCTGGAGTTCAACCCCGGCGACCTGCATGTCAAGGATGGGGATACGGCCAGTTTCGCGTTTCGCTCGCGCTCAGATTTCGATCATTCGGTGGTCGAATACATGCGCGTCACCCAAAGCCCCGACGGTGCCCGCAAACGCTATGTGAACGGGCTGCAAACCGGCAGCGTGCAGCGCAACAGTCGGGTCCAGAGTGTCGAATCGCAACGCTGGAACGGCCAGGATGACCAGGCTCGCGTATCAAGAGGACGCCATCAGCTACAGGTGAGGGTGTGGGATGAAGGCGGCGACTGGGTGGGGGCGTGGTCCGAGTCGCTGGTTCAGATACGGTGAGCCTGCTGTCGCCGCACGATCACCACACCCGACTGCCGGACCCGGAGCACCGGCGGCCAGCGCGCACCACGCGCTCTGCGTCATCACCCTGATTGCGCCCTGATCGTCCATCTGCGTGGCGCTGGCCCGTGCCAGCCAGTGCTGCGCAGTCGCCCCCGCCGTATCAGGCACCGGCCAGCGCCACTGGCGCGCCACATTTCCTGCCGTGGTCAGCAAGCCGTCATCGACATTGGCGGCTTCCGGGTACAGCACGTCCGAGCGCAGCGGCGCGCTCAGGGGCTGGCCGGAAAGGGCATCCCACAGTTGCACCGTGGTATTGCCCCACAGCACGACGCGCTGATCGGGCAACAGCGCCCCGCTGCCGATGCCTTCGCCGAGCGAGAGCGGCGGAGAGAGCACATCACCCGGCCCGAGACGACGACCCAGCGACTCGGCAACGACCAACACCCCGTCGTCCCCCTGCTGCAACATCTGATAGCCATGCAGACCAAGCGCATCGAGCCGGGTCTTGAGCGCGGCCTCGGGCACGCTCGCGCGCGCCACCCGCGAGGCAGTCGGCGGCACCGCTACCGGCGCCGTCAGCTCATGCGCCAGGTGGCGGCGCCACACCCGCAGGCTGGCATCATCGGCCCAGGTGACGATGCCATCGCCGTTGTCGAAAAACGCCGCCCCCGCCACGCGCCCTGGATGCTTCAACGGGAGGCTCAGGGGCGTCATCGTGCCCGTGTCCCACAGGCGTGCGCCTGCGGTCGCACTCCAGGCCAGCACGCGCGTGCCATCCGCGGTGATTGCCGCCATCACCGTGGCCTCGGCCCTGTCATGCTGGCCGCGCGCTGCGGGTGCATCTTCGGCGACGTTCCATAGCTCGAGGTATCCACCTGCGCCGCTGGTGACGAAGTGCGACCCGTCCGGCGTGAGCAGCAGACGCGACAAACTACCTTCGCGAGCCAGCGCCTGGTCTAGACGTGGGGCGCCGCTTGCCGTATTCCAGACCCGCACCAGGCCACGTGCCGCGTTCCACGACACGAGCTCCTTGCCGCCCGGCACGAAGCGCGCACCATCCACCGTATCGGGCGACGCCCAGCGGGCAATCACCCTGCCCTGCGCGACATCGTGACGGATCAGCGTGGTATCGCACCAGCTCAGCACCTCGCCGCCGCTGGCCGAGACTTCAACCCCGCGCACTGCGCAGCCGGTCTGCCAGCCGGTCTGCCCGCGGGTCTGCCCGCGGGTCTGCCCGCCAGAGCGGCTGCCGGAGTTCCTGTCCGAGTGAGCCTCGGCCACGGCGGGATTCCAGCGCCAGAACTGCCCGTCCTCACTCCAGACCAGCACCGTCTGTTTACCCACGAAACGCGCGCCGACTATCGAGCCGGCCAGCTCAAGCCGCCCGAGCTCCAGTCCCCCGGGCACAGCCCAAACCCTGACGCCGCCGTTTCCCCAGCTCAGCACCTGCTGTCCGTCGTGATCGAGCGCAAGGCCCGCCATACCGGTCCCGGCCAGTGCACGCGCGGGCTCCCCATCGCCCCACAACCACACGCCGCCCGCCGCGTCGCGCACGACTGCATGGCGCTGCGCCGCAAGGTGCGCTTCGTCCACCGGCTCGGCATGCGTCGCTTGCACTATTTGTTTGCCGCTGTGCAGGTCGTGCACGGTGGCGTGGCGACCGGCCCACGACAGCAACACGGCATCGTCCGCCCGCACCCGCACGCCATCGGGCGTGGCCGGCAGCGAGATGATGCCGCTCAGCTCGACCCCGCCGCCGAGCATGCCCATCCCGATCAGTGCACTGTCGCGCGCCTGAGCATGCTCGGAGAGGTCGGCCACGCGGGCAAAATAGTGCGCCGCCTTGAGCGCGTCACCGTTTGCGTCCCGCGCCGACACCGCGCCACTCCAGTAGCTGTTGATCAACTGCACCTGTGTTTCCTTGCGCTGCTGCCACAATTCGAGCCCGAGCCAACTCACCGCCACCAGGCCGAGTGCGATCCCCGCCTCGAGCGCACGCCGGCGCCGAAGGGCACGCTGCGCTGCTGCCTTGCTGGCGACGATGAAGGCGCGCAGGGTGTCGCCCAGCTCGCGGTCGCGCGCCGTCTGCCATCGGCTTGCCTCTGCCAGCGGACCGCCGCGCAACAGCAGCCCCTGATCGCTTGGCGTGCGCTGCCAGGCTTCGGCCTCGCGGCGCATGTGCTGCCGCCACAGCAGAAATACGCGATCTTCGTCGAGCCAGCGCTTGAGCCGGTCCCAGGCGCGAAACAAGGCCTCGTGCGCCACTTCCAGGGTGCGCGCACTCGCTCCGCCCGCCGGCGCATCCTCCTGCCCGGATACCAGCAGGCGCGCCTTGACGAAGGCTTCCATCAGCGGGTGGATGGCCTCGGGGATGTCCTGCCAGCGCACCGCGCGCCGGGTGTACTGCCCGTCCGGATCGACCCGCACCATGTGCCGAAAGGCGTCGCGCAAGTCGTCTATCTGCGCGCCTGTCGGCTTGAGCGCGGCCAGCACGGCATCCGCCTCCTGCCGGATGGCGCCCTCAAGCCCGCCGATCCGCTCGGCGTACTCCGCCAGGGTGATCAGGCCGTCGTCGCCGAAGTCTCGCCACAGCCGGTTGAGGGTGAAGGCGAGCAGCGGCAGCGCATCGGCGGTGCCGGTATCCTGCACCATGGTCTCGACCAGGCCGCTTTCGAGCTCGATACCGGCGACGCGGGCGGGTTTGCTGATGATCTCGGCAAAGTGGCGCGGCATCATCGGGCCCAGCGACATCTCGCGAAACGGCATCTCCCCCCATAGTGGATGTGACTGCAGGGTAGCCAGATAGTCGGCACGCAGCGTCGCCAGGCAATACAGATTGCCCGCGTCGTCAGCGAGTGCCGCGTGCAGCAGGCGGACAAATCGTGCCGCCGCCGCGGCATCACTGGTGGTCAGGAGCTCCTCGAGCTGATCAACGACCAGCAGCACCGCGCGCGGCCCGCCCTTACCCACTGCGGCCTTTACCGTATTGAGCAGCGTCTGGTCGCGGTCATCGTCGGTCAGCCGCGTAGCTGCGGCAGCGGGTACGGCCTCCGGCAGCACCTCTGCCAGCACACGCGCCAACTCTTCCACCGGTTGCTGCAGCGGCCGCATCGGCACCAGCACCTGCCAGTCGGGCATGCGCGCCAGCCTGGGGATCACCCCGGCGCGCACCAGCGACGACTTGCCACTGCCCGAGGCGCCGACCAGCACCAGCAGGCGATCGCCGCCATAGCGGCGCATCTGCGCCAACGTATCGAGGCAGCGGCGCTGGTCTTCATCGCGGCCGAAATACACCGCAGCGTCGGCGGCCTGGAAGGGCTGGAGGCCGGGGTAAGGCGGGCGATGGATATCCCAGCTGAAACTGTCGGCCGGATCCAGCCCGGCGCTGCGCATGCCGCGCCACAAGCGCGCATACCCAGCTTCAGGGTCGGTACGCAGGTCGGTGGCCTGGGTGTCGAGCAGGATGGAGCGCAACTCGCAGTCGGCGATGATCAGCGGGAAAATCTGCTTGCCCAGCGCACGCGCGTGCGTGATCTCGGCGAAACACCAGTCGGACGCCATCGAGTGCGCACTGCACAATACGATGACGCCGCTGCAGGCGCGCAACCGGGCATAGATCTCGCGCTCCCAGTGGCGCCCGGCAGGAATGCCGTCGGCCGGGTCGAAGTCGAGGAACAGCGACTGGTAACCCTGCGCTCGCAAGCGCGTCGCCACGTCCTCGGCCGCGGCGTTGTCCCGACTGCTGTGACTGATGAAGATCCCCGACACAGCCAGATCTCCCGCGTGAGTGTTACCGCTCAGGGTTCAGCGCGCTGCTCTTCATCCAAGCACATTCAGATGCCGTTTGCACCACTCAATGCGACCGCGTCCGCCGTTTCCCTTCGCCCTCGCCGTCGGCAAATGCGTGGCGCGCAGCGGTCATGTCAGCGAGTACCGCGGCCACCTTGAAATTGAGCGATCCGCGCGGCATTACACCCTTGGAGTCCGGCTCGCCGGCCGGAATCCCGGTGAGCACGGTCATGGCCTCGTCCACGGTCGTGACCGGATAGATGTGGAACCGACCTTCGCGCGCGGCCTCGACCACATCCTCGCGCAACATCAGATGGCGCACGCTGACCGCCGGAATCACCACGCCCTGCGTCCCGTCGAGCCCACGCGCAGCGCACAGATCGAAGAAACCCTCGATCTTCTCGTTGACCCCGCCGATCACCTGCACCTCGCCGAACTGGTTGACCGAACCGGTGATCGCCAGGCGCTGCTCGATCGGCAACTGGGTCAGTGCCGAAAGCAGGGCGCACAACTCCGCGAGCGACGCCGAGTCGCCTTCGACCGGCGTGTAGGACTGCTCGAACACCAGGCTGGCCGACAGCGACAGGGGCTGGTGGCGGGCGTAGCGCGCAGCGAGAAAGGCTGACAGGATGAGCACCCCTTTGGAATGGATGGCGCCACCGAGTTCGGCTTCGCGCTCGATGTCGACTACGTCGCCCTCGCCCAGGCGCACCGTGGCCGAGATCCGCATCGGATGGCCGAAGCGTTCGCCGGCCAGCTCGATCACCACCAGGCCGTTGATCTGCCCGGAACGGGCGCCACTGGTGGCGATCAGCGTGGTGCCGTCGAGCATCGATTCGCGCACCCGGGTCGGATAGCGGCTGCAGCGCCGCGCACGTGCGGCCAGTGCCGCTTCGATCTGCTCGCGCCCGATCCGGTCGCAGCCTTGCTGGCGGGCAAAGTGGTCCGCCTCACGCATCAGGTCGGCAAGCATGCGGGTTTGCAGCGACAGGCGGGCAGCATCCTCGGTAAAACGGGCGCCCTCCTCCACCATGCGCGCAACCGCATTGCGATCCAGCGGCAGCAATTTCGCGTTACGCCCCAGCATGGCCAGCAGGCGTGCGTATTGCTGCTCGTTCTCGGGCGTACGCGGCAGATCGTCGTCGAAATCGGCCGCGACCTTGAACAGCTTGGCAAAATCCGGATCGTGCTCCATCAGGGTGTAATACAGCTCGCGATCGCCGATCATCACCACCTTGAGCGCGCACGGAACGGCTTGCGGCTCGAGGGTGAGGGTTCCGCTCCAGCCCTGGGCTTCCGCCGGCGGCTCGATCAGAATCTCGTTTGCGCGCAAGGTACGCTTGAGCCCCTCCCAGGCGAAGGGCTGGGTCAGCAGCCGCTCGGCATCGACCACCAGATAGCCACCGTTGGCGCGGTGCAGGGCTCCGGCCCGGATCAGGTTGAAGTGGCTGACCTGCGCGCCCTGCTGCACCACATGCTCGACCCGACCGATCAGGTTTCCGTATCCGGGATTGTTCTCGAACACGATCGGTGCCCCGGTGGACGCGGCGTGATCGACCAGCAGCTTGACCTGGTAACGACCGAAACGGCTACTGTCGTCCTTGTCGGCCTCTTCCTCGTCCTCGTCGATCACGATGCCCTCCACCGCGAAGTCGAGCACGTCCTTCACCACGATGTCGAAGAAGGCGAGCACTTCGGGCAGATCGGCGTGACGCTCGCGCATCTCGCGCATCAGATGGGCGAGCGCCGGCGAAAGGGCCTCGTGCTCGGCGCGCACCAGCGCTTCGCGCAGCGCCTTGCGCCAACCTGGAAACTCGTTGAGCAGGTCGGTCAGCCGGTCACTCCATTCGGCAACCTGCGCCTCGATCGCCGTGCGCTCGGCTTCCGGCAGGGCATCGAACGCTTCCGGGGTGAGCACCTCACCTTCGCGTGAGGGTGAGAACACGAAGCCATCGGGAGTCTGCAGCAGCGAGATGCCCTGCTCGGCACACTGCTGGCCGAGCTCGCGCAAGGCCGAGTCCTCGCGCGTCTTGTGCGCGCCCTGTAGCGCCTCGATCCGCTCGGTGTGCGGATCGCTGCCGAGCGCCGCCTCGATCGCCGGACCGAGTTCGCGGATGAAGGTCTGCATGTCGGCGCGCAATGCCCCGCCGCGCCCTGCAGGCAGGGTCAACAGGCGCGGGTGCAGCGGCTCGTCGAAGTTGTGCAGGTAACAGAGGTCGGGTGGAACCGGCTCGCTGTCGGCCCGCTCGCGCAGCAGTTTGAAGGTGGTCGCGTGCTTGCCGCTGCCCGACTCGCCAAGGACGAACACATGGTAGTCGGCGTGTCCGATCGCAAGGCCGAAGCGCAAGGCTTCCATTGCCCGGTCCTGGCCGAGGTCGCCAGGGTGGTCATCGAGCGTTGCGGTGGTGTCAAAGGAGAACTGCTCTGGGTTGCAACTGGCTCGCAGCCGGGTTGCATGCAGGGGCGCGATGTCGGCCATGTTGTTTTTCTCCGGAAGCCGAAGCGGAAAAGAGTTGCCGGACCGGGTGGGCCGGGCATCCCGACATCTTTACCGCAACCAAGCCTGCCGGCAAGTCTCACACGGCAATCAACGCCCGGCCGGACGCAAGTGTTCATCGCCCCAGCGCATATCCAGGCCGTCGTCCTCGAACTGCGGAAACAGCCGGTCATGCTCGAGCAGCAGGCGCATGACGGTGCCCGCATGTTCGGCGGGGAAGCCCCGGCGCGTCCCGCCACGCGTGTCGGTCATCAGCCGGAACAGATGGCGACGACAATCGACGCTTCCCCAGATCAGGTCGATCGTCTGCAGGTGGGGAAAGCGCTCATATAGCGCGGCGGTATCGGTCCTACGCACGCGCAACTCGCCAGGTGCATTCATCGCGGCAACCTCCAATTTACGCTCAGCGTTACTACATTCATAATAAATGACAAATATGGTGTTTATGTGGATTCAGGCCGCCATTCTGCCCAAAAGTTCGTTGTATTTCCCAGTTTGGGCACCGCAACATGGTGACGCTCGTGATCGATATCACGGATCGCACAGCTGCCTGGGTCCTACATCGACATCCGGCAACGGGTCACCAGCAAATATTCGAACTTGACCGCAGACAAGGCGCTGTGGAACAGTCGGTAGCACGATCAGTCGAAAGAACAAATCATCGATCACGCCATGAAAGTCATCCCTATCCGCAGCGCGCTTTCCACCCCCCTCTCCGTTCGTGCAGATGCGGCGGACGGCCCTCTTGTTGACCAGCGCGGGCGAAGCGTGCGCGACTTGCGCATCTCGGTAACGGATCGGTGCAATTTCCGTTGTGTCTATTGCATGCCGCGCGCGGTGTTCGACAAGGACTACCCGTTTCTGCCGCGGGCACAACTCCTCAGCTTCGAGGAGATCTTCCGGGTGGCAAAGATTTTTGCCGCGCGCGGGGTACGCAAGATCCGGATCACCGGCGGCGAACCACTGTTGCGCAAGGACATAGAGCGCCTGATCGCCATGCTGGCGACCCTCGATGATGTCGAACTCACCCTCACCACCAATGGCGTGCTGCTGCCCAAACTCGCCCGCACGCTGCGTGATGCAGGGCTGCACCGGGTGACGGTGAGTCTGGATGCGCTCGATGACGCAACATTCCGCCGCATGAACGACGCCGACTATCCGGTCGAGCGCGTGCTCGAGGGCATCGCGGCGGCACAATCGGCCGGCTTCGAGGCGATCAAGGTCAATATGGTGGTGAAACGCGGCAGCAACGATCAGGATATCGTCCCGATGGCGCGCCACTTCCGTAACAGCGGCCACATCCTGCGCTTCATCGAGTTCATGGACGTGGGCGCGAGCAACGGCTGGAAGATGGACGAGGTACTGCCCTCGCGCGACGTGATCGCCCGCATCCACGAGCAGTTCCCGCTCGAGGCGATCGACCCGAACTACGAAGGCGAGGTGGCGGAGCGCTGGCGCTATGTGGACGGAGCCGGTGAAGTCGGGGTGATCTCCTCGGTGACCCAGGCCTTCTGCTCCACCTGTACCCGGATCCGGCTGTCGACCGAGGGCAAGCTCTACACGTGTCTGTTCGCCCAGCACGGGCACGATCTGCGCGATCTGCTGCGCGGCGACGCGGACGACGCCCGCATCGATGCGGCCATCGCCGGCGTGTGGACGCAGCGCGACGACCGCTACTCCGAAATCCGCACCGCCGCCACCGCCGGCCGGCCGAAGATCGAGATGTCCTACATCGGCGGCTGAGGCGCGGCTTCGGCCACGGCCATGGCTTCAGACCTTTCGTCCTGCACCGGATCGAGCTCGTCGAGGCGGGCCGACTCGATCTTCTGGAAGTGGGCAGTGATCTTGCGGCTCGAGGTCTGCACGTCCTGCACGTCCTTGCTCGCCTGATCGATGTGACGCGCGAGCGCATTCATGCGCTCGTCAAAGCGGTGAAAATCCTTCGCCAGCTTGCCCAGCGCATCCTGGATGACGTGGATCTGCTTGCGCGTCTCGACATCCTTCAGCACGGCACGCGCCGTATTGAGCACCGCCATCAGCGTGGTCGGCGACACGATCCACACCCGCTTGTTCTGCGCATAGGCCACCACCTCGGGATGATAGGCATGGAGCTCGGCAAACACCGCCTCGGCGGGCAGGAACATCACCGCGCCGTCCGAGGTCACCCCGGGCAGGATGTACTTGCCCGCGATCGCATCCACATGGCGCTTCACGTCGCCCCTGAAGGCGGTCTGCGCAAGCTTGCGCTCGACATCCCCAAGACTGGTGTCGAACATACGGTGATAGTTTTCCAGCGGAAACTTGGAGTCGACTGCCACCAGGCCGGTCGGCGCCGGCAGCTTCAGGATGCAGTCGGCGCGGGTGTTGTTCGGCAGCGTTGCCTGGAATTCATACGCATCCGGCGGCAGCACATTGCGCACCAGCGCTTCGAGCTGAACCTCGCCGAATGCGCCGCGCGCCTTCTTGTCACCGAGCAACTCCTGCAGGCTGACCACATTGGTAGTGAGCCCGTCGATCTTCTTCTGCGCCTCGTCGATCGTCGCCAGGCGTGACATCACGCTGGCAAAGGTGTCGTTGGTCTTGCGAAAGCCTTCGTCGAGGCGCTCGTTCACCTGTCCGGCCAGCGTTTGCAGGCGACCATCCACACTATGGGTCAGCGCTTCGATGCTGCGCGACAGTTGCACCGAGGCCGACGCAAGACCACGCTGCAGCAACTCGCGGTCGGCGCGCGCATGGTCGCCGATGCGGTCGGTCTGACGGCCGAGCCCGTCATGCAGGTCGCGCAGCAGATCGCGATGCTGGGCACCGAGTTGCTGATCGAGCCGCTCGCCGATGCCGGCATGGATATCGCGTTCGAGCCGTCCAGTACGCGCCAGCACCCATAGCAGCAAACCGAGCACCGCCACGAGCAGGCCAACCAGGACCAGCTCGGCATTTGAAAAAACAGCGGTCATCTCAGCCCCGACCTCAACCCCGACCTCAACCCAGTGCGCGCAGGCTGGCCAGCGGGGGCCTGGACATCAGCCCACGGGTGCCGAGCCAGCCGCCCAGCACCACCCCGCCGGCACCGATCGCGGTCGCCAGCAATACCGGCATCACCCCCGGCACATAACTCATCTTGAACACGAAATGCGCCAGCGCCCAACCGATGGCCGTCGCGCCTATGCCCGCCAATACCCCGGCCACGCCGCCCAGCACGATGAACTCGGCCGCCAGCGCCTGCCTCACCTGGCGGTTGCGGGCACCGAGCGTGCGCAACATGGCAAGTTCGTACTCGCGCTCGTCGTGGGTGGATTGCAAGGCCGCGTACAGCACCACCAGCCCCGCCAGCACCGCGAAACCGAACACGAACTGCACGATCAGGATCAGCTTGTCGGTCATGGTGCGAACCTGCGCCAGCACCGCGCCGATATCGATCACCGACAGGTTGGGAAAGGCCGCGATCAGACGGGTGGTGAAGTCGTGACTGCTCGCAGGCAGATGAAAGCTGGTGATCAGGCTGGCCGGATAGGGTTCGAGCAGGCCCTCGGAGGCAATGAAGAAGAAATTGACCCGCATCGAATCCCAGTTGAGCAGGCGCACGCTGGTGATCGGCGCCTCGACCCGTTGTCCCGCGACGTCGAACGCCACCGTATCACCCACCTTCAGCGCAAAGGTCTCGGCCAAACCTTGCTCCACCGACAGCTGCGGCGTCCGGCTCTCGCCGTGCCAGCGCCCGGCACTGACTTCATTGCCGGCAGGCAGCGCACTGCCATAGGACAGGTTGAACTCGCGTTCGGCCAGCCTGCGGGTGCGCGCCTCTTCGTAAGCCTCGGTATTGATCGGTGTGCCATTGATGGCGACCATGCGACCCCGGATCATCGGCTCGATGCCCGGCTGCTTCAGTCCCTCGGATACAAAGAACGCTTCAATCGGTGCGCGCTGATCGGGCTGGATATTGATCACGAAGCGGTTGGGCGCATCGGCTGGCGTCATCTTGCGCCAGTCGTCGAGCAGATCGCCGCGGATCAGGGTCAGCAACAGCAGCGCGGTCATGCCCAGGCCGAGCGCGGCAACCTGAATCACGCTTGCGCCCATGCGGCGCCCAAGCGCGGCTATGCCGTAACGCCAGCCGCCGCCGCGCAGGCTGCCCCGCCCCTTGAAACGCGTCGCCAGATGCAGCACCAGCCAGGCGGCCAGGGCGAACACCCCCAGCGCGACGGCAAAGCCGAGCGCCACCGCCAGCCCCAGCCGAACATCGGCAGCAATCCAGAAGATCAGCCCGAGCAATGCCCCCAGCCCCAGCACCCACGCACCGCTGCTGCGTGGTTCGGCCGTGGTGAATTCGCGCCGCAGCACCCGCAGCGTGGGCACCGCCCCCAAGCGAAGCAGTTGCGGCAACACAAAACCGATCAGCAAGGCCATGCCGACGATCAACCCATGCGCCACCGGCAGCATCGAGGGCGCCGGCAGTTCGGTGGCCAGGATCTCGCGCAGACCGCTGCTCAAGCCCCATTGCACCGACCAGCCCAGCGCGGTGCCAATCAGTGCCGCGACCAGACCGAACACCAGGAACTCGCCAATCACGATCCCGAGCACCTGCGACTGACGTGCGCCCAGGCAACGCATCACCGCACACGCATCGAGGTGGCGCTGCATGAAGCGACGCGCCGACAGGCCCACGGCGACCGCCGCCAGGATCACCGCCAGCAGCGCTGCCAGACGCAGGAAGCGCTGCGCCTGATCGAGTGCGGTACGGACCTCGGGCCGGGCGTTTTCAATGGTCTCCACCGCCTGACCGCGCCCGAGCTGGCTGCGCGCCCATTTTTCGTAGCCGGCAACGGCCTCGTCGGTACCGGCAACGTGGAGCCGCCAGTTGGCGCGACTGCCGACCGAGATCAGACCGGTAGCCTCGAGATCGGTGAGATTGAAGATCGCCCGTGGCAACAGGCTGAAAAAATTTGCGCCCCGATCGGACTCGAAACTGACCATGCCGCCAACACGAAAATCAAGCTCGCCCAGCCCCACGCGATCGCCCACCCGCACCCCGAGCTCGGCCAGCAGGCGTTCATCGAGCCACACCTCGCCCGGCCCCGGCGCGCGTCCGGCGTCCGCATCGGGCTGGTTCGGCCCCGGTGCGATGCGGATCGCACCGCGCAAAGGGTAGCCCTCCTCCACCACCTTGACCCCGGTCAGCACGGCCGCGCTGTCGGTGCTGGCCATGCTGGTAAACAGCACCGAAGTCACCGCCATCAGCCCGCGCTGGCGGGCCTCGTCGAAGAAGCGCGCGGACCAGGGCTGATCGGCACGCAGCAGCAGATCGCCCCCGAGCAGCTGGTTGGCCTCGCGATCGAGCCCGCGCCCGACACGATCGGCGAGAAAACCGACACTGGTGAGGCAGGCGACCGCAACGATGATGGCGAGTCCGAGCAGGTGCAACTCACCTGCACGCAGATCGCGACGCAGCATGCGCAGGGCAAGGCGTAAGGTTTTCATAACTGGCTTTTCATGGTGGGCTGCTTGTAACGAATGGGTGGCGGCAAACCGTATGCAATCGCGCATGGACTACGGTGATGGACGGTCCCGCCGCGATTCGGTTCAAGTCGCGACAGGCAGGATGCGCTTTACCAGCTCCATCCAGTAGGCGACACCGACGGGGATGATGTCGTCGTTGAAATCGTAATGCGGGTTGTGCAGGGTACATCCGCCTTCGCCCGGGCCGTTACCGATCCAGACATAGGCGCCGGGTTTGCGTTGCAGGAAGAAGGCAAAATCCTCGGCACCCATGCTCGGGCGCGCGCTGGTCTCAACCTGCCCGGCGCCAACCAGCGCCGCCGCGACTTCGGTGCACAGCAACGCTTCAGCCGCGGAGTTGATCGTCGGCGGATAGCCGCGACGGTACTCGAACTCGATGCGCACGCCGAAGGCAGCGGCCATGCCGTCGCAAAGCTCGCGCAGACGCGCCTCGATCCGCTCCTGGATGCGCTCGGAGAAAGCGCGCACCGTTCCCGACAGCTCGGCCCGGTCCGGAATCACGTTATACGCCTCGCCTGCATGGAACTGGGTCACCGACACTACGGCGGCATCAATCGGGTCCAGCGTGCGCGACACGATGGTCTGGATCGCCTGCACCAACGCCGCGCCCGTCGCCACCGCATCGGTTCCGAGATGCGGCATCGCTGCGTGTGCCCCTACCCCAAGGATACGGATGTCAAACCGATCGGCACTGGCCATCACCGGTCCGCTATGCACCGCGAAATGCCCGGCCGGCATGCCCGGCCAGTTGTGCATGCCGAAAACCGACTCCATCGGGAAGCGCTCGAACAAGCCGTCCTCGATCATCACCCGGCCACCGCCTTCGCCCTCTTCTGCGGGCTGGAAGATCACGTACACGATGCCGTCGAAGTCACGCCGTTCAGCGAGCAGTTCGGCAGCGCCGAGCAGCATGGTGGTGTGGCCGTCGTGACCGCAGGCGTGCATGCACCCGGCGCGGGTCGAACGGTGATCGAAGGTATTGCGCTCGGTGATCGGCAGCGCATCCATGTCGGCGCGCAGGCCGACTGCCCGCAGGCCCCGACCACCGCGGATCGCACCCACCACCCCGGTGCCGCCGATACCGCGATGAACCTCGATACCGGCAGATTCGAGCCGGGCTGCCACCAGTTCGGCGGTTCGGTGCTCTTCGAAAGCCAGTTCGGGGTGAGCATGGATGTCGCGACGAAACGCCTTCAAACGGTAATGCACCGGGCGGACGATATCGATGACGCTCATGGTTTCGCCTTGTCTTTTTTGTGTGTGCAGGGGAAGCTTCAGTGTATTACAGGATTTCTGACAATGCCCCGCCGCCTGCGATCCCGGAACACACGCAAGAGCGTGCAATAACAGTGCGCACCATTACGGGGCGCGCCCCGTAATGGTGCGCGAATTACCCGGAATGAGCCATCTTCCGGCGATTTGCCATGGCGCGGGAATTGCTCTTACTGTCTAACCAAGCCTGATAGAGGAAGAATACATGTCGATCCATGTGGCGCTGTCTCACGTCACCACCTACCACTACGACCGGCCGATCAATCTTGGTCCGCAGGTCGTTCGTCTGCGTCCGGCGCCGCACAGCCGCACCCGGATCCTGTCCTACTCGCTGCGCGTGCTGCCTGAGCCGCACTTCGTCAACTGGCAGCAAGACCCGCAGTCCAATTATCTGGCACGCCTCGTCTTCCCGGAGAAGACCACAAAGCTGCGGATCGAGGTCGATCTGGTCGCCGAGATGGCGGTCATCAACCCGTTCGACTTCTTTCTCGAGCCGTACGCCGAGACCATTCCGTTCAAGTACGATGCATCGCTGAGCCATGAACTGGCCCCCTACCTGCTCAAGCTGCCGCTGACGCCGAAGTTCAAGGCCTACCTGGACAGCATCGACCGCAGCGAGAAGCGCGCGGTCGACTTCCTGGTCATGCTCAACAGCGATCTTTACTCCCACCTCAAGTACGTGATCCGGATGGAGCCGGGCGTACAGACCCCGGAAGAGACGCTCGAGAGTGAATCCGGCTCATGTCGCGACTCTGCATGGCTGCTGGTGCAACTGATGCGCCATCTCGGACTGGCGGCGAGATTCGTATCCGGCTACCTGATCCAGCTCACCGCCGACGTGAAATCGCTCGACGGTCCGAGCGGCCCGGAGGAGGACTTCACCGATCTTCACGCCTGGTGCGAAGTCTATCTGCCCGGAGCTGGCTGGATCGGTCTGGACCCGACTTCCGGACTGTTCGCCGGCGAAGGCCACATCCCGCTCGCCTGCTCGCCCGACCCGACCTCGGCGGCGCCGATCACCGGCGCCCTCGACGAGTGCGAGGTGAGCTTCGAGCACGAGATGAAGGTGAGCCGCATCTGGGAAGCGCCGCGCGTCACCAAGCCCTACACCGAGGAGCAATGGAGCGAGATCGAACAACTCGGCCATTCGATCGATGCGGAATTGGTCGAGCACGATGTCCGCCTGACCCAGGGCGGCGAGCCGACTTTCGTCTCGTTTGACGATCCGGATGGCGAAGAGTGGAACACCGCGGCCATGGGGCCGAACAAGAAACGGCTGTCCGCCGACCTCTACCACCGCTTGCGCGACAAGTACGGCCCCGAGGGCCTGGTGCATTTCGGACAGGGCAAATGGTACCCGGGCGAGCAGCTGCCGCGCTGGTCGCTGAACTGTTACTGGCGCAAGGATGGCCAGCCGATGTGGTCGCGCCGCGATCTGGTGGCCGACGATAGCAAGCCGGGCACGGCGGACGACATCGTTGCCGGTCGCTTCCTGCGTGGCGTGGCAGATCGCCTCGGCCTGAAGCCGGAGTTCGTATTCCCGGGCTATGAAGACGTGTTCTACTACATGTGGCGCGAGCGTCGCCTGCCGTCCAACGTAGACCCCTTCGATGCGCGTCTCGATGACCCAATGGAGCGCGAACGCCTGATGAAGGTGTTCACCCAGGGCCTGGGCAAGGTCAGCGGCTACGCGTTGCCGGTATCGCGCGACCCCGCCACTGGCGAGTGGCAGACCGGAAACTGGTTCCTGCGCAGCGAGCGCTGCTACCTGTTCCCGGGCGACTCACCGATGGGCTACCGCCTGCCGCTCGACTCGCAGCCGTGGGCAAGCGCGGTCGATCGGCCGGTCATCCACCAGCCCGACCCCTTCGACCATTTCCCGCCGCTGCCCGCTCATGCTGCGCTGCGCCACCAGTACGGCCCGGCGTCGCGCCTCACCACCGCTGGGCAGGCCAGTTCGGCTGCTGCGGCCGCCACCGCCTCGCTCGGCATGGGTGGCAAGCGGTCAAGCACGGTCACCGGCGTCGCGTCGGGCAAGAGCACCAGCGTGCGTGGCCAGGCCGAGTCGGCAGAGCGCCGACCGCAGAGCAAGGAATCCGCCAGCTGGATCAAGCGCACCGCCATGTGCGCCGAGGCCCGTAACGGCACCCTGTACATCTTCATGCCCCCGGTGGACCGGCTCGAGGACTATCTCGAGATCGTCGCGGCGGTCGAAGCCACGGCGGAGCTGATGAACCAGCCGGTGCTGCTGGAAGGCTACGAGCCTCCCGGCGACCCGCGCCTGAAGCACTTCCGCATCACCCCCGATCCGGGCGTGGTCGAGGTCAATGTCCATCCGGCAACGAGCTGGGACGAACTGGTTGACCAGACCACTCACCTTTACGATGCAGCGCACCAGTGCCGCCTCACCAGCGAAAAGTTCATGGTCGACGGGCGCCACACCGGCACCGGCGGCGGCAACCACTTCGTGATGGGCGGCGCCACGCCGACCGACTCGCCCTTCCTGCGCCGACCGGATCTGCTGCGCAGCCTGATCAGCTTCTGGCACAACCATCCGAGCCTGTCCTATCTGTTCTCGGGCATGTTCATGGGCCCGACCTCGCAGGCACCGCGGATCGATGAGGCACGTAACGACTCGGTGGCCGAAATCGAGCTTGCGTTCAAAGAGATGACGCGCATCACCGAATCGAGTCCGGACGGATGCCCGCCGTGGATTGCCGACCGACTGCTGCGCAACCTGCTGATCGATGTGGGCGGCAACACCCACCGTGCCGAGTTCTGCATCGACAAGCTCTATTCGCCCGACGGCCCCACCGGCCGCCTCGGCCTGCTCGAGATGCGCGCCTTCGAGATGCCCCCGCATTCGCGCATGAGTTTGACTCAGCAGCTACTGCTGCGCGCCCTCGTCGCCCGTTTCTGGAAGGATCCCTATACGCCGCCCAAGCTGGTGCGCTGGGGCACCGAGCTGCACGACCGCTTCCTGCTGCCGCACTTCATCTGGCAGGATTTCTGCGACGTGATGGAGGATCTGCAGGCGGACGGGTATCCGATCAAGAGCGAATGGTTTGCCCCCCACCTCGAGTTCCGCTGCCCCAAGTACGGCGACTTCGCGGTCAAGGGCATGAAGCTGGAGCTGCGGGCCGCGCTCGAACCGTGGCATGTGATGGGCGAGGAAGGCTCTTCGGCCGGCACTGCCCGCTACGTGGACTCCTCCCTCGAGAGGGTGCAGGTCAAGCTCACTGGTGCTGCACCGGACCGCTACGTGGTGACCTGCAACGGCGTACCGGTTCCGATGCAGCCCACCGGCACGGTGGGCGAGTTCGTGGCCGGGGTGCGCTATCGTGCCTGGCAGCCGCCATCGGCGCTGCATCCGACCATCGGCATCGACAGTCCGCTGACTTTCGATCTGGTGGATACCTGGAATCAACGCAGTCTGGGCGGTTGCCAATATCACGTGGTGCACCCGGGTGGTCGCAGTTACGATGACTTCCCGGTCAATGCCTTTGGCGCTGAAAGCAGACGTATGGCGCGATTTTTCCGCATGGGGCATACCCCCGGAAAGATGGCCATCGAGGAAGTCCGCACACATCCGGAGTTCCCTTTCACGCTAGACTTGCGCCACTTCTAACCCACACGCCGCACCCGAAACCCGGGTGCGGCGTGATTCCCAGACAAAATGCCCGCAGGCCTCATTCAAAACTATCCGTTCAGCGCCAACCGCTACGACGAGATGCTTTCCGCCCGCGGTGAGCCCCGATCACACTGGCAGGCATTTGCCGATCGCATCGAGAACTTTCCCGAAGAGGCGATGACCCAGCGCGCCGACTTCGTGCGCAGTGCGATTGAAGCCGATGGTGTCAGCTACAACGTCTATGCCGACCCCAAGGGCACCAAACGCCCGTGGGGGCTCGACATGCTCCCACTGATCATCAGCACCAGCGAGTGGGAGAGCCTGTCGGCAGCAATCGCGCAGCGCGCGCGCCTGATGAACGCCATCCTTGCCGATCTGTACGGGCCGCAGACGCTGCTTTCCGAGGGCTACCTGCCGCCGGCACTGGTGTTCGGCCAGCACGGATACAAGTGGCCGGCGCGCGGCGTTCAACCACCGGGCAATGTGTGGCTGTTCAGTTATGCGGCGGATATCGCACGTGCGCCGGATGGAAAGTGGTGGGTAATCGCCGACCGCACCCAGGGCCCCTCGGGCGCGGGCTATGCGCTGCAGAACCGGATCATCGTGTCGCGTGCCTTCCCGGATGCCTTCCGCGAACTGCACGTCAATCCGCTTGCCAGCCATTTCCGCTCGATGCAGGACAGCCTCGCCCGCCTCGCCCCTGCGGATGGCGATGTACCGCTTACCGTGCTGCTGACGCCCGGTCCGTTCAACGAAACCTACTTCGAGCACGCTTTCCTCGCCCGCTACCTCGGCTTTCCGCTGGTCGAGGGCAAGGATCTCACGGTGCGCGACAACACCGTGTTCCTCAAGACACTGCGTGGCCTGCGTCGGGTGCATGCGATCAAGCGCCGGCTCGATGACGACTTCTGCGATCCGCTGGAACTGCGCTCGGATTCGGCCCTGGGCGTGCCCGGTCTGCTCGGTGCGATCCGCGCCGGCCGGGTGCTGATGGCCAATGCGATCGGGAGCGGCGTGCTTGAATCGGGCGCAATGTTCGGATTTCTGCCCGCGATCTGCGAACATTTGCTCGGCGAGCCGATGGCCATGCCTTCGGTGGCGAGCTGGTGGTGCGGCGAACCGCCCGCGCTGAAATACGTCCTGGCGCATCTCGACGAACTGGTCATCAAGCCCGCCTTCCCCAGCATGCGCATGGAGACCGTATTCGGTCACGAGCTCAAGGGCGATTCGCGGCGGCGCATGATTGAGCGCATTCTTGCCCGGCCCCATGCCTATGTCGCCCAGGAATGGGTGCGCCTGTCACAGGCACCGGTGTGGAACCGGCGTCTGCTGCCGCGCTCGGTCGGCATCCGCGTGTTCGCCTGTTCCACCGGCGAAGACTACACGGTGATGCCGGGGGCGCTCGGCCGGGTGGCACCTCGGGCCGGCATGGAGGTGATCTCCATGCAGCGCGGCGGTTTGTCCAAGGACACCTGGATCCGTGCCGCGGCACCCGTGGTGCGTACCAGCCTGCTCAAGCGCCGGCTTGGCGTCATCGATCTGGTCTGCGGCGGATCCGATATTCCGTCCCGCGTCGGCGAAAATCTGTTCTGGATGGGTCGCTATGCCGAACGGGTCGAAGCCAGTGCCCGTTTGTTGCGGGCCGCGTTGACGCGTGCAGCCAGCGCCGATCCCGACACCGAACAAAGCCTGTCCGGGCTACTCGAAGCAGCCCGCCGGCTCGGGGTGCTAGCCGGTCCGGATGCTGAAGACCGACCCGCCGACCTTGAGGCGGAACTGCTCGCGGCCCTGCTCGACAGCAAGCGCCCCGGCTCCGTCGCGTCGAATCTGCAGGCGCTCAGCTTCTCGGCCAGCCAGGTACGGGAGCGTCTATCCACCGATAACTGGCATGCCTTGAACCGGCTTGAGCAACTGTTCGCGGAGCCGGTATCGAGCACCGATCAGGCGCTGTCCGCGATCGACCGGGTGATGCAGTCGTGCATCTCGCTGGCCGGTTTTGCGATGGACGACATGACCCGCGACGAGGGTTGGCGCTTTCTCATCCTTGGTCGGCGTATCGAACGCCTCGAAGGACTTTCCGGCCTGATCTCGGTGCCGCTCGCGGCCAAACCTGCGGCACGTGAACGGATGTTCGAATGGCTGCTGGAAGCGACCAACTCGATCGTCACCTATCGTGCGCGCTATCGGCGCATGCCCGAACTGCTGCCGGTACTGCACCTGATCATCTTCGACCGCACCAATCCGCACTCGGTGGGTTTTCAGGTCGACGTGCTGCAGAAGTACCTCACTCGCAGTTCGCGCGAACTCGGCCATCCGTATCCGTCTTTGATGATCGACCCGCTCGCGCGTCGGCTGGAGGACTTCGACCTGACCCGCTTCGAGGCCGATGATTGCGAGCTGGCACTGGGCACGCTGCGGACCCTGCTCATTGAGTCGCTGGGCGTGGCGCTGAACCTGTCGGACGAAGTCCATCGCCGCCATTTCACCCACACCTTGCACCCGATGCAGTTGCGGAGAGTGGCATGACCCCGATCCGCTACCATATTCGCCACGACACCCTGTACCGCTACGACTCGCCCGTTGGCGAATCGCGCCAGATGCTACGTCTGACCCCGCGCGAACTGCCCGGACAACACTGTGTTTCGCACCGCATCGAGGTCAGACCGGAACCATTGCGCGCCGAGGACTTCACCGACGGCTTTGGCAACCTGGTGCGCTCGATGCATTTCGAGCGTGATCACGACACCCTCTTCGTCCGCTCCGAGAGCTGGATCGAGCTCAATCCGAAGCCCTTGCCGGCCTTGTCCGAATCCCCTGCGTGGAACACGGTGCGTGACCAGCTGGCCTATCGCGCCGGGCGCACGCTGAGCGCGGCGGAGCTCGAAGCCGTCGGCTTCCAGTTCGAATCGGCGCATGTGAGAGTCAAGCACGACTTTGCCGACTATGCCGCAGCTGATTTCGCGCCTGGCGTCCCCTTGCTGCTCGCGGTCGAGCGTCTGATGCAGCGCATCTTTCGCGACTTCACCTTCGACCCGGAAGCCACCGACATTTCCACGCCGGTGACCAAAGTCCTCGAGACCCGTCGCGGCGTATGCCAGGACTTCGCCCACCTGATGCTGTCCTGTCTGCGCTCGATGGGGCTTGCCGCACGCTATGTCAGCGGCTACATCCTTACCCGCCCGCCACCGGGCAAGCCGCGTCTGATCGGCGCCGATGCCACGCACGCCTGGGTTTCAGTCTATTGTCCGGGGCTGGGATGGATCGACTTTGACCCGACCAATGCGGTCATGCCCGCGCTCGAGCACGTCACCATCGGCTGGGGACGCGACTTCAACGACGTCTCGCCGCTGCGTGGCGTCATTCTCGGCGGCGGTGGACACGAGCCCGAGATCGCGGTCACCATGGTGCCGGAAGAAGAGTTCGAAACCCTGTACACCGACGCTGACGACCCGGTGGCGAACCTCCTTCAGGTCCTGGACTGAAGATACTTGTCGAAGTCTCGCATGCTGAAAGCACAGTGCGGCGACACCCGAAAAGCCAGACAACGCCAGTGAAGCTCTTCTACGCCGACCATTTCGTGTTGCCACTGCCCGAGGGGCATCGCTTCCCGATGGTCAAGTACGCCCGTCTGCGCGAACGTCTGCTCGCCTCGGGCATCTTCCGCGCCGATGACTTCCGCGTACCGGATGCCGCGCCCGACGAAGCGCTGCTGCGTGCCCACGATGCCGATTACGTCAGCCGGGTGTGCGACGGCACACTCGATAGCGCGGAGATCCGGCGTATCGGCTTTCCCTGGTCGGCGCAGATGGTCGAGCGCTCGCGCCGGTCTGCCGGTGCCACCCTTGCGGCCTGCCGCAGCGCGCAGGAGGATGGCTGCGCGGTGAACCTGGCCGGTGGCACCCATCACGCCCATCGCAACTTCGGCTCCGGTTTTTGCGTGTTCAATGATGCGGCCATCGCAGCGCTGGCAATGCGTGCAGAAGGCCGTGCCGAAAGGGTCGCCATCGTCGACTGCGATGTCCACCAGGGCGATGGCACCGCCGCTATTCTTGCCGATGAACCCGACATTTTTACCTGCAGCGTGCACGGCGCGAGAAATTTCCCCTTTCACAAACAGCTCAGCGACCTCGATATCGAGCTTGCCGACGCCACCGGAGATCAAGCCTACCTCGCTGCGCTGGACGGCGCTCTGAACAGGGTGTTCGACGACTTCGTCCCCGATCTGGTGATCTATCTGGCCGGTGCCGACCCTTACGTCGATGACCGCCTCGGGCGTCTTGCGCTCAGCATCGAGGGCCTCGGGGAACGCGACGCGAAGGTACTTGCACACTGTCGCGAGCGGAATATCCCGGTGGCAATCGCAATGGCGGGCGGCTACGCCAGGCAGATCGACGATACCGTCACCATCCACCTGTCCACGGTGCTGACGGCTGCCCGTTTGTTTTCCGGTGGGCGTGTCGATCATGTCTGAGACCCGCTCGATGGCACCGACCGTGGTAGCGATGCCTGGTCTGCAGACCGGGCGCGCGACATCTGCGCTGAAGATCGCCGACTGGGCCAAAGGCGTACGCCTGCTCGGGGTGGATTTCACCTCGGCGCCGCGCCGCAGCAAGTCGATCACGGTGGCCTCGGGACATCTAAGCGGGCGAGGCGTACAGCTTGAGACCCTTGAACGATGCCCCGACTGGGCCTCCTACGAGGCCGTGCTGTTGCGCCAGGGGCCATGGCTGGGGGGCTTCGACTTCCCGTTCGGATTGCCTCGCGAGGCAGTGCTCGACCTGGGCTGGCCGCTGCACTGGGATCAGTTACTCGCACATTGCACGGCACTGGGCCGCGCGCGTTTTCGTGCCGCACTCGATGGCTATCGCCAGACCCGACCTGTCGGACGGCGCTACGCCCATCGGGCCACCGACCTGCCGGCGCGCTCGCACAGTCCGATGAAGCTGGTCAATCCGCCGGTCGGCCTGATGTTCCTCGAAGGCGCCCCGCGCCTCATGGCCGCCGGCATCACCCTACCGGGCATGCATTGCGGGGATCCGGCACGCATCGCGATCGAAGCCTATCCGGGACTGCTGGCGCGCAGCATCACGGCGCACTCATACAAGAGTGACGAGAAGCGCAAACAGACGCCGTCACGACTCGCGGCACGGATCCAGATCGCAGCGGCCCTGCGCAAGGGCGAGCATGCACTGCAGCTCAAGCTTCAAGCCGGCGACGAACAGCTCGACGCGCTGGTGCAGGACGCCAGTGGCGACCTGCTCGATGCCACACTGGCGTTGATGCAGGCGGCCTGGTGTCTGCACGCCGGCCCACCCGGCTTCGGCCTGCCGCCGGGCTTCGATCCGATCGAAGGCTGGATCGCCGGGGCCTGAGCCGGCGCGTGAACGCCGGACAGGGCAAGCAGATCAGATCACGCCTTGCGCCAGCATCGCGTCGGCGACCTTGACGAAACCGGCCACGTTTGCGCCATCGACATAGCTTACCGTGCCGTCCTCGCGCTGCCCGTGGCGCAGGCAGGCTGCATGAATGCCTTTCATGATCTCGAGCAAACGCGCGTCGACCTCTTCGCGCGTCCACGACAGCCGCATCGCGTTCTGGCTCATCTCGAGACCGGAGGTCGCCACCCCGCCCGCGTTGCTCGCCTTGCCGGGCGCATAGAGCACACCATTCTTCTCGAGCACCGTCACCGCCGCCGCAGTCGAGGGCATGTTGGCACCCTCGGCCACACAGATCACGCCGTTACCGACCAGCACTTCAGCATCGTGGCCAGTCAGCTCGTTCTGGGTCGCACACGGCAGCGCCACATCCACCGGAACATGCCAGGGCTTGCGCCCGGCCTCGAAGTGGACGCCGGCCCGCTCGGCATAATCACTGACGCGGCCGTAGAGGTGATTCTTGACTTCCATCAGCACGGCAAGCTTCTCGGGCGTGAAGCCTTCGGCATCGACCACGGTACCACTGGAATCCGAAACGGTGATCACCCGGGCACCAAGGGCCATCGCTTTTTCCACCGCGTACTGCGCGACGTTGCCCGAACCGGACACCGAGACCCGCATGTTCTCCAGCGAGCGGCCACCATGGCGCAGCATTTCCTCGGCGAAATACACCGTGCCATAGCCGGTTGCCTCAGGGCGGATCAGCGAACCGCCAAAACTGAGCCCCTTGCCGGTAAACACGCAGTCGGCGCGGTTGGAGAGCTTTTTCATCATCCCGGCCATGAAACCGACTTCACGCCCGCCCACGCCGATGTCGCCTGCCGGGACATCGGTATCGGAGCCGACATGCCGGAACAGCTCGGAGACAAATGCCTGGCAGAAGCGCATGACCTCGCCCGGGCTACGTCCCTTCGGGTCGAAATCCGAACCGCCCTTGCCACCACCCATCGGCAAGGTGGTCAGGGCGTTCTTGAAGGTCTGCTCGAAGGCAAGAAACTTCAGGATGGACAGGTTGACCGAGGGGTGAAAGCGGATGCCGCCCTTGTAAGGACCGATGGCGGAGCTATGCTGGATGCGGTACCCACGATTGACGCGCACCTCGCCATGATCATCGACCCACGACACCCGGAACATGATCGCGCGTTCGGGCTCGACCAGACGGTCAAGCAGACCGTGCTCGGCATAGCGCGGATGAGCCTGAATGAAGGGCCAAAGACTGTCGATGACCTCGGTCACCGCCTGCAGAAACTCTGGCTGTCCGGGGTTCCGCTCGGCAACGATGGCAAGAAACTCGTGTGCGCTCTGGTACTTCATCTCCACTCCTGGGTTTTATGCACTTAACCGGTGCATTAAAACTCAAAGTGGCACTTTTCGCACCAATAAAGTGCAAAAAACAGCTTAGCGCAGCTTGCGTGCCCCCCGAATCAGCTCGGCAATGTCGGTGTTGCCGTTGGCAGCAGCCCACTCTTCCGCGGTAAAGCCAGCTTCATTGCGACGATCGAGCGCCACCCCGGCCGCGAGCAGACGACGTACCACGGCAATATGGCCATTGCGGGCAGCGAGCATCAGCGCATCCGATTTGTTGGGTGCAAGGGCTTCGAGCTCGGCGCCAGCTGCGATCAGGCGTTCCAGGATCTCGAGCCGCCCCTCGAACGCAGCGTAATGCAGCGGCGTCCAGCCGTCATGGTTAAGCGGTGCACCTGCGCCGATCAATACATCAACCACCTTGTCGTGGCCGCGCAGCACCGCCAGCATCAGCGCCGAGTCTCCCGCCAGATTGCGGTACGCAATCCGGGGACGGTACTTGAGTAGCGCATCCACGGTGTCCGCGTTGCCTTCCCTTGCGGCGAGGATCAACAGGGTGTTGCCGTTGGCGTCGACCGTATCGGGATCGAGCCCGCGGGCCAGCAAGCCGACGAGTTGCCGTGTGTCGCCAAGCTGGGCGGAACTCAGGGCATCGTCATAGCTGTTGGCGCTGGCAGGACCGGCAAGCAGGAAAGCGCTGGCAGCGGCAATAAGGAACTGGCGGATGATTTCAGGCTTTGGCATGGTTGAACAGGCGGAAGAAGTTTTCGGTGGTGGCCTGCTCGACGGTATCGAGCGGAAGGCCGCGCAGTCGCGCGATTTCTTCCGCCACATGAACCACCCAGGCCGGTTCGTTGGTCTTGCCACGATGGGGCATTGGCGCCAGGTAAGGGGAATCCGTTTCGATCAGCAGACGCTCAAGCGGAACCCATGCTGCCACTTCCTTGAGCTCCTTCGCGTTACGAAAGGTGACGATCCCGGAGAAGGAGATGTAAAAACCCAGCTC
This sequence comes from Azoarcus sp., assembly GCA_030656215.1. GTDB lineage: Bacteria > Pseudomonadota > Gammaproteobacteria > Burkholderiales > Rhodocyclaceae > Parazoarcus. The sequence goes on from JAUSOD010000029.1 coordinate 65,097, forward strand.
GAGCGCGGCTTCGGCAACCGCGCGCGACTCGGTGAAGCAGTGCATGACGCCACCGCATTCGGCGGCACCCTCCTCCTGCATCAAACGCAGCGTGTCGGCCGCCGCACTGCGGGTATGGACGATGAGCGGCTTGCCGCACGCGCGTGCCGCACGAATGTGGGTGCGAAAGCGCTCGCGCTGCCACTCGGGCGCATCCTTGTGCCAGTGGTAGTCCAGCCCGGTTTCACCGATCGCGACCACCCGCGGATGGTCGGCCAGGGCCAGCAAGCGGGCAACATCGGGTTCCTCGCAATCGGCATTGTCCGGATGCACCCCGACCGATGCCCACAAGTTGGAATGGCGCTCGGCCAGTCCGAGTACACGGGGGAAGTCTTCCAGCTTGACGCTGATGCACAGCGCCTGCCCCACGCGATTCGCCGCCATTGCGGCCAGAATGTCGGCCTCGCGCGCGGCCAGATCGGGAAAATCGAGATGACAATGTGAGTCGACAAACATCCGTGTTGCTCAGAGTGTGTGGGTGGGCCGATTGGAGCTGAGGTGACCGGCAAGAACCTGTTCAATCCGGTGACGCAGCGCGAGTCCGGATTCGTCGCTGGAAAAATGGACCCCGATCCCCGGCGTCTTGCCGCCCTGGGCACCAGACGGGGTCACCCATACGACCGAGCCCGCAACCGGGTGCTTGGTCGGATCATCCATCAGCTGCAACAGCATGAACACCTCATCGCCCAGGTTGTAGGGCTTCGGCGTGGGAACGAAGATCCCGCCATTGGCAAGAAACGGCATGTAGGCTGCAAAGAGTGCAGATTTGGAACTGATGTTCAGCGACAACACGCTCGGGCGTGCCACATGGGGACGGGGAATTTCGCTCAAGTCCGGGCTCCTCTCACTGCGCGGGCGTAACGCATCAACATGTCTTCAAGAAAAAGACGAAGGTTCAGCGGATGTGCCGCCACCCGTCTGATTTGGGCGAGTTCATTGTAGCAGTTGCTCGCCGCGGCCACGCTCGAACGGCTGGCCAACGCGGACAGCACGCGCTCCTGGGCGGGAAAGAACCGGACCCGGCCACCGAGTCGCAACGCCGCGAGGTCGGCCACCCAGCGCTGCATCCAGTCCACCAGGCTGGTCAGCCCGAAGCCCGCAGCCAGGGCTTCCTTCGATTTCAGCCAGACCTCCCACTGCCCCGCAAGTTTCAGCATGTCGGGATCGGACGCGGCGACGTCGCGCACGAAACGCTCGAGCAATGCTGCGCCCCCTTGTTCCGCAAGCCGTGTCGCAGCGAGCGGGATGCCCCCCGACAGCGCCAGCAAGGCATCGAGCGAGCGCCCCTCGGCCACCTGCCAGCGGCCCAGCGTCGCGGCGTCGGGACGGGGGATGCTCCACTGCTGGCAGCGGCTGCGTATGGTGGGCAGCAGTTTGCGCGGCGCAGAAGAAACAAGCAGAAAGGTGCAGCCGACCGGCGGCTCCTCCAGCAGCTTGAGCAGTGCATTGGCGGTGAACGCGTTCATCGCCTCGGCCGGCTCGAGAATTACCACCCGCTGCGAACCGTGATGCCCGGTGACGGACAGCGCCGCCTGCAATTCGCGGATCTGGTCGATCAGAATCTGGCTGGATTTCGCCTTTCCACTGCCGCCTTCGCTTGCTGCGTCGCCGCCCTCACCCGCCTCGGACTGGTCTGCAGCGGCTGCCGGAACGACCCGGTATAGATCCGGGTGATTGCCGGACAAACGCCACTGGCACGCCACACAATGGCCGCAGGCGTGACCATTGACCAGGGGCGCATCGCACAGCAAACGGGCGCCGAGCGCCTCGGCCAGATCGCGTTTGCCGAGGCCGGGCGCGCCGACGAACAGCAGTGCATGCGGCAAGCGCGCCTGCAGGCCGACCAGGCGGGCCCACGCGGGTTCGAGCCAGGGGTGGATCATGAGAACCAGCGCTCCTCGATCAGGGCTGCGAGCTCGGCGCGGATCAGCTCGGGCCGGCGATCGGCATCGATCACGCAGATGCGCTCCGGCGCCTGCGCGGCGCGGTCGAGATAGGCCTCGCGCACGCGGATGAAGAATCCGCGCTGCTCACGCTCGAAGCGGTCCGGATCGACGCCGGTCGAGGCGACCCGACTCGCCGCGATCTCGGGTGGCAGATCGAAGATCAGCGTGAGGTCGGGCTGAAAGCCGGGATGCACCCAGGCTTCGAGCGCCTTGAACTTGTCCGCCGCCAGCCCTCGGCCGCCGACCTGATACGCGTAAGTGGCATCCGAGAATCGATCGCACACGACCCAGGTGCCAGCGGCCAGCGCAGGCAATATCTTTGCTGAGAGATGCTCGCGACGGGCGGCAAACATCAACATCGCCTCGGTTTCGAGATGCATCGCCTCGTGCAGCAGCAAATCCCGCAGGCGCTCGCCCAGCGGCGTCCCGCCGGGTTCGCGCGACTGCTCGACCGCAATTCCACGCGCGCGCAGCAGTTCGACCACGGCCGCGATCTGGCTACTCTTGCCTGCACCGTCGATGCCTTCGAAAGTAATGAAACGACCCTTGTCCGGTGCTGAGATCAACCGCCTGCTCCTCCGCGCTGATATTTATTCACCGCGCGATTGTGTTCGATCAAGTTGCGCGAGAACTCGCTGCTGCCATCGCCCCGCGAAACGAAGTAGAGGAAGTCCGACTTGTCCGGGTTGACCGCCGCACGTAGCGAGTCCCGGCCCGGCATCGCGATCGGACTGGGCGGCAGGCCGGCCCGGGTATAGGTATTCCACGGATGATCAGTGTCCAGATGACGCCGCCGTAACCTGCCGTCAAAGTCTGCGTCCAGGCCGTAGATCACGGTCGGATCGGTCTGCAGCCGCATGCCGATGCGCAGGCGATTGGCGAACACCGACGCCACCAGTCCCCGGTCCTCGGGGCGGCCGGTTTCCTTCTCGATGATGGATGCCAGAATCAACACCTCGTAGGGAGACGAAAGCGGCACGCCCGGCGCGCGGGTAGCCCAGGCCTCGTCAATTCGCGCCTGCATCGCATGATGGGCGCGCGCCAGCAAGGCAAGCGCGCTGGAACGTTTATCGAACAGGTAAGTATCCGGAAAAAACAGTCCCTCGGGGTGCTCATAGGCCGCACCGATGCGGCTCAGGATCTCCCGATCGCTCAAGCCGACAGTGTCGGCCTCTAGAAATGGGTGTGCCTCGATCGCCGCGCGGACCTGCCGAAAATTCCAGCCCTCCACCAGCAGCAACTCGCCCTGCGACACGTCGCCGCTGGACAGCTTGAGCAGCAGCAGCCACGGTGTGATCCCGGCATGTACTTCATAACTGCCGGCCTTGATCAGCTCCGCCTTGCCGCTGAGTCGGGCCAGCCAGTAGAGCAGGGTTGGCTGCACCGCCACACCGGACGCCTCTATGGCGATGGCCGCCTGACGCATGTTTGCGCCGCGCTGGATGGTGAAGTCGATCACCGGTTGCTTGAGCACCAGCGCCTGATGGGCAAACCACCAGGCGCCGGCGCCCGCAGCGGCGACAGTCAGTACGGCGAGAGCGAGCAGGCGAAGGAAGATCTTTTTCATCGGGATGAGGATCATGCCGCGGGACTGGCAGGCAAGTGCAAAAAAACGCTACGCTTGCGGGCAACTGCCGGATTGCGGCGGGGCCCTATAATACTGCATTGCCCCGGCCGAAGGCCTCGGCAGCCTGCTCTCCGACATCCCTGACAGAATGAGACCATGACCGCCTGGACCGACTACCTGACCCGCGAGGGTGCGACCCTCGACCACAACACCGTTTCCTTTGGCGCAGCGCAGGCCGACGCGGCCGCACTCGAAACCGGCACGGTGGTGGTACCCCTGCTCCATCTGGGCATCCTGCAAAGCGTGGGCCCCGACTCGGCACCTTACCTGCACAACCTGTTCTCCAACGACGTGAACAAGCTGGCGCCGGAGGCGGTGCAGTGGAGCAGCTTCAACAGTCCGAAGGGGCGCATGCTGGCCAGCTTTCTGCTGTGGCGCGAAGCTGAAGGCCACAGTCTGGTGCTTGCGGCCGACATCGTGCCGATGATGCACAAGAAGCTGTCGATGTACATTTTGCGCAGCAAGGTCAAGCTTGCCGATGCCAGTGCCGAGCGCGCACTCATCGGCGTGGCTGGCGAGGATGCCGCTGCTTGCCTGCAGCGTGCCGGCCTGCCCCTGCCGGCGGCCGACATGCAGCAAGTCGATGGTGACGGCGCGCTGGTGATCAGGCTTGGCGCGCAGCAGTTCATCGTGGTCGTCCCGGTCAGCGCTGCCGCAGAACTGTTCGCCGGCCTCAGCGCAGCCGGTGCGGTCAAGGCTGGCACCGACACCTGGCAACTGGCCATGATCCGGGCCGGGCTGCCCCTGATCACTGCCGCAACCCAGGAGGAGTTCGTTGCCCAGATGCTCAATTACGAGCTCATCGGCGGTGTGAGCTTTCACAAGGGCTGCTATCCGGGACAGGAGATCGTCGCCCGCACCCAGTATCTGGGCAAACTCAAGAAGCGTATGTACCGCGTCGCCCTTCCGGCAGGCACGGCTCCGGTCGCCGGCAACGACCTCTACTCGCCCGCGTTCGGGGAGCAGTCGGCCGGCAAACTGGTAAACGTGGCACCGGCTGCCGGTGGTGGCTTCGAAGCCCTCGCGGTCATGCAGAGCAGCTGCGCCGAGTCCGGCGAAGTGCATTTCGGGGCAGTCGACGGCCCGCTGCTGGGCTTTCTCGACCTGCCCTATGCGCTCCCCTGACTTGTTGCGCTGACTCATTTCGCCTGACTCCGCCCACATACACCGCGCCGCGCCTTCCGGGGCGCGGCGCCGACCCGGCAGCGTCGCTGCCCACCACACCCTCCGGGATACATCGGTGCTGAAAAACTATTTCATCTACTACCGGATCAGGGACGGACTCGATCCTGACGACGCCCATGCCAGCGTGAAAGGCATGCAGGCTGCACTCGAGCGCCGCACCGGTGTGCGCGGACGCCTCTTCTCCCGCTTCCACGAAGATGCCACCTGGATGGAAGTCTACGAGAGCGTCGAGGCGCCGGAATCGTTCGAACAGGCCTTGCGCGAAGAGATCGAGCATCATCGCGTGGACGAACTGGTTCTGCCCGGTTCCGCCCGCCATGTTGAGTGTTTCATCGAATGTGTCTGATCGTGCTGGCGTGGAAGTCGCACCCCGACTACCCGCTGGTCGTGGCCGCCAACCGCGATGAGTTCCTGGATCGTGCGGCATCGCCGGCGCACTGGTGGAGCGACAGCCCCGACCTGCTTGCGGGACGTGACCTCGAGGCTGGCGGCACGTGGATGGGGCTGACCCGTTCGGGGCGGTTCGCCGCGCTGACGAATTACCGTGACCCCGAACAGCGCCGCACCGGTGTGCCCTCTCGTGGTCTGCTCGTTCGTGAGGCGCTCGAGGCGTCGACCGACACACAAACCACGCTGGAGCATATCGCACGCAGCAGCAGCGACTACGCCGGCTTCAATCTGCTGTTCAGTGATGGGGCCCGACTCGGCATTCACGAAAGTACAAGCGGCGCGGTACGTTTGCTTGAGCCCGGCATCTACGGTCTGTCGAATCACCTGCTCGATTCGCCGTGGCCCAAATTGAAGCTGGCGCGGGAGGCCCTCACCGCCGCACTGCCGACGCTGCCAGCCAACGCTGCCTTCCTCGACCTGATGCGGGACACGACCGCCGTGCCCGACCAGCATCTTCCGCAGACCGGTGTCAGCCTGGAATGGGAGCGCTGGTTATCACCCGCCTTCATCCGGGCACCCGGCTACGGCACGCGCTGCTCAAGCCTGGTCCTGCTGGGCCGCGATGCTGAGGCGCGCTTCACCGAATGGACATGGGCTGCCGATGGCCGGCTGCGCAACTCGGTCAGCCACCGCTACCCGATCGCCGCATCGTCCGATGCGCAATTCCCGCCTCCATGAAGACCTCGCCTTCGGCTTCGAAGCCGTGCCCGCGATAGAACTCGACTGCGCTGAGCTGCGCGTTCAGCACCAGGGTCGTCATCCCTCGCCGCCAGCCCTCGGCGACCAGCGCTTCGAGCACCAGGCCACCGACGCCACGGCCACGCCAGGCCGCGTCAACCGCCATCCGGCCGATGTGACCGTCAGGCAGTAACCTGCCGGTGGCGAGCGCCTCACCGTTCGCAGCGATGGCAAGCGCATGACGCGACACCGGATCGAACTCGTCGAGCTCCATATCCGCCGGCACACCCTGCTCCACCACGAACACACGCTCGCGCAAGGGCATCGCCCGCGGGGCGGCATCGCGCCAATCCAGCAACTCGACGGTAATGGACTTCATTCGACAATCTCGACAAGGGTTCCGGCAGGTACAAGGTCGAACAGCTCGATCACGTCGCGGTTACGCATCCGAATGCAGCCGTGCGAGCGTGGCGCCCCCATCGGCTGATCATCTCCGGTGCCGTGAATGTAGATATAGCGTCGCATGCTGTCCACCCGCGCGCCGCGGTTGAAGCCCGGCTCCTCACCGCACAACCACAGAATGCGTGAAAGGATCCAGTCACGCCCCGGTCGCGTTGCCGCAAACGCCGGCGTCCAGACCTCCCCCGTCGGTCGCCGACCGCGAAACACCGTACCGGCAGGCGCACCGGCACCGATCCGGGCCCGGATCCGGTGACGACCGCGTGGCGTGCAGCCACTGTCCTGCAACTCGCCCGCGCCCTTGGCTGAGGTTGAAACCGCATAGCGGCGAATGCAGCACCGATTGCGGTCAAAGAGATCGAGGCACTGTCGACCGATGTCGATGCGGATGAACATGGAGGCCTCAGGCAAGCAGGGTCTTGTTGCGCCGCGCGGCAAAGAAGGCAGACAGCATGCCACCGCACTCTTCCGCCAGCACCCCGCCGGTAATCGTGGCGTGATGATTGAGCCGCGGCTCGGCAAAAAGGTCGATCACGCTACCCGCGACGCCGGTCTTGGGGTCACGCGCACCGAACACCACACGCTGGATGCGCGCATGCATGATCGCCCCGGAGCACATCGCACACGGCTCGAGCGTCACGTAGAGCTCGCAGCCCGGCAGACGGTAATTGCCCAATCGCCGCGCGGCATCGCGCAAGGCCATCACCTCGGCGTGCGCCGTCGGGTCGTGACTGCCTATCGGATGGTTGAAGCCATAACCGACGATCTCGCCGTTCAGCACCACGACCGCGCCCACCGGAACCTCTCCGCACGCCCCTGCCTCTCTGGCCTGCTCAAGCGCTGCGCGCATGAAATCTTCGTCGTTCATCATTGTCCGGGTTGTTTCGCAGCCCCCATTTTAGCTGAGCCATGCAAGGGGAAGTGCTCAAGTACCTCGTGCCGGCCCTTGCCAATCAGGCTACGGAGCAGAACGAACTCGTGCGCCGTCCAGGCGATCGGTTCGATCGATTGTGCGGCGACGTGGCGATCGTCGTACAGCAAGGTGAGGTGCGGTGTGTAGTGCGACCCTCCACCGTGCCCCAGCCCGGCGCTTGCCAGCGCCGCCGCGAGCGTTTGCTGAAACCGGGTGACGGCGAGCAGCCCATCGCTGCCCAGCAAGACAAATGGCATGTTGCGTGGCCTGCGGGAGAAACTCGCCACCCGCTCGAACCCGAGCCGGAACGGTGGCACGGCGCTCACGGCCCGAGCGGCTTCGCAGGCCAGATCCACCACACTCGACGGCACGCCGGCAAAGTCGCCGACATGGTAGAGCGTGACGTGAAAGCGCTCGATCCCGAGCGACTTGCCCTTCAAGCCATGCTGCTTACGCAGATCCTGCACCAGCCGATCAATGCGTGTGGCCGAGTCCGCATCCGGTCGGATCGCGAAGAACAACCTGTCACTCGGCGGGCCGGGCGCTTCAAAACCGACAACCGAAAGCCGCTCGAACATCTTGCCTCCTATCATGCCCACTTCGTTGATCAAAATAGGCGAAACCCGCATGAATCGTGGTGTTTCAGAGGGGCGTCGTCTTCTGGCTTTACTACCGGCGTCGCGTTTCGTGGGGGGGCTGGTGGGCATTGGCCGTGCTCCCGAAACTCAACCACCGGGCGGCAAACTCGTCGGGAGATACCGGCTTGCCAAAGTAGTAACCCTGCGCCTCATCGCACCCCAGTGCGAGCAGACGCTCGGCCTGAGCATTCTCCTCGACCCCCTCTGCGAGCGTCTTGAGCCCCAGGCTCCGGGCCATGGCGACGATCGTGGTGACGATGCTGTGGTCGTTGCGGTCGCTGAGCATGTGACGCACGAACGACATGTCGATCTTGAGCGTCTGGGCCGGAAAGCGCTTCAGGTAAGAGAGCGAGGAATGTCCGGTACCGAAATCGTCGATCGCAAACGCAAACCCGGCGTCGACCAGCAGCCGAGTCACCCGCATGGCGCACTCGGGGTCGAGCATCATGCTCGACTCGGTGATCTCGAGCTCGATCCGGGTGGGCTTGATACCCGCCTCATGTGCAATCGCAAGCGCATGCTGGGCAAAATCCTGCTGCTCGATCTGCTGCGTCGCCACGTTGATCGCCAGCCGGTCCGGCAGACTCAGCCCTGCCTTCGCCCAGAACTGCAACTGCCGACAGGCCTCCTTGAGCACCCACTCGCCAAGCGCAATCATCATCCCACGCTCCTCGGCAACCGGGATGAACTCTGCCGGGCTCACCCACCCCCACTCGGCATCGTGCCAGCGCAGCAGTGCTTCCGCACCGGTCAGCTTCCCGGTTTTCAGATCGCACTGCGGTTGATAATGGAGTCGAAGATGCTTCTCGTGGAGGGCCCGCGTGAAGCGCCGTGCCAATTCCATCTTCCGAGCCAGTTCGGCCCCCATCTCGGCGGCGTAGAAACAGTAGCCGCCACCATTGGCCTTGGCCCGGTACATCGCGATGTCTGCATGCTTCAGGAGCAGCTGACAATCGTTGCCGTCAACCGGATAGAGCGCAATGCCGGTACTCGCACCCAGAGAAAAGGCACGGTCCTTGACCTCGATCGGCTTCTGCAGCACCCGCTTCAGCCGTTCGGCAATCAAGGTGGCACCCGAACGTCCCGTCTGGTGGGCAATGATGACAAACTCATCGCCGCCGAGCCGGGCCAGCGTTTCATCATGCCGCAACGCAGCACGAAAACGCTGCGCAACTTCCGCGAGTACCTGATCGCCACAGACGTGCCCCTGGGTGTCGTTGATCTCCTTGAAGCGGTCCAGATCGATGAACATCAGCGCAATCGATTGCCCCTGACGTTGCGCTACCGCCAGCGCCTGCTGCAGGCGGTCATGGAACAGGGCCCGATTGGGGAGTCCGGTGAGGGCGTCGTAGAAGGCGAGTTGTTCGATCCGCACTTCGGCGATCTTGCGCTCGGTGATGTCCTGCATCGTACCGGTAGCGGCGACAAACCGACCCCGAGCGTCGAACTCCAGTTCGGCCCGGGTCTCCAGCCAGAGCGTCTCGCCCCCCACCCTGATGCGATGCTCGATGCGGAAGGGCGCGCCCCTGCACGCTGCCTGCCATGACGCATCCACGTGCTTTCGCTCGTCGGGGTGAACCCTGTCGAGAAAGCCCTGATAACTTAGGGGACTACCCTGTGTGACACGCAACAGCCGGCAGGTTTCCTCGGAACATTCAAGCACATCCCTATCCGCCTCCCCATCAGCGCCGACCCGGTCCACGCGCCAACTACCGATTTTTGCCACCGACTGCGCGTGACGGAGCATGGCCTCGCTGCGCAACAGTTTCGACTCGGCCTGGCGCCGAAACAGTTCCTCTTCGCTGACTTCCTCGACTACGACGAGGAGCCGGCCCGCCTCCTCTGCCAGACAGATGTGCCTGATCGTGACCCGTACCTGCTTGCATGTCGGATCACCCAATGCGTGCATGCAGAAGAGCCGATCGTGCTCGTCCACGCATCCCTTGACAACGGCGAGCGCGCACGAGGCCAGCCCATCCGCCACGACCACCTCGGGCAGGCGCTTGCCAAGGACCCTGGCCAGAACCAGGCCGAACATCTCCAGGCCTTTGGTATTGACGGAAAGGATGGAAAGATCGGGCGCCAGGACGAAAATTCCATCGTGCATGCTCTCGAACACCATCGCGGCGTAGTTTTCCAAGCCTTGTATGGTCTGATCGCGCGCTTCGATGTAGGTGTCGATTGCAAGACCCATATCGAACAATACGATCTTGATCAGGGATTGAACCGTCTCCACCAGGCGTTCGGGCGAATCGCCCAACCGCCGCTGGATCTCCGGCAACAAGCCGACAAGGTACTTGGCGTAGGCGCCCAGATACCAGGTCGGCGCCAGACCGACACGGTGATGCGCCATCCCGACGCGAAGCCGGTGATGAATGTAGTCCCGTCCATAGTCTCCCGCGGTCAGCGCTTCGAAATAGGCCGCCTGGGAGCGCTGCAGACGCTCAATCGTCTGCGAGTCGGGCAGCAGCGCACTGGTTTCCTCAAACGAGAGTACGTGGCGGTAGAACTCCGCGGCGAACTCCGGCGCGTAGCCCTTCAAAACCTCATGCAGTTGCTGCAGGCGTGCAACGTCGTCTTCCGAAAATCCAAGAAAAGCCTTGCGCTTGACGATCGCACTGTCGCTCAGATCCAGTGCCTTGCTCATCTGGCTCAAACCCTGTGCATCGTCCCTCACGGCTCACCCTTACGATACGAGTGAACGGCAGCAAGGCCTGGCGGAAATCTGACACGCGCAGGAATCCGCATTAGTCTTGCCGGCAAGCCCGCGGCGATGCGGCGGCAAGCAAGCGGCCGGGCCGCAAGATCAGGAAACGAGGAAACCAGGAGAGCAGACAACACATTGATTGGTAATCCAGACACCCCGCACCCCAGAAAATTATTCGTACGCAGCCGCGTCCGACGAAATCGGACGACATGAATACAAAAAAACTTGGGGCGGGGATTGGGCCCAGATAAGCGTTTGTCGCTCCGAGCGACGACAAAAATCAGGAGAATTCGGCGGGGGCTGGGCCGAGTACTGAAGGAGTATGGATGGATCTATGAAAGCCGCAGAAAAACCATTTTGCCGTCCGGGTATAAATTTGCCTCATGTATCCAGCAAAATCAACGATGACCGCAACTTCGGGCTTCAATTTATTCTGCGCATACCAAAAAGGGCCGACATACTCTCATCCGCGGGCGGCCCGAGGCGACATCGACCGCCAGGAGCGTCAGCTGAGCTTGCACTCAGGCAGCACTCAGAATCGGATGCTGCACGGTGACTTCAACTTCCACCCGAGCGCCAGTCTGCCTGAAGCGAACGAGCATGCCCGGCGTCGGTAACAGCGCACGCACCAAGCCGAGCCCTGTCCCTCCTCCCCGCCCCGTGTCGAAGTCGAATCCCTCAGGCAAGCACCCTCGATTCACGATGCGGATGCACCCAGTCGCTCCGCCAGGTGATAGTTCCACCTGAGGCGGCTCATACCCTGTGGCTGCGAACGAGTACTTCGCAGCATTGGTCAGCAATTCGTTGAGTATCAGGGCTACCGCCACGGTTTCGCTTTCCTTGATCATCAGCCGGCAACGGGACTCCTCGACGCCATTCTGCACAATCTCGACCCCGGTCAGGTTTGCCACGCTTTGCACCACTGCGGGCAAGAGTTCACACAGCATGACGCGGTGCTGCAATACGCTGCCATACAAGCCATGCACGACGGCCACTGACTGAACCTGCGCAATCGCAGACTGCATCGCTGAACCCAACTCGGGGCGCTTACCCGCCTCCCGGCTCAACAAGCCGACCACAACCTGAAGATTATTCTTGATACGGTGGTGCACCTCCCGGGTCAGGGCATCGCGCAAACGCAAGGCCTCCTCCACACGGGCCTGCTCCGCACGCTTTTGGTCGGAAATGTCACCCAGGACGATGCGCAGCATCGGATCGCCGCCATCAACAACAATGCGCAGGCAACCCAAGCCGGCGGCAAAGGGTGTGCCATCGCTTTGCTGCAGGTTCATCTCGCAGATGTGCCGACCTTCATGCTGCAGGGCTTGCTGAAAGCTAAGACGCCAGGTATCCCTGTCCTCCCGCTTCACGAACTGCAGAAAGGATAGCCCGAGCAGGGTCTTTCGGTCCATGCCGAGCAAACTGCTGCCGGTCAGGTTGATTGCCGCGATACGGGCATCCGAAGTCAGCGTCAAATAGCCGACCGGCGCAAATTCATAGAGGTCCAGATAGAGATCGCGGGAGTCCTTGAGCGCCGCTGTTGCCTGGCGGAGGTGCTCGTTCTCCTGCTCCAGCCGGGCTTTCTGAAGCTTCAGCTCGATAAGCTGCGTTGCCGCATCGTCCACGGCCCCGCCACCCTCGGAAGCGCGGGCCTGCGCCGTACCTCCGCCGTTGCCCCGAGGCGATCCTGAGGAGGAGGACGGCTTCATTTTCATCGACAAGCTCCCGGGCAAGCGGATACCAGAGGCGACTCCGCCCCATACCCGATGATCCCCCAACTGCGCTACGCGTTATCATCTTAGTTGGTGACGATGGTCGGCTTCTATTGTGACAAACCCGTAAACAACTCCACGACGGGGGAGCCGATTGCGACCTCGACCATCACCTCCTCGCCCGTCTGCCAAAATCGGATGTACATTCCCGGCACCGACATCAGCACCAGCCCGGTGCCGACAGCGCGTCCGGACTGGAAGTCGAAGTCTTCATTCAGGCAGACGACCGCGATTCGAGATGGAGATGCATCCCTGCGCCCCGCTCCGTATGAATGCGACCTGCAGAAAGTAATCGGAGGCATCGCTCGGTGAGTGCTTCACTGGTCGGACAGGCGCACCTCCGAGTCCGCCACTCAAGGTGCTGATCGGGCTACTGATTGATCATCGCGAGGCATGGACGATGTCACCACCTCGCAACACCCGGTCAGAGTTCGGACGGGGCGTCGATACCGAAGCTGAAACCCGAATCCGAAACTTCTCGGTTTCCCGACCACGAGACCGGATATACCGATTGATTATGACAGCGGCTCGCATGTGACACATGAGCGCCCCGAAAGACAAGACCCCCCGTCACTCTGCACGCAGGGTCCGATTGATATCCTCGACCCCGGCGATGATCTCCTCCGCCAGTTCGCTGACCTTGCGCCGCTGAGATCGGGCGCGGGCACGCAGAAAATCAAATGCCCCCTGGCGATCCAGACCCTTCCGCACCATGATGATGCCAACTGCCGTGCGCGTACTTTGCTCGACGGAAAGCGCCTTCTCGAGATGGCTGCTTGTGCTCCGAAGCCCCTCGATCTCGCGCGCACGTGCAATCGAGGCCTCGATGAAAGGCACCAGTTGCGGCACGTCCACCGGTTTGATCAGGTAGCCCATTGCACCCGCATCGGCAGCCTCTCGCACTACCGACTCGTGGCCAAACGCCGAAAGGAACACAAACGGCGGCCCACCCATGGTTGCAAAGCGCTTAGCCAAGTCCAGCCCACTCATGCCGGGCATGAGCATGTCCAGCACCGCCAAATCAAAGCTGCGGCCCTCCACCATTTTCAGTGCATCCTCACCCGATATCGCGACGGCCACCGTATACCCAATGTCGCACAAGCCCTCGGCCAGCAGATTCAGAATTACCCTGTCGTCGTCGACGATCAGTACATTTTTCATGCAACTCCCTTCAAAATCTGTACGCGACCGGATCCTGACCGGCAAAGGGCAAAGGGCAAAGGGCAAAGGGCAAACAGTGCCTCACTCACATCGGGTGACACTGCTGCTGCATAAATGGGGCTCGGCGATGGCTCATCGCCCGCACGTGCATGGCATTGTGCCGTGCCGGTGATCCACACCCTCCCATCAAAGTGCAGCTATCGATGCGATCCAGGCAAGCCCGGATCGAGCTGAACACCTTGCTGGCATTGATCATATAAGAGATTGCCGCTCATCGCGACGGTCCGCGAGTTCGGTGCGGAATGTCAGAAACCGATGCATTTCGGACATGGCGCCCAAATGCAGCGACTTTGGCTGCACCTTGTATCCCGCCCTCTACCCATGTATGCGGCGAACCATCCTGACGGTAGATAGACAATAAACATGCCAACTGGCCGATCCGTCAAACTTCTACCATCAAAAGAGCAGGCTTGGTTAGGAAGTGGCTTGCACATCGCGTCATGGAAATCTGCTCATATTCAATAGCTAGCGTCACCTCAATATGCCGTCGATGTCACGATACCAATCATTTTTGACACAACGCAAATTATTGATATATATATACTTTACTACGAACTCTCATTCCCACTCGATCGTCGCCGGCGGCTTGCCCGAGATGTCGTACACCACCCGGTTGATCCCCCGTACCTCATTGATGATGCGGTTGCTGACCTTGCCGAGCAGGCTGTGCGGCAGTTCCGCCCAGTGCGCGGTCATGAAGTCCTGGGTCTGCACTGCGCGCAGCGCCACCACGTATTCATAAGTGCGACCGTCGCCCATCACGCCGACACTCTTGACCGGCAGGAACACTGCAAAGGCCTGGCTGGTCTTGTCGTACCAGTCGGCGGCACGCAGTTCGTCGATGAAGATCGCATCAGCGCGGCGCAGCAGATCGGCGAACTCGGTCTTGACCTCGCCGAGGATGCGCACGCCCAGGCCCGGCCCCGGGAATGGGTGGCGGTAGACCATGTCGTGCGGCAGGCCCAGCGCCACACCGAGTTCGCGCACTTCGTCCTTGAACAGTTCGCGCAGCGGTTCGAGCAGCTTGAGGCCGAGCGTCTCGGGCAGACCACCCACATTGTGGTGGCTCTTGATGGTGTGCGCCTTCTTGTTCTTGGCACCGCCGGATTCGATCACGTCGGGGTAGATGGTGCCCTGCGCGAGCCACTTCGCATTCGGCAGCTTCTGCGCTTCGCTCTGGAACACTTCGACGAATTCGCGGCCGATGATCTTGCGCTTCTGCTCGGGGTCGGTCACCCCCTTGAGGTGGCCCATGAACTGGGCAGTGGCATCGACGTGGATCACCCGGGCATGCAGGCGGCCGGCGAACATCTCCATCACCATCTTGCCTTCATTCAGGCGCAGCAGACCGTGATCGACGAACACGCAGGTGAGCTGGTCGCCAATCGCACGATGGATCAGCGCAGCGGCCACCGATGAATCGACACCGCCCGACAGACCCAGGATGACCTCCTGGTCACCGACCTGGGCGCGGATCTTCTCCACCGCCTCGGCAATGTAATCGGGCATGTTCCAGTCGTGGCCGCAGCCGCAGATGTCATGCACGAAACGGCCAATGATCTCCTTGCCCTTGAGCGTGTGGGTGACTTCGGGGTGGAACTGCACGCCGTAGAAACCACGATCCTCGTCGGCCATTGCCGCGATCGGGGTAGAGTCATTGCTGCCGATGACCTTGAAACCGGGGGGCAACCCGGTGACCTTGTCGCCGTGGCTCATCCACACGTCGAGCAGGCCATGACCTTCTGCATTGCCGCGATCCTGGATGTCGCGGAATAGCTTCGAATGGCCGCGTGCGCGCAGCTCGGCATAGCCGAATTCGCGCGTTGCCGAACTCTCAACCTTGCCACCCAGTTGCGAGGCCATGGTCTGCATGCCATAGCAGATGCCGAGCACCGGTACGCCTAGCTCGAATACCGCCTCCGGCGCACGCCAGTCTTCTGCTTCATAGACCGAATTCGGACCGCCCGACAGGATGATGCCTTGCGGCGCAAACTCGCGGATGAACGCGTCGCTCACATCGTAGGGATGCAGTTCGCAATAGACTTGTTGCTCGCGCACTCGACGGGCGATCAGCTGGGAAACCTGCGAACCGAAGTCGAGGATGAGGATTTTCTGGTGGGACATGTCCGCCTCAGGATGAAAAAAGGCGGCTGATGGTCTTCAGGTTGCGAAGCAGACCATCAACCGCCTGTTACGGTTCGGAAAACGCCTAGTTCACGTGGTAGTTCGGCGCTTCCTGGGTGATCTGTACGTCGTGTACATGCGATTCACGCACGCCAGCGGCCGTGATCTGGACGAATTGAGCACGCTCGTGCAGCGCCGGAATGTTCTCGCAGCCGAGATAGCCCATCGAAGCCCGAAGGCCACCGACCAACTGATGGATGACTGCGCCAACGGTACCCTTGTACGGTACCCGGCCCTCGATTCCCTCCGGCACAAGCTTGTCGATGTTCGACGAACTGTCCTGGAAGTATCGATCCGCCGAGCCCTTTTCCATTGCACCGAGCGAACCCATGCCGCGGTAGGACTTGTACGAGCGCCCCTGGAACAGCACCATCTCACCCGGCGCCTCTTCGGTGCCGGCAAACAGCCCGCCTAGCATGACTACGTTGGCACCGGCCGCGATCGCCTTGGCGATGTCGCCGGAGTAGCGAATGCCGCCATCGGCGATCATCGGCACGCCGGAACCCACCAATGCACGCGCCACGTTATCGATCGCAGTGATCTGCGGCACGCCGACGCCGGCGACGATACGGGTGGTGCAGATCGAGCCCGGTCCGATGCCGACCTTGACCCCATCGGCGCCGCAATCGACCAGTGCCAGCGCAGCGTCACCGGTGGCGATGTTGCCGCCCACCACCTCGAGCTGCGGGAAGTTCTTCTTGACCCAGCGCACGCGGTCAAGCACGCCCTGGGCGTGACCGTGGGCGGTATCGACCACAATCATGTCCACGCCAGCCTCGGCCAGCAACTCGACCCGCTCTTCGGTACCGGCGCCCACGCCGATAGCCGCCGCCACCCGCAGACGCCCGAGCTCGTCCTTGGCCGCCAGCGGATGTTCGGTGGACTTCATCATGTCCTTGACCGTGATCAGGCCGCGCAACTCGCCGGCGTCATTGAGCACCAGCACGCGCTCCAGCCGGTGCTTGCGCAGCAGCACGCGCGCCTCTTCCAGGCTAGCGCCCTCTTTCACGGTCACCAGGCGGTCCTGCGGCGTCATGATTGCGGACACGGGCAGCTCGAGATTGGTCTCGAAGCGCAGGTCGCGATTGGTGACGATACCGACCACCTGCTTGCCGTCGACCACCGGCAAACCGGAGAACTTGTGCAGCCGGGTCAAGGCGAGCACCTCACCAACACGCATCGTCGGCGGCACCGTGATCGGGTCCTTGAGCACGCCCGACTCATGGCGTTTGACCTTGTGCACCTCGGCCGCCTGCTGCTTCGCCGTGAAGTTTTTGTGCACCACACCAATTCCGCCATCCTGCGCGAGGGCAATGGCAAGACGGGATTCGGTGACGGTATCCATTGCAGCCGATACCAGGGGAATATTCAGGCGGATATTGCGGGTAACCTGACTCTGCAAGCCGACATCGCGCGGAAGTACCGTCGAGTGGGCGGGAACGAGAAGGACGTCATCGAACGTCAGCGCCTTCTGGATCACTCGCATGGCTTTTATCCTTTCAACCAAATCCGTATTATACAGACGCGTCCCGAGTCATGTAAGCGGCGCAACAAACCGGAGATTCACTCAATGATGCGTCCTGCCCTGCTGCTGCTCGCCCTCCTGACAGCCCTGCCGGTGTCCGCCGAGATCTATAGCTGGAAGGACAAGGACGGGAAAATGCAGTATTCCGACATTCCGCCTACCCAGGGCGAGGTGAAGACGCTGCGTGGCGCCGCCCCGAAACCCGTGCCGCAGCCGGCGGTCGCGCCCGGCGAACCCGCCGCGAATGGCGCGCAAGCAGCTCCAGCCGAGGCGAGCAACAAGCCCAAGACCCTGGCCGAGCGCGAACTCGAGTTTCGCCAGCGCCGCGCGACTGAGGCAGAAGCCCAGGCCAAGGCGGAGAAGGAACTTGCCGATGCGGCCGAACGTCAGCGCGCCTGCGATCAGGCACGCAATCAACTGACCGCACTGTCATCAGGACAACGTGTTTCGCGCTTCAATGCCGCTGGCGAACCCCAGATCCTGAACGACGCAGAGCGAGCCGAAGAGACCTCCCGCGTTCAAAAGCAGGTCGAGCATTTCTGCAACTGATCAGGCTTCTTCCGCCATCCCGCCGCCCTTTTTCATCACCTTGCCCTCGTCGGCGCGTTTTTTGCGCACGGCCTTCGGATCCGCAATCAGCGGCCGATAGATTTCGACCCGATCACGATCGCGCAGCACTGCATCCGCCTTGGCGAGCTTGGCGTAGATGCCGAGCTTGTTGCGCCCGTCGATCTCAATATCCGGGAATTTTTGCAATAGACCGGAGGCCTCCACCGCTTCACGCACCGTGGCCCCCGCAGGCAGGCGAAGGTGCACCAGTTCCTGACGCTGCGGCAGCGCGTACGTGACTTCGACGTTGATGAGTTCGGTCATGCTCAGTGCCTTCCGTAGACCTGTGCAGCACGTTTTACGAAGGAGTCGACGAAGGTGTTGGCAATGTGATTGAACACCGGCCCGAGCACTTTCTCGAGCAATTTACTGGAGAACTGGTAGTGCAGACTGAACTCCACCTTGCACGCCGTTCCGCCCAGCGGAGTGAAGCGCCAGTTGCCATCAAGGTGGTTGAACGGCCCGTCCTTGAGCCGGATGAACATCTCGGTGGGCGGATGCTTCTCGTTTTCGGTGCTGAAGTGCGCCTTGATGCCGTGGTAATTGATATGAATCGTCGCCGAGGTGATGCGTTCGGTACGCTCATGCACCTCGGTTCCGCCGCACCAGGGCAGAAATTGCGGGTAATCCTCGCACCTGTCCACCAGAGTGAACATCTGCTCAGGGGTGAATTCGATCAGTACCAGTTTCTTGACGTCGGCCATCGGGTATCGGGCGAGCATGTCGCCGAACTGCTAAAATACGCGATTCTACCGTAAAGGCGTGGTCCGACAGTCCGGACGAACACATCACCCATGAGCATTCTCGACAATCGCAAGGCCTTCCACGACTACTTCATCGAAGAGAAGTACGAGGCCGGGCTCGTCCTCGAAGGCTGGGAGGTGAAGGCTATCCGTGCCGGAAGGGCAAACATCAAGGAATCCTACGTCATCGTCCGTGGCGAGGAGCTCTTCATACTGGGCATGCACATCACCCCGCTGGTCAGCACATCGACGCACATCAAGACCGACCCGACCCGCACCCGCAAGCTGTTGCTCCATGCCAAGGAGATAGCACGACTGGTGGGCAAGGTGGAGCGCGCCGGCTTCACCCTCGTACCGCTCGACCTGCACTACGTCAAGGGCAGGGTCAAGGTTGAAATCGGCCTCGCCAAGGGCAAGAAACAGCACGACAAGCGCGAGGACGAAAAGAAGAAGGACTGGGACCGCGAGAAACAGCGTCTGATGCGGGTCAAGGTCTGAAGTCGTTCAGGAGCTGCACGACAGCATCGGGCATCCGGCGCGAGGGGATAGACCTCGGCCATGCGGATACGGCAAGCAGCGCACCGAGCACCCGTTCGCGGATCATCAGCCCCGGCGCGGATCGAAGGCGTCGCGCACCACGTCCGCAAACAGGTTGGCTGCGAGCACCAGCACGAACATGAAGGCGAATGCCGCGCTCAAGGACCACCAGACCATCGGCTCGCGCGCAAGCTCTGCACGCGCCATGTTGATCATGGTGCCGAAGCTGATCGTGGTCGGGTCCACGCCGATGCCGACGTAGGACAGCACTGCCTCAGCCAGCACCAGGCCGGAGAAGTCCATCACCAGCGCAATCAGCACGATATGCATCACATTGGGCAGGATGTGCCGCCGCAGGATGGTCGGCGTGCTCGCCCCGAAGGCCCGCGCTGCCTGCACGTACTCGAGCTCGCGCAGCTTCAGTGTCTCCCCGCGCAGCAAGCGGCACAGCCCGGTCCAGCTGGTGATGCCGAGGATGAAGCACAGCGCCAGCAGGCGCGCATCGGACCGCTCTGCAGCGGTTTCGAACCAGTGGGGATTGGTGTCGATCACCACCTGCATCATCAGCACCGCGGCTGCGATCAGCAGCACGCCCGGAATCGCGTTGAGCACCGTGTACAGATACTGGATGGCGTCGTCCACCCAGCCACCGAGGTAGCCCGCCGCGATACCCAGCGCGACCGCAAACGGGAGCATCACCAGCGTGGTAATGGTGCCGATGACGAGCGCGGTACGCACACTCTTGAGCGACAGGTAGAGCACGTCCTGCCCCACCTTGTCGGTGCCCAGCACGTGATAAAGCGGCGCAAGCGTGATGGCTGCGCTTATCAGCAAGGCCACCAAGCCTGCGCTGATAAGGGCTGCGCGCCACGCCAGCGTGCTGCGACCGGCAAGGATGTCAGCGGCGGCATGGCGCAGCCCCCTGCCCTGCGTCCGCGCCACCCCGATGCTTACCAGCGCGAACAGCAGCATCAGCACCAGCACCGCCTGGCCGACAGCCGCTATCAACTGCCGGGCGACGTCCGGCGCCACCGGCTCGTCCGGCTGCAGGTGGACACCGCCGTACTGCAAGGGCGGATGGATGCGCGCCTGCCCCCCCTCGGCCAGCTCCACCGTTTCACGCTGGTAAAGGGTGCGGGCAAAGGGCGCGGAGTACGTCTTCTCGTTGTTCAAACGCAGGGGTGCAAGCACGGTATCGAGCACACTGAGCACTTCCGACCCATAGACCGGCGCGCTGTCAGCCCGCCCTTCGACCGCCGGTAGCAGCGGGCGGTAGTGCAGACTGTCGAGCATGCCGATCACCACGAAGGCCAGCAACACCGTCGCCGCCGCCATGCCGACCGGCCTCTGCCCGACCTTGCGCCAGGCCGCGCGCAATGGCTCGTGGCGGCGGACATGCAAGGCCATCAGCAGCGCACAGGCGACAAGCACAAAGAGCAGCAGATCGGTCCACAGCAGGACGGGTTGAAAGTGCATCGCTTACTCCAGCCTCACCCTGGGGTCGACCAGGGTGTAGGACAGATCGGTCAGAATCAGGCCGATGATGTAGAGCACCGAACCGATGAACACCATGGCCCGCACCACGGCAAAATCCTGCGCATTGATCGCATCGATGGTGTAACTGCCCAACCCGGGAATGGCAAAGAAGGATTCGACCAGCAGGCTGCCCATGAACAGCAGCGGGATCACCACGACCACGCCGGTCAGTACCGGAATCAGCGCATTGCGCAGCACATGGCGGAACAACACGGTGATCTCCGACAGCCCCTTGGCCCGCGCCGTGCGCACGTAGTCCTTGGATATCTCCTCGAGGAAGATGGTCCGGTACCAGCGCGCGCTCGATCCCAGCCCGGCGAGCACGCTGATCAGCACCGGCAGGACGAGGAAGCGGAACGCATCGAGCCCGCTGGTGTAACCGGAGATCGGCACCAGCGCCCACAGCTTGGACACCAGCCACTGCCCACCGATGATGTAGAACAGGCTGGACACCGACATCATCGCCACGCACAGCACCACCCCCCAGAAATCGAGATAGGTGGCACGGAAGAACACGAGCAGCAGCGCAAACGAGATCGACAGGAACAGGCTCAGGATGAAGGTCGGCAGCGCGATCGCCAGCGATGGCGCCATGCGGTCGAGGATTTCGCGGGCGATGTCGCGGCCGTCGTCGGCGCGGCCAAATTCGAGCGCGAACATGCGCAGCGATTTGTCGTAGAACAAGGTCTCGGTCAGGCGAGCGGTGCCGGCTTGCGCGTTGTTCACGAACATCGGCTTGTCGTAGCCCCGATCGACCTTCCAGCGTTCGATCGCCTCCGGGGTCGCACGTTTGACCCCAATCTGCATCCGCGCCATGTCATCGGGCGAATTCACCACGAAGAACAGCAGGAAGGTGATCAGGTTCACCCCGATCAGGATCGGCACCGCGTACAGCAGGCGGCGCAGCACATAGCCCAGCATCAGCGCCACCTCCTGCGCTCACGCGGCGCCACTGCGGTCGCCTGTTCGTGGCGGCGCCAATGCAGCACCGCCGGCGTAATGATCAGGGCCAGCAGCAGCCCGGCCAGCACCAGCGGCCAGCGCACCGGGTGATTCCATTCGGCGCGCGCGGCCTCACGCTGCGCCAGGTCGAGTCGCTGATACTTGATCGTGTTGCGCACCATGTTGCCCGGCTTGCGGTTGTACACCCAGCCATGCTGAAGCGAATAAGACTTGGGATGAAAGCCGAACAACCACGGCGCATCGTGCTGCAGGATGGCAAGCATGCGGTCGATCACCGCCTGACGGGCAGCGCCGTCAGGCATGGTCTTCATCCGTTCGAACAGACGGTCGTACTCGGGGTTGAGGTAGTTCGACGCATTCTGACCGCTGTACTTCACCTTGCCCTGCGCACCATGGAGCAGGAACAGCAGGTTCTCCGGATCCGGATAGTCGGCATTCCAGCCAAAGAAAAAGAGCTGGGCATTGCCCTGCCGGACCTTGTCCTGGAAACGGTTGAAATCGGTCGGGCGCACGACGAACTGCACGCCCAGCTCGCGAAACTGTTTCGCCAGCCAGTCCGAGCGCGCCTTGTCGCCGAGGCCACCCGGGGTCGTGTCGAGATGGATGATCAGTGGCTCGCCGGTCCTGGCGTGTCGTCCATCCGGCCAGCCAGCTTCCGCGAGCAGGCGGCGTGCCTCCTCCCGACCGCGGCGCACCGCCCTGCCGTCGCGCCAGGCATAGACCACCGGATTGATACCCGCCTCGCCCTCGCGTGCGCCAAAAATGCCGGGCGGTATCGGATGCATCGCCGGCACGCCGCGACCGTTAAGGAAGATCGACACGAACTCCTCCATGTCGAGCGCAATCGAGATGGCCTGGCGCAGCTTGCGCGCCTGCTCGCGCTCGGCCGGACCAGCTTCTGCACCCGCGCCAACGACGGGGTCGAGCATATTGAAGCCGAGATAGAAAATCGACGGCGAGACCGACGTCAGCAGCCGGATACCCTGCTGCTCCATGTCCTCCGACAGCGAAACCTCACCCTGGCTGGTCAGCGTTACCGCCTGGTCGAAATTATCCGATGACACCCCGGAGGCGTCGTAATAGCCCTGCAGGAACTTGTTCCAGTACGGGATGCCCTCGCGCTCACGCGAGAACACCACCTTGTCGATGAGCGGCAGGGCTTTGCCGCAATCCTCCAGCAGACCCGCCTCGTCATCGCCCGGCATGCCCTCGCACGGGTAGGTTTCGTGCCGGTAGTTCGGGTTGCGTGCGAGCACCATGCGCGCGTTCGGATTGTTTTCGACCAGCATGTAGGGGCCGGTACCCAGCGGCCACCAGTCAAGCGTCAGATTGCGCTCGGCCATCCCAGGCTGGCCGAAAAACTGGTCGGCCTCGGGGGGCACCGGACCGAAAAACGGCATCGACAGCCAGTACAGGAACTGCGGATAAAGCCCCTTGAGCGTGATCCGGTAGGTGTGGCGGTCCACCACCTCAACTCCCGGTAGCTCATGGCGGCTGATATCGATCCAGCCCGGGTTCTGCTTTGCCTCCTCGGTCAGGGCGGCCTGCAGGGTCTTGAGACCGGG
>JAUSOD010000037.1 GCA_030656215.1 Azoarcus sp.
GGTCTTTCCGATCTGGGAGGCCTCGATCTTGAGCGCCGCAAGGTCATCGCCGACTTGGTGCTGAACTACAACGGTTGGTGACCCCGATCCGCTTATTTGCCACCCGTTCCGTTTCTCACCCGCGAGGGACATGCGCCTCCATTCGAGGCCGTGTCCCCCTGTTCTCATCATCTCTTCAACCACATGCAAGGATTGGAGGTGTGTTACTGAGCTACCGCTGCACCTCGCTTTGCCGCCCTTCGAACAGATCCGGCAACAACGCGCCGGGGGCGACGCATCTCGGCGGTCGCTCACCGCAAAGTCCTGCTCACCCCGTCGACACTCAACGGTCAATCAGGCTCCTGGGGTTCAGCCTTTCATAGCGCTATACCTCAAGCAACAATCCATCGCTGCGCGACTCAACAGGGGGAAGCGCAGGAGCTGTTGGCTTAGCAACTTTGTTCATATAGAACACGCTTTTTATTGTTTAGCGATCCTAAGCGCCGTGGATAGACTTCGAGCCATCTCAATCTCGCCAGGAACCCATGATGGCCGCTCAAGCTCCCGCCCGTCGCACACTCCGCCGTCTCGTCACCGCCGTCGCCTTTGCGCTCACGGCCGGTGGAGCGCTCGCCCAGACGTCTATCCTGAACGTCTCCTACGATGTGTCGCGCGAACTCTACAAGGACATCAATCCGGTCTTCTCCGCCCAGTGGAAGGCGAGGACTGGTGAGGTCGTCACCGTCAACCAGTCACATGGCGGCTCGAGCAAGCAGGCGATGTCGATCACCGAAGGACTCGAGGCCGACGTGATCACCATGAACCAGTCACCGGACATCGATATCCTGCTTGAACGCGGCAATCTCGTTGCCGCCGACTGGCGCAAGCGCTTCCCCCACGACGCCACTCCCTACACCACCACTTCGGTATTCCTGGTGCGCAAGGGCAATCCGAAAGGGATCAAGGACTGGGGCGATCTCACCCGTGCCGGCCTGCAGGTGATCGTGCCCAATCCCAAGACCTCGGGCAACGGCCGCTACACCTACCTCGCGGCGTGGGGCTACGCGCTGGACAAGACCGGCTCCGATGCGGGCGCGAAGGACTTCGTCACCAAGCTCCTCGCCAACGTGCCGGTGCTCGACGGCGGTGGCCGCGGCGCCACCACCACCTTCACCCAGCGCGATGTCGGCGACGTGCTGGTAACCTTCGAGAACGAAGCCATTCTGATCGCGAAGGAAGTGGGCGGGGCCAAGTTCGACATCGTCTATCCGTCGGTCTCCATCGACGGCTCGGCACCGGTGGCGGTGGTCGAGAAGGTCACCGAGAAACGTGGCACGACCAAGGTCGCCGAGGCCTACCTCAACTTCCTGTTCTCTCCCGAAGGGCAGGAGATCATCGCCAGCCACAACTTCCGCCCGCGTGACCCGGCCGTGCTCAAGAAATTCGCCGCGCAGTTCCCGGCGATCCGTACGTTCAGCGTCGACGACAAGTTGGGGGGCTGGAAGGCTGCCAATGCCAAGCACTTCGCAGACGGCGCCATCTACGACCAGATCATGGTGAACCGCTGATGGCTGCAACGAAAACCTTCAGGGTCCTGCCGGGCTTCAACATCACGCTCGGCTTCACCCTGGCCTACCTCTCGCTGATCGTGCTGATCCCGCTGTCGGCGGTGTTTCTGAAAACCACCTCGCTGAGCTTCGCGGAGTACTGGCATGTGGTCACCGCACCGCGCGTGGTTGCCACCTACAAGTTGTCGTTTGGCCTGTCACTCGTCGCCGCCGCAATTAACTCGGTGTTCGGCCTGATGCTGGCGTGGGCGCTGGTGCGCTACTCCTTCCCCGGCAAGCGTCTGGTCGACGCGCTGGTCGACCTGCCGTTCGCGCTGCCGACCGCGGTGGCCGGCATTGCGCTGACCGCGCTCTACGCCAAGAACGGCTGGATCGGACAGTACCTCGATCCGCTGGGCATCCAGGTCGCGTTCAAGCCGCTGGGCATTCTGGTGGCGCTGGTGTTCATCGGCCTGCCTTTCGTCGTGCGCACGGTGCAGCCCATCCTCGAGGATCTCGATACCGAACTCGAAGAGGCCGCGACCAGTCTCGGCGCGCATCGCTGGCAGACCTTCCGCCACGTGATCCTGCCCATCCTGCTGCCGGCGCTGCTGACCGGCTTTGCGCTGGCCTTCGCCCGCGCGGTAGGTGAATACGGCTCGGTCATCTTCATCGCCGGCAACATCCCCATGGTTTCGGAAATCACCCCGCTGATGATCATCACCAAACTCGAGCAGTACGACTACGCCGGTGCCACCGCAATCGCCACCGTCATGTTGATGCTGTCCTTCACCCTGCTGCTGATCATCAATGGTCTGCAAGCCTGGACTTCCAAACGTACCGGGAGAGATCGGTAATGGCCGGCGCAACCACGTTTCACATTGGGATAGACCACGCCCACCGCTTCGAATCGAAAGCGGCGACGCGCGAGACGCCCGTGGTCAAATGGCTGATTCTCGGCATTTCGCTCACCTTCTTCGTGGTCTTCCTGCTGATGCCGCTGATCGCGGTATTCGTCGAGGCCTTCCGCAAGGGCTGGGAGACCTACCTCACCGCGCTGGTCGAGCCCGATGCCTTGTCGGCAATCAAGCTCACCATTCTCGCCGCGGTGATCTCGGTGCCGCTCAACCTGGTGTTCGGGGTGTGCGCCGCGTGGGCGATCGCCAAGTTCGAGTTTCGCGGCAAGCAGTTCCTGATCACGCTGATCGACCTGCCATTCTCGGTGTCGCCGGTGATCGCCGGGCTGGTATTCGTGCTGCTGTTCGGCGCCCAGGGCTGGTTCGGCTCGTGGCTGTCGGACAACGACATCCGGATCATCTTCGCCGTGCCCGGCATCGTGCTGGCGACCCTGTTCGTGACCTTCCCCTTTGTGGCGCGCGAACTGATCCCGCTGATGCAGGCCCAGGGGCGCGAGGAGGAAGAGGCCGCGGTGGTGCTTGGTGCCCGGGGCTTCCAGACCTTCTGGTATGTGACCCTGCCCAACATCAAGTGGGGCCTGATGTACGGGGTGATCCTGTGCAATGCGCGGGCGATGGGCGAGTTCGGTGCAGTCAGCGTGGTGTCGGGCCACATCCGCGGCCAGACCAACACCTTGCCGCTGCATGTCGAGATTCTCTACAACGAATACCAGTTCGCTGCCGCCTTTGCCGCAGCCTCGGTGCTCGCGGTCCTGGCACTAGTCACCCTGGTGATCAAGACCTGGGTTGAAAACCGCGCGGCGCAATCACACAAAGACTCCAATCGGGACGATGCATCATGAGTATCCAGGTCAAGGACATCCACAAACAGTTCGGCAGCTTCGTCGCCCTCGACAAGGTCTCGCTGGAGTTTCCCACCGGCGAGCTGGTGGCCCTGCTGGGCCCCTCGGGCTGCGGCAAGACCACGTTGCTGCGCATCATCGCCGGGCTGGAGGCGGCCGATTCGGGCCAGGTCCTGCTCGAAGGCGAGGACGCCTCGGGCACCCACGTGCGTGAGCGTCAGGTTGGTTTCGTGTTCCAGCACTACGCCCTGTTCCGCCACATGACCGTGTTCGACAACGTGGCCTTCGGCATGCGCATGAAGCCACGCAGCCAACGCCCGTCCGAAAAGCAGATCCGGACCAAGGTGCATGACCTGCTCAAGCTGGTGCAGCTCGACTGGCTCGCCGACCGCTTTCCGGCGCAGCTCTCCGGCGGCCAGCGCCAGCGCATCGCGCTCGCCCGCGCGCTGGCGGTGGAACCGCGGGTGCTGCTGCTCGACGAGCCCTTCGGCGCGCTCGACGCCAAGGTGCGCAAGGAGTTGCGCCGCTGGCTGCGCAATCTGCATGACGAGTTGCACATCACCTCGATCTTCGTCACCCACGACCAAGAGGAGGCGCTCGAAGTGGCCGACCGGGTGGTGCTGATGGACCACGGCAAGGTGGAACAGGTCGGCACCCCGGAAGAGGTCTACCGCCACCCGGCCACCCCCTTCGTCTACAGCTTTCTGGGTTCGGTCAATCTGTTCCATGGGCGCATCGAGGGCGACACGGTACAGGTCGGCGACGACGTGCTGCCGCATGTGCCGCACGATTTCAATCATGGCGCCGAGGTCGTCGCCTTTGCCCGCCCGCACGAGCTGGACATCGTCATCGACGGCGAGGCCGGCAATGGCGTCGCCGCCCGGATCAGCCGCATACTGGCCTTCGGCGTGACCGCACGGGTGGAGCTCGACGGCGTGAACGGCGCGAGCGGCCAGCACTTCGAGGTCGAGCTCACCCGGGCCCGGGTCCTCGAGCTGGGGCTGGCGGAAGGCCAGGCGGTGCGGCTGGTGCCCTCGCGCCTGAAACTGTTCGAGCGCGAGATCGTGGGTGGAGTCCTGCAATGAATTTCCAGCAACTGCGCATCATCCGCGAGACCGTACGGCGCGCCTTCAATCTCACCGAGGTGGCCAATGCGCTGTTCACCTCGCAGTCCGGCGTATCCAAGCACATCAAGGATCTCGAGGACGAGCTCGGGGTGGAGCTCTTCATGCGCAAGGGCAAGCGCCTGCTCGGCCTGACCGAGCCGGGCAAGGAGCTGGTGGTGATGGTCGAGCGCATGCTGCTCGACGCGGCCAACATCAAGCGCCTGGCCGAGCAGTACAGCAACCGCGACCAGGGCCGGCTCACCGTGGTCACCACCCACACCCAGGCGCGCTACGCCCTGCCCAAGGTGGTGACCGCGTTCAAGCGCGCCTTTCCCAAGGTGCACCTGAAGCTGCACCAGGGCAGCCCGGACGAGATCGTGCACATGCTGCTCGACGGTGAGGCCGATATCGGCGTGGCCACCGAAGCCCTGGCCGACGTCCCCGAACTCGCCTCTTTCCCCTACTACGCCTGGCACCACTCCGTGATCGTGCCCGAGGGGCATGCGCTGCAGGCGGTCAGCCCGCTGACCCTGGAGGCGGTCGCCGAGCATCCGATCATCACCTACCACGAAGGCTTCACCGGCCGCGCCCGGATCGACAAGGCGTTCTCCACGGTGGGACTGGTACCCGATGTGGTGATGTCGGCGCTCGATGCCGATGTGATCAAGACCTATGTCGAGCTCGGCCTCGGGGTCGGCATCGTCGCCGCAATGGCCTTCGCTCCAGGGCGCGACGGCAAGCTGATCCAGCTCGACAGCAGCCATCTGTTCCCGGAGAACATCACCCGCATCGCCGTGCGCCGCGGTCACTACCTGCGCGGCTTCGCCTATCGTTTCATCGAGTTGTGTTCGCCCGAGCTGACCGAGAGCCGGATCGTCAATTCACTCGTGCCGAGTAGAGCCGCCGACGTCGCATGAACTGGCCCGTGATCATGGATCTCGGCGAACAGAGCACCGAGCGACTGGCTCGGGTTTTCCACGCCCTCGGTCATCCGACCCGGCTCGCCATCGCCTTCCAACTCCAGCACGGTGAGCTGTGCGTCAGTCAATTGATGACGACGCTGGGAGGCTCACAGCCGAACATATCCGCCCACCTGAACCTGCTTCATGGCACTGGTGTGCTCGGACGCCGCCGCGAGGAGAACCGGATCTACTACGCACTCGCAAACGATCGCGTCCGGATGATCATCCAGTGGCTCGCATCACAGCACCGACTCAGCCCCTGACGCGAGGACAGCTCTACCAGGATGTCCGGCCTATCGATCAGCGGACGACCGAAAACCCTTCTTCCGCCTCATCAGCACGCGCGATCAGCATCCCGAAACGCTTGAGCTGCCCTCTTAGAATATTGCGCGAAATCCCGAGCAGGCGTGCGGTACGGACCTGGTTGCCGTCGCAGTAGTCGAACGCGGTTCTGAACAGGGTCTCCTCGATCTCGTCGTAGAGCGCCGGCGTGTCCTCGTCGAACATGTCCCTGAGGACCGAGGAAAGCCGCCCTCTCTCGTCGCCACGAACCGGTCGCTGATCCCCCTCGCTTCCTCGCCGCGCACTCCGATTCGGCGCACTGACGACTGCCCGACCCTTCAGGCGCAGATCCTCCGGGCGAATCACGCCGCCGCGGCACACGATCAGCGCATAGTGAATGACGTTCTCGAGCTCGCGGATATTGCCCGGCCACGGATACGACAGCAGCTCACGGCACGACTCCGGCGAGAACTCGATCGGTTCGAGGTGCAGGCGCGCGCGGTAGCTTCCAACGAAATGCCGGGCCAATGGCAGGATATCGCCGGGACGCTCGTTCAATGGGGGAAGGTTGATCGTCGCAATATTCAGCCGGTAATAGAGATCCGAGCGGAAGTGTCCAGCCTCGACGGCATGAACCAGATCGACGTTGGTTGCCGCAACCAGGCGGACATCGATATCGATCGGGCGCCGCGAGCCGAGTCTGACCACCTGGCGCTCCTGCAGCACCCGCAGCAGCTTGACCTGCATGGGCAAGGGCAGATCCCCGATCTCGTCGAGAAACAGGGTGCCGTGCTGCGCCGCCTCGAACCACCCTGCCCGCGCGCCCTGTGCCCCGGTAAAGGCGCCGGCCTCATGCCCGAACAATTCGGCCTCGACCAGATTCTCGCTGAAAGCACCGCAGTTGATCGCGACGAAGGGGCCGGTACGCCCGCTACGGCTATGGACGTGACGGGCGATCAGCTCCTTGCCGGTACCGGTATCGCCAATGATCAGGACTGTTGCATCGCTCGCGGCGACCAATTCCGTGGTGGCAAGCACCTCGAGCGATACCGGATCGTGAAAAACCAGTGCCTTGGCACGGATCGACAAGGAGTGCGAGGGTGAATCCGGGAGGGTCAATACATTGGACATAGTCAGTCTCGGGGAGTGAGAACGGGCAGCTCGGCATTTACCTTGCCCTTGCGCTTCTTTCGAGCACTGGCTGATTGACTCGGCATGACGACTGACCCTGAACGCAATTTAGTTATGTGTAGATAGATGTCTGCCCCATGCGGAACTTAAGGACCGGGCCAACTGCGAGGCTCCGGACCATGCGGCATGGCAGCTAGATTAAGACCGGCGCCCTCACACACAAAGACGGAATTCCGCTAAGCAATTTCGTTCCGAGCGTTATGTTGCTTTGCACCATTTCGATACGAGGCGCGGCGCCATGCCCTTATCCATCCTGCTCCCACCAGGCGAATCGACTGACCGTAGCCCGGGTGCAATCCACTCCCGCACATCAGCTGCTGCAAATTCAACAGTTTCACCCCGATCTTGTTGCACCTGCAGCATCCCGACCCCTGGCCACAAGCAAACGAGCGTCACGATAAAGCGCCGCGTACCCACCATACACAGCTGATTTATCGCGTTTTTTCATTCCGGTTCAGCTACAGCCACGACTTCTGGCATGCCATCTGCTGTGCAAGACCCACATCGCGCCGAGGTCGGTACAGCACGGTCATCGCTGCATTCACGGGATACGACCCAGCGCGCCAGTGCATCAGTGGAGAAAGTCATCGGATGAGTTACGCAGAACAAAACGGAAACCCGGGCAACTACACGATCGGCCTTGTCGCGGTCGTGGGCTTTCACATGCTGCTGGGCTACGCACTTGCCAACGGCCTGGCACGCTCGGTCGTGGAGGTCCTGAAAGCCCCGCTCGACGTCAGCCTCATTCAGGAAATCAAGCCCCCACCACCGCCTCCGCCACCACCGCCGAAGCCCAGGATCGTGCGAACCCCGCCCAAGGTGTCCGCACCCCCACCTCCCGCGTATGTGCCGCCGGTCGAGGTACCGGTTGTCGCCCCGGCCCAGCCGGTCATCACGGCGACGACGGCCGAACCGCCGCCGCCGGTTGTCGAAGCCGCCCCCGCACCCACGCCGGTCGCACCGCCGGTGGTGGACGTCGCCATCACCTGCTCCAACCACGTTGCGGTGCGCAGCCAGGTGAGCTACCCGGCGCAGGCCGAGCGTATGGGTCTGTCGGGCGACGTGGTGGTCGATTTCACCGTCGGCGCCGACGGCGCGATCAAGAACGTCGGGGTGAGCCGCAGTTCGAACGCCGTTTTCAACAGTGCAGCCACCGCTGCGGTGGCGAAGCTCAAATGCGCAGGACAGGGCCACGACGTGCGTGTTCGCCTGCCGTTTGCCTTCCGCCTGGATAGCTGAGCAGTCCTTTTTCAACCCTTCCAATACCCCCTCAGGAGAACTTCAAATGACCCAAACCCGCATCTCCCATACGCTGGGAAAACCGCTGGAAAAACTACTGCTCGCCGCGTCCGCCCTCCTTGCCGCCCCCTTCGCAGCGGCCCAGTCCGAAGCCGCCGGCGATTCCGTGACGGTGACCAACCCTTACGGCCTTGAGGCATTGTGGGCAGGCGGTGACTTCGTGGCCAAGGGCACGCTAGCCATCCTCGTCATCATGTCGATCGGGAGCTGGTTCATCATCATCACTAAACTGATCGAGCAATCCCGGCTGCTGCGCCAGGGCAAGAAGGCAAACCGCAGCTTCTGGGCGGCCGGTGACATCGAAAAGGGGCTGGCGACCCTGAACCCGAAGGGCGCCTACCACTACATTGCAAAATCTGGCGCCGACTCCACCGCGCACCATAACGGTCTGCACGGCTTCGTCGACCTCAACGACTGGATTCAGCTGTCGGTCCACCGCTCGATCGAGAAAGTCCAGAGTCGCCTGCAAGGCGGCCTGGCCTTCCTCGCCACTGTGGGTTCGACCGCGCCCTTCGTCGGTCTCTTCGGAACCGTGTGGGGCATCTATCACGCCCTGACCGCGATCGGCATTTCAGGCCAGGCGTCCATCGACAAGGTAGCAGGACCGGTCGGTGAAGCGCTGATCATGACCGCCATCGGGCTGGCCGTCGCCGTACCGGCGGTGCTTGGCTACAACTGGCTGGTCCGCCGCAACAAGGCCGCCCTGGATGACGTCCGCTCCTTTGGTGCCGAACTGCACGCCGTTCTGCTCGGTGCTGAAGCGGCGAAGGCAGCCGACAAGACTGGCGTTCAGGCCGTGAGCGAGCCGACGCAAGAAGTGCCGCGCGAGCGCAAGAGCGAAGCCCGCCGCGACAATCAGCATGGCCTCGCGACCGACCTCCAGCCTGCGCACGCGGTAGCGGCATAAGCCATGGCCATTTCACTGCCCACCGGGGACGACGACGAGATCGTCTCCGCCATCAACACCACCCCCCTGGTGGACGTGATGCTGGTGCTGCTGATCATCTTCCTGATCACGGTTCCGGTCGTCACCAACACCGTGGCGGTGGAGTTGCCCAAGGAAGTCAACCGCCCCCGGGTGACCGCGCCGGAGAACATCAACATCGCTGTCACCCGCGATGGAGGGGTGTTCTGGAACGAGCAGCCGGTGGCCGGCAACGAAGCGCTGGTTGAACGCCTGAAGGGGATCGCGCTGCAGGAGCCACAGCCCGAAGTCCAGATCCGTGGCGACGGGGCAGCGCCGTACGAGTACGTGGGCAGGGTGGTATTCGCCTGCCAGCGCGCCGGCATCCTGAAAGTCGGCTTCATCACCGAGCCTCCGCCGCGCGGCTGACGCGGGCTCACTGACTCACACAGGAAGCACAGAAAATGGGAATGAACATAGGCAGCGCGAGCAGTACCGGTGACCCGGACGTGATCGTGGACATGAATACCACGCCGCTGATCGACGTGCTGCTGGTGCTGCTCATCATGCTGATCATCACGATTCCGATCCAGCTGCATTCGGTCAACATGAACATGCCGATCGGCAACCCACCGCCGCCCGAAGCGCCACCCGAGGTGGTGCGCATCAACATCGACCCGGCCGGCGTGATCGAGTGGAATGGCGAAGCCTTGAGCGACGCGGGCGCACTCGAGAACCGGCTCACGCTTATTGCCGGCCAGGCGGTGCAGCCCGAACTGCACGTCAATCCGGACAAGGCCGTGCCCTACCGGGTGGTGGCGACCGTCATGGCGGCCGTCCAGCGCAAGGGTCTGACAAAGGTGGGGCTGGTGGGCTCGGAGCAGTTCCTCTGAGCCCCACTTGGCTGCTGCAACGATGGGAAACGGGGAGGCTTGACGCGACACACTCCTGAGCTCCCATTTCCATGCGCCGAGACTCAGCCCAACAAGCGCCTCCGCATGCACCACGGAGGCTGATTCGTTCATATCTCCGGACTGAAGCGGCATCTATGGGTTTTGACAAGCGGTTCATCTTCAGGCGCTCGACGCTCACACTTGCACTGAGCCTGCTCCCAGGCGGTGCAGCCAGCCTTTACTTCCTTTCCCCCGACAGCGCGACGGAGACCCCCGCCGTCAGCAGCGCCGAAGGCCCGCCGCGCGCCGGTGGCCGGCAAGGCCCCGGCGGCGGACAACGCGGACCGGGCGGGGCTATTCAGCCGATCCGGGCCACCGCAGCGCGAGCCGGCGATCTGGACATCGTGCTCAGTGCGCTCGGCACCGCCACCGCCTCCAATACCGCCACCGTCAAGCCACGGGTGAGCGGACAACTGATCGATATCCGCTTTCGCGAGGGCCAACTGGTGAAGGCGGGTGATCTGCTCGCCGAGATCGACCCGCGCGAGTACCAGATCCAGCTCGACCAGGCGCGCGCGCAGCGGATCAAGAGCGAAGCCGTACTCGGCGCCGCCAGGGTCGACCTGGAGCGCTACCGCGCCTTGCTCGCCCAGGACTCGATCGCCCGCCAGCAGGTCGACACCCAGGAGGCGCTCGTTCGCCAGCACGAGGGCACGGTCGAGGCCGATCGCGCCGCCGAGGCCAACGCCCGGCTGCAACTGGAATTCACCCGCGTCACTGCCCCCGCCTCCGGTCGCCTCGGCCTGCGCCAGGTCGATGCGGGCAACCTCGTCAACGCGCAGGACACCGCGGGGCTGGTGGTGATCACCCAGACCCAGCCCATCCACGCGGTGTTTTCCCTGCCCGCCGACAGCCTGGCCCCGGTGCTGCCGCGGCTCCACGGCAAAGAGCGCCTGGTGGTCGAAGCCTGGAGTCGTGACGGCCGCACGCGCCTGGCGGAGGGCTTCGTGCTCAGCGTCGATAACCAGATCGACGTCAGCACCGGCTCGCTCAAGCTCAAGGCCGAGTTCGCCAATCAGGACAACAGCCTGTTCCCGAACCAGTTCGTCAACATTCGGCTCAAGGCCGATCAACGCAAGGACAGTGTCCAGGTGCACACCGCGGCCGTTCAGCGCAACGCCCAGGGCGCCTTCGTGTTCGTGATCGACGCCGAGCAGCGGGTGCAGGCACGACAGATCCGGCTCGGCCCCGCCCAGGGTGAGCTGGTGGTGGTCGAGGACGGGCTCGCCGCCGGCGAACGCCTGGTGCTCGACGGGGCCGACCGCCTGCGCGAAGGGTCCCGGGTCGACGTGCTGAGCGTGGACGGCGTCGCGCTTGCCCACAGCGCAAGCGGCGAGCAGCCTGCCGCCCCCGACACGAGCGCCACCCGCAGCACCCGGGTTACACCAGCGGGTCTGCGCCCCACCGCCGCCGGGCCCGCCCGATGAATCCCTCGCGCCTGTACATTCTGCGCCCGGTGGCAACGTCGCTGCTGATGCTGGCGATACTGCTGGTCGGCCTGATCGGATATCGCCTGCTCCCGGACGCGGCGCTGCCCGAGGTCGAATACCCCACCATCCAGGTTCTCACCCTCTATCCCGGCGCCAGCCCGGACGTGGTCGCATCGTCGATCACCGCTCCGCTCGAACGTCAGCTTGGCCAGATCGCGGGCGTCAACCAGATGTCGTCGACCAGCTCAGGCGGCGCCTCGGTGATTGCACTGCAGTTCACCCTCGGCCTGTCGATGGACGTGGCCCAGCAGGAGGTCCAGGCCGCGATCAGTGCCGCCAATGCCTTCCTGCCCACCGACCTGCCGATGCCACCGGTATTCAGCAAGGTGAATCCGGCCGATGCGCCGATCGTGAGCCTGGCGATCTCGTCCACCGCGCTGACCCTGCCCCAGGTGGCTGACCTGGTCGACACCCGGCTGGCCCAGAAAATCTCGCGCGTGGCCGGCGTTGGCCTGGTGAGCATCGGCGGCGGGCAGCGCCCCGCCGTCCGCATTCAGGCCAACCCGCAAGCGCTGGCCGCACAGGGACTCAACCTCGAGGATCTGCGCACGGCGATCGGCAATGCCAACGTGAATGTTGCCAAGGGCAGCTTCGACGGCCCGCTGCGCGCTTCCACCCTCGATGCCAATGACCAGCTGCGCTCGGCAGACGAGTACCGCACGCTGGTGATCGCATGGAAAAACGGCGCACCGATCCGCCTCGGCGACGTCGCCGAACTGGTGGACGGGGCGGAGAATGAACGTCTGGCCGCCTGGGCTGGCACCCGCCCCGCGGTCATCCTCAACATCCAGCGCCAGCCCGGCGCCAACGTGATCGAGACGGTAGACCGGATCAAGGCCCTGCTGCCCGCGCTGCAGGCCTCGTTACCCGCCACCGTTGACCTGCAGCTGCTCACCGACCGCACGGTCACGATCCGCGCCTCGGTGCGCGACGTCGGCCACGAACTGCTGCTCGCCATCGTGCTGGTGGTGATGGTGATCTTCGTGTTTCTGCGCAACATCCCGGCCACCATCATTCCCAGCGTCGCAGTGCCCTTGTCCCTGGTCGGCACCTTTGCGGTGATGCACCTTGCCGGCTTCTCGATCAACAACCTCACCCTGATGGCGCTGACCATCGCCACCGGCTTCGTGGTCGACGATGCGATCGTGATGATCGAGAACATCTCGCGCTACATCGAGAAGGGCGAATCGGCGATGGAGGCCGCACTCAAAGGCGCGAAACAGATCGGTTTCACCATCATCTCGCTCACCTTCTCGCTGATCGCGGTGCTGATCCCGCTGCTGTTCATGGGCGACGTGGTGGGCCGTCTGTTCCGCGAGTTCGCGATCACCCTCGCGGTGGCGATCCTGATCTCGGCCGTGGTTTCCCTGACCTTGACGCCGATGATGTGCGCGCGCCTGCTGCACCATGTACCGGAGGAGAAGCACGGCGCTTTTTTTCGCATCAGCGGCGCCTTCATCGACCGCTGCATTGCGCGCTATGCCGAAGCCTTGCGCTGGGTCCTCCGCCATCAGCCCCTGACCCTCGGCGTCACCGCTGGCACCCTGGTGCTCACCGTGCTGCTTTATCTCGCGGTGCCGAAGGGCTTCTTCCCGGTGCAGGACACCGGCCTGATCCAGGGCGTGACCGAAGCCTCGCAGAGCATCTCCTTCGGTGCCATGGCCGAGCGCCAGCAGGCCCTCGTGCGCGCGATTCTGGAGGACCCGGCAGTCGACAGCGTATCGTCCATTGTCGGCGTCGACGGGGTCAATGCCACCCTCAACAGCGGCCGCCTGCTGATTAACCTGAAGCCGCGGGCGCAGCGCGATGCCTCCGCGACCGGCGTCATCCGCCGCCTGCAGGCGCCACTGGAGGATGTGGCCGGAATCACGGCCTACATGCAGCCGGTGCAGGATCTGTCGATCGAGAGCCGGGTGTCTCGCACCCAATACCAGTTCAGCCTGCAGGGGGCCAATGCCGAACAGCTCGGCGAGTGGGGCCACGTCCTGCTCGAGCGCCTGCGTGAACTGCCCGAACTGGCGGACGTGGCCAACGACTGGCAGGACCAGGGCCGTCAGGCCTACGTCGAGATCGACCGCGACAGCGCCGGGCGCCTGGGCATCACCACCGCCGCCATCGACAACGCACTGTACAACGCCTTCGGCCAGCGCCAGATCTCGACCATCTTCACCCAGACCAACCTGTATCGCGTGGTGCTCGAAGTCAAGCCCGAGTTCCAGCGTGGACTCGATGCACTCGACAGCCTCTACCTGGTGGCGGCCAACGGCGCGCAGGTGCAGCTGGCCGCCGTGGCGAAAATCAGCGAGCGTCCGGCCCTGCTGGCAATCAACCACATCGGCCAGTTTCCGGCCGCCACCTTCTCGTTCAACCTCGCCCCCGGCGTCTCGCTCGGCGAAGCGGTTGCCGCGATCCGGGCAGCAGAATACGGGCTCGACCTCCCGCCCAGCCTGAGTATCGACTTCCAGGGCGCGGCACAGGCCTTCCAGGCCTCGCTCACCAGCACCGTGTGGCTGATCGTCGCCGCGATCATCACCATGTATATCGTGCTCGGCGTGCTCTACGAGAGCTACATCCACCCGGTCACCATCCTGTCCACCCTGCCCTCGGCCGGGGTCGGTGCACTGCTGGCTCTGCTGCTGTCCGGCACCGACCTGGGCATCATCGGCATCATCGGCATCATCTTGCTGATCGGCATCGTCAAGAAGAACGCGATCATGATGATCGACTTCGCGCTGGAGGCCGAGCGCGAACACGGCAAGTCCGCCCACGACGCAATCTTCGAAGCCTGCCTGCTGCGCTTCCGCCCGATCCTGATGACCACCCTGGCGGCCCTGCTCGGCGCGCTGCCGCTGATGCTGTCGACCGGGGTCGGGTCCGAACTGCGCCAGCCGCTGGGCATCACCATGGTCGGCGGGCTGATCATGTCGCAGATCCTAACCCTGTTCACCACCCCGGTGATCTACCTCGCCTTCGACCGCCTCGCGCGCCGCGTCGAGGCCGCCCGTCTGCGCCGCAGGAGTGCGTGATGAGCCTGTCCGAGACCTTCATCCGGCGCCCCGTCGCCACCGTCCTGCTCACCCTCGGCATTGCCCTGCTCGGCACGGCCTCCTACTTTCAGCTCCCGGCCGCGCTGCTGCCGCAGGCCGACTTTCCGGTGATCTCGGTCCGCGCCAATCTGCCCGGCGCCAGCCCCGACACCGTCGCCTCCAGCGTGGCCATGCCGCTGGAGCGGGCGCTCGGCACCATCGCCGGCGTCAACGAGATCACCTCGCGCAGCACCCTCGGATCAGCCGAGGTCGTTCTACAGTTCGATCTCGACCGCAGCATCGAGGGCGCCGCGCGCGACGTGCAGGCCGCCATCAATACCGCCCGCGCCCAGTTGCCGGGCGGCATGTCGGGCAATCCGTCGGTGCGCAAGGCCAGCCCCAACGACAGCCCGATCATGATCCTGTCCATGACCTCGGACACCCTCACCCGTACCGAGATCTACGATGCCGCGGTCACCATCCTGGCGCAGAAGCTCGCCCAGGTCGAAGGCGTCGGCCAGGTCAGCGCCGGGGGCAGTTCGCTGCCGGCGGTTCGGGTCGAGCTCAACCCGCTCGCGCTGGCGCGCAGTGGCGTCAGCTCGGAAGCGGTGCGCAACGCAATCGTCGCCACCAACGTCAACCGCCCCAAGGGTTTCCTGGAGGATGGCGAGCGCAGCTGGCAAATCACCGCCAACGACCAGCTCAGGACTGCCGCCGAGTACCTGCCCCTGATCATCTCCTGGCGTGACGGTGCCGCGCTGCGCCTTGCCGACGTCGCCACGGTCAGGGATGGTGCGCAGGAGCTGCGCAACGCCGCGATCACCAACGGCAAACCTTCGGTGGTGCTGATGATCAACCGCCAGCCCAACGCCAACATCATTGCCACGGTGGATCGCATCCAGGCCCTGCTACCCGAACTGCAGGCCGCCATCCCGCAGGCGATCCGGCTCGAGGTCTCGCAGGACCGCAGCCTCACCATCCGCGCTTCCTTGCGCGACGTGAGCAGCTGCCTGGCGATCTCGGTGTGCCTCGTGGTGATGGTGGTGATGCTCTTCCTTCGCGACCGCCGTGCCGCCTGGATCCCCGCGATCACGGTACCGGTGACGCTGATCGGCACCCTGTCGGTGATGTACCTGGCCGGCTTCAGCCTCAACAACCTGTCGCTGATGGCGCTCACGGTCGCGGCGGGCTTCGTCGTCGACGACGTGGTGGTGGTGCTGGAGAACACCACCCGCCACATCGAGCAAGGGCTGTCGCCGATGCAGGCGGCGCTGCGTGGCGTGCGCGAAGTCGGCTCGACCCTGGTGTCGATGTCGCTTGCGCTCACCGCCGTGTTCATTCCCATCATATTCATGGAAGGCATCATCGGCCGTCTGTTCGTCGAGTTCGCCGTCACTCTGGTCGCGGCGATCATGGTTTCGCTGGTGATCTCGCTCACCACCACGCCGATGCTGTGTTCGCGCCTGCTGCGTCCGGGCACCGGCTACCGCGAGAGCGCGGCGTCGCGCTACAGTGGCCGCTTGATCGCTCGCCTGCACCTGGCTTACCGCCGCAGCCTGGGGTGGACGCTGGACCATGGGCTGGTGACACTCGCCGTCCTGGCCGGCGTGGTCACGCTCAATCTTTATCTGTATGCCATGGTGCCAAAGGGCTTCCTGCCGCAGCAGGACACCGGCCGCATCATGGCCAGCATCGAGGGCGACCAGAGCAGTTCGTTCCAGTCGATGTACGAGAAGCTGGTCGAGGCCGAAGCCATCGTCCGCAACGATCCGGCCGTGGCCCGGGTCAATGGGTCGGTCGGGGGAAGTGGGGGTCCCGGAGGCGGGTCATCCAGCTCGGCGCGCCTGTTCCTCACCCTCAAGCCGCTCGCCGAGCGCAGCGAGAGCGCGAACGAGGTCATCGATCGTCTGCGCCGGCCACTGTCGCGCATTGCCGGCGCCAACGTGTATCTGCAGTCGGCGCAGGAGATCCGCATCGGCGGGCGCTCCAGCTCTTCCGATCAGATCTATGTGCTGCTCAGCGACGATCTCGCCTTGCTGCGCAGCTGGGAACCGCGCATCCGCGAAGCCCTGTCCAAGCTGCCGCAAATCACCGATGTCAACACCGACCGCCGCGACCGCGGCCTGCAGACCACGCTGATCGTCGATCGTGACGCCGCGGCCCGTGTCGGCCTGACCCAGCGCGCGATCGACGTGGCGCTCAACAACCTGTTCGGCGAGCGCCTGGTGTCGACCATCTACAACCCGCTCAACCAGTATCGAGTGGTGATGGGCGCGGCGCCGCACTTCTGGCAGGGCCCGGAGGTCCTCGATGAGATCGTGCTGATGGCAGCCGACGGCCAGGCCGTGCCGCTGTCCGCGGTCGCACGCTGGGAGCCGGGTCAGACGCCGAGCTCGATCAATCACCAGAGCCAGTTCGCAGCGTCCACCATCGGCTTCGCCCTCGCGCCCGGGGTCGCGCTCGGGGATGCCACCCAGGCGATCACCGATGCCGTTGCCGAGCTCGGGCTTCCGCCCGGGCTGTTCGGCAGCTTCGAGGGCGCCGCACGCGCCTTCCAGTCGTCCTCGTCGAACCAGCTGCTGCTGATCGTCAGCGCCATCGTGGCGGTGTATCTGGTGCTGGGCATCCTCTACGAGAGCCTGCTGCACCCGCTCACCATCCTGTCCACGCTGCCTTCGGCCGGAATCGGGGCCTTGCTGGCGCTGCTCGCCTTCGGTACCGAGTTCACCGTGATTGCGCTGATCGGCGTCATCCTGCTCGTCGGCATCGTGACCAAGAACGCGATCCTGATGATCGACTTTGCCCTGCACGTACAGCGCAGCCGCGGACTGTCGCCGCGCGACGCGATCTTCGATGCCAGCCTGCTGCGCTTCCGCCCGATCATGATGACCACCACGGCCACCCTCCTCGCCGCGATCCCGCTTGCCCTCGGCACCGGCGACGGCGCAGAACTGCGCCAACCCCTCGGCCTCGCGATCATGGGCGGCCTCGTGCTGAGCCAGATCCTCACCCTCTACACCACGCCGACGGTGTTTCTCCAGCTCGACCGCTTGCGGCTCAAGCTCGGCGCCCTGCGCACGCGGCGCACCCCCGTTCCGTCCGCTCAACCCCACCTGAATCCACCACCACCCGTATGAGACTGCACCCTCTTTCCATGGCCTGCCTCGCCGCCCTGTTGCTTGGCGGCTGCGCCCTCGGCCCCGACTTCCAGCGTCCCACCGTGGACACCCCCGCGGCGTTTCGCGCCGCCGAGGGCTGGAAGCTGGCGGAGCACGGCGCACCGACGCTCGAACACAACTGGTGGGAGCGCTACCAGGATCCGACCCTGAACAGCTTGCTTCCACAGGTCGAGGTTTCCAACCAGAACGTGATTGCCGCCCAGGCACAGTACCGCCAGGCACTGGCGCTGGTGGCAGGAAGCCGCGCGCAAGGCCTGCCCGAGCTCGGTGCAGGACTGTCGGCCACGCGCAGCCAGACTGTCTCCAGCACATCGAGCAGCGACACCGCGGCTGCCCGTTCGGTTCAGCGCCTGAGCCTGAGCAGCAGCTGGGAGATCGACCTGTGGGGCCGCATCAGCCGCAGTATCGAGGCCAGTGCCAACGCCGCGCAGGCAAGCGCGGCAGACCTTGCTGCCGCACGGTTGAGCGCCCAGGCCACGCTGGCCCAAAGCTACTTGCAGCTGCGCGTCAACGACGCCCAGCAACGCCTGTTCGGACGCACGCTCGAGGCCTATCAGCGCTCGCTCGACATCACCCGCAACCGCCACACCGCCGGCGTCGCCAGCCAGGCCGATGTTGCCCAGGCCGAGACCCAGCTCCGCTCGACCCAGGCACAGGCGGTCGACCTGCGTATCCAGCGCGCCCAACTCGAGCACGCCATCGCCGTACTGCTGGGCAAACCGCCGGCCGGCTTCAGCATCGAGCCCATCGACAGCGTTCCGCAGCTGCCGCAGATTCCCCTGAGCCTGCCATCGACCCTGCTCGAACGCCGCCCCGACATCGCGGCCGCGCTACGCCGGGTCGCCGCCGACAACGCCCGCATCGGAGTCGCTCAGGCCGCCTTCTATCCCAGCGTGACGCTGAGCGCGAGCGGCGGCTTCCAGAACGCGAGTTTCGCCGACCTGTTCTCGCTCCCGAACCGCTTCTGGTCGATCGGCCCCGCACTGGCGCAGAGCCTGTTCGACGGCGGTGCCCGCCGCGCCGCCAGCGACCAGGCGCTTGCCGCCCACGAGCGCAGCGTGGCCGGCTATCGGCAAACGGTGTTGAGCGCGTTTCAGGAGACGGAAGACGGCCTCGTCAACCTGAGCCTGCTGGCCGAAGAGCGCGAGATCCAGAGCGGGGCCGTACGCTCGGCCAACGAGTACCTGACCCTGACCACCAATCA
Organism: Azoarcus sp.; assembly: GCA_030656215.1. GTDB lineage: Bacteria > Pseudomonadota > Gammaproteobacteria > Burkholderiales > Rhodocyclaceae > Parazoarcus. The sequence goes on from JAUSOD010000037.1 coordinate 18,882, forward strand.
GTACCTTGCCGGCACGGTCAGCTACCTCAATGTCGCCATCGCGCAGGCCGCCGCACTCGGTGCCGAGCGCACCAGCCTCGAGCTGCTCAACCGGCACCTGATTGCCTCGGTGGCCCTCATCCGTGCGCTCGGTGGTGGCCCATGGGAGGCGCTCCCCGACACCCCACCCGCTCTCGCCAACGCCCCTCAATCGTGATCACAGGAGCAAGCCATGTACCAACAGAAAGTATGGGATCTGCCCACCCGCCTCTTCCACTGGCTGCTCGCGGCCGGGGTCGCGGTCTCTTTCGTCACCGCCCAGATCGGCGGCAATCTGATCGAATGGCATAGCCGGGCCGGACTCTTCGTGCTCGGCCTGGTGATCTTTCGCCTGGTGTGGGGGGTCATCGGTTCGCCGACCGCCCGCTTCGCCAACTTCGTACGCGGGCCCGGCGCAATCCTGGCTTACCTGCGCGGACGTTGGCACGGCGTGGGCCACAACCCGCTCGGCGCGCTGTCGGTGATCGGCCTGCTGGCGCTGGTTGGTGCCCAGGCGGTCACCGGCCTGTTCACCGACGACGACATCGCCTTCCGCGGACCGCTGGCCGACCTGGTCAGCCAGGAGTGGTCGGACACCGCGCTCGGCATACATGTCCTGCTGCAGAACATCCTGCTCGGACTGGTAGTGCTCCACCTCGTCGCCATCGTCTTTTACCTGCGGATCAAGCGTGAGAATCTGGTACGACCCATGGTGACCGGCTGGAAGGAAGTCGCCCCGAGTGCAGCCGCTGAAGCCGCATTCAGCCACACCAACCGGAGTCGCGGACTGGTCGCCCTGGTGGTGGCCGTGACGATCGCGTCGACTACCGTATACGCGGCCGCTGGCGGACTAATACCTGCCCCGGCACTCGCTGCGCCTGCGGCGAGCGGTGCGGCACCCGCTTGGTGAGGCGCTACCAGAATTCAAACTCTCCGCGGCCAGTGAATGCCCCGACGGGCTGGTCGCTCAGTGCCCCAACCGAGCCCCGGTCATGACCAGCAGCCACCGCCCGTAAGCCCTGAACGAAACAGCCCCGGCTGCGTTAAATGCGGCGGGGGCTGTGCGCAAACACAACGGCGGCGGAATACGCCGGGGGTGTCAATCCTTCTTGCGGTAGTCGTCGTGACAGCCTTTGCACGACTGTCCCACCTTGCCGAACTGCGCCTTCACCGCAACGGCATCACCGGTGGCAGCCACGCGGGCGAGCTCATTGGCCTCACGGGTAAAGTTCGCCGCTGCCTCACCGACACCCTTGGCATCGGTGAACAGTTCCGGCTTCACCGTCGTGTCGCGCCAGCCCTTGCCAGTCTCGGTGCCCGGGCCGTACAACGCACCCAAGCCGGAGTTGGCGATGGCCGCGGTCGAGTTGGCCGCGCGGATCACGTCTTCCTTGTTGAACGTCCCTTCTACGTTAGCCTTGATCCGCGCCTGGTTCCAGGCCAGGACCTGATATACAGACTGGCGCCACTTGATCTGCTGCTCGGGCTTGGGGGCCTGCTGTGCCGCAGCGCCCATCGACGCAGTGGCGATCAAGACCGCGATCAGCGGCGAAATGCGTTTTCTCATTTGAACTCCCTGGTTGAATCAATCACTGTTGCTGAAAAAATCGGACTCGATACCACTCAGCCCTGAAGATGCTGCTTGAAGAAAACCACCGTGCGCTGCCACGCCAGCTTGGCCGCCTCGGCGTCGTAACGCGGCGTGGTGTTGTTGTTGAAGCCGTGCTGGGTGCCCGGATAGGTATAGGCCTGATACGACTTGCCCGCTGCCTTCAGCGCGGCCTCGTAAGCCGGCCAACCGGCATTGATGCGCTCATCGTTCTCGGCAAAGTGAATCAGCAGCGGCGCACGGATCTTCGCCACCTCCTCGACCGGAGGCTGGTTGCCGTAGAACGGCACCGCAGCGGCGAGCTCAGGCAGGCGGGTGGCAAGAAAGTTGGAAACACCCCCGCCGTAGCAGAAGCCGGTCACGCCCACCCTGCCGTTGCCCTGCGGCAAGGCCTTGAGGTAAGCCGCGGCAGCGATGAAATCCTCCCGCGTCTTGCTCTGGTCGAGCTTGGGAAACAGCTCGCGCGCCTTGTCCTCGTCGCCGGGATAGCCACCCAGAGGAAACAGCGCATCGGGTGCGAAGGCGATGAAGCCATCGAGCGCCAGACGCCGGGTGATGTCCTCGATATGCGGATTGAGGCCCCGGTTTTCGTGCACCACCAGCACCGTCGGCGTCTTGCCTGCGGCCTTGGCCGGCTCCACCAGATAACCGCGCAAGGTCCCGTAGCCCTGCGGTGACGGAACTTCCACATAGCGTGCTTTGATCCTGGCATCGTCGCCCGCAACCAGTTGCGCCTCGGCAAACCGTGGGCTCAGCGCATTGAGCAGCCCCTCTGCGGTCAGGCCGGCAACCGCATACTTGGCGGCAGATTTCAGGAACTCACGGCGCGGAATGATCCCGTGAACATATTTGTCGAACAGTTTGAGAACTTCCGGCTGGAAGTCACTGGCAGTCTTTCTCGTCACTGCACACTCTCCATGCATGTCACCCGGCTGGCCGCCGGGGTTTGATCGGGGTTGCGCCGCCAGCACCGGTTCGACCGGCGCGGCGGACAGCGCTTACTTGGCGCGACCGGCGTAGCCGGCGGTGAGGGTGGCGACCCGCCACGCCGATCCGCGTCCCACGGCGTAGAGCGTCTTCTTGCCGGGGCCGGCAAAGGCAATGTTCTGCGGGGCCTTGGGTAGCACAATCGTGCCGAGCGCCTCACCCTTCGGACTGAATACCTGGATACCGGCGGTCGAGGCGACAAAGAGCCGCCCCTGGGCATCCACCGCAAGACCGTCCGCGCCGCTGGAATAGCCGGTATCCGTCTTGCGGAAACCGTCAAGCTTGGCAAAGTTGCGCTTCGGTCCGAGCGAACCATCAGGCTTGATGTCGTATGCAAGGACATGCTCGCCCCAGGTGTTTGCGACGTAGAGCACCTTCTCGTCCGGGCTCAACTGGATTCCGTTGGGCCGCTCGACATCGGCAGCAATCCGGGTAAGCACCCCGGTTGGAGAAATACGATAAACCGCAGGCTTGGCAACCGACGCTGGATCGATCTTCGACTGCTCAAGCTGCGCAGCCGACGCACCGGAGTCGGTGAAATACACCGCACCCTGCTTATCCACCACCAGATCGTTCGGCCGCCCGAAGCGCTTGCCCTCGAAACTCTCCGCCAGAGTCCTGACCCGCTCCGGCGGATGGATCACACCGACACGGGTGTCCGCAACCTGCACCGTGATCAGATCGCCATTGGGCGCAAACCCGAGCCCATTGGAGCCATTGCTGTTCTCGAGGTAAGTCGAGGTACTGCCATCAGCTGCAATGCGGGTGATGCGCTTGTCCTGGGTCTCGGTAAACAGCAGGCTGCCATCGGACAGACCGATGGGTCCTTCCGTACCCTTGAAACCCTCCTTGATGAACTCGATCCGGGTGCCTGCCGCCACCACACCGGGGATGCTCGGGGTCAGCAGATCCTGCTGCTGCGCATGAGCACCCGGAACCGCGGCGAAAAGGCCGCCGACGGCAAACAGGAGCTTGAGTCTAAGTTTGTATTTCATGGACCGTCCACTTGTCGAAATTGAATCTGAAGAGAAAACCGAATCTGGAACCGCACGCCCCATCCACCTCGATGCACGACACCGATGCAGCCCTGCGCGAGCCAATGCCTGCATCGCGCGCGCGAGCGCATGCGACTACCTACCGGGAGAGTCTTAGCATCGACTGTGCCAATGACCACACAAGCGCAAAGGTCCATGCCCTGCCCTGCAATGACGAGCTATCCAATTGATATGAATCGATTTCACCCACGCGGACACGAATCGGCCCGGGGTAAGAGGTGGTGTTCCTGCCACAGCACCTGCACCTGAGCTGCTGCATCCGGGGCAGCCGGTGCAAGCGCAGCAAAGCCCTCATCCTGCAGTTCCGCCAGAACCGGAACGTCGGACCGCCTCCCCGGTCTATGGCAGAAGTAGATTCAGGCAGGAATGGACATCATGCGAAAGGCACTCTTCAGCACCTTGCTTTCCCTGGGACTGATCACCGCCAGTTGCCCCCTGCAGGCGGCAGGTGGAACGTAAGCACCCGGCGAACCCATCTTGCCGGCTTGTTCAGGCGCTGATGCTCGGCTGCCATCGATGCGGCAGCAGCTCCCCAATCCTGCTGTAGGGCTGAGTCGGCAGTCGTTCGAGCACGTCCTTCAGGTACGCAAAGGGCT
>JAUSOD010000042.1 GCA_030656215.1 Azoarcus sp.
CTTGTTGTTGTTGGCATTGACGCGGGCGCTGCCGAACAGCGGGCCGTCCATGAAGCCGATCTTGACCTTCTGCTCGGCGCGGGCGCCGCTGTTGCTCTGGTCGACCTTGTTGTTGTTCGCGTTGAGCTGGTCGGCGGCAAACGCGCCGGTGGCGAACAGGCCGAGGGTGACGATGGAAACGGCTTTGGCGATGGAAGTGCGCATGATGGATCTCCTGATTGGGTGTGGTACGAACTTGGGGTTTGGCTACCAGATGAAGGCTTGCTTGTTTGCCCCATCTGACCCTGAGTCGCACCATCGGGCTGATCCGGTTCAAGAAATTTTCAGGTTTTTTTCAACCCGCCCAGGGGTGGTGTTCGATCCAGTGCCGGGCAACATCGACGCGGCGACAGACCCACACCCGATCGTGCTTCTCGATATGGTCGAGAAAGCGCTGCAGTGCGCGGAAGCGCCCCGGCCGGCCGAGCAGGCGGCAGTGCATGCCGATGCTCATCATCGCCGGGCGTTCCTCGCCCTCGGCGTACATCACGTCGAAAGCGTCCTTCAGGTACTCGAAGAACTCGTCGCCGTGCGAGAAGCCCTGCGGCAGCGCAAAGCGCATGTCGTTGGTATCGAGCGTGTAGGGCACGACCAAGTGCGGCACGGTGGCACCATCAGTCTTCTGCACCTCGGTCCAGAACGGCAGGTCGTCGCCGTAGTAGTCCGAGTCGTAGAGGAAGCCGCCGTAGTCGGCCACCAGGCGCCGGGTGTTGGGCGAGTCGCGCCCGGTGTACCAGCCCAGCGCACGCTCGCCGGTGAGGCGCTCGATGATCTCCATGCCGATCTTCATGTGCTCACGCTCGACCTCTTCGGGCGTGTGCTGGTAGTGGATCCAGCGCCAGCCGTGGCAGGCGATCTCGTGGCCGAGTTCGCGGAAAGCGGCGGTGAGCTCGGGATGACGCTCGAGCGCCATCGACACGCCGAAGACGGTCAGCGGCAAGCCACGGCGCTCGAACTCGCGCAGGAAGCGCCACACGCCCACCCGCGAGCCGTATTCGTAGATGCCTTCCATCGACAGGTGGCGCTCGGGGTAGCTCGGGGCATTGAACAGTTCGGACAGGAACTGTTCGCTGCCGGGGTCGCCGTGCAGCACGCAGTTCTCGCCGCCCTCCTCGTAGTTGAGCACGAACTGCACCGCGATGCGGGCCCGGCCCGGCCAGTTGGCATGCGGCGGCTTGCGGCCATAGCCGATGAGGTCGCGAGGGTAAGCGGAATCAGGTTTCATGTCGGGATCTCCGTGGGCACCGGCGGCATCGGCAACCGGTGCCCTCACAGCAGTTTAGTTGTCGAGGAAGCGCTTGCATGCGCCCCAGTTGTTCATCAGCAGCCAATAGCTCAAGCCGGCCGGCAGCAGGCTGGCATACCACGACATGGACGAGAAGCTGAGAGCAACCCCAGCGCCGATCAGGGAAGCAAGGATGCCTGCGTAGTTCACCCCGCGGTAGGGGCCGTTCTCGTCGTAGAGCTTGGCAAGATTCAGGCTGCGCCGACGGATGATGTAGTAGTCCACCACCAGCACTGCAAAGATCGGACCAAGGAAAGCCGAGTAGGTCTGCACGAACACCTGCAAGCCAGCCGCCGACTCGTCCTTGACCAGTTCCCACGGAAAGGTCCCGAACGCGAGCAGGCCGACGATGATCGCCGATGTGCGGAACGACAGCTTGAACACATCCATCAGCACATAGGTGGGCGGCACCACATTGTTGAGCACGTTGGTGGTGACCTGGGCAAAGGTAATGAACAGCAGCGTGGCGATCAGCAGCGGCTTGTTGTCCACCGCGCTGGAGAACACCTGGATCGGATCGGCCACGCCGGTGGCACCCGACACCATCAGCCCGATCAAACCCATGAACAGCGTGCACGGCAGGATGGACATCGCGTAGATCGTGGTCAGCGGCGCGCGCCGCACGCCCTTCTCGAGCTCACGCGCATAGTCGCTGACGTTGAGCATCATCGTGCTGTAGATGCCGAGGAAGAGCATGGTCGCGCCCCAGAACGGCAGCCCCCAGGTGCCTTCGATGTTCACCAGGCGCTCGGTGATGACGTCGCCGTACTTGTCGATCACGCTGAAGAACATGTAGGTCAGCGACACCAGGATGAAACCGCTGCCGATGTTCTCCAGCCACTTGATGCCCTGGAAGCCGAGTACCGACAGGCCGATCTGCAGGAACTGGAACACGATGAACCAGAACACCAGGTGATCGAAGCCGAACAGCGAGTTCGACACCGCATTGAGCGCCCCGGCCCCCACCCAGCTCTGGAAGCCGTACCAGACGATCGCCGGTACCGCTCGCACCAGTCCCGGAAACTTGGTACCGGAAAAGCCGAACGCCGATCGCGCCTGAACCACGAACGGAATCCCGTACTTGTAGCCGGCGGCGCCGTTAAGCGCGAGCGCGATGCCGATCACGAAGCAGCCCACCGCAATCGCCACCGTCGCCTGCAGCAGGTTCAGCGTACCGACGATACTCGAACCCATGGCGAAGGTGCCGATCGACACGCAGCCGCCGAACCACGCCAGCAGGTAGGACCATTTACCCATGATCCGCGTCTGCTGCGGGGCCAGCGACTCCTCGCCCAGCCCCTTGCCATGTGCCGCGGCACCCGTTGCCGTGGTGGCCATGCGGTCCGCGCCCGCCGCCACGCCGCTCATGCGGACACTCTCTGTATTGCTCGTCATGCTGGGTCTCCTTCTTGGTCTGGATATACGGTCCATGCGCCGCATGGGCTCATGCGGACGACACCTCTCTTTTGCGGAGGCTGAACTTATCGAGTCATGCGCTCAGATAGTCGAAGTGCCCGGTAAAACGCTTCGGGCGCGGGAAGGCAAGATCACCATGTTTGCTTGTTCCTAGCCCGAGGCTGACGAGGGATTCGGTCAGTTTTACCGCCGCCGTCACCCCCTCGACGATGGGCAGACCAACCGCATCGCGGATCTGATCGGTGAGGTCGGCCATGCCGCCGCAGCCGAGCACGATCGCACCGATGCCGTCCTCGTCGCGCGCGCGGCGACACTCCTCGACGATGCGATCGAGCGCGCTAGCGCCGTCGTCCTCGAGGTCGAGCACCGGAATCTCGGCAGCCCGCACGCGGCGGCAATGGTGGGCAAAACCATAGCTCTGCAGCAGGTGCTCGGCGATGATGCAGGTCCGCCCCAGCGTGGTGACCACCGAGAACCGGGTGCTGATCAGGGTGGCAAGGTGAAACGCGGCCTCGGCAATGCCGATTACCGGCGCACGGGTGATCTCGCGCGCCGCGAGCAATCCCGGATCGCCGAAGCAGGCAATGATGTACGCATTGACCTCGTCCGACTCACCGCGGCGAATCTCGTCGAGCACGCCGACCGCGCTGATCGCCTCGTCGAAGTGACTCTCGATCGAGACCGGCCCCGCCTGCGGATTGGTGGCCGAGATCCGCGTGCCGGAAGCGGCGACGCGCACGGCCGCCTCGCCGATCTTGGCGGTCATGCTGGCGGTGGTATTGGGGTTGATCAGCCTGATGTGCATGTCCTTCTCCTTGCTGCCACGCATCCGCGCCCGGTCGTGGCCCGGTTGGTTAATGCGAGCGACGATGGCGCTCGGCCACTTCGTCGAGAATTCGGCGCAGGTCGGGGGCCGACGGCGCCTCCTCGACCAGCACCACACTGCGCTCCACCTCGCGCAAGTGGCGCTCCATCCACGCCCTGGTCGCCTCCACGTCGCCCGCCGCGATCAGGTCGAGCACGTCGTCGTGCTCCGAATGGCGGCAACTGCCGGCCATCGGCGAACCAAAAGTAGCGATCACCAAGGAGGAGCGCGACACCAGCCCGGCGAGGATTTCACTGATCGCCTCGTTCTCGGACAGACGGCTCAGGGCGACGTGGAACTCGCCCGACAGATAGATCGCCTCGCGCCGGTCGCCACGCGCCTCGGCCTCGTGTTCGCGACGGACGATGGCGCGTAGTTCGTCGAGTCTGGCCGGTGTGGCCTTGGCGACCACCTGCGCAACCACTCCGCACTCGACGATGCGACGGGCGGCAAACACGTCGCGTGCCTCCTTCACGGTGGGCTGCGCCACCGTTGCACCACGATTGAGCCGGATGTCGACCAGGCGCTCATAGGCCAGGCGCTGCAGCACCTTGCGGATGCTCGTCCGGCTGACGGCGAAAGCCTCGGCCAGGGTGTCCTCGGGAAGCTTGGTGCCGGGCTCGAGATGGTTCTCCACGATTGCGGCAAACAGATTGCGGTAGATCGCCTCGTCACGCCCGTTAACCGACATGCCCTCGTCGCCCTGAACCGCCCCGAGATCGATGGATGATCTTTTTCTCGCCACGTTTTCTCTCCGTCGTGAACCGTTGTCCACACTCTTGAGGAGAGATTAGAATTAATTTGTACACAAAACAATAATTTTTTGTACCCATAAAAACAATCAATCACCAAGAAACGGCGACATTAAAGAAAGTTTATGTGTACAAAAATTAATACAACTGACGACAATAAATCAGCGCCCGCTTACCGGATCCTGCCCGCCGCCAGGTCAGCGAGTTGGAGGGATCCTTGCGTGCCGCCGCGTCTGCCACAAGGACCAAAGGCTGGTCAGCGAGAGTGCGGCGCCAATCAGCAACATGCCGGCAATTTCTGCCCCGCCCGGCCGCTCGCCCAGCTCGATCCAGCCGGCCAGCACGCCGATCATCGGAATGCCCAGCGCAGACAAGCCGGCCGTGCCGGCAGACAGGTGCTGCAAGACGTAGAGCCACAGCAGCCAAGCAAGGGCGGTGGCAAACACCGCATTGAAGAACAGCGCCCCGAAAAAATAGGCGGTAGGCTCGATGGGGCGCGACGGCAGGGCAAGCGCCACCAGACACAGCGCGATGGCGCCGAACAGCATCTGCCAGGCGGTCAGCACCAGCAGATCGAACTCATGGTCGCGGCGCATGCGTTTGGCAAGCACGGTGGACAAGGCCCAGGTCAGGCCACCACCGACCGCAAGCAGATTGCTCATGACACTGCCGCCCATCGACCAGGGCTCGAGGATCAGCACCAGCCCGCACGCCGCCGCCGCCACGGCCACCCATTGCAGCCCGCGGATACGCTCACCGAGCCACCACCACGCCATGGCCATCAGCCAGAACGGCATCGTATACACCAGTACGGCGGTCTTGCCGGCCCCGCCTGTCACGAGCGCCCACTGAATCAGTGCGGTGAATGCGCCGGTCTGGAGCACGCCCAGCAGCACGACCTGGCGTATCGCGACAAGTCGCAGCGGCCGCCGCAATGCGATCACGACCACGAACAGCGACGCGGCACCGAGCAGCGCCCGGATCGCGGAAAAATCGAACGGGTCGACAAAGCGGATGACCTGCTTCATGACTACCCAGTTGTAGCCCCAGATCATGGACATCAGGGCCAGCGCAATCAGCGCCAGCCGGGTGGGACGTGCCGGATTCATTGGATCACTCGAAAGAAGGATGTCGCACAAGCGCCGCAAGTGACCGGGCACCCCCATGGGGCGGAGGTCGGCTCAGCTCGTGCGCTGACGGCGAGAAGGATAGCGAAAATGGGCAAGGCCGGCCCCGAGCGTCCTTGAAGTCCGGTCGGGCAATGACTTTTGCAGCGCAACATCGACGATCAAAATCGCCTTGTCGCCCCAAGATATAAACATATCCGAATTGTTGCATCACAACAATACGAGCTTTCATATTCTACTTATCAGCGAATACGGCTTTCGTCCCGTCACCCACTGCCTAGACTTTGTGCAACATCAAGGCAGCAAGGCCACGGCCATGAGCCGACAGACCCTGCCGGGTTGGGGCCACCCCCCGCGGCAAGGCAGATCATCGGTCTGCCATTGGTCATGCACAGGGCCCGCTGCCTGATCGCCGCTGCGATCCGCGAGCAACACGGTAGCTCCGGTATGCGCAGCCGAAGCCCCCAACCAGAGAAGGAGACAATGATGGCGGAATACACGATGGAACGAAGCCCCCAACAGCCCGACGCGGTCGACGAGCGCCTGCCCGCCGGCCGCCTGTTCACCCTCGGTCTGCAGCACGTGCTGGTGATGTATGCCGGCGCGGTCGCGGTCCCCCTGATCATCGGCCGCGCGCTCAACCTGAGCCCGGAGCAGGTGGCGCTGCTGATCTCTGCCGATCTGTTCTGCTGCGGCCTGGTGACGCTGATCCAGTCGCTCGGCTTCGGGCGTCACTTCGGGATCAAGTTGCCGGTGATGATGGGCGTGACCTTTGCCGCGGTCGGCCCGATGGTGGCGATGGCCAATGTGCAGGGCGGACCCGAAGGGGCGCGCGCCATTTTCGGCGCGATCATCGGCGCCGGCCTGATCTCGATCGCGATTGCACCGCTGATGAGCCGCCTGCTGCGCTTCTTCCCGCCGGTGGTTACCGGCACCATCATTGCCATCATCGGCATCAGCCTGATGCGGGTCGGCATCGGCTGGGCGATGGGTGGCCCGGCCTTCATGGCGCAGAGCGTGGATGTGCCGCGCCTGGTCGAGATGGTCGACACGGTCAAGGCCTCCACCACCGAGGCCGCCGCCAGCGCGGCACCCGGTGCAACCGCGCCGGCGATGAAACTGCCGGGTCCAATCCCGATGGTCGACAACCCCAGTTACGGTGCGCTCGACAACATGGCAGTTGCCGGTGTCGTCCTGGTGATGATCCTGCTGCTGGTGCGCTACGGCCGCGGCTTCGTCTCCAACATCGCAGTGCTGCTGGGTATCGTATTCGGCTGCTTCATCGCCGCCGGCATGGGCAAGATGCACTTCGACCAGGTCGCAAAAGCACAGTGGTTCGACGTCGTCACCCCGTTCGCCTTCGGCATGCCGACCTTCGACATCGTGATGATCCTGACCATGACCCTGGTGATGATCGTGGTGATGATCGAATCCACCGGCATGTTCCTCGCGCTATCCGAGATCACCGGGCGCCGCATCGGGCAGAAGGACCTCGCCGCGGGCCTGCGTACCGACGGGCTCGGCACCGTGATCGGCGGCGTATTCAACACTTTCCCCTACACCAGCTTCTCGCAGAACGTCGGCCTGGTGGGCGTCACCGGGGTCAAGAGCCGGTGGGTGTGCGTGGCTGCCGGTGTGATCATGATCGTGCTTGGGCTGTTGCCGAAGATGGCGGCGCTGGTCGAATCGGTGCCGACCTTCGTCCTTGGCGGCGCCGGCCTGGTGATGTTCGGCATGGTCGCGGCCACCGGCATCCGCATCCTCGCCAACGTCGACTTCAAAACCAACCGCAACAATCTCTACATCGTCGCAATCTCGATCGGCGCCGGCATGATCCCGCTGGTCGCCCCGCGCTGGACCCAGCACATGGCCCACAGCCTGCACCCGTTGCTCGAGTCCGGAATCCTGCTCACCGCAATCTCCGCGGTCGCACTCAACATCTACTTCAACGGCGGCAAGGAAGACAGCGCCGCAGCAATCGAGGCAGCGAAAGCGGCTGAAGCGCACTGAAGCACTGCATGGATAGAGCGCACTTCCTTTGAAGGTACGACGCGGGGGGCACCCATCCGGATGCCCCCCGGCTCCGCTCCCGGCCACGCCGAAAGCTCAGACGATGATTCCCCACCAGCGCAGGGTTTGGCGAAAATGCTTGCGCACCTCGCCGGCTGCGCGCTGCTCATCCCCGCTCGCAATCGCATCCAGAATCGCCAGATGCTCCTCCATTGCCGGAATGATCCGGTCCGGAAGCAAAGGGCGCGAATGCTGTATCACCGAGATGCGGTCGCGATTTCGCGAATAGATCTCCCGCACGCTGTCGTTACCGAGGGCATCGGCCAGCGTTGTGTGCAGTACCCAGTCCACCGCCATCGCCTCACGTTGCAGTGACGGCGTGATGCCGGCCCGCGCCTCGTCGAGCACCCTCTGATGGCGCTCGCGCAGTTCGCCCAAGCCAGCACCTGCACGATTCCGTGCAAGCTCGCGTGCGCCTTCCTGATCCAGGATCGTGCGCAGATGGAAGCAGTCGCGAACCAGGTCGGGCGTCGCCTCCATTACTGCCACTCCACGTTTGGGCAGGATCCGCACCAGCGCTGCCGACTCCGCACGCTTCACCGCCTCGCGCACCGGCGCGATCGGTAGTCCGATGGTCTTCACCAGATCGGGCATCGACACGAACTGGCCGGCACGCAACTGGCCGCCGGTGAGCAGTTCCCGCAACGCCATGAAGGCTTTGTCCGCCAACAGCAAACCGTCCGCTTCTGGCATGTCCATTTGAGTGACCTCTGGTTGGTTGGCGAGATTGTCACATCGCCCTTCCCTGCTAGCAAATGCCGGATGCCATCTCTCAACTCTTGCCATAAAAACTTTCTATTAGAATATCAGTGACGTTATAACTAACATTTCAGTAGACATATATCACTGCATCCCGGTTTGACGCATCATCCAGCGTTCGAACAAGGATGGCCGACGATGAACGGAAGTCACCGCTTCCCGTCATTGCCGAGGCAAAAGTCCGGTTGCTTGCCGCAACCACCCCCCATCCGGTTCGCGAGGTGAGCCATGCATAAGCGTTTCCACAAAACTTTGTTCGGGCAGGTCGTCATTGCCCTGATCCTCGGTGTCATCGTCGGTGTCGCCTGGCCCGAATTCGCCACCCAGCTCAAACCCCTGGGCGACGGCTTCATCAAGTTGATCAAGATGATCATCGCGCCGCTGGTGTTCTGCGTCGTGGTCCACGGCATCTGCAGCACCGGCGACCTGAAGAAGGTCGGACGCGTCGGGGTCAAGGCCCTGGTGTACTTCGAGATCGTCACCACCTTCGCGCTGGCGCTGGGCGTACTGCTCGCCTACGTACTGCAGCCGGGTGTGGGCATGAACGTGGACCCGAGTTCGCTCGACGCCTCGGCGATGGCCGGCTACACCGACCGCGTGGCGCAGGCGACGAGCACCGTCGACTTCATCATGAAGATCATCCCGGCGACCTTCATCGATGCCTTCGCCAAGGGCGACATCCTGCAGGTGCTGCTGATCGCCATCCTGTTCGGTACCGCAGTAGCGGCGCTGGGTGAGCGCGGCCGCCCGATCACCACCGCGATCGACGGCCTGTCGCATGTATTCTTCAAGTTGATCGGCTTCATCGTCAAGCTCGCCCCGCTCGGCGTGCTCGGTGCAATCGCGTTCACCGTGGGCAAGTATGGGGTCGGCTCGCTCAAGCAACTCGGCATGCTGGTGGCGCTGTTCTATATTACCTGCACGATCTTCGTGCTCGGCGTGCTCGGTCTCATCCTGCGCCTGGCAGGCTTCAACATCCTCAAGCTGCTGCGCTACCTGCGGGAGGAACTGCTCGTGGTCCTAGGCACTGCCTCGTCGGACTCCGTGCTGCCGCAGGTGATGCGCAAGCTCGAGCGGATGGGGATCAAGGATTCCACCGTCGGCCTGGTCATCCCCACCGGTTATTCGTTCAACCTCGACGGCTTCTCGATCTATCTGACGCTGGCCGCCGTCTTCATCGCCCAAGCCACCAACACCCCGCTGTCGACGGTCGATCTGCTGACCATCCTCGCCATCTCGCTGGTGACCTCCAAGGGCGCGCATGGCGTACCCGGCTCGGCCATCGTGATCCTGGCCGCCACGCTGAGCGCGGTGCCGGCAATTCCGGCGATCGGCCTGGTGCTGGTGCTGTCGGTGGACTGGTTCATGGGCATGGCGCGTGCGCTGACCAATATGATCGGCAACTGCGTCGCCACCGTGGTGGTCGGCGTGTGGGAGAAGGACATCGACCGGGCACTCGCGCACAAAGTGCTCAACGGCGAAGTCGTGGTCGACCTCAACGCTCCGGTCGAGCCCGAAACCTTACCTGAAACGCGGCCAGAACACAGCGGCGAGCTACCCGCACTGATCCCGGCCCGCGCCTGAAGCCTTTATCCCTGACTGCCTTTATCCATTTTACGCCGGTGAGCAAGGCTTGCTCACCGGCCCAAGCCCCCTTCCCGACACGACAAACCAAAAGGAGAATCTCACCATGGCCAGCCACACCCCCGGCGCCCCCGTCTTCGCCCCCCCAGCCGACCTGCCCGACTGGGCGCTACGTTCGGTCGATCTCGCCAGCCCCCGTCTGGGCGCCCGCGCACTCTACGCATCGGATGACTTCTTCGCCGAGGTCGCGCGCATGCTCAACCCCGAACCGGCCCAGTTCATCCCCGGCAAGTTCGACATCAACGGCAAGTGGATGGACGGCTGGGAGTCGCGCCGCAAGCGCGTCGCCGGT
>JAUSOD010000043.1 GCA_030656215.1 Azoarcus sp.
CCTGCTGGCCAAGATGCCCGGCGACGACTGGCAGAAGTTCGCCAACCTGCGCGCGCTGTACGGTTTCATGTGGGGTCATCCGGGCAAGAAGCTGCTGTTCATGGGCTGCGAGTTTGCGCAATGGACGGAGTGGGATGCCGACCACAGCCTGCCCTGGCATCTGCTCGAGCATGCACCGCACGCCGGCGTGCAGCGCTTGGTGCGGGATCTGAACGCGGTGCTGCGCCATTATCCGGCCCTGCATCAGCTGGATGTGTCGGCGGAAGGCTTTGCCTGGATCAGCCATGACGATGCGGCGCACTCCATGCTCGCGTTCGAGCGTCGTTCGCGGGACGGACAACGTGTGGTGGTGGTGTGCAACCTGACCCCGGTCGTTCGCCATGACTGGCGACTGGGCGTGCCGTACGCCGGTATCTGGCGCGAGGTGATCAACACCGATGCCGGAATCTACGGCGGCTCCGGTGTCGGCAACGGGCCGCTCGCCAGCGAACCGGTCCCGTGGCAGGGGCGCGAGCAGTCGATCGTGATGACCCTGCCCCCGCTGGCAAGCGTGATGCTGGTGCAAGGTGATTGAAGTGAACACCCCCGCCGACTCGGAACCGCCCCTTCTTCCCGGCCGGCCCTGGCCGCTGGGCGCGTGCTGCGTGTCACCCGGCTCGCCACCAGCAAACGATACCGGCATTGCTGCGAAAAGCGCGGCCAAGGCAAGGATCAGCGGACCCGTCCGCGCAGCATCCGGCGTTAATTTCGCAGTCTGGGCGCCGGATGCAGACCGGATGGAGCTCTGCCTGTTCGATGATCTGGGCGAGACCGAAGTGCGCCGGCTCGACCTGCCCTGCTGCACCGACGGCGTCTGGCACGGGTTTCTACCCGGTGCGCGACCTGGTTTGGTGTATGGCCTGCGTGCGCACGGCCCATGGGCGCCGCATCGCGGTCAACGTTTCAATCCTGCCAAGGTCTTGCTCGATCCGTGGGCATTCGAAGTCGTGGGTCAGTACCACGGATATCTCGACGCCTGGTGCGGTCAGACCGCAGACGATCCCCCGCAGCCCGACGGGTATGACAATGCTGCCGTCGCGCTCAAAGCCCGGGTGGTGACGCTGCCGCCGGCCGTTCGCGTGTCCCGCCCATTGATTCCCGCCGGACAGACCGTGCTCTACGAAGCCCACGTCAGGAGCCTGACGATGCGCCACCCGGCGATCCCCGAGGCACTGCGCGGCAGCTATGCGGGCGTGGCCCATCCGGTGATGCTCGCGCACTACAAGGCCCTGGGCATCACCACCCTGAATTTGCTGCCGGTGCAGTTCCGCGCCGACGAGGCCGCGCTGCAGCGCCGTGGGCTGAGCAACCACTGGGGCTATTCGAGCATTGCCTGGCTCGCCCCCGAACCGCGCTACTGGAGCGGGCGGCCAGGCACCACCGCTGCGAGCGAGCTGCGCGAGATGGTGAGCACGCTCCATGGCGCTGGCCTCGAGGTGGTGCTCGACATCGTGTTCAACCACACTGCCGAAACCGACGAGTTCGGCCCCACGCTATCCTTGCGCGGCCTTGCCAACGCCCGCTACTACCACCTCGACCCCCAGGATCCGGCGCGCTACCGCAACTGGACCGGCTGCGGCAACAGCGTCGACCTGAGCGAGCCGCGGGTGGTTGAACTGGTGACCGGCGCCCTGCGCCACTGGGTCGAGTCCTACGGGGTGGACGGCTTCCGGCTCGATCTCGCAAGCACACTGGCACGGGGCCGTGACGGGCATTTCAGCACCCGGGCGGGTTTCTTCGCCGCGGTGCAGTCCGACCCGGTGCTGGCGCAAGTGAAGTGGATCGCCGAGCCCTGGGACCTTGGCCCGGACGGCTATCAGCTGGGCGCGTTTCCGCCGGGCTGGGGCGAATGGAATGATCAGTACCGTGATGCCATGCGCGCCTGGTGGCTGCGCGGCGGCGGCGATAGGGGCAGCTTTGCCCATCGTTTCGCGGCCTCGGGCACCCAGTTTCACCACAGCGCGAAAGCCCCCACCGCCAGCATCAACTTCCTCACCGCACACGACGGCTTCACCCTGCGCGATCTGGTCAGCTATGACCAAAAGCACAATGAAGCCAACGGCGAACTGAACCGCGACGGACATCACCACAACAACTCCTGGAACTGCGGCATCGAGGGCCCGACCGAGAGCGCGGAAGTCGAAACCCTGCGCACGCGACTGCAAACCGCGCTCCTCGCCACCCTGCTTAGCGCGCAAGGCACGCCGATGTTGCTCGCCGGCGACGAGATCGGCCACACCCAGGCGGGCAATAACAACGCCTATTGTCAGGACAACGAGATCAGCTGGCTCGACTGGGAACATGCCGACCGCGAACTGGTGGACTGCGTCAGCCGTCTGTTGAGCCTGCGCCACAAACACGCAGCCCTGCGTCAGAGCGCGTGGCTCAGCGACGGACGGCACGACGGGGCGGGACGCACCGTGCTGTGGTTGCATCCCGAAGGACGTCGGCTCACCGGCGTCGACTGGCACGCCCCCGGCGATCGCGCACTCGCCATCTGGCT
Source organism: Azoarcus sp. (assembly GCA_030656215.1). Lineage (GTDB taxonomy): Bacteria > Pseudomonadota > Gammaproteobacteria > Burkholderiales > Rhodocyclaceae > Parazoarcus. The sequence continues at coordinate 2,543 of JAUSOD010000043.1, forward strand.
GCACCCTGGCGCGCCCGACGCGGAGCACGCGAATGCCGTGCTGTTGCTGGTCAATCCCGACGATCGAGTGCGAAGCTTCGTACTACCCGCAGGCCACTGGCGCACCGAGTTCGACAGTGGCGCAAGTACCGCTACTCCCCGCGCCCAGTCGACCGACGGCGGCATCGCTCCCGTCGTGCCAGACGAGACGCTCGACGTGGCTGCCCGCAGTTTTCTGATTCTTGTCGACCCGCGTGATCCGACTGATCTGCGTGCTGCGGTCGCACTTACGGTGGCGTCTTCAACGTGAAAAACACTCTTCCCGACATTCACTCCAGGAGTATCTGATCATGGACATCCACACCGATGTGGATCGGCGACGTTCGCGGCGCTCGCTCGCGCTCGTGCTCGCAGGGGGGCGTGGCTCTCGCCTTCGTGACCTGACCAATGTCCGCGCAAAGCCAGCGGTGCATTTCGGCGGCAAATTCCGCATCATCGACTTCGCCCTGTCGAACTGCCTGAACTCGGGCATCCGCCGCATCGGGGTCATCACCCAGTACAAGTCACACTCTCTGCTGCGCCACATCCAGCGTGGCTGGAGCTTCCTGCGCAACGAGATGAATGAGTTCATCGACCTGCTACCGGCGCAACAACGCGTGGCCGAAGAGCACTGGTATCAGGGCACGGCCGATGCCGTGTACCAGAACCTGGACATCATCCGTACCGCGTCCCCGCCGCAGTACATCGTGATTCTCGCCGGCGACCATGTATACAAGATGGACTATTCGATCATGCTCGCCGATCACGCCGACAGTGGTCGGGGTGTCACGGTCGGATGCATCGAAGTGCCGCGCGATGAAGCGTCCGCGTTCGGCGTGATGGCGGTCAACGATCAACGTCATGTCACTGACTTTATCGAAAAGCCTGCCGACCCACCGGCCATGCCGGGCAATCCCGACATGGCCCTGGCGAGCATGGGGATCTATGTATTCACCGCCGACTACCTGTATCGCCTGCTCGAAGATGACGCGCGAGACCCCGAATCGACCCACGACTTCGGGCGCGACCTGATTCCACGCGCTGTGGCCGAAAACCAGGCGTTTGCCCATCCGTTCTCGCTCTCTGCCATTGCTACGCCCCCTTTCTCCGGTCCGTACTGGCGCGATGTCGGTACGGTGGATGCCTATTGGGCCGCCAATCTCGACCTCGCCTCGACCACACCGGCGCTCAACATGTACGACAAGGACTGGCCGATCTGGACCTATCAGGAGCAGCTACCACCAGCCAAGTTCGTGCATGACCTGGAAGGACGCCGCGGCGAAGCCGTCGATTCGCTCGTTTCCGGCGGATGCATCGTATCGGGATCGCTCGTGCGCAACTCGGTCCTGTTCTCCAATGTACTGGTCCGCTCCTACAGCGTCATCGAGGGCGCCGTGGTGCTGCCCGATGTGCAGATCAACCGTCACTGCCGCTTGACCAAGGTGGTGATCGACCGTCACTGCCAGATCCCTGCCGGTCTGGTGATCGGGGAAGACCCGGAACTGGATGCCCAGCGCTTTTACCGCTCCGAGACTGGCGTGGTGCTGGTCACGCAGGCTATGCTGGCAGCCCTTTGAGGAGCGCGTCGATGCGTATTCTGCAAGTCTGTGCCGAGATCTTTCCGCTGCTCAAGACCGGGGGCCTGGCCGACGTTGCAGGGGCACTGCCATCGGCATTGCAAGACCTGGGAGGCGATGTCCGGGTGCTGCTGCCGGGCTTCGCACCGATCCTGGAAGGCCTCGAGGACGCAAGCCTCGTTGCCGAGTTGGTTCCGCCCGGTGCTTTAGGCACCGCTCCGGCACGTCTGCTGCACGGCCGGCTTGGGGCCTGTAACACTGAGGCCTACGTGATCGACGCCCCCGGTCACTACCGGCGGCCCGGCGGTCCTTACGCCGACGGCACACACCAGCCCTATCCCGACAACCACCTGCGCTTTGCGCTCCTCGGCTGGACCGCGGCCCAGCTCGCGATGGGGCTCGACCCACGGTGGGTACCGGAGCTTGTGCACGCGCACGACTGGCATGCCGCGCTCGCGCCCGCCTACCTTCGCGCCGCTGCGCTCACGCACCAGGGCCCGCTGCCGGCCAGCGTATTCACCGTACACAACCTCGCTTACCAGGGCCTTTTCGACGGACGTCACTTCGCCGAACTCGGCCTGCCGGACCATTTTTTCGCCATGCATGGCGTCGAGTTCCACGGTCAGCTCAACTTCATGAAGGCCGGCCTGTACTACGCGGACCGGATCACCACCGTGAGCCCCCGCTACGCGCTTGAGATCCAGGAGCCCGAACAGGGCTGCGGGCTGGACGGCCTGTTGCGCGACCGTGCCCACCAGCTTTTTGGCATCCTTAACGGCGTCGATGAAGCTGTATGGAATCCGGCCACCGACGCACTGCTATCCGCCACATACAGTGCCGCGCAGCTTGCTGGCAAAGCGCGCTGCAAGGCAGCGCTGCAGCGCGAGCTGGGTTTGCGCAAGGCAGGCCGTGCCCCGCTGTTCTGTGTCGTGAGCCGGCTTACCGAACAAAAGGGTTTGCATCTGGTATTGAAGGCCCTGCCCGCCCTGATCGAACAGGGCGCCCAGTTTGCCCTGCTCGGCAGTGGCGATGCGGGCCTGGAAGCCGCTTTTGCCGAGGCCGCACACACCCATCCGGAGGCGGTGGCAGTCAGGCTCGGTTACGACGAGCCTTTTGCCCACCGCCTGATCGCGGGCAGTGATGTCATCATGGTGCCTTCACATTTCGAGCCCTGCGGCCTGACCCAACTCTACGGCCTGAAGTACGGTACCCTGCCGCTGGTACGCCGGGTGGGCGGGCTGGCCGACACCGTAGCCGATACCCGCCTGGAAACGCTGGACCACGACGCCACCGGCTTCGTGTTCGACGCCTTCTCCGCCGATGGACTGCTGCAGGCTGCTGCGCGGGCACTCGCCTTATACCGGCGCAAGGCAGACTGGACCCTCGTGCAGCGTCGCGCCATGGCCCTGCCCTGCGGCTGGGATGTGCCGGCCGCGCATTATCTGGCGCTGTACCGGCGGCTTGTCACCTGAGCGCGAGTGCGGAAAGCCTGGCGGGGAAACCCGAGGCGCAGTAGATTCGTTCATCGTCATCGCACACGAAACACCGAACACCGAACACCGAACACCTCTTTATCTCCCAGGAACTCACCAGATTGAACTCGCCGATGGACCTGACCCATTTCGAACACCAGTACGACCACCTGTCACGCGACGTTGCGGCGTTCAAGCGTGCCATCTCCAACAAACTGATGTATCAGGTCGGCAAGAATCCAGAGTCGGCCAATGCCGAGGACTGGCTGCACGCCGTGTCCTATGCGGTACGCGACCATCTGGTCGAGCGCTGGATGAAGACCATCCGCGCCGGCTACAAGCAGGACGTGAAGCGGGTGTATTACCTGTCGATGGAGTTTTTGATCGGCCGCACCTTCAGCAACGCCCTGCTCGCACTCGATCTGATGCCCACCGTGCGTCAGGCGCTGGTCGAGCTCGAAGTCGACGCCGAGGCCCTGCTTGAGTTCGAGCCAGACGCGGCGCTCGGCAATGGCGGCCTGGGGCGCCTTGCCGCGTGCTTCCTGGATTCAATGGCCACGCTGGGCATCCCCGGCTTCGGCTATGGCATCCGCTACGACTACGGCATGTTCCGCCAACAGATCATCGATGGTCAGCAGGTCGAAGTCCCCGACTACTGGCTGACCCGCGGCAACCCGTGGGAGTTTCAGCGCCCGGAGATCCAGTTTCGGGTGTGCTTTGGCGGCCGACTGGAGCGGGAAGGCGAAACGGTACGCTGGATCGACACCGACGATGTGCTGGCCATGGCCTACGACAACATCATTCCCGGTTACGGCACCGAGGCGACCAACACCCTGCGCCTGTGGTCGGCAAAAGCGACGGAGGAGATCGATCTCTCGGCGTTCAACCGCGGCAATTATTTCGGTGCGGTCGAGAGCAAGACCCATTCGGAGAACGTGTCTCGTGTGCTCTACCCGGACGACTCCACGCCGTCAGGAAAGGAGCTGCGCCTGCGCCAGGAGTACTTCTTCGTCTCTGCCAGCCTGCAGGACATCATCCGCCGCTACCTGGTCAACCACGACAACTTCGACGCGCTGTCAGACAAGATCAGCATCCACCTGAACGACACCCACCCGGTGCTCGCGGTGCCCGAGTTGATGCGCCTGCTGGTCGATGAGCATGGTCTGAGCTGGGCGACCGCGTGGGCCCATTGCCAGAAGATCTTTTCCTACACCAACCACACCCTGATGCACGAGGCGCTCGAAACCTGGCCGGTTAACATGCTCGGTCAGGTACTTCCGCGCCACCTCCGGATCATCTTCGATATCAATGCCGATTTTCTCGCTTGTGTGGTTGCCAAGCACGGTCACGACCTCGAACTGATGCGGCGCCTGTCGCTGGTCGACGAAACCGGTGAGCGCCGGGTCCGCATGGCCTATGTCGCGGTCGTCGCGTCGCACTCGATCAATGGCGTGTCGGCCCTGCATTCACGGCTGATGACGGAGTCGATCTTTGCCGACTTTGCCCGCCTGTGGCCGGAGCGCTTCAACAACAAGACCAACGGGGTCACGCCGCGGCGCTGGCTGGCGCTGGCCAACCCCGGCCTTGCGGCGCTGATCGACACCCGTATCGGCCAGAGCTGGCGCCGTGACCTGTCACAGCTCCATGCACTGCGCGAATATTCGGACGAACCCGGCTTCCTGAGCACGCTCAGGTCCGTCAAGCGCGCAAACAAGGTGCGCCTGGCGCAGTACGTCCATACGCACCTGGGCATCACGCTGAATCCGGACGCGCTGTTCGATGTCCAGGTAAAGCGCATGCATGAGTACAAACGGCAGTTGCTCAATGTGCTGCACATCGTCGCCCGTTATCAGGCAATCCTCGCCAACCCCGATATTGACTGGACGCCACGGGTAGTGATCTTTGCGGGCAAGTCGGCCTCAGCCTACCGATTTGCCAAGGTGGTTATCCGCCTGATCAACGACATTGCGCTCACGATCAACAACGACCCGCGCATCGGCGACCGCCTTAAAGTGGTCTTCATCCCCAATTACAGCGTCAGCCTGGCGGAGCTGATCATCCCCGCCGCAGACCTCTCCGAGCAGATCTCGACCGCCGGCACCGAAGCCTCCGGCACCGGCAACATGAAGCTCTCGCTCAACGGTGCGCTCACGATCGGCACGCTTGACGGTGCCAACGTTGAAATCCGCGAACAAGTCGGCGACGAAAACATCTTCATCTTCGGCAACACCACCGAGCAGCTTGCCGACATCCGCATGAAAGGTTATCAGCCGCGTGCCATCTACGACGCAAGCCCGACCCTGAGGGCTGTGCTCGATGCCATTCGTGACGGTGTGTTCAGCCCCGACGAGCCGAAGCGCTATCACCAGATTTTCGACGTCCTGGTTAACTGGGACGACCACTACCTGCTGCTGGCCGACTACGCCAGTTACGTCGAAACGCAGACCAGAGTGGATGCGCTCTATCGCAATCCGGAAGACTGGAGCCGGCGCGCGCTGCTCAACATCGCCGGCATGGGCCTGTTCTCGTCAGATCGCACCATTGCCGAGTACGCGGACACGATCTGGCAGGTCAAGGCGGTGGATCTGAGCGGCGGTGGTTTCACGCCGCAGCCACGGCAGGCGTGATTTCATGGACTCCTTACGTCGCCTGCTCTGCCTGACACTGCTGCTGCCCCTCTTTGCCGGCTGCGCGTCGCGTGGCATTCCCCTGCCCCTGGAGGCGGGGGAATCGCCGGCTGCAAGGGCCATTCTCCAGGCCTCAGCCCAAGCACACGGCCTTACGGCGTGGCAGAGGCTTGCGGATGTCAGCGTCTCCTATGAGGGTGAGTGGTACGGTCTGGTCAGCCGCTTGCAGCCCACGCTGGTCGACGCGGCTTTCCGCCAGGGCTCTGAAGAGCGCCTGCTGCCTGGTACGAGTCCGGTCATTGCCCAGCACCATCGCGGGCCCGGTGGCGAAAAACAGGTTCGGCGTACGAGCGACAATGTGCTTGTGAGCTATAACGGGCAAGCTGCAGACGATGAAGAGGTTCTCGCCGCAGCGGCCCTGGTTGCGGACGGTTACCGACTTTTTCTGACCGGCCCGTTCTACTTTCTCGACGGCAATACGCACCTTGAACAACTCGGCAGCGAGACCATCGATGGACGTGTATGCGATGTCCTGCTTGTGGTACGGCAGCCGGGCCACGGCCTTTCGGCCGAGGATCGCTACCTGTTGTATATCGACCGCGAGCAGCGTTGGCTGCGCAGGGTGCGCTTCACCATGGAAGGACTGGCTTCGACTCAAGGTGCAGTGGCCGAGGTGGACTTCTTCGACCACCGCCTGATCGACGGCATCGTGTGGCCCACCCGGTTCTACGAACGACTGAAAAAGCCCATTCCCAATCTGCCGGTACACAACTGGCGGCTGACCGGCCTCGACGTCAATCGGGGAATGCAGCCGGGGGATCTCACTGATGCAGGATTCATCGGTAGAGCCGCGGCACCAGCCAGGTCACTGGCTCGCGATTGAAGCGCCTTTTGAAGCTCAGGCCAGTTGGCGCAGTACGTAGTGCAGAATGCCGCCGTGCTGGTAATAGTCCCACTCCTTGGGCGTATCGATGCGCACCCTGACGGTGAAGCCTTCGCCGCCGACTACCCTGACCCTGACCTCGCGGTCGCCGGGCGCGACCACGTCGATGTCAAAAGTCTCACTGCCGTTCAGCCCGAGTGACTTCGCCGATTCGCCGTCCCTGAACTGCAGTGGCAATACCCCCATGCCGACCAGATTGGAGCGGTGGATACGCTCGTAGCTTTCGGCAAGGACGGCCCGGACCCCGAGCAGCAGCGTACCCTGGGCGGCCCAGTCGCGGCTCGACCCGGTGCCGTACTCCTTGCCGGCGAGGACGATCAGCGGGGTCCCGTCGGCCTGGTAGCGCATCGCCGCATCGAAGATCGACAGCTCGGTACCGTCGGGCTGGAAACGCGTCCAGCCACCCTCGGTACCGGGTGCGAGCAGGTTGCGCAGGCGGATGTTGGCGAAGGTGCCGCGCATCATCACCTCATGATTACCGCGGCGCGAGCCGTAGGAATTGAAGTCTTCCGGGCTCACGCCCTCGCTCTGGAGGTACAGCCCGGCGGCACCGCCGGCCTTGATCGAGCCCGCCGGCGAGATGTGATCGGTGGTGATGGAGTCACCCAGCACGGCGAGCACGCGCGCGCCCGTGATCGGCTTGATCGGTTCCGGGTCCCGCTTCATGCCCTCGAAATAGGGCGGATTGCGGATGTAGGTGGACTCGGCAGGCCAGTCATAAAGGCGCTGCCCGGGCGTCTCCATGCCTGCCCAACGCTCGTCCCCGGCGAACACGTCGGCGTAGTTGTTGCGGAACATCTCCCGATCGATGAGCGCAATCGTGTCGTGCAGATCCAGTTCGGAGGGCCAGATATCCCTGAGATACACCGGCTTGCCCTCCGAGTCCGCACCCAGCGGCTCAGCGACGAGGTCGATATCCACCCGCCCCGCCAGCGCATAGGCCACCACCAGCGGCGGCGACGCGAGGAAGTTCAGGCGCACCTCCGGGTGCACCCGGCCCTCGAAGTTGCGGTTGCCCGACAGCACCGATGCCACCGCGAGTTGCCCATCCTGCACGCCGCGCTTGACCGGTTCGGGCAAGGGGCCCGAATTGCCGATGCAGGTGGTGCACCCATAGCCGACCAGCGCAAAACCGAGTTTGGCGAGATCGTCCAGCAAACCGGCGCGCTCGAGATAGTCGGTTACCACCTTGGAACCGGGCGCGAGCGAGGTCTTGACCCAGGGTTTCGTTTTCAGCCCCCGTGCCAGCGCATTGCGTGCCAGCAGGCCGGCACCCATGATCACGCTCGGGTTGGAGGTATTGGTGCAACTGGTGATCGCCGCGATCACCACGGCGCCATCGCAGAGATCGAAGCTCGTGTCACGATAGTGGACCCGTACGCTTCCCCGTGACTGAAGCTCCGCTTCACCCACCGCCGTGGTTCCGCCTTCGTTCTGCAGCCGGGCGATTTCATCCTTGCTGGCAGGGCTCCCGTCGCGCTCGGCCTGGTACTGGTGGAGATGGCGTTCGATGACGGCCCTGGCGTCGCGCAGCGCGATCCGGTCCTGCGGTCGCTTGGGGCCGGCAATGCTGGGCACCACGTCAGCAAGATTCAGGCTCACGACTTCGCTGTACTCCGCCTCAGGACTGTCCGCGGTATGGAACATTCCCTGGGCTTGGGCGTAGGCGGCAACCAGCGCGACCGCGTGTTCGTCGCGCCCGGTCAGGCGCAGATAGCGCAGGGTTTCCTCGTCGATCGGGAAGATGCCGCAGGTGGCGCCGTACTCCGGCGCCATGTTGGCGATGGTGGCGCGGTCGGCCAAGGGCATGGACGCCAGCCCGGGGCCGAAGAACTCGACGAACTTGCCCACCACGCCCTTGGCGCGCAGGATCTCGGTGACCGTCAGCACCAGATCGGTGGCGGTGGCGCCTTCGGGCAGGGTGCCGCTCAGGCGAAAACCGATCACCTCCGGGATCAGCATCGTGATCGGCTGCCCGAGCATGGCCGCTTCGGCCTCAATGCCACCGACGCCCCAGCCAAGCACCCCCAGACCATTGATCATGGTGGTGTGCGAGTCCGTCCCCACCAGGGTGTCGGGATAGGCCAGGTGCGCTCCGTCCTGCTCGCGCGAGAACACCACCCGCGCCAGGTACTCGAGGTTGACCTGATGGACGATACCGGTGGCCGGCGGAACGACCTTGAAATTGGCAAACGCCTGTTGGCCCCAGCGCAGGAACTGGTAGCGCTCCTGGTTGCGCTGGTAGTCGAGCCTTGAGTTGAGTTCCAGCGAGTTCTTCTCGCCGTAGTGATCGACCATCACCGAATGGTCGATCACCAGTTCGGCCGGCACCAGCGGATTGATCTTCTCGGGGTCGCCCCCGAACGCCAGCATGGCGTCACGCATCGCCGCGAGGTCGACGATCGCCGGCACCCCGGTGAAGTCCTGCATCACGACCCGCGCCGGAGTAAAGGCGATTTCCTGGTCCGTGTGCTGCGCCGGACGGTTTGCTGCGACCGCGAGGATGTCATCGCGGGTAACGGTCCGCCCGTCCTCGAAGCGCAGCAGGTTCTCGAGGAGAATTTTGGTGGCAAAAGGCAGGCGAGCCAGATCGCAGTGGTCCGCAAGGGCTTCCAGGCGGAAATAGACGTAGTCGGTGCCATCGACACTGAAAGTGGTTCGGGCATTGAAACTGTCGTTCATGTGTCTCTCCTCGGGAGGACCTTGCGCAGATACGGCGCGGCTGGCCATGATCGGTACGGGGTGCACCTGCGAGCGTGATCCGTCGGTGAGAGTTCCCCCTCTGTCAGGCAGAAGGCCTGCTCGTCGCCGCGGCGCTCGGCGTCGTGCCGCCCCGAGTCAATGTGCCCCGAGTCAATGTGCCCCTAGGTAGCGCGCCTCGAGATGCGCGCGGAAATGGGCCGGGTCGAGGTCCGTTCCGCTTGCGCGGCACACCAGTTCCGAGGTTTCCCAGCGGCTGGCCTGCGACCAGATGTTCGCGTCCAGCCAGTCGAACAGGGCTTGCAGGTTTCCCACCGCGATCTGCGAACCGATCTCCGGAGTCGTGCGCCGCACTTCGGCAAACCACTGCGCGGCGTACATTGCACCCAGGGTGTAGCTCGGGAAGTAACCGAAGGCGCCATCGGTCCAGTGCACATCCTGCATGCAACCGTCTCCGTAGTTGCCACGGGTGTCGACACCGAGCAGCGCCAACATTTTTTCGTCCCACAGCGTGGGGATGTCCTCGGCTTCGATCTCACCCGAGATCAGCGCACGCTCGATCTGGTAGCGCACGATGACATGTGCGGGATAGCTCGCCTCATCGGCCGATACGCGAATCCGCCCGGGCGCGACGCGGGCGAGCAAGCGATGCAGATTGTCGGCATCGAAGCCGGCGCGCTCGCCCAGATAGGTGCGCAGCAGTGGCGCCAGCACCTCGGCGAATTCGCGGCTGCGCCCCACCTGCATCTCGAGCAACAGGCTCTGGCTTTCGTGAATCGCGTAGGAGCGCGGACGGCCGAGCGGCTGGCTCAGCCATGCCCGTGGCAGGCCCTGGGCATAGCGCGCGTGGCCGGTTTCGTGGAGGGTGCTGTTGAGCGCTGGAAGAAAGTCGCGCTCGTCATAGCGGGTGGTGATCCGTACATCCTCGGCCACGCCCCCGGTAAACGGATGGGCGCTTTGGTCCAGGCGTCCGGCACTAAAATCGAAACCGAGCACTTCCATCAGCGCGTGGCACAGGCGCCGCTGATCGGCGAGCGGAAACGGCCCTGCGGGAACGATCACCGCCATGTTCCGCTGCGCCTCCTGCGCGTGCGCGACAAGATCCGGCATCCATGTCTGAAGCGCGCCAAAAAGTCGGTCGAGCACGGCCGTGCGCATGCCCGGCTCGTAGCGATCGAGCAAGGTGTCGTAGGGCGCGAGCCCGGTGGCATCGGCCAGGTGCACCGCCTCTTCACGCGCCAGGTGCACGACCTCGCGAAAGTTCGAGAGGAAGCCCGACCAATCGTTGGCCGGGCGCTGGCTACGCCACGCGTGTTCGCACCGTGCGCCGGCCAGCGCACGCGCGCTTGCGAGCGTCTCCGGCAGGGCGTTGGCCTCGAGCCAGTCGCGGCGCATCTCGCGCAGATTGGCACGTTCGACGTCGTCGAGCGCTTCGTCCCCGGCGCGCTGGATCAGCTCGGCCAAGCGCGGCGCGCGGCGCAGACCATGGATCAGGCCGCGAAGCTCGGCGTCCGCAGCCGCCCGGGCGGCGCTGCCCCCGGGCGGCATCATGGTGCTGCGATCCCAGGACAGGATCGCGGCAAGGTGGTCGAAGCGATAGAGGCGCGCGTGCGCAGCGACCAGTTCGGCGTAGGCGGACGGTGTTGACATGGGGACTCCTGATGGAAAGCTACGATTGCGCGGGCTAGCAGCTATAGGACGGCCCGCCCTCATGGTCGGACGGACGAATAGCATTCCGGTTCAGTCACGACAACCTGCATTCGGTGGCACAGCATGCGCTTCGGCAGCGACGAAACCGCCGAAAAGGACAGGACGACGTTCGTCTGTCCGATCCAACGCTCAGGCCGGAACCTTTTCGCGTTTGACCGACTCTCCTTCTGCGCGCCAATAATGATTCTCGATATCGCCTGAACCATGCTGACTGGGGAAATTTGAATGACCATGTTTTCGGGTGCCCGGAGGAACCGGCGCATGAGCTTGTGGGTGCTCGCATTCATCGCCACGACAGCGAATGCGCAGTCCCCGCGCGTGGTGCTGGGTGAAGTCGAACGCGGTCCGCTGATCGAAGAGATCGCACTGAACGGCACCGTGGCGGCGCAGCGGAACGTCGAGATATCCGTGTCGATCGCCGGCCTGGTGCGCGAGCGGGTGGTAGACATCGGCACCCAGGTTTCCCGCGGCGATCTCTTGCTCCGTCTGGACGACGAGCTCCCGCGTCTGGAGCATGAGCGCAGCAAGGCCGAGGTGCGCGAAGCCGAGAAGCGCCTGACCGAAGCACAGCGCCTGCTGGAGCAGGCACGCAGCGTGAGCGGTGGGCGGGTGATCCCGGCCACCGAGCAGGCGCGGCGCTCGAGCGAGGTCGGCATTGCCGAAGCCGCGCTGGGGCGGACACGCGCGGCCGAGCGCCTGCAGGCCGCGCGACTGCGCCGTCACGCCCTGCACGCCCCTTTCGACGCCATCGTCAGTGCGCGCGCGGCGGATGTCGGACAATGGCTCGAGCCCGGCGATTCGGTGTTCACGCTGGTCGATACCGCGGACCTGCTGCTCAACTTCCAGGTGCCACAACAGGCCTTCCGTCTGCTCGGGCCGAATGCGGTGCTGTCGGTCGACCTGCCCGGCACAGGTAAGCGCCCCGCCGCCATCTCGACCTGGCTTCCGGTCACCGACGTGCAGGCGCGTACCTTCCTGCTGCGTGCCCGCCCGCCGGCAGACTCCAAACTGGTGCCCGGCATGGCGGTGTCGGCGACGCTGCAGCTGGTGCTCAGTGAAGAGGCGCTGTCAGTGGCACGGGATGCGATCAACCGCTACCCGGATGGCCGCGTTACGGTGTGGGTGGCGGAGCCCGCCGGGGACAAGGGTCTGCACCGCGTACGTGAGCAGCTCGTGCGGGTCGGCGGGTCGGCCGGCGGCATGGTTTTCATCACCGAGGGCCTTACCGGCCGCGAAAGCGTCGTGACGCGGGGCAACGAGGCCTTGCGCGACGGCCTCGAAGTCAACACCGCGGGCGGCTGAACCGATGTTCGCACGCATCATTGGGCGGGGCACACTGGTAGCCGTCATCTCGCTGATCGTGCTGATCCTCGGCATCGTCGCCGCCTTGCGCATTCCGGTGCAGATGATCCCGGATCTCGAAGTGCGCACGGTCAGCGTTGAAACGCGCTGGCCCGGGGCCACGCCGCAGGACGTGGAGAAGGACATCGTGATCGAGCAGGAGCGCTATCTGCGCAACCTGCCCAACCTGCAGCGCATGACGTCCACCGCCGGCAACGGTTTCGCCGAGATCGAACTGGAGTTTCCGTTCGGGGTCGATGTCACCCAGGCGTTGATCGAGGTGAACAACGCGCTCAGCCGCGTCAGCGACTACCCGCGCAACGTCGATCAGCCGCGCATCGTTGCAAGCTCCTTCTCGGCCAACGCCTTCATGCACTTCGGCCTAGGACCGCTCGACGGCGACCCGCGGCGCGTCGACGTACGGCTGATGCAGGACTTTGTCGAAGATCGGGTACGCCCGCGCATGGAGAGCATAGCCGGGGTATCCGAAGTTCGCGTCAACGGCGGCCTGGAGCGCCAGTTGCAGGTGCTGCTCGACGCCGAAGCGCTGGCCCAGCGCGGCCTCGGCCTGACCGACGTGCGCGACGCCATCCGCGCGCGCAACCAGGACATCTCCGGCGGCGAAGTCACCGCCGGCAAGCGCCGTTACCTGCTGCGCACGGTCGGCCGTTTTCAGAATCCGGCCGACTTGGCCGACCTCGTCCTGCGCCGCGACGGCGACAGTGTCCTGCGGCTGGGCGACGTCGCCGAGGTGCGCCAAGGCAATGCCCGCCCGCGCTTCGTCAGCCGCTTCAACGGCGACCCCAGGCTGGCCCTTCAGGTCCGCCGCCAGCCCGGATCCAATGTCATCGAGATCAAGCGCGCGATGCTCGCCGAAGTGGCTGCAATCAATGCGGACGTTCTCCACCCGGCGGGAATGCAACTCGAGCTCAACTCGGACGACGTGCGCTACGTCGAAGCGTCCATCCGCAACGTGTGGACCAATCTGGCCATCGGCAGTGTCTTCGCCACCCTGGTGATGTTCGCCTTTCTGCGCTCGGCCCGGGCAACCCTGGTCGGGGTGATCGGCATCCCCCTGTGCGCAGTGGTGGCCTTCATCTCGCTGATGGCGGCCGGCCGCACGATCAACGTGATTTCGCTCGCCGGCGTGGCCTTCGCCATCGGCATGACCATCGACAACAGCATCGTCGTGTTGGAGAACATCGAGCGCCATCGGCGCCGCGGACTGGAGCGCATCGAATCCGCGCTGCAGGGCGTGCGCGAAGTCTGGCCGGCGGTGCTGGCGTCGACGATGACGACGGTGCTGGTGTTCCTGCCCATCCTGTTCATCGTCGAAGAGGCCGGCCAGTTGTATTCCGATGTCGCGATCGCGATTTCGGGCGCCATTCTCGCTTCGATGCTGGTCGCCATCACGCTGATACCGGCCTTGTGCGCGCGGATCGATTTCGGCCAGCGTGAGGGCGATGCAGGGCAGTTTCCGCGCCTCAACCACGCACTGCGCGGGCTGCTCGCCACCCCGATGCGGCGCGCTGCGGTGATGCTCGGCACGGTCGTGGGCGCAAGCCTCATCATCGCGCTGCTGACGCCGCCCGCCGAGTACCTGCCCGAAGGCGAGGAGCCCAAGACCTTTGCCTCGATGAACCCGCCGCCCGGCTACAACCTGGAGACCATGGGCGAGATCGCGCGCAAGGTGGAAGCCTATTTCCTGCCCCATATCGACGCAGCCCCGGCAGCCTTCCTGCGCGGTGACACGCCAGTGCCGCCGATCCGCTACATCAATCTCGGCTACGACCCGACGCGACTGCGCATCATCGCCGAGACGGTGGACCCGGTGCACATCGACGCGCTGATGGAGGCGATCACCGTCCACTACGAGAGCTACCCCGGCATGCGCGCGTTTGCGGCGAAGGGCTCCATTATCTCCAGCAACGACGGCGGCACGCGCAGCATCAGCCTGGACATCTCCGGCCCTGACCTGCCCGCCATCTTCGCCACCGCCCGCACCGTGGATCGGCGTGCGCGCGAGCTGTTCGACCGCCCGCGCATCCAGAGCCAGCCCTCCAGCCTCATCCTGGCGCAACCGCTGGTGCAGATCCGCCCGCGCTGGGACCGCGCCGCCGAGCTCGGCCTGACCACCGATGCCATCGGCTTCAGCATCGCCGCGCTGAACGAAGGCGCCTATGTCGACGACTTCTTCCTCGGGGACGACAAGATCGACATCTATCTGTACGGTACCGACACCGCCGAACCGCGCCTGGAGCAGCTGCCCGGCCTGCTGCTGCGCACCCCCGGCGGGGCCACGCTGCCGCTGGCGGCCATTGCCGATATCGAGGAACTGGCAGACACCATCTCGATCCGCCGAGTCGACGGTCGTCGCACCGTGACGCTCGACATCATCCCGCCCGAAGAGGTCGCGCTCGAAACCGGTGTGGAACGAGTACGCCGCGACCTGATCGGCGCCATGCAGGCATCGGGCGAACTGCGCGGCGACATCGTGATCGACATCTCCGGCGCGAGCGATCAGCTCGAGCGCACGCGCGCGGCGCTTACCGGCAACTTTCTCATCGCGCTGGTGATCGTCTATCTGCTGCTGGTCGCCATCTTCACCCACTGGGGCTATCCGCTGCTGATCATGACCACGATTCCGCTCGGGGTGGCCGGCGGTCTCGTCGGCCTCGCATTGATGAACGGGTTCGGCGCACTGTTACCACTGGTCGGCCTGGCACCGATTACCCAGCCCTTCGACATGATCACCATGCTGGGCTTCCTGATCCTGATGGGCACCGTGGTGAACAACCCCATCCTCATCGTCGATCAGGCACGGCGGAACCTGGAACATGAGCACATGCCGCTGCTGCAGGCCGTCACTGCGGCCATCGAGGCACGCTTGCGGCCGATTGCGATGACCACGCTGACCACCCTTTGCGGCATCGCGCCCCTGGTGCTGATTCCCGGCGAAGGCACCGAGCTATATCGCGGGGTGGGGGTCATCGTACTGTTCGGCCTGATGGGCGCGTCCCTCGTCACCTTGACCTTCCTGCCAGCAATGCTGGTCTTCATGCTCGGTATTGCTCGCCGCTTTGGCGCGGGCAAGGTGCAGCCCGCGTCCAGTGAAAGCTGAATCATCCTCCAGCCGTCACCCCTGGCCGGGAGGCTGCGGCCGCGACCCGTCAGCAGTTGCGAGACCCGGCTCACGGTTTGGCGATTCAACGCAGCGCAGCGTGAATGTCTTCGGCCAGCTTGCGGCTGACGCCCTCTACCCGGCACAGGTCCTCGATGGTGGCGCTGCGCACTCCGTCCAGTCCGCCGAAGGCGGCGAGCAGGCTACGGCGGCGGGCGGGTCCGACGCCCGGGATATCGTCCAGTTTGGAGCCGATGCGGGCCTTGCCGCGCTTGGCGCGATGGCCGGTGATGGCGAAGCGGTGGGCTTCGTCGCGGATTTCGATGATCAGATGCAGTGCCGCAGAGGCGCCGCCGAGCGCGAGCCCTTCACGCCCGTCCGGGAAGATGAGGGTTTCGAGGCCAGCCTTGCGTCCCTCGCCTTTGGCTACGCCGACCATGAATACCGATTCGAGCCCGACGTCGCCCAGGATCTCGGCTGCGGCACTGACCTGACCCTTGCCGCCATCGATCAGGATCAGGTCGGGGCACACGCCCTCCCCGGCTGCGACCTTGCCGTAGCGCCGTTCCAGCACCTGGCGCATGGCGGCGAAGTCGTCACCGGGGGTGATGCCCGCAATGTTGTAGCGGCGATACTCGGCACGCTTCATCGCGCCGGCCTCGCACACCACACATGAGGCAACGGTGGCCTCGCCCATGGTGTGGCTGATGTCGAAGCATTCGATACGCTGTGGCGCCTCCGGCAGGTCGAGCACGTCGCGCAGGGCTTCGAGGCGCTGTTCGATGCGGCCGGTGTCGCGGGCGCGGGCCTGGATGGCGAGACTGGCGTTGTTCTCGGCCATTTCCATCCATGCTTTTTCGGCGGCATAGCGTGGCGAGATGACGCCGGGCGGACGATCGGTGATCTCGGCCAGGATCTCGCGTACCGCTTCGGCGCCGATGTTGAGCAGTATTCGTGCGGGGATCGGGTGTTCGGCGTAGTGCTGTTCGACGAAGGCCAGCAGGGCGTCGGCCGCGCCGGCGACGGCGGCACCGCTCGGAAATTGCGGCCGGTCGCCAAGGTGGCGGCCGCCGCGGACCATGGCGATGTTGATGCAGATGAGGCCGTCTTCTTCGACCGCGGCGAGGATGTCGACGTCTTCATCCTTGCGGCTGTCGACGAACTGGCGGTGAAGCACGGCCTGCAGGACGCGGACCTGGTCGCGGCAGGCGGCGGCTTCTTCGAAGGCGAGGCGTTCGGCGGCGGTTTGCATGCGCCGGGTGAGGTCGTCGATCACTTCGTTGGCCTGGCCGTCGAGAAATCGGGTGGCGAGGCGGACGTCGGCGGCATAGGCGGCTTTGTCGATGAGGTCGACGCAGGGGCCGGTGCAGCGTTTGATCTGGTTGAGCAGACAGGGGCGCGAGCGGTTCTGGTAGACGGTGTTTTCGCAGGTGCGGAGCTGGAAGGTTTTCTGCAGCAGGTGGATGGTTTCACGCACTGCATAGGCGTTGGGAAAGGGGCCGAAGTAGCGCGCGCCTTTGGCGAAGGCGCCACGGTGGTAGGCGAGGCGGGGGAATTCGTCGGCGGAGAGTTCGATGTAGGGGTAGGTTTTGTCGTCGCGGAAGAGGATGTTGTAGCGCGGGGCAAGGCTTTTGATGAGGTTGTTTTCGAGGATCAGGGCTTCCGCTTCGGAGCGGGTGGGGGTGACGTCGACGCGATGGACCTGCGCGACCATCATGGCGATGCGCGGGCTGGACTGGGTACGCAGGAAGTAGCTGGAGACGCGGCGTTTGAGGTTCTTGGCCTTGCCGACGTAGAGCACTTTGTCTTCGGCGCCGATCATGCGATAGACGCCCGGATTTTCGGTCAGGGTGCGCAGGAAGGCTTTGGCGTCGAAGGCGGTTGGGTCGGTCATTCAGTGGACGATATGTGTGATGGTCCGTTGGCTGGAGGGTCGGGAATTTGCTCTGCCGGCTGCGGAACTCGCCCTTCGGGCTCAGACAGTCCTCGCCGGCGCCACAAACACCCGACCCTCCAGCCAGCTTGGGTGCCAATTCGACGCGTGTCTATGTCTTGCTGCTATCTCCGATCGTTGATGCCGTCATGATCGGACCAGTTTGAACGTCTTCCGCGATACCAACCACCTGTTCGCGTGCTGTGAGGTAGGGACTATGGAGCTCCAGGGCAAAGCTGTCTGCCAGGTGCGGTGCGCGCGGTCTGGATGGAAGCACGGCGGCCAGGCGGGCGAGGCTTTCGGCATCCGGAAGCGGTGCCCAGCGGTCTAGCAGTTCGGCGGCGAGGTCGGGACGGTTGCACACCAGCAGCATGTCGCAGCCGGCGGCGTAGGCGGCCTTGGCGCGGCCGACGATGTCGCCGGCGACCTTCGCGCCTTCCATGTTGAGGTCGTCGCTGAAGATCACGCCCTTGAAGCCGAGGCGCTGGCGCAGGACGTCGCGCAGCCAGAAGGCGGAGAAGCCTGCGGGAGCCGGTTCGGGGCTCGGGTCGGCTGCCGGGTAGATGACGTGCGCGGGCATGACGCCGGCGAGTTGGCGGCCGAGGCGGTGGCGGTAGGGGGCGATGTCTTCCCCCCACAGCGTGTCGAAGTCGCGGGTGTCGATCGGGACTTCGTGGTGCGAGTCGGCCTCGACGTAGCCGTGGCCGGGGAAGTGTTTGCCGACGCAGCCCATGCCGGCCTCGGTCATGCCGGCGGCCAGCGCCTGGGCAAGCGTGGCGGTGACCTGCGCGTCGCGGTGGAAGGCGCGGTTGCCGATGGCGCGGCTGACGCCGTAGTCGAGGTCGAGCACCGGGGTGAAGCTGAGGTCTACGCCGTGGGCGAGCAGTTCGGCGGCGAGCACGTAACCGGTGGCACGGGCGGCGTCTAGCGCGTGCAGGTGATCGTGCTCCCACAGCTGACCGAGAGTGCGCATCGCCGGCAGGCGGGTGAAGCCGTCGGTGCGGAAACGTTGCACGCGGCCGCCTTCATGGTCGACGGCGATGATTAGCGCCGGGTCGCGCAGGCCGCGGATCTCGGCGGTGAGCGCGGCGAGCTGGTCGGATCCGGTGAAGTTGCGGGCGAACAGGATGACGCCGCCAACCAGCGGATCGCACAGGCGTTCGCGCTCTTCGTCGGTGATGCGGGTGCCGGCGACGTCGATCATCACGGGGCCACGGGGTAGATTCAGCGGATTTTCGGGCATATATCCTGGTTGATCATGGGTCTTGTTCAGAGGCTTTGGTTCAGTCGCGGTAGCTTGAGTCGGTCACTTGAGTCGGTCACTTGAGTCGGTCGCTTCGTGTCGTATGCGTCACATCCGTTACGGCGGCTCAGTCACGTCAGATCAGGTACGTTCGATGACGGCGAAGGCCACCACGTAGTCGTGTTCGTCGGTCAGGCTGAGGTGGGCGCCGAGCCGGTGTTCGACCATGTATTGCGCCAGGCGCTCGTCGTAGTGGAAGCTCGGTTTGCCGAGTTCATCGTGGCCGACCGCCACCGCATGCAGGGTTGCGGGCATGGCAACCCCAGTGCCGAGCGCCTTGCCGAAGGCTTCCTTGGCGGCGAAGCGTTTGGCAAGAAAGCGTGCCGGGTCGCGGCTGGCGCGCCAGGCGTCCCGTTCCGATTCCGCCAGGATGCGCAGGGCAAAGCGTTCGCCATGGCGTTCGAGTGAAGTCCGCACGCGCTCGATGCGGACGATGTCGGTGCCGACGCCGTGGATCATGCAGCCCTGCTCCCGTTCACCGAGTTGCCACTTCGCGCATCAGGCGCTTCATCTCGGTCACCGCTGCACGGAGGCCGGTGAATACCGCGCGGCTGACGATGGCATGACCGATGTGCAGCTCGCGTACGCCGGGCAGACGCGCAATCGGTTGCACGTTGTAGTAGTTGAGAGCGTGTCCGGCGTTAAAGCGCATACCGAGCGCGCGTGCTGCCTCGCCGGCCACCCTCACCTTTTCCAGTTCGGCGAGCACGGCTGCACTCTCGCTGTCGCGGCCGGCGTCATGGAAGGCGTGGGCATAGGGGCCGGTGTGTATTTCGCACACCTTTGCGCCTATGCGCGCGGCGGCCTCGATCTGCGCTGGCTCGGCATCGATGAATACGCTGGTGACGATGCCGGCATCCGCCAGGCGGGCGATGACATCTTGCAGTCGCGCTTCCTGCGCGAGCACGTCGAGCCCGCCCTCGGTGGTGATCTCGTGCCGGCCTTCGGGCACCAGCATGGCCATCTCCGGCTTCAAGCCGCAGGCAATGCCGACCATTTCGTCGGTGGCGCCCATCTCCAGGTTGAGCTTGACCTGGGTCAGCTCGCGCAGCTTGCGCACGTCGGCGTCGTTGATGTGGCGCCGGTCTTCGCGCAGGTGCACGGTGATGCCGTCTGCGCCGCCAAGGTGGGCTTCGACCGCCGCCCACACCGGATCAGGCTCCCAGGTACGTCGCGCCTGGCGCAGCGTGGCGACGTGGTCGATGTTTACGCCGAGTTCGATCACAGTTCCTGCAACTCCTTCAAGACCCGGCGCGACTGCAGTTGCTGTCCGCCGAGGTAGTGGTTGATCAGCGCGCGCAGCAGGCGCTTGGACTGGGCCAGCGTCTCGCCGCGGGAAAATTCGCCGGCGGCCATGTCGATCAGGGTCTGGCCGCTCACTGTCAGCCCTTCCCCCCCGTCATTGGCGTGGGGGGCCGACGGGTGCGTATCGATCGGCATCGGCCCGTGTTCGATTCTATAGACGTAGCTTTGTGCCGACCGGATCGCGCCGCCCTGATCGGCTTCGGTATCGAGGGCAATGCCGTAGCCTAGCTCCTGCAACAGGGCCAGCTCGAAACGACGCAGGATAGGTGAGAGGCTCTCGCCGCGGCCGAGCGCGGTGTTCGCAGCTTCAAAGGCTTCGAACAGGGTTGGATGGGGGTCTTCCCGCGCCGTGAGTCGCAGCAGCAGTTCGTTGAGGTAATAGCCGCACAACAAGGACCGTCCGGTGAGCAGCGGCTGACCGCCGCGCCATTCGGCCCGGATCAGGGTCTTCACCTCACCGCCGCCGGTCCAGTCCATCAACAGGGGCTGAAAGGCCATCAGCACACCGCGTAATGCTGACATCGGACGCCGCGCGCCTTTGGCGGCAAGCGCGACACGGCCATGATCGCGCGAAAACACCTCGACGATCAGGCTGGTTTCGCGCCAGGGCAGCGTGTGCAGCACCCACGAGGGCTGCTGCTCGATGCGTTGTTTCAGCCCCACGACGGCGCCGGATTACTCGTAGCCCAGGCTCTTGAGCGCACGCTCGTCATCGGCCCAACCGCTCTTGACCTTGACCCAGACCTCAAGGAAAACCTTGCCGTCGAACAGCTTTTCAAGCTCGACCCGGGCCTCGCTCGAGATCCGCTTGAGCTTTTCGCCGCCTTTTCCGATCACGATGCCCTTGTGCCCGGCCTTGTCGACGATGACGGCCGCGTGGATCCGGCGCAGATTGCCTTCGATCTCGAACTTCTCGATTTCCACCGCAATACCGTAGGGCAACTCATCGCCGAGCAGGCGGAACAGCTTCTCGCGCAGGAACTCCGACGCAAGGAAGCGCTCGCTGCGATCGGTGATTTCGTCTTCCTGATACAGCGGCGCGGCCTCGGGCAGCAGCCCGGTGGCGGTGGCGATCAGTGCATCGCAATTGCTGCCGCGCTCGGCCGACAGGGGCACGATCTCGGTGAACTCGCGCAGGCCACGGATGCTGTCGATAAAGGGCAGCAAACGGGTCTTGTCCTTGAGCTGGTCGACCTTGTTGATCACCAGGATCACTTTCGCATCCGCCGGAATCACCTCCAGCACGCGGCGGTCGTCGTCGCTCATGCGTCCGGCTTCGATCACGAAGAACACCAGATCCACATCGGACAGGACCTGCGACACCGTGCGGTTCATCGAACGGTTGAGCGCATTGCGATGCTGGGTCTGAAAACCCGGTGTGTCGACAAAGATGAACTGGGCGGCATCGTTGGTCAGGATGCCGGTTACGCGATGGCGGGTGGTCTGGGCCTTGCTCGACACGATGCTGATCTTTTGTCCGATCAGCCGGTTCAGCAGCGTCGACTTGCCCACATTGGGCCGACCGACGATGGCGACGAAACCGGTGCGGAAGCCGGGCTTGGCCACGGCTTCGTTGGTGTCCGGGGGAGTGTTCATTTTTTCCTCAATTTGGCCAGTGCGAGCTCGGCCGATTGCTGTTCTGCCGCACGCCGGCTGCTACCCCGGCCTACGGTGCGCAGCGAGAACTTGGGCACCTCGCACGAAACCTCGAATTCCTGTGCGTGGGCTTCGCCGAGCACCTGAACCATGGTGTATGTGGGTAGCGCAATTTTGCGCCCTTGCAGCCACTCCTGCAGTGCCGTTTTGGGGTCTTTGGAAGGCGTGGCGGGATTGATCTCGGCAATCAACGGAAGGTAGAGACTATCGATCACGTTCTTTGCTGCGGGAAATCCGGCATCGAGAAAGACCGCAGCAAACAAGGCTTCGAGCGCATCAGCAAGAATGGAAGGGCGCCGGAATCCGCCTGAGCGGAGTTCGCCTTCGCCCAGACGCAGACATTCGCCGAGTTGCAGTTCGAGTGCCAGCCGGTGCAAGGCCTCTTGCCGAACCAGCGAAGCCCGCACGCGAGACAGCTCACCTTCACGCAAATCGGCGAAGCGATCGAATAGCGCGATGGAGGTCACGCAGTTGAGGACACTGTCGCCCAGAAACTCCAGCCGCTCGTTGTTTGGAAAACCGAAGCTGCGGTGAGTCAGCGCCTGCTGCAGGAGATCGGGATTGGTGAAAACGTGCCCAAGTTGTTGCTGCAGCCGATCAAGAAAAACGGACATCAGGGCTTGGCGCTCGAAACCTGGAAGTCAAGCAGCAGGCTGACGTTGCCGGCAACCGGCACCTTGCGCGAATACTCGGCCTCGACCACCACCTTGCCGGCCTGCTTGCTGATCATCAGATCCGCACCGGTGATGGTGCTGACGTCATCGATCTGCCCGCGACGGTCGAAACTGCGGCGCAGTTCCGAGACCGGCGCACCCCCATCGCCTTCGTCGGCGATGATCTTCACGATACGCTGCACCGACATGTATTCATTGATTGCCGGAACGGTGCGGAAAGCAACAAGCAGGACGAATGCGAGAAAGGCGCCGACGATCAGTACGCTGATCAGGCTCAGGCCGCGCTGGCGAGATTGAATCATGGAGTCGTTCCCCGTCATCAGTGGAAGCGGCCGATGCGCTTCATGTCATTGAAATTGAACCAGATGAAGAAGGCCCGGCCGACGATGTTCTGGTCCGGCACGAAGCCCCATACCCGACTGTCGCTACTGGCATCACGATTGTCGCCCATGACGAAGTAATGGCCGGCAGGCACGGTGCAACTGACACCGCCGCTAGTATAGGTACAGTTATCCCGGTAGGGGTAGTTCAGCACCTGGCTCACGAAGGCCGGGGCTTCACGCTCGATCAGGATCGAGTGCTCGACCTCGCCGAGCTTTTCCGAAAACTGGGGCGAGTAATACAGGCGATCCGGATGCAGGTAGGTGCCGGACTCGTCGATCGCCACCGCTTCGCCATTGATCTGCAGCCGCTTGTTGATGTACTCGACCTTGTCGCCCGGCAGTCCGACGACGCGTTTGATGTAATCGAGCGAGGGATCGGCCGGATAGCGGAACACCATGACATCGCCACGCTTCGGATCATTGAGATCGATGATCTTCTGGTTGATCACCGGAAGCCGAATGCCATAGGTGAACTTGTTTACCAGGATGAAATCCCCCACCAGAAGCGTCGGGATCATGGAGCCCGAAGGGATCTTGAAGGGCTCGACGATGAATGAGCGCAAGCCGAACACGATCAGGATCACGGGGAAGAAGCTCGCACCATACTCGACCCACCAGGGCGACGGTGCGTCCGCAGCGCGGTGCTTGCGTGCGTAGAAACGATCGGCCATCCACAACAGGCCGGACGCCAGCAACAAGACAAAAAGGATCAGGGCAAAGTTCACGCAGACTCCCGTCGGTTATCGGTGTTTTGAAGGCGTCGGAGCACGCGCTTACTTGGTTTCGTCGGTACGCAGCACGGCAAGGAAGGCTTCCTGAGGAATTTCGACATTGCCGACCTGCTTCATGCGCTTCTTGCCTTCCTTCTGCTTCTCGAGCAGCTTCTTCTTGCGGCTGATGTCGCCACCGTAGCACTTGGCCAACACATTCTTGCGCAGGGCCTTGATCGTTTCGCGGGCGACGATGTTCGAGCCGATGGCCGCCTGTATCGCCACATCGAACATCTGCCGCGGGATCAGCCCACGCAGCTTGGCGGTCAGTTCGCGACCGCGGAACTGGGCAGTGACCCGGTGCACGATGACCGACAGTGCATCGACCTTTTCGCCCCCGACCATCAGGTCGAGCTTGACCAGATCGGCCGCGCGGTACTCCTTGAACTCGTAATCGAGCGAGGCATAGCCACGAGATACCGACTTCAGCTTGTCGAAGAAATCCATCACCACTTCGTTCATCGGCAGGTCATAGATGAGCTGCACCTGGCGACCGTGGTAACGCATGTCGACCTGGGCGCCACGCTTCTGGTTGCAAAGCGTGATGACCGGGCCCACGTATTCCTGCGGCATGAAAATCGTCGCAGTGATGATAGGCTCGCGGATTTCCTGGTACTTTCCGGGGTCGGGCAGCTTGAACGGATTCGCGACGTAGATGATCTCGCCACTGTTCAGCACCACCTCATAAACCACCGTTGGTGCGGTGGTGATGAGGTCCATGTCGAACTCGCGCTCAAGTCGCTCCTGCACGATGTCCATGTGCAGCAGACCGAGGAAGCCGCAGCGGAAGCCGAAACCCAGCGCCTGCGACACTTCCGGCTCGAACTGCAGCGATGCGTCGTTGAGCCTGAGTTTTTCGAGCGAGTCGCGCAATTGCTCGTACTCGCTCGACTCGATCGGATACAGGCCCGCAAAGACCTGCGGCTGAATTTCCTTGAATCCGGGCAAGGCTTCGGTTGCCGGCTTGCCGACCAGGGTCACGGTATCGCCGACCTTGGCCGCTTCCAGTTCCTTGATGCCGGCGATGATGAAGCCAACCTCGCCAGCAACCAGTTGTTCGCGGTTCAGCGATTTGGGCGTAAATACCCCAACCTGCTCGCACAGGTACTGCGACCCGTTCGACATCAGCAGGATCTTGTCTTTCGGCTTCAGTACCCCGTCGACCACCCGGACGAGCATCACGACGCCCACATAGTTGTCGAACCAGGAGTCGATGATCAGCGCTTTAAGCGGGCCTTCCGGATTGCCTTTGGGCGCCGGGATGCGCGCAATGACGGCCTCGAGTACCTCTTCGATACCGAAACCGGTCTTGGCTGAACACAGGATGGCCTCGGTCGCATCCACACCGATGACATCCTCGATTTCCTGCCGCGCGTTTTCCGGATTGGCCGCCGGCAGATCGATCTTGTTCAGCACCGGAACGACCTCGACCCCCTGATCGAGTGCGGTATAGCAGTTCGCCACTGTCTGCGCCTCGACACCCTGCGATGCGTCGACCACCAGCAATGCGCCTTCGCATGCCGCCAGCGAGCGGCTGACTTCATAAGAGAAGTCCACATGCCCCGGGGTGTCGATCAGGTTCAGGTTGTAGACCTTGCCGTCCTTCGCCTTGTACTGCAACGATGCGGTCTGGGCCTTGATGGTGATGCCCCGCTCACGCTCGATGTCCATCGAGTCGAGCACCTGGGCCTCCATCTCGCGGTCGGAGAGTCCGCCGCAAAAGTGGATCAGTCGGTCGGCCAGCGTGGACTTACCGTGGTCGATATGGGCAATGATGGAGAAGTTTCGTATATGTTGCATGCGCACGCAAAAAGGGTGCCTTTCGGCACCCGTTTCGGAATTGGTTGGCCTCGTCAAGCCGTGGATTCTAGCGGAAAAGCACCGCAATAGGCACGAACGGCTGGTTCGTCGAGATGATAGTGGCAGAGTTCTTTGTCGCCATGCAGCACGACCGGCACCAGTTCGTCCCAGCGTGCCTCCAGTGCGGGGTGCTGATCCACATCCACGACCTCGACTGTCCACCCGAGTTCGGCAGCCACCGGAGCAAGGGCATCGACGAGTTCATGGCACAGATGGCACCACTCGCGGCTGAGCACGGTCAGTTGGCGCTGCATCACTTGCCCGCGCGCAAACCGACATAGGAGGCGGACTCGCCTCGCTGCACCAACAGGCTGAGGTGCTGCCCTTCCCTGAGCTCCGAGAGGAGACTGTTGAACGTATCGACTGAATCAAGTGCGGTGTGCTTGCCACTCAGGATCAGTGCCAGCACCCTGTCGCCCGAGCGGAGCGTGGCGCGTGCAGCGGGCCCTTCCACACGATCGACAAGCAGACCTTGCTCTGCGCCACGCTCATGCCCTTTCGCCAGGGGCGGCTTGATCAGGACGAGTCCGAGCGGATTCGTGGTGGCGCCCGTGGCTCGCACCTTGATTGCGCGCGGAGCATCCGGGTCCTGCCACTCACCGAGCGTCACGCTCAAGGCCTGCCGGGCAGCACCGCGAAAGATGTCCATCTTGACCATTGCGCCGGGTCGGCTTGCAGCGACGATGCGCGGCAGATCGCTTGAATTTCCCACCTGTTTGCCCGCAAAGCCGACGATCACATCACCACGGACAACGCCCGCGCGTGCAGCCGGGCTGCCCGGCTCGACGCCACTGACCAGGGCGCCCGCCGCCCGCGGGAGTCCGAAGCTCTCGGCCAGCTCGCGGGTGACTTCCTGGATTGCCACCCCGATGCGCCCGCGCTGGACTCGCCCATTCGCACGCAATTGTTGCTGCATGTCCATCGCAACATCAATCGGTATCGCGAACGACAAGCCCATGAATCCACCGGTGCGACTATAGATCTGGGAATTGATCCCGATCACCTCGCCCTTGAGATTGAACAGGGGCCCACCCGAGTTTCCCGGATTGATGGCGACATCCGTCTGGATGAACGGGACGAAGTTCTCGTCCGGCAAACTGCGTTCCTTGGCGCTCACAATACCGGCTGTCACCGTCTGCTCGAAACCGAAGGGCGAGCCGATCGCCAGTACCCACTCCCCCACCTTCAGCCGCGATGGATCTCCGAGCGTGACGCGCGGAAGCCCACTCGCATCGATCCGGATCAGGGCGATATCGCTGCGGGCATCGGCACCGATCACCTGCGCGCGATATTCGCGCTTGTCGGCAAGACGAACGAGGATTTCTTCGGCATCCTCCACAACGTGGGCATTGGTCAGGATATAACCGTCGGCGCTGATGATGAACCCGGATCCGAGCGACTCATTGTCCGGCGCACTGTCTGGCGCAGCCCCCGGAGAACGCGGTGGCCGGGGAATGAAGCGACGGAAGAAGTCGAACATGGGGTCGCCCTCATCCAGCTCGGGAAGACCACGTACCTTGGAGCCTTGACTGGAAATGGCACTGATATTGACCACTGCCGCACCCTGACGCTCCACCAGCGCGGTAAAGTCGGGCAGCACGCCGGCAACTGCCGCATGCAGCGCCAGGACGTGGAGGGCCACGGCAAACAACGCACTACGAAGCATGAGGATCATGAGCTTTGCGGATGGGTGCAGGATTGATCGCGGAGTAGCGACATGTTCAAACCACCGCGCCAACGCCTGCTGCGAGCGAGTATCCGATTGATCATGACGGCCAGACCGAGCCCGGCGAGGGCGCCGAGTCCGGCGCCGAGATCTCCCTGTGCCACCCCGGCGACGTTACTGCCGGCTGCGGCACAGGCCAGCATGAGTCCTGCACCCAGACCGTAACTGAGCAGCGCCGCCCGTAAAGGGGCGCCATCGGGGATCGCGATGCTGACGCGATCGCCTGGGTGAAGGCCAAAGGGATCGGGCAGCACGAATACCTGCTTGGGCGCACCGAAAGCATCGCTAATCCGCATCGAGCGACATCCGCCGGGTTCGTCGCAGCGCCCACAGCCACCCTGTCGCTCACTGATACGCACCCACGCCTGCCCCTTGTCGACACGAACAACCTCCGCGGGCACCGAAGTCATTTCTGCACAGCCTCGACGCTCTCGGCTATCTTCTGCGCGGTCTTTGCGGGAACCTCGCCAAGTGCGGTCACGAGCATGCCACCGACGACACGCTTGAAGATGTTGATTGCTCCGCTCGACGATGCGCCCGCCACGGGCGCCTCGCCGTCGGTGCCAACCGGCTCGATGAAGACCGACACGGCCGCCAGACCGTCACTGAACACCAGATGCAGCGCCTCCCCTCGCTCCGGGCCCAGGGGCCGACGTACAACCGAACTCAGCTCGAAGCCGGGCACAGGACTGGCCAGCATCCAGCCGGCGTCTGCCTTGCTCATCTGATCGCCGCGCACGTTGACCACCCGCCACCCGTCGCCCTGGCGATAACGGGGCTTGAGCAAGTCCTTGTCGATCTCGCCACCGATGCGCAGGTCACTGAAGGTGAACTGCTCGATCATCTCGCCGCGCTCATCGAGCATTCTCGACTTGAGCAGCAGGCCGGTCTGCATCTCTGCCCACAATACGTGAGCGTAGCGAAGCGCATCCCTGGGTTCGAGAATGATGGACTGTGCGTCGTAGCCGGCCACCCTGCCCACCTCACCCTTGCGGATACGATAGTTTTCCGCAAGACCGGCATAGGAAACCGGCAGCCGCGACGGAAACGCACGACGACTGCTCGCCTGGTCAATGATCACGGTCTGTTGATCGGGCAGCACGCAGCGCACCTCGCTGCTGCTCCGGATCACTTCTCGTGGACTGCCATCGAGCACTTCAAGCCGCTCGAACTGCCCTTCCCCATCGGCCCGATGGGCAATGCGTGAGGTCTCGATGTGCCTTCCGGACTGATAGCTGAATGTGCCCACGTAGTTCAGTCGCTGGCTGGCCGATGAAATCCTGCCCAGCCAGGAGATCGGGTCCGTAGGCGGATCTGCACTTGCAAGAGGCTGAAAAAAAAGCGTACATAGTCCGACTGCGAGGGGCCAGAACCTCATCGGACGCCTTCCTGCTGGAGTGTCGATACGGTCCGGACATATTGCACCGCAGCCGGCATCGGACCACCTCCGGTCATGGACTGATGAACAAACACATACTCACGATGTGCATCGTTCGCCGATACTGCGACAGGAGCCGATACCGACTGAATGGCAGGCTGTGCCGTAACACGTTGAATCGAGGCCACCGGTGCGACCACGGCATCATCCGAATACATCGTCGCCGCTACCAGGCCGACTGCGGCAACCCCCATCACCGAAGCCGCTATGGGCATCAGCGATTGCCAGAGGGAGCGGCGCAGGGGCTCATTGACGGAAGCGCGCGGTGCAAGCACGGTTGGCTCGTCGTCGAGTCCCGCCATGACTCGTGAGGCCAGGTCGGGGGAGCCCTGATATTCACCGCGGATGGCGTCGCCGATCAGGCAATAGACACCCCAGTCCTTACGCAGTGCGTCGTCCCGATTGAGACTATCAACCATGAGGCGCACCGATTGTTCGTCGAGATCGCCATCGATCAATGCAGAAAGTTTGTTATTCATGCCAGTCACCTACCAACGTTTATCCGGCGCCGTGTCGAGCAACGGCCGCAGTCGTTCAGCAATCGCCTCACGGGCACGGAAGATCCGGGAACGCACGGTCCCGATCGGACAATCCATGATGTTGGCGATTTCCTCATAACTCAGTCCTTCCAGTTCGCGCAGCATGATCGCCGTTCGCAACTCCTCAGGCAGCACGGCCATCGCCTCATCCACTGTCTGGGCGATCTGCCGGCTCATCAGCAGGCGCTCTGGCGTATTGTTGTCGCGAAGCTGATCCCCATCTTCAAATGTCTCTGCCTCCTCGGAGTCATAACCGGTCGAAGTCGGTGCCCGACGTTTCTGCGACACCAGGTAGTTCTTCGCGGTATTGATGCCGATTCGGTATAGCCATGTGTAAAACGCACTGTCACCCCGGAACGAACCCAAGGCGCGATAAGCCTTGATGAACGTTTCCTGGGCCACGTCTTCAACTTCGGCCGGATCGCGAATCAGTCGGGAAAGCAGGCGCTGCAGCTTGCGTTGGTATTTGGTTACCAACAGACTGAAGGCTTGCTTGTCGCCGCGCTGAACGCGTTCGACCAGCTGCTGATCGATTTCGCGATCGCTCATTGGAGGTCTATTCTTCTTTGGAAAGTGACTAAACCGCAGAAGTATAAGCGACCGCTCGCAGAGTCAGCAAAATGAAGCAGTACGTCTCAAGACAGGGGCCCTGCGAATTAGTTCAGATGCTGGAAGGGACATCCGTCACTAGTCCGGGAATCGGGCGATCCAGAGCGCGGCCGCGACAGGAGGTAGCCCGATCATCCGGACCCCGGGCTGCGTGATATATTTCAACGCTTTCACCCTTTGCACGGTCGCCATCTTGCACAAACAGTACGATGTCCTGATTCTCGGCAGCGGTACCGCCGGCCAGTCGCTGGCGTTACGGCTCGCAGACCACCTACGGGTGGCCATCGTGACCAAGCGCCAACTTACCGACAGTGCAAGCGCATGGGCCCAGGGAGGCATCGCAGCGGTGCTGGATACGGCTGACAGCATCGAAGCCCACATCCAGGATACGTTCACTGCGGGTGCGGGCCTGTGCGATCCGGCCGCAACCCGCTACGTCGTCGAGCATGGAAAAGGGGCGATCGAATGGCTGATCGGGCGCGGTGTACCCTTCACCCGCGAAGATCGATCCGCACTGGGCTACCACCTTACCCGCGAAGGAGGGCACTCCCATCGACGCATCATCCATGCAGCGGACGCGACCGGTGCCGCCGTGCAGGCAACGCTGGGCGAAGAGGTGCGAGCCCATCCGAACATCGACATACTTGAACACCATATCGCGATCGATCTGGTACTCGGCGACAAGATCGGAATGCCGGGCGCCGGCTGTGTCGGCGCTTATGTACTCGACATCGAGCAGGATCAGGTCATCACCATTTCCGCCCGCAGCACGGTTGTTGCGACCGGCGGGACCGGCAAGGTATATCTGTACACCACCAACCCGGATGTTGCCACCGGTGACGGTATCGCAATGGCGTGGCGCGCCGGATGCAGGGTACGGAACATGGAGTTCATCCAGTTTCACCCGACCTGCCTCTATCACCCCCAGGCAAAGTCCTTCCTGATCTCCGAGGCGGTTCGCGGTGAAGGTGGCCTGCTGCGTCTTCCCGACGGCACTCGCTTCATGCCCGAACACGACCCCCGGGAAGAGCTTGCGCCGCGCGACATCGTCGCCCGCGCGATCGACTTCGAAATGAAGAAACGCGGTCTGGACTGCGTCTATCTGGACATCAGTCACAAACCAGCGGACTGGTTGCGCGAACATTTTCCGAATATTTACTCACGCTGTCTCGAGCTGGGCATCGACATCACCCGCGAACCGATCCCGGTCGTGCCGGCAGCGCACTATTCGTGCGGCGGCATCATCACCGACCTTGCGGCCAGGACGGATGTGCCAGGCCTTTACGCCGTTGGCGAATCCGCGGGCACCGGACTGCACGGTGCGAACCGACTGGCCAGCAACTCGTTGCTGGAATGCCTGGTGTTCGGTGAGGCGGCCGCAGAGGACATTCTGGCGAAACCGGTCGGGCCGATGCCTGCTCTGCCTGCGTGGGACGAAAGCCGGGTCACGGATGCCGACGAGGCGGTGGTGATCTCGCACAACTGGGCCGAACTGCGCCGGGCAATGTGGGACTATGTCGGCATTGTTCGCACCACCAAGCGACTCAAACGGGCTCAGCACCGCATTCGCCTCCTCGAGCGCGAAATCCACGAGTTCTACTCGAATTTCCGGGTGTCGAACGACCTGATCGAGCTGCGCAATCTGGTCGTGACTGCAGACCTGATCGTGCGCTGCGCACTCAAGCGCAAGGAAAGCCGCGGCCTGCATCACTCACGAGACTATCCCGAGACACTGCCCCGCGCGCAGGACACCGTACTCCGCCCGCCCCGCTTCAGGCAGAAACAGCCGCCAGCCTGAGTGCCCGGTGGCGCAACCACACTTTCGTGCTCCGCCACTGCCCTGGCGGCAGATTGCCAGCGACCAGCATCAACCTCAATCGCCTGCGTCTGGACTGCCCGGCTTCGAGCAGCTCCAGCTGAAACCAGATCACACCCGGGAAAATGACCGCCCCCGGCCGGACGCGGGTCACGCAGGGCGCCACGCCATCACGCAGCAGGGTGGCGCCGCCATCCTCATGCAGAACGAGCGCGACTGCGTGCTTCCTCCTTTCGCCTGCAATCGCAGCCAGCGCAGAGGCAAGCACCAGCAGCGCGAAAACGCCCAGCATCGATACATCCAGGCCCACATGAAAAAGCGCCAGGCCCACCGCAGCATGTGCGGCAAGGACTGGCGCCAGCAGACCCGGTGACGGCTGCAGGGTTACCGTAAGCGGGTAAGCCATCAAGACCTCCCGCTAAAACCGCTTATACCTTGCGGAACACCAGGGTTCCGTTGGTGCCACCGAAACCGAAGTTATTCTTCATGGCGACGTCGATTTTCATCGAGCGCGCGACATTCGCGCAGTAGTCCAGGTCGCACTCGGGGTCCTGGTCGAAGAGGTTGATCGTCGGCGGGGAAATCTGGTGGTGAACGGCGAGCACGGAGAATACCGACTCAAGACCACCGGCACCGCCGAGCAGGTGCCCAGTCATCGACTTGGTCGAGTTAACCACCAGCTTCTTTGCCGTATCGGAACCGAAAGCAAGCTTGATCGCCTCGGTCTCATTCTTGTCACCGAGCGGGGTCGAGGTGCCGTGAGCGTTGAGGTAATGCACTTCGTCCGGATTGACCCCGGCATTCTTTAGCGCATTGACCATGCTGCGGCGCGGACCGTCCATGTCCGGCGCGGTCATGTGATAGGCGTCGCCGCTCATGCCGAAGCCCGCCAGCTCCGCATAGATTTTCGCCCCGCGTTTTACTGCGTGCTCGTACTCTTCCAAGACCAGCACACCAGCGCCTTCTCCAAGCACGAAGCCATCGCGGTCTTTGTCCCACGGACGGCTGGCGCTTGCCGGGTCGTCGTTACGGGTGGATAGTGCCTTCGCCGACGAAAACCCGCCGACTGCCAATGGCGTCACGGTAGATTCGGCGCCACCACAAACCATGACGTCAGCGTCACCGTACTCGATCATGCGCGCGCTGAGTCCGATCGCATGCAGGCCAGTGGTGCACGCGGTCACGACGGCAAGGTTGGGACCCTTCAGCCCGAACATGATCGACAGGTTCCCCGAGATCATGTTGATGATCGTACCGGGGATGAAAAACGGCGAAATCTTGCGCGGACCGCCACCAAGGAAGTCATCATGGGTGTTCTCGATCATTGGCAGACCGCCAATACCGGACCCGATGTTGACCCCGATGCGCTCGGCGTTCGCTTCGGTTACCTCGATCCCGGAGTCGCGAACCGCCTGAATACCCGCGGCCATGCCGTAGTGGATGAACACATCCATACGGCGAGCTTCTTTCGGCGAAAGATAGGTAGAGATATCGAAATTCTTGACTTCACCAGCAATACGGGCTGCAAAAGCACTCGCATCGAAACGGGTGATGGGGCCGATGCCACTCTTGCCGGCAATCAGGTTTTCCCAGGCTTCTGGAACAGTATTGCCGACCGGCGAGATGAGTCCCAGGCCGGTGACGACGACTCTACGACGCGACACGGGCGCCTCCGTAAGGAATCAAGGCGAAAAAAGGATCGATCCGGACTTCGCCGTGGCGAAGTCCGGAAAGAAAACAGAACTACCAGTTACTTCTTGAGGTGAGCGGTGACGTAGTCAATCGCCTGCTGAACGTTGGTGATCTTTTCAGCTTCTTCATCCGGGATCTCGCACTCGAACTCTTCTTCCAGTGCCATGACCAGTTCCACGGTGTCCAGCGAATCCGCGCCCAGATCATCAACGAACGACGACTCGTTCTTGATCTCCGATTCGTTTACGCCAAGTTGCTCCGCAACGATCTTTTTGACGCGTTGTTCGATGTTCTCCATGAACATACTCCTTCCCTGAAAATGCAGGTGTGTAAGAAAAAAACCGATGTATTCTACCAAAAAGGATCGCTTCCGCTATCGCGGCAAACGATCACGACATGTACATGCCACCATTGACATGCAGTGTTGTGCCCGTGACATATGCCGCAACCGGCGAAGCCAGGAATGCAACCGCGCCGGCAATCTCCTCCGGGCGTCCCAGCCTGCCGAGTGCAATGTTACCCAGTAGTGCATCGCGGGCTGCCTCGGGCAGCGCTCGCGTCATGTCGGTGTCGATGAAGCCCGGCGCCACACAATTGACCGTGATGTTCCGACTACCCAGTTCGCGCGCAAGCGCGCGACTCATTCCCGCCACGCCGGCCTTCGCCGCTGCGTAGTTTGCCTGACCTGCATTTCCGGCGCTGCCGACGACCGACGTAATGTTGATGATACGGCCGTTACGTGCCTTCATCATGCCACGCATCACCAGCCGTGACATCCGGAACACCGCCTTGAGGTTGGTATCAATGACCGAGTCCCATTCCTCGTCCTTCATGCGCATCGCGAGGTTATCGCGGGTGATGCCGGCGTTGTTGACCAGAATGCAGACTGCGCCGAAGCGCTTGTCGATATCCGCAATCGCCGCCTCGCAAGCCTCTGCATCGGTAACGTCCAGTGCGAGCCCGATACCCTTCAGCCCGGCCTCTTCAAGCGCGGTGCTGATGTCCGCTGCACCGCTCGCCGAGGTTGCGGTGCCGATGACGGTAGCACCCAGCCGGCCAAGTTCGAGCGCAACCGCGCGACCAATACCACGGGATGCGCCGGTAACCAGCGCAACCTGCCCTTCCAGCGAAAAACTCATACCGACCTCACTGCAGCAATCATCTGTTCGAGGCTGGCCGCATCGTGCGCCGACCCGCCCTCCACTTCCTTGGCGATCCGCTTCGTCATGCCCGCGAGCACCTTGCCCGGACCGCATTCGATGACATGGGTCATGCCGCGTGCCGCCATCGCCTGCACCGTCTCGATCCAGCGCACCGGCGAAAAAGCCTGTCGCACCAGTGCGTCGCGTATCTGCGCCGGCTCGCTGCAGCATGCCACGTCCACGTTGTTGAGCACGGCGATCGACGGCGACCCGACCGCAACCGCTGCAAGGCGCTCGGCAAGCCGTTCGGCCGCAGGTCGCATCAAGGCGCAGTGAAACGGCGCGGATACCGGCAACAGCATCGCACGTTTTGCACCGCGAGCCTTGGCGGCCTCGATTGCACGCTCCACCGCTGCGCGAGCGCCAGCGATCACGATCTGACCCGGGGCATTCAGGTTGGCGGCTTCCACAACCTCGCCCTGAGCAGCCTCGTCGCAGGCCTCGCGAACGGCATCAACCTCAAGCCCGAGCAGGGCAGCCATCGCGCCCTCCCCTGCCGGCACCGCCTCCTGCATGGCCTGCGCGCGGAAGCGGACCAGCGGCACCGCGTCGGCAAATGCCAGCGCACCTGCCGCAACCAGCGCCGAGTACTCCCCGAGACTGTGCCCGGCAAGCAGATCGGGCCGCGGCCCGCCAGCTGCGAGCCAGGCCCGGTAGGCGGCTACGCCGGCGGTCAGCATCAGCGGCTGGGTATTGACCGTGAGCGCCAAGCGCTCGGCCGGGCCTTCACTGACCATTTGCCACAAATCCTCACCCAGGGCGTCGGACGCCTCTGCAAAGGTTTCGCGAATGATTGAAGAATCACCGTAGGCGGTCATCATGCCAACCGACTGCGAGCCCTGACCTGGGAAAACCAGTGCAAAAGCCATCATTTCTCCGTTTGAATCAGGAAAACAATCAGAAATCGATCAGGGCCGCGCCCCAGGTGAAACCACCGCCGACACCTTCGATGATGACCCGGTGACCGGGGCGAATACGCCCGTCACGCACTGCCAGATCAAGCGCAAGCGGGATCGATGCCGCCGAAGTATTGCCATGGCGCTCGACCGTGGTGATAACTTTTTCCATCGGAACGCCAAGCCGCCTGGCCGTTGACTGGATGATGCGGATGTTCGCCTGATGGGGAATCAGCCAATCGAGACTCTCGACGGTGGCGCCCGCCGCTTCGAGCACCTCGTTCGCTACGTCGCCGAGCACCTTGACCGCAAACTTGAACACGGCCTGCCCGTCCATGCGCAGGAAAGGGTCGCCGATGACCTGCCCCGCAGCAACACCACCGGGCACGCAAAGGATGGGGTGATGGCTTCCGTCGGCATGAAGCGCCGTCGTGCGGATGCCGGGCATTTCGGACGCCTCAAGTACCACCGCGCCGGCACCGTCGCCAAACAGCACACAGGTGCCGCGATCCGACCAGTCGAGAATGCGGGAAAAAACCTCGGCACCGACCACCAGGGCGCGCTTGTTGCTGCCCGAGCGAATGAACTTCTCGGCAATGGTGAGCGCATAGACAAAGCCGCTGCACACCGCCTGAACGTCAAAGGCTGCCGATCCGTTGCGAATGCCGAGCTTGGATTGCAGCAGCGCAGCCGTGCTCGGGAAAATGAAATCGGGCGTCGAAGTCGCCACAATGATGAGATCGATGTCCTCCGGCTCGCAACTGGCGGCTTCGATTGCGCGCTCGGCGGCAATCAGCGCAAGGTCGCTCGAGCCGACATCCGCGGAGGCAAGATGACGCGCACGGATCCCGGTACGTGAGGTGACCCACTCATCGGAGGTGTCGATCCCGCGCTTGACGAGATCTTCGTTGCTGACCGGATCTCCGGGCAGGAAGCTGCCGGTACCGGAAATTCTTGCGTAGATCATGCTGCAACCTCGCTCATGCTGGCCATTTTTCTGCTGATCCGTTCGATCAGCTGGTTACCCGCGGCATCCACGGCCCGGGCGATGGCCTGCTCGAACGCAAAGCTGTCTGCAGAGCCGTGACTCTTGACCACAACGCCGCGCAGTCCAAGGAGCACCGCACCGTTGTAACGGCGGTGATCAACCCGATGCTTGAATTTTTTCAGTACAGGCATCGCCACCAGGGCCATCAACTTGGTCAGGAAATTGCGCCCGAACTCCTCACGCAGGAAGGTTGACAGCATCTGGGCAAGCCCCTCCGACGTTTTGAGGGCGACGTTGCCGACAAAGCCGTCACAGACCACGACATCGGCCGTACCCTTGTAGATATCGTCACCCTCGACGTTACCGTAGAAGTTCAGGCCGCTGCCACGCAAGAGCTCGCCGGCCTGCTTGACGATTTCGTTGCCCTTGATGGCTTCCTCGCCAATGTTGAGCAAGCCGACTCGCGGACGCTCCACATGGTCGACCGCTGCGACCAGCATGGAGCCCATGATGCCGAACTGGAGCAGATGCTCAGCAGAGCAATCGACATTGGCACCGAGATCAAGAACGTAGGTATGCCCTCTGAGCGTGGGCAGGATGGAGCTGATCGCCGGACGGTCGATACCAGGCAGCATTTTCAGCACAAACCTGGAGATGGCCATCAGCGCGCCGGTGTTGCCCGCCGATACCGCCGCCGCTGCCTCGCCAGACTTGACGAGGTCGACGGCGACGCGCATGGACGAGTCCTTCTTGCTGCGCATGGCGCTGGCAGGCGGCTCGTCCATATCGACCACTTCGGACGCATGGTGTAGACGGATCCGGGGACCGAACTCCGCCAGCGCAGTTCCGAGCAGAGGAGTGAGCGACTCTTCGCGCCCGACCAGGATCGCGTGCACGGCAGGATGGCTACGCAAAAATGACAGCGCAGCAGGCACGGTCACGACCGGACCGTGATCGCCACCCATGCAGTCGATTGCAACGGTGACACCCATCGGCTTCTCGCGTGATTCAGGAATTGGGGATAAAAAAGGCGGCGCAGGCGCATCGCGCACTGCGCCGCCTCCTTCAGATCAGGATGCGGACTTATTCGCCCTTTGCCTTGGCAACCTTCTTGCCGCGGTAGAACCCGTTCGGGCTGATATGGTGACGCAGGTGGACTTCACCGGTGGTCGCTTCAACGGCCAGCGCCGGTGCGGTCAGGAAATCGTGCGCACGATGCATGCCACGCTTGGAGGGGGACTTCTTGTTCTGTTGGACGGCCATGAAAAACTCCTAAATCAAAACGTTACCTAAACTGCACTGTCATTGCCACGCAAGCCGGACAGCACAGCGAAAGGCGATTTCTTTTCTGCTCCGCCATCGGGGCGAGGCGATTCACATTCATCGTGGCGGGGTGCAATCGGCAGAGCGAGAAGTATCTCGTCCTCGATCAGACCGAGCACATCCAGATCGTCTCCGACCTCGATGGCATCGACCTCATCATCCTCCAGTTCGTCGTCAGGAATTTCCTGACCGGCACGAACCGGCTGAAGCAAAGTACTCACCGTCAGATCCCAACCAAGGCCACTCAGACAACGCTGACAACGCAGCATCAACCGCCCGTCGATCTTCAGCAATAGCCGGGGGCCGCTTTCCGGCTCCCTGCTTCCTTCGATCCGGTACTCTACCGCACCAGCCGTATCGGCCAACTGATCCGCCAGCCGCTGCATTGCAGCGACCTCGACCCTGCCCGACAGGCTGCGTTGTTCGGCTGCGAACTTGAATACGTCCGCGATATACCCGGGTTTGGAGTCTTGGTTAGACATAAGCCGCGCATGATATTATTTTTTCCTCCCGGCTGTCAAAGCCCATTGCTACGTATTCTCACTCGACAGCCCCTGCTGCCAGATCCCAGCGCTCATGAAAATCATCCTTGCATCGACATCCCTGTATCGCCGACAGCTATTGGAGCGTTTCCGCCTCCCTTTTGACACTGCCCGACCCGAAACCGACGAGACCGCACGGCCGGGCGAACACCCTCCTGCGCTGGCCGAGCGTCTGGCGCAGGAGAAGGCGCTGGCCGTGGCCGACGGACACCCGGATGCACTGATCATTGGCAGCGACCAAGTCGCCCACGCTGGCGACGATATTTTTGGCAAACCCGGCACGGTCGATCGCGCGGTAGCCCAATTGCAGCGCATGAGTGGCCGCGAGGTGGTGTTTCACACCGCGGTTGCGCTGCTCAACAGCCGAACGGGCCACATCCAGTGCGAGGGCGTTCCGACCCGGGTGCGTTTTCGCACCCTGACCGATTCCGAGATCCGGCGCTATGTGGACACCGAGATGCCGCTCGACTGCGCTGGCAGCGCCAAGTCCGAAGGTCTGGGCATCTCCCTGCTCGAAGCGCTCTCCGGCGACGACCCGACCGCACTCATCGGGCTGCCACTGATCGCGCTGGCACGCATGCTGCGCGCCGAAGGCGTACAAGTCCCATGAGCGAAGTCACTCGAGGCACACTGTACCTGGTGCCGGTAAGCCTGGGCGAAGCCGCATGGACCTCCTTTCTGCCGGCGGCGGTGCAGCAGCACGCTGCGCGAATCAGCCATTTTGTGGTCGAGAACGCGCGCGCCGCGCGCAGCCATCTGAAACAGATCGACTTCCCCGGGGTGTTGCGGGATACCGATATCCAGGAGCTTCCCGCTGAGGCGAACACTGCCGCACTCGACGCCCTGCTCGCCCCCACCCTGCAGGGACTGGATGTCGGACTCATGTCCGACGCCGGCTGCCCCGCGGTGGCCGACCCCGGTGCCCGCCTGGTTGCGCGTGCCCACGCCCTCGGGATCCGGGTGGTGCCGCTGGTGGGGCCGTCGTCTATCCTGCTTGGCCTGATGGGCTCGGGCCTCAATGGTCAGAGCTTCGCCTTTCACGGCTATCTGCCGGTAGCGGAGGCCGAGCGCGATGCGCGCGTGCGTGCGCTCGAGGACGAATCCCGCCGTATCGGCAGGACGCAAATCTTCATCGAGACCCCCTATCGCAACGACCGCATGTTCGAGGCGCTGATCCGCGTCTGCGGCCCGGATACCCGTCTCTGCATCGCCTGCGACCTGACCACGCCGGACGAGCTTCTGCTGACCCGCAGCATCCGCGCCTGGCGCGCGGGCGAGGCGCCGCGGATCACCAAGCGCCCCGCCCTGTTCCTGCTCCTCGCAAGCGCCAGCTGAACCGGGGAGACGTGGCCGCCGCCGTCAGACCGCCGACGTCTTCTCCTGCACCAGATAGACGTATCCGCCTCGCTCCTCCACAGCAAGGGCGTGTAGTGATGCACCCTTGCACGGGCCCATCAGACAGCGCCCGTTGCGGGGGTCGTAATGCGCGCCGTGCACCGCACAGATCAGCATGTGGCCGCTCATGTCAAAAAACTTGCCTTCCATCCAGTCCATCTCGACCGGAACATGGGCACAGCGGTTCAGGTAGGCATACACCCGACCGCCATAGCGCACCACGAACGCCGGGCTCGCCTGCCCGCCGTCGCCGAACTCGAAGCGGATACCGTCTCCGCCATCAACCAGTGCGGCCGACGCGCAGATCAGATGTTGGTCCGCAGCCATGCATCGAGCTCCCGCGGAGTGTCGACACACGCAAGCGGCGCTGCAGTACGCAGGGCATCGGCCGGATGTGCACCAAAGGTAACAGCGAGTCCGGACACACCGGCATTCACCGCCATCTGCATGTCGTGCGTGGTGTCACCGATCATCAGCGTTCGCTCCGGCATCACGCCGAGCTCCGCCATGATCTGCTCCAGCATCGCCGGATGAGGCTTGGAGAAACACTCGTCGCCACAGCGAGTACTGTGAAAGAGGCGCCCGAGCCCTGAATGCTCCAGCGCACGGTTCAGCCCCGCCCGACTCTTGCCGGTCGCAACCGCCAGCAAGCGGTCCTGCCCGGCCAGCCATTCGATGGTGTCGGCGACACCGGGAAAAAGTGTGAGTTCGTGATCGGACGACAGGTAGTGATGACGATAACGCTCGACCATGCTCGGGTAGTCCCGCTCCGCCAGCTCCGGCACCGCATGTCGAAGCGCATCGCCCAAGCCCAGACCGATAACGTAGCGGGCCCGCTCCTCGGTCGGCTCGGGAAGCCCGAGATCGCGACAGGCGGCAACAATCGAGCGCACGATGGCAGCTGCGGAATCAAGCACCGTGCCGTCCCAGTCAAAGACCACCAGTTCGAACCGTTCAGCCATTGCTTTCCGGCTCCCGCGCGTTCAGCCGGTCGATGAACTGCTGCAACTCCGGCGGCAGCGGTGCCTCGAATGTGAGCGTTTCGCCGCTCAACGGGTGGGTGAAACTCAGTCTTGCTGCGTGCAGGAACATGCGTTTGAGTCCTTCTGCTTCGAGCGCCTTGTTCAGGGCGAAGTCACCATACTTGTCGTCTCCGCACAGCGGAAACCCAAGGTGGGCGAGATGTACCCGGATCTGATGCGTGCGTCCGCTCTTCAGTTCCACCTCGACAAGACTGAAGCGTTTCCAGCGCTGCACCAGGCGCACGATGCTGTGCGACGGCTTGCCGTCCGGACTGACCCGCACCCTGCGCTCCCCCTCGGGGGTCAGGTACTTGTAGAGCGGCGCCTTCACGTGCTGGACAGGGTTGGTCCAGCGCCCGGGCACCAGGGTCAGATAGCGCTTCTCCATCGCCCCATCACGCATCATGTCGTGAAGTACCGTAAGCGCAGAACGCTTCTTGGCCACGATGAGCAAGCCTGAAGTGTCGCGATCGAGACGATGCGCGAGTTCAAGCATGCGCAATTCAGGGCGCTGTATGCGCAGCTGCTCGATCACGCCAAAGCTGATGCCGCTGCCGCCATGTACCGCCTTGCCAGAGGGCTTGTCGATCACCAGCAGTGCATCGTCTTCGAAAACCACCGGCAGCGCCTTGCCCGGAGGGGGCGGGTTCGATTGCGTGGATTCCGACACCCGCATCGGCGGAATGCGGATCTCGTCGCCGATCGCCAGACGGTAGGTTTGCTGCACCCGCCCGCCATTGACGCGCACCTCGCCGCTGCGCAGGATGCGATAGACGTGGCTCTTGGGCACCCCTTTTGCAATCCGCATCAGGTAGTTGTCGATGCGCTGACCCGCCGCGGATTCATCGATCCGCTCGTGCCGCACCGCAATCGCTTTGCCTTGAATCATCATCCTGAAATATACTTCCGTGCGGTTGATTCCGGTTGCGGTCGGCATCCCCTCGCGCCACAAGGCGGTGGAGGATGGACGACGATGAGCCCGCACGAGCGCTCCCGGAAAACCGTAGCGTGCCACACGTAGCCCATAAAGGGCGCCGATGGTAACGCAATCGACAAACTTCTACATACCCATCCAGCCTCGCGGTTGGATTTAGACGCGCAACACACAAGCAGGATCAAATGATCCTGCCGGCAGGTCCGAGGACCATCGCGGGCAGGAACAAGAGAATATCGACCAGCCGACCCATCACAGCCCTTAATCAACCACCGGATGTAAGTAGCCTTACCCAACTGCTCCTGAACCCGGAGAGCGCGATGGTGCGCGCCGTTCGTCCTGCCCGTGTGGATTGCGCGGGAGACGATCTAAATGAAGCGCATGCTTTTCAATGCGACGCAGGCCGAAGAACTTCGCGTCGCGATCGTGGACGGTCAGAAACTGATCGATCTCGATATCGAATCGGCCAACAAGGAAGAACGCAAGAGCAACATCTACAAGGCGGTCATCACCCGCCTCGAGCCCAGCCTCGAGGCCGCCTTTGTCGATTACGGCGCTGAGCGCCACGGTTTCCTGCCGTTCAAGGAAATCTCGCGTTCTTATTTTCAGCCCGGCGTGGATGCAAGCAAGGCCAGCATCAAGGAAGCCCTGCGCGAAGGCCAGGAGCTGATCGTTCAGGTCGAGAAGGACGAGCGCGGCAACAAGGGTGCAGCGCTCACCACCTATATCTCGCTCGCCGGCCGTTACCTCGTGCTGATGCCGAACAACCCGCGCGGCGGCGGTGTATCGCGTCGCGTCGAAGGTGACGAGCGCGCCGAACTGCGTGAAGTCATGGATCAGCTCGACGTACCGTCGGGCATGAGCCTGATCGCCCGTACCGCGGCGATCGGCCGTGGCGCCGAAGAACTGCAGTGGGACCTGAACTACCTGATGCAGCTGTGGACCGCGATCGAGGGCGCTGCCCAAGGGCAAACCGGCGCTTTCCTGATCTACCAGGAAGGCAGTCTGGTGATCCGTGCGATCCGCGACTACTTCCAGCCCGACATCGGCGAGATCCTGATCGACACCGACGAGATTCACGAGCAGGCCCATCAGTTCATGGCCCACGTGATGCCCGGCAACGTGAACCGGATCAAGCGTTACCACGACGACGTGCCGCTGTTCTCGCGCTTCCAGATCGAGCACCAGATCGAATCCGCGTACTCGCGTCAGGTCGGCCTGCCCTCGGGTGGCGCCGTTGTCATCGATCACACCGAAGCACTGGTATCGGTTGACGTCAACTCCGGCCGCGCCACCAAGGGCGCTGACATCGAGGAAACGGCTTTCCGCACCAACCTCGAGGCAGCCGACGAGATCGCCCGCCAGCTGCGCCTGCGCGACCTCGGCGGCCTGATCGTGATCGACTTCATCGACATGGAGTCGCAGAAGAACCAGCGCGAGGTCGAGAACCGCCTGCGCGACGCCCTGCGCCACGACCGCGCCCGCGTACAGACCGGCAAGATCAGTCGCTTCGGCCTGCTCGAGCTGTCGCGTCAGCGCTTGCGTCCGGCACTGGCCGAGACCAGCTACATCACCTGCCCGCGCTGTAACGGCACGGGTCACATCCGCAGCACCGAATCGTCGGCGTTGCACATCATCCGCATCCTCGAAGAGGAAGCAATGAAGGACAACACCGGCGCCGTGCATCTGCAGGTACCGGTCGATGTCGCCACCTTCCTGCTCAACGAGAAGCGGGTCGACATCGCCCGCATCGAGTTCCGCCACAAGGTGCAGCTGATCATCGTCCCGAACCGTCACATGGAAACGCCGGCGCACGAAATCATCCGCCTGCGTCACGACCAGTTGAACGTGGAAGACATCGCGCTCGCCAGCTATCAGATGGTGCAGCAGCCGGTCGCCTCCGAAGCCGGCATGCCGGTCAAGGAAAGCGACAAGCCGGTTCGTCAGGAAGCCGCGGTGAAGGGCATCTCGGCCTCCCAGCCAGCGCCGATCGTCGAGCACCGCAGCCAGGCCGATGTGCCTGCACCGGTCGTTGCACCCGCATCCAAAGGCCTGCTCGCCCGCATCATCGGCTGGTTCAGTTCGGAAAAGACACCCGAAGCAGCGCCACAACCGGTCGTGGAAGCCGCGCCCAAGCGCGAGACCCGTGGTCGGGGCGAGCGTGGCGGCAGTGGCCGCAGCAGCAGCGGTCGTAACGGACGTCGTGACGGCCCGCGCAGCGAACGCGGCGAGCGCCCTGAGGGTGACGGTGGTAATGGCCGCAATACCGCACGCGCCGAACGTGCGGATAGCGTCGAACGCGAAAAACCGCAGCGCCAGCCTCAAGAGAAGCAGGAGCGCGGAGAACGCGTGGAGCGCACGGATCGCGCCGAAGAAAGTGGCGGTCGCAACCGTGGTCGTGGGCGTCAGCGCCAGCCCCGTCAGGAAGACACGGACAAGGCAGCCGAAGCCAGCGTCGAACTGATGGCCATCGGTGCGGTTGCTGCGGAAGCCGCAGCTGCAATCGAGACACCTGCCACCGAGGCACCTGCGTCCGAAGAAGGCACGCCGGAGAAACGTCGTCGTCGCAGCCGCGGTCGTCGTGATCGTC
This sequence comes from Azoarcus sp., assembly GCA_030656215.1. Lineage (GTDB taxonomy): Bacteria > Pseudomonadota > Gammaproteobacteria > Burkholderiales > Rhodocyclaceae > Parazoarcus. Next base: position 46,648 of record JAUSOD010000043.1, read on the forward strand.
GCCCGGGCGAGGCTCAGGAAAGCGGGGATCTGCAGGCAGAATCCGAATCGCAGACCACCGAGCGCGAAGACCTGGGTGATACGGCGATGCTTGCTGCGGCAGAAACCTCGATGGAGGCTGCACCGGTCAGTGTTGACGCAAGCACTGCACCGCTTGAACCCGCCGCGGTCGCCACCGAGTTGCCCGTCGCCGCTGAGCTGCAGGTTGTTGCCGAGTTGCCGGTTGCCGTTGAACCGTCAGTTGAGTCCGAGCCGGTCCAGGTCGCCGTCGTTGCCGAGCCTGCTCCGATGCCGGTGCCAGTCGCCGCGGTCGAATCCGTGCAGCAGACGTTTGCACCCGAGCCGATTGTTGCCGAAACTCAGCTTGTCGAACCCCAAGTAGCCGAACCTGAGCAGCTTGCATCCCCGGTGGAAAAGGCCGCGACCGTGGCGTACGAGCCCGAGCCCGTCTCGCAAGTCGTCGTCGAAACGGCCCCACTGGCTGAAGTTTCCGAGCCCGAGGCCCTTGCGGTGGAGGCCCCGTTCGTCGCCGAACCCACACCGATCGTGCCGGAAGCGGTGGCACCGACGGCAGGGGAGCTTCCCGTGCAAGCCGTAAGCGCACCGATCGACATGACCGGTGCGCTCGAAGAGGTCGGGCTGGAGATGGTTGAGACCAGTCAGGAGAAGAAGGCGAGCTTCGGTACCGGCGCGCCGGAACCCCAGCGGCTGGGCCGCAAGCCACGTAGTGCGGCAGTGGTGATCGAAGAGCCGCTGCAACAGGTCGAAACCCAGAAGTAAGCACCCGCCTTGCGATCGATCGCGATCGTAAGGCAAAAAATGCTGGCCGCCCCCCGGGACTGATCTCGAGGGCGGCCAGTTTGTTTGTAGCGCTACGTTCTCAGCCCGGATTCGCCAGTTTTTTCAGCAACCCATCCACACCCTGCTCGCACAGATCGAGCACGAACTCAAAGCCGTTCGGCCCGCCGTAGTACGGATCGGGCACCTCCTCCTCCGCTACGCCGTCGGCAAAGTCCAGAAACAGCCGGACCTTGACCCGGTACACCTCGGGGCAGTTTCGTACCATTTGCTCAAGGTGCCCGCGGTCCATCGCCAGCAACAGATCAAAGCGCTGGAAGTCCACCGCCTCGAGCTTGCGCGCCCTGATGGGAGTAAGGTCGTAGCCTCGCTGCGCCGCCACCTTGCGGCTGCGCGGGTCAGGTGGCTCACCCGCGTGATAGCCCAAGGTTCCGGCGGAGTCCACTTCGATCAGCGACTCGAGCCCTCCGGTGGTAATGAAGTGGCGCGCAACCCCTTCCGCCGTGGGCGATCGGCATATGTTTCCCGTACACACAAAAAGCACCCGCTTCATCTCCCTCTCTCCCTATTGTTGCCGTGCTTCCCTACGTGTTGCCGTGCTGATCCGCGCCAAACGCTCTTTCGCGCAGACGGAACAACTCGTCCCGTGCTGCGGCGGCTTTCTCGAACTCGAGATTGCGCGCGTGATCCTGCATCTCTTTTTCCAGCTTCTTGATGGTCCGTGCAAGTACCTTCTCGTCCATCAGCGCGTAGTCTGCACGAGCCTCCGCCGCAACTGAAGCACGCTTTTGATCGTCGACCGAATAGACCCCGTCGATGATGTCCTTGATCCGCTTGGTGACCGTGCGCGGCACGATGCCGTTGGCTTCGTTGAACGCTATCTGCTTGGTGCGCCGCCGCTCGGTTTCGCCCATCGCCAGGCGCATCGAATTGGTGATGCGGTCCGCATACAGGATTGCGGTGCCGTTGATGTGGCGTGCCGCCCGGCCGATGGTCTGGATCAGCGAGCGCTCCGAACGCAGAAAGCCCTCCTTGTCCGCATCGAGGATGGTGACCAGCGACACCTCGGGAATATCCAGCCCCTCGCGCAGCAGGTTGATCCCGACCAGCACATCGAACTCGCCCAGGCGCAGGTCGCGGATGATCTCCACCCGCTCCACCGTATCGATGTCCGAGTGCAGGTAGCGCACCCGGATACCGTTCTCGCTCAGGTAGTCGGTCAGGTCCTCGGCCATGCGCTTGGTCAGCACGGTGACCAGGATGCGCTCCTGCACCGCGGTACGCTTCTTGATCTCGCCCAGCAGATCGTCCACCTGGGTGGTGGCCGGACGGACCTCGACCATCGGGTCGATCAGTCCGGTGGGCCGTACCACCTGCTCCACCACCTGGCCCTGATGCTCGGCCTCGTACGCGGCGGGCGTGGCGGACACGAAGATGGATTGCGGCATCAGGCGCTCGAACTCGTCGAATTTCAGCGGCCGGTTGTCCAGCGCCGACGGCAGCCGGAAGCCGTAATTGACCAGATTTTCCTTGCGCGAGCGGTCGCCCTTGTACATGCCACCCACCTGACCGATCGACACATGCGACTCGTCGATGAACATCAGCGCATCGGCCGGCAGATAGTCGATCAGGGTCGGCGGCGGCTCGCCCGGCCCACGTCCGGACAGGTGCCGCGAGTAGTTCTCGATGCCCTTGCAGAAGCCCATCTCGTTGAGCATCTCGAGATCGAAGCGGGTGCGCTGCTCGATACGCTGCGCCTCGACCAGCTTGCCGTCTTCGTGAAATTGCTTCACCCGCAGGTTCAGTTCTTCCTTGATCGCCTCTATCGCCTTCAACACCGTGCCGCGCGGGGTCACATAGTGGCTCGAGGGATACACCGTGAAGCGCCCCAGCTTTTGCCGCAGCTGCCCGGTCAGCGGATCGAACAGGGTGAGGTGCTCGACCTCGTCGTCGAACAGTTCGATCCGGATCGCCAGCTCGGCGTTCTCGGACGGAAACACGTCGATCACATCGCCGCGCACGCGAAACGTCCCTCGGCGGAAATCGATATCCGAGCGTGTGTACTGCATCGCTACCAGACGCTGGATGAGGTCACGATGGGCCACCCGCTCGCCCTCGCGCAGATGCAGAATCATGGCGTGGTAATCGACCGGGTCGCCGATACCGTAGATGCACGACACCGTGGCCACGATCACCACGTCGCGCCGCTCCATCAGGCTCTTGGTGGCCGACAGGCGCATCTGCTCGATATGCTCGTTGATCGACGAGTCCTTCTCGATGAACAGGTCGCGCGAGGGAACATAGGCTTCTGGCTGGTAGTAATCGTAGTAACTGAAGAAGTACTCGACCTCGTTCTCGGGCAGGAACTCGCGAAACTCGGCATAGAGCTGTGCCGCCAGCGTCTTGTTCGGCGCCAGCACCAGCGCCGGCCGGCCCATGGTGGCAATGACGTTGGCCATGGTGTAGGTCTTGCCCGACCCGGTCACCCCGAGCAGGGTCTGATACATCAGCCCGTCCGTCACCCCTTCGATCAGCTTGGCGATCGCCTGGGGTTGGTCGCCCGCGGGTGGAAAGGGACGGTGCAGCCGGAACGGACTGCCGTCGAAGGTGACGATGTCTGTCTTGCTCGCCGAAACACTGTCGCCTGGACTCTGCATGCTAGAATTTCCGATTGTTTCGACTGGTGGCCGATACTGCGCCCTCAGCCCGGGCAAACACCGATTATTTCCCAAATCGCACGTCAAGGCACGGTCTGTTTCCGTGCGGGCGGGCGAGAACCCAAAGTGCAACTGGAGTCCACATGTCTGCATCGATCTTCGCCGCCGTCGAACTGGCGCCCCGTGACCCGATCCTCGGCCTCAACGAGTCCTTCAACGCTGACACGCGCGCCGAGAAGGTGAACCTTGGCGTGGGTGTGTACTACGACGACAACGGCAAGATTCCGCTATTGGCCGCAGTCCGTGCCGCCGAGAAAACCCGTCTCGAAGCTCAGCCGCCGCGCGGCTACCAGCCGATCGAAGGCCCGGCCACCTACAACAATGCCGTGCAGAACCTGCTGCTGGGCAAGGATTCCGAGCTCATCGCCAACGGTCAGGTCGTCACCATCGAAGCCCTCGGCGGTACCGGCGCGCTCAAGGTCGGGGCCGATTATCTCAAGCGCCTCGTTCCGGGCGCCACCGTATACATCTCCGACCCGAGCTGGGAAAACCACCGCGCGCTGTTCGAGTCCGCCGGCTTCCCGGTCGACAACTACCCGTACTACGACGCAGCCACGCGCGGCGTAAACTTCGCCGGCATGAAGGCCAAGCTCGACAGCCTGCCCGCGGGCTCGGTCATCGTGCTGCACGCCTGCTGCCACAACCCGACCGGTGCCGACCTGTCCGACGCGCAATGGACGGAAGTCGTTGACGCCTGCCGCAACCGCGGCCTGATCCCCTTCCTTGACATGGCCTACCAGGGCTTTGCCGACGGTATCGAAGCCGACGCCGTCGCGGTGCGCGCCTTCTCCGCCAGCGGACTTCAGTTCTTCGTGTCCAGCTCGTTCTCGAAGAGCTTCTCGCTCTACGGCGAGCGCGTCGGCGCACTGTCGATCATCACCGCCAGCAAGGAAGAAAGCGGCCGCGTGCTGTCGCAGGTCAAGCGCGTCATCCGCACCAACTACTCCAACCCGCCGATTCACGGCGGCGCCATCGTGGCCGCGGTGCTGAACTCCCCCGAACTGCGTCAGTTGTGGGAAGACGAACTCGCCGGCATGCGCGATCGCATCCGCGCCATGCGCACCGGCCTCGTCACCGAACTGAAGGCCGCCGGGGTGGCACAGGACTTCTCCTTCGTGATCAAGCAGCGCGGCATGTTCTCCTACACCGGCCTCACCGCGGCGCAGGTCGAACGGCTGAAGAGCGAGTTCGGCATCTACGCCGTGTCGACCGGCCGCATCTGCCTTGCCGCGCTCAACACGAAGAACATCGGCTACGTGGCCAAGGCAATCGCGACCGTGGTTTGAGCCTGACCCGGAAGCAGCCGCAGCTCACACAAAAATTGCGGCTGTTTCCTTGACGAAAAGGCGCGCCCTGCCTACAATGCGCGCCTCTGTTCCTCGATAGCTCAGTTGGTAGAGCGCCGGACTGTTAATCCGTAGGTCCCTGGTTCGAGCCCAGGTCGAGGAGCCAGTAATACCAAGCAAAAAAGCCAATCGCCCGGGGTTGGCTTTTTTGCGTCTGGTCCATTTCTGGTCCGATCGCCGGGATGCCTCCGCGGATGCGTCCTGACCGCCTCCCCTATCAGCGCCTCGCCGTCCCATCGATGGCCCGCGCATCTCACCACCTGGCGCGGGTGGGCATGATAGTCTGCACCCAACGGGGTTGGGGTGCTTGTGTCATTCGGTAGTGGCTGCGTGAATGGTTGCTTGAATGCATTGGTGCTTTTTTCAGGCGCGCTACTTGTTTTGTTTTTGCTCCGGTTTGGCTGGTGTTTCGCCACGAATCCGCCTTTAAATAAAATGAAAAAAATGCATACCTCGCCTGACTCGTTCGTTACTCCGACCCGTCGGTAATGAATCCGGTCGATATTTCGCATCTCTTGCCGCGGCAGGCCACGGCGCCCGGAAGCGTGACCATGCGCCTCGTGCTGTATCGTATCCTGGGGGTCGCCCTGCTGTACCTGGTCGCGGCGCGGTTCGGCTTGAGCTTCGCCTTCGTTGGCAGTACGGTCACCCCGGTTTGGCCACCCAGCGGCATCGCGCTGGTGGCGCTCTTGCTCGGTGGCTCGCGGATGGCGGTCGGGATCGCGCTGGGTGCTTTCCTTGCCAATGCGTGGACTGGCATACCGGCACAGGCTGCCATGGCGATTGCGATCGGCAACACGCTCGCCGCGCTCGCTGGCGCGTACTTGCTACAGCGGGTCGCGGGCTTTCACTGCGCTATGGATCGGCGGCGCGACGTGGTAGCCCTGATCACGTTGGGTGCCGCGGTCAGCACGATTGTCAGCGCAAGTATCGGCACGGCTGTGCTGACGTTCAGTGCGCAGGTTCCACCTGGCGACTTCGTCACGGTATGGCTCAAGTGGTGGATGGGCGATGCGTTGGGCGTGCTGCTGACGGTGCCGCCGCTTCTGATCGTACTCCATCATCATGATGCGCGGCGGGCACCTCGCCGCCTGCTCGAACTCGCGTTGCTGATAGCCGGCATGCTGTTCATCGGCTACCTGGTGTTCGTCGCACCAGACAACCGCATCCGCGGCTATTACCCGGCTGCGCTCGTGGTGCTTCCGTTTATCGTCTGGTTCGCGTTGCGCTTCACGTTGCTGGAAACCTCGCTGGCGACGGTGCTGGTTTCCGTATTGGCGATTTGGAGTACTACCCAGGGTCTCGGTCCGCTTGCAGCCGACGCTGCGGTCGATGGCCTGGTGCGCTGGTGTGCCTTTGCCAATCTGCTGGCCATCAGCGGACTACTGCTTGCGGCGTCCAGTAACGAGCACCGGCGTGCCCAGTTTGCTCTGCAATGCTCACATGACGAACTCGAACAGCGGGTACAGGAGCGCACTGCAGCCCTGGTTCGGACCAACCATGAGTTGAAGCGGGAGATGACCGAGCGTCGGCGACTCGAGGCGGAGTTGATGCGAATTGGCGAGGATTTGCAGCGGTCAATTGGACGGGATCTGCATGACGGTCTCGGGCAACACCTGACCAGTGTCGAACTATTCTGCGCTGCGCTGGAGCAGCAACTGCGTACACGTGACCTGCCCGAAGCACAGATTGCGCGACGTATGATGGAGGCACTTGATCATGCGATGGACAACATGCGCGGCATCGCGCGCGGACTCTATCCCGTAACGCTGGATTCGCATGGCATTGGAGCGGCGTTGCGCGAACTGGCTACGCAGACTCAGATGCTGGACAACATCACCTGCACGGTCTGCGCCAGCACGAATTTTCGCAATCCCGATCCACTGGTCGCAATCAACCTTTACCGTATCGCCCAGCAGGCCATCAGCAATGCCATCCGTCACGGTGGTGCTCACCATATTCGAATCGGCTTGTTCGAACGCAAAAACAACCATTGTCTGTCCATCAAAGATGACGGAAGCGGGTGCGACATCGCAGAACTCGAACGCGGCACCGGGCTCGGTTTGCTCAGCATGCGCTATCGCGCAGGATTGCTCGGTGGCTCGCTTTCGATTCGGCGCAACAAGCGCGGTGGAATGACCGTTTGTGTCACATGCCCGTCGGTCAAGGAACCCTCATGAGTGGCACTGACATTGACGACCCGAAGGCCGCCATCCGCGTTCTGCTGGTGGACGACCACCCCATTGTCCGCGAGGGGCTCGCGCTCTTTCTCGGACAGCAGAAAGGGCTGCAGGCCTTCAGCCACGCCGCAGACGCCGACGAGGCGATGGGCGCGATGGCAAGGTGCGCACACCATCTGGCAGTGGTTGATATTTCGCTTGAACATCATTCTGGCCTGGACCTGATCCAGTCGCTGCGGCTGAAGTACCCTGCGCTTCCGATACTTGCAATGAGCATGCATGAGGAGACTTTATTTGCCGAACGTGCGGTTCGTGCCGGGGCCAACGGCTATTTGATGAAGCGCGATGCAACACGCAGTATCCTGCAGGCAATCCGGCATGTGCTTGACGGCAACATCTACCTCAGTCCTGCCATGCACACAGTCTTGGCGCATCGCCTGCGGTCGTCGCGCAATGGGGAGATCGTTGGTGGCGCGGTGGACAGCCTTACCCCTCGCGAGTTCGAGGTGCTGCACCTGCTCGCGCTTGGCCTGGGTACGCGCGAGATCGCCGGCAAGCTCAATCGCAGCGTCAAGACCATCGAAGCGCACCGCGCCAGCCTTAAGGACAAGCTGCAAATGCCCAGCGGGAAGGCGCTGGAGCGATTCGCTGCCCAATGGCTCGACCGTGCTTAAGCTACGTCGGCTGACCCGCCTTGGATGCATATAGGGGATTCCACTAGTCAAGATCAGGGACTCGGCCCGATGGGCTCTGTCGGCTGCGGAGCCTACAGTTGAGTCACGCTTCATTGGGTGAAGCGCGGGCATCTCAACTTTCAGGCGCTCCAACGGGGCCTGACACGGAGAGATTCCACAATGAAAACCACCCACACCGCTGCCGTTGTGTTGTCCGATACGCCGTTATGCGCAGCGGCCGTGCAGCAAACCGACTCCACCACGATCGCGCCACGCATGGGTCGTAACGGATCCAGCCCAGCGCAGCCATGCGCGGTGATCGGGGGATGTGCCGATACCGCGCTGGACAGGACCGCGACGACGGCCCCGCGTAGCCGCGGTAGTTAAACCAACGCCGATCAGTGGGACATCATGTCGTTCGCTTCCCGCAAGGCGCCGGAATCCAGAATGGTCCGGGAGCAAAACGGCCTTATCTACGGTCTCGACGACGTGCCGCGGCTCATCCCGCTCGCCATGCTGGGCCTGCAACATTTCATGCTCAATGTGCCAAATCTGGCCATCGTCGTTCTGATCTGCCGGGTCGCGGGCGTTGATGCAGCGACCGCAGAGAGCGTCCTTTCCTTTTCGCTCATGGCGCTCGGCGCGGCAACCCTATTGCAGTGCAGCGGCCGCTTCGGCTCGGGATACTTCATCACCAGCTGCAGTTCGGGGATCTACCTGTCGGCCTCGCTCTCAGCCGCTGCCGGGGGGCTGCCCCTGGTCTGCGGCATGACCCTGCTTGCCGGGCTGTTCCAGGTTTTTTTCGCCGGGCTGTTCGTCCGTGTCCGGCGGTTCTTTCCAAACGAGATTGTCGCGCTGGCTATCATCATCGTCGGTATCGAACTCGGCGCGATCGGCTTGAACCGTCTTGCAGCGTCCGGCACACCGGGTCTCCTGGCAGGCGGCACGACCTTGCTGGTCTCCGTCATCTTCGGTGTGTATGGCAAGGGTGGCTCGCGTCTTTACTGCGCCCTGCTCGGCATGGTCAGCGGCTACCTTCTGTGCCTGTTTTTCGGCTTGGTCGGGCCGCATGCCGCCAACCACGCGTCCTCGTCCGAGCACTTCGGATTGCCCTCCGTTGCCCATCTCGGTCTCGAGTTCGATATTGATTACCTGCTGCCGTTCTCCTTGGCGGCGATCGGGGCATCGCTGAAGACCATGGGCGCCGTCATCACTTCCGCCAGAATCAACGATCCCGCCTGGGTTCGTCCGGACATGCCCACGGTCAAGCGGGGCGTGATCGCGGACGGACTATCCACGACGCTTTCGGCGCTGCTCGGCAGCGTCGGTACGAATTCTTCGACGTCGAGTGTGGGCGTATCGCAAGCCTCCGGCGCAACCAGCCGCGCGATCGGTCTCTCCGTCGCAGCCTGGATGTTCCTGTTCGCGCTCAGTCCGGCCTTTACGCAGGTGCTGGTGTCCCTGCCCGACCCTGTCGTCGGTGGAGCGCTGGTCTTCGCGGGCTGCCTGGTAATGGCCAATGGATTCCAGGTGCTCGGCACGGTGCAGATGGACATGCGACGCGCCGGAGTCGTGGCGTTTCCGCTCATGCTTGCGATTGCGTGTATCGCCGATGCGCCGCTGTTCGCTCAATTGCCCGAATCACTTAGACCGCTGGTGTCGTCAGCGCTCGCTGTTGGGGTACTCGCCGCCCTGGTGGTCAACGCATTCCTGAGTCTGGGGAGCCTGCGGCGAACCCTGATCTTCCTCGACCCGCAGCGGTCGGTCGGAGAACGCATGTCGCAAGTTCGCGATGTGCTGGACGAGTGGCATGTTGCTCACAACGTCAAGGTCCGACTCATGCTGATCCTGCGCGAACTGCTCGACGAGCGTGGCTGCAATCTGAAGCTTGGCTTCGACGGCTGCACCCTGCACGTGGACTTGACGCGCGCTGACACGACCAGCGACACAGCCACACTGTCTAGCGGAAGATTCTTCACCGATCGCGTCAGCGACGCGATAAGCTACCGCAAGGATTCAAACGGCACGAGCCTCATCTCAGCGAGTTTCGAACAATAAGACAGACCGACATGCCCATCGCCACCTGGACCCCCGACCTGTCGATAGGCGTAGCAAGTCTGGACGACGATCACAAAAAGTTGATCGACACGCTGAACGAGGTGTACGACGCGTTGCTGCTCGACCGCAGCGCATCCATCCTCCGCCCCGCGCTCAACCATTTGAACCACTACGTGGTAGATCACTTCGCGCGCGAGGAAGCGTGGATGTGCGACCAAAACGACCCCAACCTGCCCCGCCACCTCACCGAACATCTGGCGCTACGCGACCACATCGAACGACTCATCGCCTTGCAGGACATGCCGGACGACGAGCGCTCGATCGAACTCCTGATCATCCTGCGCAACTGGCTGCTTGGCCACATCACCCACTCCGACCGTGACGCCGCCAAACGGAATGAAGGCGAATCGTGACGTCGAATTCGGGCACTCAGCGCTTGGCTCCGGCCGCGGCAAGACCCACACCGGCATCCTTTCGTTTTTCGATACACGCCCCATGTCCATCAAGAAGCAAGGTCTGGCATGCAACCCGCGCACGGGCCTGCAGGTAAAGAACCTGGCACGGCTGGATGCCGCCGAACGCGGTGCTGTGGCGCCGCGCGCCACAGCCTTTTGGCGCGACGAGTTTGACAGGGCATGACGGCGCAACTGCCGCTAAGCGCCCTGACCTGGGCCGACACGCTGCCGCCCACCCGCAGCGCGGCACTGGCGCGCATCGCTCGCGTCCGGCCCGCAGCCTACGCACGCACGCGCAACCACCTCGAAGGGGCGGTGACCGGCCTGTCGCCCTACCTGACGCACGGATTGGTTACGCTGCGCGAGGTGCTGGCCGGCGTGCTCGAGCGCGAGCCGCTGGCGGTACAGCACAAGCTGGTGTTCGAGCTGGGCTGGCGAGAGTTTTTCCGCCACACCTGGGCGCACGAGGACGAGCGCATCCTGCACTCGCTGCACGCGGGTCCGCGCCCCGACGCCGCTTACGCCCCGACGCTTCCGGCCGACATCCGTCATGGGCGCACCGGAGTGCCCGTTATCGACCAGGCCGTGCGCACGCTCTATGCCACCGGCACGCTGCACAACCACGCGCGCATGTGGCTGGCGAGCTACGTGGTGCACCTGCGCCACGTGCACTGGCGCGCCGGGGCCGAGTGGCTGGTCGCCCACCTCCTCGATGGCGACGTCGGTAGCAACCACTTGAGCTGGCAATGGGTGGCCGGCACCGGCAGCCACAAGCCCTACCTGTTCAACGCCGACAACATGGCGCGCTATGCGCCGCCACACTGGCACAGCGCCGGCACGGTGATCGACCAGTCCTACGAGGCGCTGGATCGTACCGCCCATGGCGGCGCACCGGTGGGCCCGGGCCCGGCCGCCGCCGAGGCCGTGCCCGAGCCGCCGCTGCGGGCCGCAGCACCCGCCGACCTGGGCGTGATCAAGCCGGACGCCAGCGCGGCCGAACGGCTGCAAGGCCGGGAGGTCTGGCTCGTGCACCCCTGGGCGCTGCGCGCGCCGCTGCCCGCCCTGCCCGAGGGAGTCCTGTGCATCGGCTTGTACCTGAGCGAACACCACGCGGCCTGGCCCTGGCCCGAGGCGCGCTGGCGGTGGGTGGATACGGCGATGGCCGCGGTGACCTCCGAGCGCTGGCACGTCGACACTGCCAGCTTGGCTGCGATACTTTCCGGCGCGGCGCGGGTGCGCAGTGTCGACGACCCGCACCTCGCGTACTGGCTCAATCGCGTGGCGCGGCTGGACGTGGCACCGACCTTATTCCCGCCCGTGGAACGGCGCTGTACGAGCTTCTCGCAGTGGTGGACACTCGCCACGCGCGGGCTGCACCGTGCCGAAGAGTTGCTGTGACCGATCCCGCCCCGTACGACACGCTCACCGTGCTGCGTGACGGCAGCTGTCCGCTGTGCCCGGTCGCGAGATCGCCCATGTGCAGCGGCTGGCGCAGCGGCTGGACGTGCGGGCCTTAAAGCCGGCGCTGTGCTTCGCGGACATCAGCTGCGAAGCCGGGGCCGGCCGATGTGGCTCCGTGGTCGCAGAAATGAGCCGCCACCCGTTCGCCCAGTTCCCTGCCACTCAGCCATGCGCCTTCGACCTTGCCGCCATTGAGCCAGTCGCCACAGAGGCCAATCCTGCTGCCAGCATGCCAGAGGCAGCTGTGATTCAGGGGGGTGGCGCCATCGGCATAACGCCAGCGGTGCGCCACCCACGCCGGCGCTTCAGGGAGTCCCCCGGTGACGGAGACCAAATCGGCGAAGGCCTGCTGCAAAATCGTGCTGACGCGGTCGGCGTCATCTTCCATATGCGCCTCGCTCCACGCGGCATTAGCGTGGAGCAGCCAGGTTTCCGCTGCACCACGACCGGGCTTGCTGTTGTCTCGGGCGATCCAGCGCAGCGGCCCGGAATTGACGAAGGCAGCATCGAACGGCAACTCGAGCGGCGCTGAGAAGCGCAGCATCAACGCCCAAGCGCCGCGCATGACCACCTGTCCGGCGAGCACCGCCAGATCGGCAGCCACGCCGCTCAGCAGCGGCGCGGCCTGGGGAGCGGGGAGCGCGAGCAGCACGACATCGAAGCTGCGTTCCAGCCAGCCGCGTTCTGCCGAGCGCAGATGCCAGCCATCCGCGCGACGTTGCAATTGCCGGATGGTCGTACCGACTTCGATATCCAGCCCGTCGGCGAGGAAGCGGCAGGGCGCCGACATGCGCGGGAGGCCGACGAAACGCTCCAGATCGGGGTCCGGAACATGCGCCGACGGGTCGCCAAGGATGTGTAGCCTGGGGCGCCAGGATGCGGCGACGCCGGCGTGTTGCCAGCGGGCCACTTCGGCGCGAAAGTCAGGCTGCCGGGCGGTGAAATACTGGGCGCCATGGTCGCACTGCCAGCCGTCACCCCGCCAGGTGCTCATGCGCCCGGACGGGCCGCGGCTCTTGTCGAAGACGCTCACTGCGAAGCCCGCCGATTGCAGGAGCGTGGCGCAGGAGAGGCCGGCGATACCGGCGCCAACCACGGCAGCGTGCTGCGGTGGGTTCACGTTGGCTTGCATTGCCGATCCCGCATCGCTCAGCGCCAGCCCTGCAGCCAGCAGCTGCAGTCAGTCAAATCCCGCCATGGCAGGGTGAAGCTGCGGCGTGAATGAACGGCCTCGATCTCGACAATATCGACCCGGGTGGCGGGCGGCTCGGGCTGGAAGACCCGGGTGACAATGAAGTGCTTTTCCCGGTTGCGGGGAACCCGCGCGGTCCACTTGCTCAGCAGTAGCTTCCTCGGATTCAAACGAGGGGGGGCCGGGCGTCGTTGCGCAGCAGCTTCCGCCACCGCCGTCACCAGAACGTCACGGATTTTCATAACGACTTTTGTCCTAGACAACTAGGCTTTAAATTTATCATACATTCAAAATTTTGCGTAAAACCTGGGAACCTGTGGCCTTGCAGGGCGCGCTTGAAACTGCGTTGAGAGTATCCCCAAGAGCGCCTCATTCCGCGACATGATCGCGCTCAAGGGCAAGCCGGATATAGGCGACAAGATCAACACCCAGATCATCCAGCCGCTGATCGACGCCAACGCGCGCTTGGCCCGCACCGACTTCCCCGACTTCAACGACCCCAACAACCAAGGAGTCACCGCTACTCGACGCCTGCGACATCGATCAACACCTGATGGACTACTGGGCCGAGACGATGCAGGACGACTGCTACCTGATCGCCGCAGACGGCTGGGTCGCCAGGCCAGCGCGCATCGTCGAAACCGACAAGCGGATGGCACGCCGACGGTGCTGCATGGCAATGCGGAAGCGACGGTGATCTACAACAACCTGCCGGACATTCTGGCGGCGAGCGACGGTGCGCCCACCTTCAAGGAAGCGACCGCCGAACCGCCTCAACACCGAGCTGGTGAAGAAACCCCGCGATCTGCTTGAGTACGTTGTCGTCCACGAGCTGCTTCACCTGATCGAACCCACCCATAGCGAGCGCTTCGTGAGCCTCCTCGATCAGGTCTATCCGGGCGGGCGCGAAGCCCGCGCGGAACTCAACGATCTACCGCTGAGCGCGAGGGCGTGGAAGGAATGATCGGGCGGGCGCAATAGCCCATCGAGCGTATCCGAGGGCCACGCAGTAGGTACGGTGTTTGGGATAAGTGCTTTATCTGGATAACAGCACCACCACTTGCGCGGCGATGCCCTCGCCGCGGCCGGTGAAGCCCAGCTTCTCGGTGGTCTTGCCCTTGATGTTGACCGTGGCCGGATCCATCTCGAGGTCCGCTGCGATATTGGCCACCATGGCCTGCGCATGGGGCAGGATCTTCGGCGCCTTGCAGATGACCGTCGCATCCACGTTGACCACTTGCCAACCCGCCGCCTTGACCCGCTCGAACGCGATCCTGAGCAATACGCGGCTGTCCGCCCCCGCGTGCTGTGGATCGGTATCGGGAAACAGGCGGCCGATGTCGCCCAGCGCGGCTGCGCCGAGCACCGCATCGGTCAAGGCGTGAAGCAAGACATCGGCATCAGAATGCCCGAGCAGGCCGCGCTCATGCGGGATCGTCACCCCGCCGACAATCAGCGGCCGCCCGGCCACCAGCGCGTGTACGTCAAACCCCTGTCCGATCCGGAACGGGACTGTCATCGGTTCATTCCCTCGCGATTGTTGAGTATCCACTCGGCAAGATGCAGATCGAGCGGATAGGTGACCTTGAGATTGGTGGCATCGCCCTCGATCAGACGTGGCCGCAAGCCGGCGGCCTCGACTGCGCTGGCTTCGTCGGTGACATGGTGGGCACTCTCCAGCGCCCGGCGCAGCATCACGTAACGAAACATCTGCGGCGTCTGCGCCTGCCACAGGCTATCGCGCGGTACCGTGGCCGCGACATGACGCTGACTGTCGGCGCGCTTGAGGGTATCGGCGACTGGCACCGCGAGCAGGCCGCCAACCTCGTCGTGGGCAAGCTCACGGATGAGTTTGTCGATATGCCATGGCGCGAGACAGGGGCGCGCCGCATCGTGCACCAGCACCCAGTCGGACTGCGCCGCCTCACCAGAAATCGCGCGCAGGCCGGCCAGCACCGAGTCGGCCCGGGTTGGACCACCGCAGAACAGGGGCACCAGTTTGGGACCCAGCGTGCTCCAGTCATAACTCGCCCACTGCGCATCGCCCACCGACAGCACGACAAAGACCTTGTCGATCTCGGGCGCGGCACACAAGGTGGCGAGCGAGTGACGGATCAGCGGCTGCCCGAGCAGTGGCAAATACTGCTTGGGCAGTTCGGACGCCATGCGGCTGCCAGTGCCGGCTGCCGGCACGATGGCGAAATGTCGGGGATGAAAAGTCTGCATGGCGCGGATTCTAACTGCAGCGCGGGATTCCGCCACAGCCAGCAATCGACTACAGTATTACCGACTGTGGCGCGGGTGATACTGCACGCCCGCCCGGCGTGGTGAATACCTCCAACAACAGGACGACACGCGTGCCCCATTCAGTCCCTTTCGATCCGGAACAGATCGAGGCTTTCCTGATTGCAATCGGCATCGGCTTGCTGATCGGCCTCGAGCGCGAGCGCGTGCCCTCTGCCCGCGCCGGCTTGCGCACCTTCGGTCTGGTGGCGATGCTGGGTGCGCTGACCGGACTGCTCGGCCAGCAGTTGCAGAGCATTGCCCCCTTCGCCGTGGGGATGGCCGTCATCGGCACCATGATCGTTGCCGCCTACCTGCGCCACCCCGATCCGAGCGACCCCGGAACCACTTCGGTCGCCGCCCTGATGGTGTGCTACTGCCTGGGTACCGCGGTATGGCTCGGTTACGCCAAGATCGCGGTGATGCTGGCCGTGGGCACGACCGTGCTGTTGTACTTCAAAACCCAACTGCGCGGCATCGCCACCCGGCTCGGGCCGCGCGACTGGATCTCGATCCTGCAGTTCAGTGTGTTGTCACTGGTGATCCTGCCCATCCTGCCCAATGAGGAGTTCGGCCCCTACGGCGCGCTCAACCCCTATCAGGTGTGGTGGATGGTGGTGCTGATCTCCGGTGTGAGTCTGGCCGGTTACGCCGCGCTGCAGCTGGTCGGGGCAAAGCACGGCGCGGCGTTTGTCGGCATCTTCGGCGGGCTGGCATCGAGCACCGCGACCACCATGGTCTATGCGCGCAACGCCCGTGAGTCGCCCGGGCTGGCATCGATGGCCGCGCTGGTCATCGTGCTGGCGAACCTGGTGATGGTGGTCCGCGTCAGCGTGATCGCCGCGGTAGTGGCGCCAGGTTTGCTGCGCGCGCTCCTCGTCATCGTGGTTCCGGCACTGGTGCTTGGCACCCTGGCGCTGGTGTGGAATTGGCGCAAGCTGGGTAACGGCGGCGATGCCGTGCTGCCACAAACCACCAACCCGACCGAGCTGCGCACTGCCCTGGGCTTTGGCGCGCTCTATGCCTTCGTGCTGTTCTGCGCCGCGTGGCTGTCCGACTACGCCGGCACCGGCGGCCTTTACGTGCTCGCGGTGGTGTCCGGCTTCACCGATATCGACGCGATTGCGCTATCGAGCATGCGCCTGTTTTCGCTGGAACGACTCGAGCTCACCCCCGCGGTGATCGCGATCGGCCTGGGCATGGTCGCCAACCTGAGTTTCAAGACC
>JAUSOD010000047.1 GCA_030656215.1 Azoarcus sp.
CCGCCCCGGGCACGACCGGCGCTACGCGATCGATGCGCGCAAGGTCGAGCGCGAACTGGGCTGGCGCCCGGCGGAAACCTTCGAGACCGGTATTCGCAAAACGGTAGAGTGGTATCTGGCGAACCCCGACTGGGTGGCCAATGTGCAGAGCGGGGCTTACCGAGAATGGGTGAGCGCGCAGTACAACCATTAAGCGCGACCATTGAGTGCGAACATTGACCACCGATTTGATCAAACTGACTGGAATCCGACAATGAAACAACGTAAAGGCATCATCTTGGCCGGGGGCTCCGGCACCCGCTTGCACCCGGCCACGCTGGCAGTTTCCAAGCAGTTGCTGCCGGTGTACGACAAACCGATGATCTACTATCCGCTGTCCACGCTGTTGCTGGCGGGGATACGCGAGATCCTGATCATCTCCACCCCGCAGGACACGCCGCGCTTTGAGCAGTTGCTGGGCGACGGCAGCCAGTGGGGTATCAGCCTGAGCTATGCGGTGCAGCCCAGCCCGGATGGCCTGGCGCAGGCATTCATCATTGGCGAGCATTTCCTCGACGGCGGCCCTTCGGCCCTGGTGCTGGGGGACAACCTGTTTTACGGCCACGAGTTCGCCAATGATCTGCGCGGCGCCGGCGATCAGGGGCACGGCGCGACCGTGTTTGCCTACCCGGTGCACGACCCCGAGCGCTATGGCGTGGTGGAATTCGATGCCGAAGGCCATGCGATCAGCCTCGAAGAAAAGCCCGCCAAGCCCAAGAGCCGCTATGCGGTTACCGGGCTCTACTTCTACGACGACCGCGTGGTTGAGGTGGCCCGCGCACTCAAGCCCAGCCCGCGCGGCGAGCTCGAGATTACCGACGTGAACAAGCAGTACCTCGAATGGGGCGCGCTCGACGTGCAGGTGATGGGCCGCGGCCATGCCTGGCTCGATACCGGTACGCATGAGAGTCTGCTCGAGGCGGGCCTGTTTATCCAGACCATCGAGAAGCGGCAGGGGCTGAAGATTGCGTGCCCAGAAGAGATTGCGTGGCGTGCCGGCTGGATCGACAACGCGCAGTTGCAGACGCTTGCAGCACCACTGGCGAAGAACGGCTATGGTCAGTACCTGAAGCGTTTGCTTGAAGATCGGGTGTTCTGATGCAGGTGATCCCGACTTCCATTCCGGATGTGTTGATTCTGGCGCCCAAAGTGTTTGGCGACAGCCGTGGGTTTTTTCTTGAGAGCTTCAACGCGCGTGCGTTTCGCGAAGCGACTGAGCTGGACGTGAGCTTTGTGCAGGACAACCATTCGCGCTCGGGCAAGGGCGTGCTGCGCGGGCTGCACTACCAGCTGCAACAGCCGCAGGGCAAGCTGGTTCGGGTGGTGCGCGGACGGGTGTTCGACGTGGCGGTGGATGTGCGCCGCAGCTCGCCCACTTTTGGCCAGTGGGCCGGTGCCGAGTTGTCGGAGGACAATCACCACCAGCTGTGGGTACCGCCGGGGTTCGCGCATGGCTTTGTGGTGCTGAGCGAGTCGGCGGATTTTCTGTACAAGACCACCGATTATTACGCGCCGCAGCATGAGCGCTGCATTGCCTGGAACGACCCGGCGATCGGGATCGACTGGCAGTTCGACGGCGAGCCATTGCTGTCGGCGAAGGACAAGGAAGGTAAGCTGTTGGTCGATGCCGACGTGTTTGAGTAGGCTGTGATTGCTGCTGGGTTTAACTAGAACGTTAAAGGGAGTTTGCTTTGGCAAAGGGAATGATTCTGGCTGCAGGCCAGGGTACGCGGGTACGCCCGCTGACCAAGAACCTGCCCAAACCGATGGTGCCGATTTTGAACAAGCCGGTGCTGGAGTACCTGATCGAGCATCTGGCCAAGTACGGCATTCGCGAGATCATGATCAATGTGGCGTTCAACCACTACAAGATCGAGAACTACTTTGGCGACGGCCATCGCTGGGGGGTGGAGATCGGCTATTCGTATGAGGGCAAGCGCGACCATGGCGATATCGTGCCCAAGCCGATGGGTTCGGCCGGCGGTATGCGCAAGATTCAGGATTTTGGTGGTTTCTTCGATGAGACCACGCTGGTGATGTGCGGCGATGCGATCGTGGATCTGGACATCCGTTCGGCCTTGGACGAGCACCACCACAAGGGCGCCCTGGCCAGCGTGGTGACGCTGGATGTGCCGCGCGAGCAGGTGAAGAACTATGGCGTGGTGGTGGCCGATGAAAATGGGCGGGTGAAGGCCTTCCAGGAAAAACCGTCGCCGGAGGAGGCTCTGTCGACACTGGCGAGTACCGGTATCTATATTTTCGAGCCGCAGGTGCTCGACCTGGTGCCGCCAGGGCGCGAGTTCG
Source organism: Azoarcus sp. (assembly GCA_030656215.1). Taxonomy (GTDB): domain Bacteria; phylum Pseudomonadota; class Gammaproteobacteria; order Burkholderiales; family Rhodocyclaceae; genus Parazoarcus. The sequence goes on from JAUSOD010000047.1 coordinate 2,344, forward strand.
ACATCGGCAGCGACTTGTTCCCCATGCTGGTGGAGAAGGATCTGCCATTTTTTGCGCAAAAGCGTTTCTTCAACTGGATCGACATTGGCCGCCTGACCGACTACTGGGAAGTGCTGCAGCGCGTGCTGCGTGGCGAAGTGGCGCAGATGGAGATGCCCGGCCGCGAGATCAAGCCCGGCGTG
>JAUSOD010000058.1 GCA_030656215.1 Azoarcus sp.
GCTGGATTCCGCCGATGGCGACCAACTCGGACATCATGTACTTGCCGCTCGGACGCAGGTCGGCGAGCACCGGCGTCGTCTTGCCGATCTCGGTAAAGTCATCCAGCGCCAGCTTCACGTCGACGGCGTGGGCCATGGCGAGCAGATGCAACACGCTGTTGGTCGAGCCGGCGAGCGCGATGACCATGCGGATCGCGTTCTCGAAGGCCTTGCGGGTCATGATGTCGCGCGGCTTGATGTCGCGTGCCAGGAGTTCCAGCACCTGCTGACCCGCACTGAAGGCGTCCGAGGCCTTGTCGGTCGAGATCGCGTCCTGCGCCGAGGAACCGGGCAGCGACATGCCCAGGGCTTCGATGGCCGAGGCCATGGTATTGGCGGTGTACATACCGCCGCAGGAGCCCGGGCCCGGGATGGCGGTGTCCTCGATCTGCTTGACCTGAAGCAGGCTGAGTTCGCCTGCGGCGTGGCGGCCGACGGCCTCGAACACCGAGATGATGTCGGTATGGCCGGCGCCGGGCCGGATGGTGCCGCCGTAGACGAAGATCGAGGGGCGGTTCAGGCGTGCCATGCCGATGAGGCAACCGGGCATGTTCTTGTCGCAGCCACCAACGGCGACCAGGCCGTCGAAGCCTTCGCAGCCGGCCACGGTTTCGATGGAGTCGGCGATGACTTCACGCGACACCAGCGAATACTTCATGCCCTCGGTGCCATTGGCGATGCCGTCGGAGATGGTGATGGTGTTGAAGATGACGGCCTTGCCACCCGCCGCGTTTGCACCCTTCTCGGCCTCTTCCGCGAGCTTGTCGATGTGCATGTTGCAGGGCGTGACATTGGCCCAGGTCGAGGCGATGCCGATCTGCGGTTTCTTGAAGTCCTCGTCGGTGAAGCCGACGGCGCGCAACATCGCACGAGCCGGGGTGGCCTCGATGCCATCCACCACCAGGGAGGAATGCTTGCGCATGTTGTCAGTGATGTCAGTCATCTCGAAAATCCTTAGCGTCGCTTGTGCGAGCAGGCAAGAATAAGCGCGCCGCATTGGGTCAACGCAAGCCGAGGCGGCGGTTGCCCCTGACGACATTCGGAATAGCCCCTTCGGTTGATCAAGTTGCCAACGTTTTCGGGGTGCTGGCAGGAAAGATCTGGCGCTGCCGCTGCGTCACTTTCCTGCCAGCCGAATCCATGCTTCCGTGCTTCAACGACCCGGCGGCTGATAATCAACGGTCTTCTTGCCTGCCTTGTCCACGTCTTCCGGTGTCATCAGCACAACAGTCTTCACGCTGGCGCCACCACTCTGGTTGACTGCGAGCGCAACGGCAGCAGCGGTGATGCTGTCCGGGATATCGGCAATGACGTAGGCGTCGACTTCGCCGAACGCGAAGTAGAAGCTCTCCAACTTCCCACCCAATCCTTCAGCCATGGCAGCGACCGCAGCACGACGTGCGGAACCACCTTCGCGAGCAAGCCCCTTGGCCCCTTCCGCGGTATAACGTGCTTCGAAAAGATACTTGGACATCTCGTTCTCCTTCGCGTGACTAATCGCCCAAGGTTGGCTTAGCGACAATGCGACGGCCGCACCGGCGAATACTCAGTATAGGAGTCGACATCACCCTTGTCCGTCGAACCTGGCCCACGCGAGAGCGGATACGCCAAAGGCGACGTGGGTACCCGAGCGAAAGCCTTGAAGTCGGACGGGGAGCAGTCACCGCCTTTTCAGTGGGACTGGACTCCTGTACGTCCTTTCCTGCTGAGAGCGCTGCGCTGCCGCCTGGCACCATGGTAATCAGCTCAAATTTGGACTGTTCCCGATCCTTAGCGCGTTAAGCTGCGAGCCTGAATGCGAGTGCTGCGGAAATCGAGAACAGGGCCATCAGGTTGCCCAGGATCACGATCGAAGCGACCTTCGCCGGGTCCTGCGAGTAGCGCTCGGCAAACATGAAGTTGAGCACGGCAGGTGGGAGCGCACCGAACACCAGCAGCACGTCGGTCTCGAGCGCCGACAGGCCGGATGCCAGGCAGACCAGATAGGCGATCAGCATTCCCGTCACCGGCGTTGCGATCGCGCCCACCATGCCGATGCGCCACTCGGCAAACGGTGCGCTATTGAAGCGGACGCCGAGCGCAAACACCCTTTGGACCTTTTGGCGCCGAATGTCGAAGCGGCGACGGAGCTCGAGGGCTAGCCTGAGCCGCGACTGCGAGGGGACGGGCAAGCCGGGTGGCAACTGTGGCAGCCCTGCGCCTATGGAAGAGCAAAGTGTCGTTGCGACGGCTCAAAATGTACGCCCGAGTAAGCCTCGCTGCAACGCTTCGATTCATCGTTGGCTTGCAGCCTGTTGATGGGCCGCACGCTGTAGCCAAGTCGCGGGTCGCGGACGCCAGCCGAATACGGCTTGCCCGGGCTTGTGCGAATGGTTCTGCTCTGATGTAATAACGTTGTTAGTACGCAAGGAGCGCGAAATGCGCACGACACTGAGGAAAATCGGAAACTCGCGCGGAGTGCTCATTCCGGCGGCGCTGCTGGCCGAGTGCGGGATTGCCAATGACATCGAACTGCACCTGGAGGGCAGCCGTATCGTGATCGAGCCTGCACGGCCGGCGCGGGCGGGGTGGTTCGAGGGTTATCGGGCCGACCAAGATGACGATGCGTGGCGCGACCTGCCGCCTGCGGCCGACAGCGGGGAGTGGGAATGGTGAAAGCGAGTACCAGGGTGCGCCGGGGAGAGGTCTACTGGGTGAATCTCGACCCCACGGTCGGCACCGAGATTCAGAAGACGCGGCCAGCGCTGGTGATCTCGCCCGACGACATGAACGCGGCGCTGCCGCGGGTGATCGTGGCGCCGATCACAAGTAAGGGCCAGCCGCTGGGGTGTCGCCCCGAAACCGAGTTCAGCGGCAAGCCTGCACGCATCCTGCTGGATCAGATCCGCTGCGTGGACAAGGTGCGACTGGTGGGCAAGCTCGGCGAGATCAAGCCCGCCGTGTGGCACGGGGTGTTGCTGCAGATGCTGGAGTAGGCTGGACAGGCGAGGTTCTGGCGAGCAAGCTACGGCATTTCGGCCACGGATTGCGTCGCTCAACGCCGCTGAACGGCCGGACATGCTGGGCGTGTGTTATGTCAAGAACCGTACGGTGCTGGACATGTTGCTGAGCCAGTTGAGCACCTATCTGCCCGCCCGCAGATACGCCATCGTGCTCGCCGACGCCAACGACGAACGGGGGCATCGAAGTTGCGCTCCTCTTCGATGACGCTACGCGGTTTCATGGGAGCAGCAGGGGCGCCAGTCGGAGGAATGGAAATCGTCTATCGGACACCAAAGCTGGTGAGGGGCCAATAGGGCCCACCTCGAATACCCGAAAGACGTTCTACAATCCTTCGGTTCCACCAGGAACAGCGCGGTGTGCAGCCCTGTGGATAACTCGCTTTTGTAGAGTGAATGGCGCCGTAACTGCATGATTTATTGCATTCTGGCCAGTGATTTAGGTTCCAGCGCCGCAAGGCGTGAGAGTTCGAGTCTCTTCCCTCGCACCAAAATAAAAACAGTTGCTTACGCACAACCCTCGGTGGGGCCGGTCGTTACTGAGAGGGACTTGGGCGCCTTCCGGCGCAAGGCCGGGCGCTCTTCTCCATTTGTTTCGCATGTCAGTCGATTGCACGTATTGCCTGTACCCGTTCAGCCTGGGCGAGGGCTTCAGTTGGCTGCATCCAGAATCAGCGACTCCTTGAGCTCTTCCATTACCACGTAACTCCGGGATTCCGCCGCGGGCGGCAGCTGGGTCAGCAGGTCGCCTAACAGGCGCCGGTATTCGCTCATCTCGCCGATCCGGGCCTTGATCAGATAGTCGAAGTCGCCGGATACCAGATGACACTCCATGACCTCCGGGATGTGGATCAGCTCTCTCCTGACCCGTTCGAAGACTTCTTCCGATCGCGCCGACAGCTTGATCTCGACAAACACCAGCAGATTCTTGCCCAGCGCCTGCGGACTGACCCGGGCGTGATAGCCGGTAATCACGCCGTCGCGTTCAAGGCGGCGCACCCGTTCGGTGCAGGGCGTGGCGGAAAGCCCGACCTGCTGTGCCAGTTCGGTCATCGAGATCCTGCCGTTTTTCTGCAGTACATCGAGGATTCTGCGGTCGATGCGATCGAGGTCGCGCATTTCACTGCTCCATGTGTACGTGACTGGCAATTACGCCGGATTTCACTATTAATGGAGCTTAGTTTGGTGCCTTTCCCTGCGCAACTGCTTCTAAGCTAGTGCTATTCAATTGCTTTGAGCGGCGGGAGAAGGTCATGCGCGTTCTTGTACTCGGTAGCGGTGTTATCGGCGCCACCACGGCTTACTATCTCGCACGTGCGGGGGCCCAGGTCACCGTGGTCGACCGCCAGCCAGCGCCGGCCATGGAAGCCAGCTTTGCCAATGCCGGCCAGGTTTCACCCGGCTATTCGGCACCGTGGGCGGCGCCCGGCATCCCGTTGAAAGCGTTGAAGTGGTTGTTTCAACGGCATGCTCCCCTGGCCATCCGCGCTGACGGCAGTCTTTTCCAGTTGCGCTGGATGCTCGAGATGCTGCGCAACTGCACCAGTGCTCGCTACGCCGAAAACAAGGCGCGGATGATGCGGCTGTCCGAGTACAGCCGCGACTGCCTGCGTACCTTACGGGCAGAGACCGGGCTGCAATACGAGGAGCGTAGCAAGGGCACGGTGCAACTGTTCCGTACCGAGGCCCAGCTGGAGGCTGCACGGCACGACATCCGGGTGCTTGAGGAGTGTGGGGTTCCGTATGAACTTCTGGATCGTGAGGGGCTGCACCGCGCCGAACCGGCACTGGCGCTCACTGATACGCCACTCACAGGCGGCTTGCGTTTGCCAAATGACGAGACCGGCGATTGCCAGTTGTTTACCACCCGACTTGCTGACATGGCGCGCGACCTCGGGGTCGAGTTCCGTCTCGGTGAGTCGGTGAGCGAAATTCTCACCGGCGGGGAGGGCGTGATCGGCATCCGGGTGGGTGAGGAAATCATTGCGGCGGACCGTTATGTGCTCGCGCTGGGGAGCTATTCGCGGGACCTGATCAAACCGCTGGGGCTCGATCTGCCGGTGTACCCGGTAAAGGGCTATTCGCTGACGATCCCGCTCTCGAATCCCGATGCAGCACCTGTTTCGACCGTGCTCGACGAGACCTACAAGGTGGCGATCACCCGTTTCGACGAACGGGTCAGGGTAGGGGGCATGGCAGAGCTGGGTGGCTTCGACCTCGATCTGAATCCGAAACGGCGCGCCACGCTGGAAATGGTGGTCAGGAGCCTGTTTGGTGGCTGCGGCGACACCTCTGCCGCCACGTTCTGGACCGGCCTGCGCCCGATGACGCCCGATGCCACGCCGATCGTGGGTGCCACGGCCTACCCCGATCTGTACATCAACACCGGTCACGGCACGCTGGGCTGGACCATGGCCTGCGGTGCCGGCCAACTGCTGGCCGATCTGGTGACCGGACGCCAGACGGCCATCCGCCACGATGATCTTGCGCTTTCGCGCTACAACAGGCGCTCGGCGACAGGAGGCGGGCGTGCTCATCTGCAACCGGTTGCCTGATCTGCGGCACGCGCGATCGGTCAGAAAGGTGCCGGGCTGACAAACGCGAGTGGCGTCCCGGTGTCGGGGTGTGAAAAGTGCAGGCTGGAGGCGTGGAGCAACAAGCGCTCGGCTTTCGCCAACGCGCTCGGGCTGGCATAGAGCGGATCGCCCAGGATCGGATGACCGCTAGACATCAGATGGATCCGCAATTGATGGGTGCGGCCAGTCATCGGCTCGAGCTCGATACGGGTACTTCCGTCGGCAAGGTGATGCGACAGCACCCGGTATCGGGTCAGAGAGGGCTTGCCAAGCTCGATATCAACCTTCTGCCGAGGACGGTTCGGCCAATCGGCGCTCAGGGGTAGATCGATCTCGCCGGCTTCCGCCGCGATCAGGCCGTCGACCACGGCGAGATAACGCTTTTCAACCGCTCGATTCTGGAACTGCATGCTTACGTGACGATGTGCCGCCTTGTTGCGCGCGAGCACCACCAGGCCGGAAGTTTCCATGTCGAGGCGATGGACCGCCAGCGCATCGGGGAAGTCTGCCTGAACACGTGCCACGAGGCAGTCTGCCTTCTCCGGACCACGACCGGGAACGGAGAGCAGACCACTTGGCTTGATCACGACGACGATGGCCGCATCCGCATGAAGATAAGTCAGAGACAAGCTCACAACGACGTCCTGCAGCTGGCCAGGGTATCGGCTGCGACATCGAGCAATGCCTTGGCCTCCGCTACGGGCAGCACGCGCTCGGGCGCCACGCCATTTTTCACCGCCACCAGTTCGGCCGCGATCGATACCGCGATCTCTCCCGGGGTGCGGCTGCCGATATAAAGTCCGGCGGGGCCACGCAGCGCGGCCACCTGACTCTCGCTGAGCTCGAACTCACGCAGCCGCTCGCGGCGCACGGCATTGTTGCGCCGAGAGCCGAGCGCAGCCACATAGAAGGCGGGTGAGCGCAGCGCCTCCATTAGCGCCAGATCGTCGAGTTTGGGGTCGTGGGTGAGCGCGATCACCGCGGTGCGCGCGTCCGGCCGCATCGCGATCACCACGTCGTCGGGCATCTCGCGGGTCAGCGTGCTTCCTGGCACCTTCCATTCTTCGTACCATTCCTCGCGTGGGTCGCACACGGTGACGGCGAAATCGAGCCCCAGCGCGATGCGGGCGAGACTGGCGGAGAGCTGGCCGGCGCCGATCAGCAGCATGCGGTAGCGCGGACCGAACACGCTGGTGAGTACCTCACCATCGAAGCCAAGGTTCTGCTCCGGATGAGCCGGTGCAAGTGTGGCAGCACCGCTGGCGAGTACCAGACGGCGTTCGACCAGCTCGCCCGCGGCCAGCCGGCGGAGCAGGGCGGCCACCGGTGCCGGTTCGCTCAACGGTTCGAGGACCAGTTCCATGGTGCCGCCACAAGGCAGGCCGAAACGGCGTGCCTCATCGGCGCCGACGCCGTAGCTCACCCGTTGGGCCTGCGTCGGCATACCTTCACCACGCAAGCGGTGGATCAGGTCGTCCTCGATGCAGCCGCCGGAGACCGACCCCACTGCGCGGCCGTCGTCACGCAGCGCCAGCAGCGCGCCGGGCGGGCGCGGCGACGAACCCCACGTGCGTACCACGGTTGCAAGCAGCACCCGCCGACCATCGACCAGCCAGGCGTGTGCTCGCTGTAGTACTTCCAGATCCAGACTATCCATACCCCATCCCCAGTCGATCCATTCTGCCGCGCGTGCCGCGGGCGGCCGGTCAAAGGCGCAACCCGCGGCCGATTCGATTCAATCCCGTAACCAGCCCCGGGGCTCAGGCCTTGAGCTGGTCGCCGATCGGCAGGCTGCGGATGCGCTTGCCGGTTGCGGCGTAAAGCGCATTGACCAGTGCCGGTGCCAGTGGCGGAACGCCCGGTTCACCTACGCCGGTGGGCTTCTCCGCCGACGGCACGATGTACACCTCGACCGCCGGCATCTCGTTGATGCGCAGCACCGGGTAGTCGTGGAAATTGGACTGCTCGACCAGACCGTCCTTGAGCGTAATTGCGCCTGTCAGTGCAGCAGCCAGGGCAAAGCCGATGCCGCCTTCCATCTGGGCGCGGATCACGTCCGGATTCACCGCGATGCCGCAATCGACGGCACACACGACCCTGTCGACCTTGAAGCTGCCATCCGCGGCCACCGTGGTTTCGACGACCTGGGCGACGAAACTGTTGAAGGATTCATGCACCGCCACACCACGCCCGCGTTTTGCTCCCGCCGCGGGTGCCAGCGGCTCGGTCCAGCCTGCCTTGTCTGCCGCGAGCCGGAGCACGCCAGTATGGCGCGGATGAGCGGCGAGAAGTCCGAGCCGATAGGCCACCGGATCGGTGCCGGCTGCGTCGGCCAGTTCATCGATGAACACTTCGGTGGAAAAGCCGGTGTGGGTAGAGCCGACCGATCGCCACCACTGCACCGGCACCTTCACCGTGGCGTTAGTGGTGTGCAGGTCAACGTCGAGGTTGGGAATCGCGTAGGGCAGATTGGCCGCGCCCTCGACCGAAATCGCATCCACGCCGTCCTTGATCATCATCGACTCGAAGGGCGATCCCATCGCGATCGACTGCCCCACGATGCGCTGTGCCCACGCCAGCGGCCGGCCCTGAGCGTCGAGCGCGGCACGCACCCGATGCAGATAGGCGGGGCGGTAGTAGCCAGCGCGCATGTCATCTTCGCGCGACCACACCAGTTTGACCGGAGTCCGGGCGTCGATCGCCTTGACGATGTGGGCGGTCTCGACCAGATAGTCGGACTGCGGGTTGGCACGGCGACCGAAGCTGCCGCCGGCGTACAGCATGTTGAGCTTTACCTGCTCGGGCTTCAGCCCGAGGATGGCGGCGATCGTCGCTTGGTCCACGGTCTGGAACTGCTCGCCGTTCCACACCTCGCAGCCGTTCGTGTCCACCCGCATCACGCAGTTGAGCGGCTCCATGGCGGCATGGGCGAGGTAGGGAAAGGAAAACTCGGCCTCGAACACCTTGGCCGCCTGCGCCAGCGTGCCCTCAGCATCGCCGTCGCGGCGCGCCACCGCGCCAGGCGTGGCGGCTAGTTTGCGGTAGTCGGCAAAGAGCTGCTCCGAGCTGCCACGCCACGCTGCCGATTCGTCCCAGTCCACCTTTAATGCGTCGCGGCCTTTCATGGCCGTCCAGTAGTCGCCGGCAAGGACCGCAACGCCGGAAGGGATGCGCACCACGTCGGCGACTCCCGGTACCGCGCGCGCAGCCTTGTCGTCCACGCCGCGCACGGTGGCGCCGAAACGCGGCGGATGGGCCACCACGGCCACCAGCATGCCGGGCAACTTTACGTCCTGGGTGAACAGGGCGCGGCCGGTAGTCTTATCCACGCTGTCCTTGCGTGGTACGTGTTTGCCAATGAACTTGAAGTCGTTCGGGTCCTTGAGCGTTAGCACGGTCGGAACCGGGAGAACCGCTGCGGCTTCGGCGAGCTCGCCGAAACGGGCACTGCGACCGCTCTTCGAGTGGCCCACCACGCCCGCATCGACGCTGATCTCGTCCGCGGGCACTTGCCAGCGTGCCGCCGCCGCCTGCACCAGCATCGATCGTGCGGCTGCCCCTGCCTGACGCAGTTGCTCGAACGAATTGGCGAGCGCCGTGCTGCCGCCGGTACCCTGGGTCGGGCCCCAGAACAGATTGTTGTAGCGTCCTGCGTCGGCGGGCGCACCTTCGACTACGACTTGCGCCCAGTCGGCGTCCAGCTCTTCGGCAACCAGTGTGGCCAGACCGGTGTAGGTGCCTTGCCCCATTTCCAGGTGTTTGGCGAGCACCGTTACCGTATTGTCGGTGCCGATGCGCACGAAGGCGTTGGGGGTGAACGCGACGGTGCCCCGGGGCGCACTACCGGCAATGCCGGGGCCTGCCATAGCGCCACCTGCTGCTGCCGGACCGGCCCCATTCGCGATCGGGAGGACCAGCGCCAAAGTGAGACCGGCGCCACTCTTGAGGAAGTCGCGGCGGGAGATATTTTCGATTCGTGTGTTCATGTCGCGCTCCTTCAGGCCAGGGCCCGGGCGGCTTCGTGGATGGCCGCGCGGATGCGCACGTAGGTGGCGCAGCGACACAGATTGCCGCTCATCGCGGCATCGATGTCGGCGTCGGTCGGCTTCGGCGTGGTCGCAAGCAACGCAGCGGCCGACATGATCTGGCCGGACTGGCAGTAGCCGCACTGAACCACGTCAAGTTTCTGCCATGCAGCCTGTACCGCCTTGCCGATGCGGGCATCGCCGATGGCTTCGATGGTGGTCACTTGCTTACCGGACACCGCCGACAGTGGCGTCGAACAGGAACGAACGGGCACCCCGTCAACGTGCACGGTGCAGGCGCCGCACAGGGCCATGCCGCAGCCGAACTTGGTGCCGGTCATGTCGAGCCCGTCGCGCAGGACCCACAGCAGCGGGGTATCTTCAGGCAGCTCGGCACTCACCGGCCGGCCGTTGAGGGAGAAGGCAGTCATCGGGCGTCTCCTTGGGGAAGGGGGCTGAAACGGGGGCTGAGAACGACAAACGGTCGCAGGACTCGAGCCTGCGTACCGATAGTGCACATTAGCCGCTAAATCTTTGAGGATCCACGCGTTGATGGATGCGTCATGAGGCCAGCCTTAACATTCTTGGCAGCGCGCAGATGCCGACGCGACTGCGGGTCTTCAGCGATCAAAGCTAAGAGTTAAGACCGAGAGCAGCATTGACGGTTCGCACAAGCGCTTTCGCTTCAGTGGTGATCACCTTCTGAAACAACCATAATGTGTATTATGTAAACTTTGATTGAGGAAAGCACATCACTCCAGATCCTTTGCCAGTTCCAGTGCCTGATCGATCCGTTCGACTGGATGGACTTGCATGCCTTCGATCGGATGACGTGGCATATTGGCCTTGGGCACGATCGCGGTATCGAACCCGAGCTTGGCCGCTTCCTTGAGCCGCTCCTGTCCTCTTGGAGCCGGACGGATCTCACCTGCGAGACCGACTTCGCCGAACACGGCCAAGCCCCGTTTGAGCGGACGGTCACGAAGCGAAGACACCGTCGCCAACAGGATGGCCAGATCGGCGGCAGGTTCTGTGATCTTCACGCCACCGACGGCATTGACGAAAACATCCTGATCGAAACACACGATGCCTGCGTGTCGGTGCATAACGGCAAGCAGCATCGCAAGACGGGTCTGCTCGAGGCCGACCGACAGGCGCCGCGGGTTCGGGCTGTGGGATGCATCCACCAAGGCCTGGATCTCCACCAGTAATGGTCGGGTGCCCTCCTGAGTGACCAGCACACAACTTCCTGACACCTGATCCGAGTGTTGAGACAAGAACAGCGCCGACGGATTAGAAACGCCCCTCAGGCCCCGGTCTGTCATTGCAAACACACCAAGCTCGTTCACCGCGCCAAACCGGTTCTTGAATGCCCGAACCAGTCGGAAACTCGAATGGTTATCGCCTTCGAAGTAAAGCACGGTGTCGACAATGTGCTCCAGCACCCGCGGGCCGGCAAGGCTGCCGTCCTTGGTGACATGTCCGACCAGAATCAGCGTAGTGCCGCTCTGCTTGGCGAATCGTGTCAGCTGGGCGGCGCATTCGCGCACTTGTCCGACCGAACCTGGCGCCGATTGCAGACTCTCGGAATAGACCGTCTGGATCGAGTCAATCACGGCCACCCTGGGCGCCGCAGTGCGCAATGTATCGAGAATGCGTTCGAGGTTGATCTCGGCGAGCAGCTGCAGTCCCGAAGGCACTAGCTGAAGCCGCTGCGCACGCAAGGCGACCTGCTCGGGGGACTCCTCACCGCTGACGTAGACCACCGGATGGTTGGCCGCCAGATGGCACAAGGCCTGTAGCAGCAGGGTCGATTTGCCGATACCCGGATCACCACCGATCAGAACGACGCCGCCGGCAACCAGCCCTCCACCCAGAACGCGGTCGAATTCTTCGATCCCGCTGGGAATCCGTGGCTCCTCCCGAGGCTGCAGGGTGGCCAAGGGCTGCAGTTGTGCAGCTGCGCCGGCGAGCGCGGCAAAGCGGCTGGGCGCCCCTCCCCCGCGTTCCACGATTGTCTCGACCAGGGTGTTCCAGGCTTGGCACTGCGGGCACTGCCCCTGCCAACGCGGCGTCTGTGCGCCACACTCGGTGCATACATAGGCTGATTTCGCCTTCGCCATCAGACTCCGCCCTGCTGTTGCGCCTTCTCGGCCACTCGGGTGGCCATCGCAGCAAGCTCTTCGCAGGCATGTTCGGCGAAAGTGGTGATCAGCCGGGAGCGGAATTTGTCACGAGGAATGATGACTTCTAGCGGTGTGTACAGCGCCGGTTCGAGCGGAATGCCGACCAGCCTGCCCTCACGGATATCGCGCAGCATCGCCGCCTGAGAGGCGATCGCAAACCCCATGCCTTCGGCCGCAAGATGCTTGACCGTGGCAAGACTGCCGAGCTCGGCACAGACGTTCACTTCGCTCATCGGAATCCCGGCGGCCTCGAAAAACTCTTCGGCGATTTCGCGAATTGCATTGCCGGGGTCGCGGGTAATGAACGGATGCTCGATCAGGTCCGTCGCTTTCAGCGAGGTAGCCTGCGCCAATGGATGGGTGGGGGCGCAGATCACCAGCAAGGCGTCGCGGGTCGCGCTGAAATGCTCGATTGCCGGCTGCTCGGAGACGATTTCTATCAGTCCGATGTCCAGTTCGCGTGCGGCAACGCGATCTTCGGTCAGTTGCGAGTTTCCCACCACGACACGCGGCACCACCCTCGGATAACGACGCTTGAAGGTCTCGAGCAGTTGCGGCAGCCAGTAGGCCGCGATGGTGGTGCTGGTGCCGATGTTGAGCACCCCGGACAGTTCGTCGGTAAGTTCCGACACCCTCGACTCGAGCTCTTCCGACAGGCCGAGAATTCGCTCGGCGTAAGCCAACACCAGCTCACCGGCCAAAGTGAGCGAAATCTTGCCATGACCGCGGTCGAGCAGCCGGGTATTGAAGTGCTCCTCCAGTTGTTTGATCTGGAAGGTTACCGCGGGCTGGGTCATGAACAGATGTTCGGCCGCACGGGTGAAGGACCCGTGCTTTGCCACCGCGTGAAAGACCTGCAGTCTGCGATCAGCCATGATTCCGATAAGTGCTGTTTATATGTGCAATTACACCACAGATTGCTGTCGACCTCACCCCCGACTTTTGCTGTCTTGTCCTATCCCGTAACAAGTTTCGTGTCTTCGTGATATAAACCGCGCTTCCGCTAACGCGACGGTGTGTAGGCAACGATGCCGCTCGGCTTCTATATCATCATGGCAGCGCAGTTCTTTTCGGCGCTGGCCGACAATGCACTGCTCATCGTTGCCATCGCGCTGCTCAGGGACATGGCTTCTCCAGCGGAGTACGAGCCGCTGCTGAAGCTGTTCTTCACTGTCTCCTACGTTGCACTCGCCGCCTTCGTCGGCGCCTTCGCCGACTCGATGCCGAAATGGCGAGTGATGTTGATCAGCAACACGATCAAGATCGGCGGTTGTCTGATGCTCTTCCTGGGCACGCACCCGCTTTTGGCCTATGCCGTGATCGGGCTTGGCGCGGCCGCCTACTCTCCCGCAAAGTACGGCATCCTCACCGAGTACCTTCCGCACCGCCTGCTGGTTGTTGCCAATGGCTGGATCGAGGGCCTGACCGTGGGCGCGATCATCGTCGGCACGGTGATGGGCGGCATCCTGATCCGCGACGACGTATCCGGGTGGCTGCACGGCCTCGACCTGCCTTTCGTCAGCTCCGCGTTCGAGGCCAGTGTGCTGGCCATCGGTACGCTCTATCTGCTGGCCGCGATCTTCAACTTTTACATCCCTGACACCGGCGTCGATCACAAACCGCTCAAGAACAACCCGCTCTACCTGCTTCACGACTTCAATCACTGCCTTAAATTACTCTGGCGCGACAAGCTTGGCCAGATCTCGCTCGCGGTCACCACCCTGTTCTGGGGCGCGGGCGCAACGCTACAGTTCATCGTGATCAAGTGGGCCGAGCACAATCTTGGCCTGGGGCTTTCCGAGGCATCGATGTTGCAGGGCGTGGTTGCCATAGGGATTGCCATCGGCGCCATTCTCGCGGCGCGTTTCATCACACTGCGACGGTCGCTAAGGGTCATTCCGCTCGGGATTGCGATGGGCCTGGTGGTGTTGCTGATGACCGTCGTCACCAACACCACGCTCGCCATGGTACTGATGGTCGTCGTGGGTGCGCTGGCCGGCTTCTTCGTGGTGCCGATGAATGCGCTGCTGCAGCATCGCGGCCATATCCTGATGGGTGCCGGTCACTCGATCGCGGTGCAGAACTTCAATGAGAATCTGTCGATCCTGATCATGACCGGCGGTTATGCCGTGCTTATTATGCTCGGCCTCCCGATCAGCGCCGTGATCGTACTCTTCGGCTTATTCGTCGCCGGATCGATGTTTTTCGTGAAGCGTCAGCACGAGGCGAACCAACGCGAATTCGATGCCGTAGGCTTGCTCGACGACGAGCGCCACTGAGCGACGCTCGGGCCCGGCGACCAAACGCCTCATGCGGGCGGCACCAGGCGACGAGCAAGACAGAGGTCTTCCCATGCTTTGCCTTTGTCCTGCGGATTGCGCAACAGATAGGCGGGGTGATACGTCACCACCACGGGAATGCCCTTGCGATCGAAGCGTTTCCCACGCGCCGCGCCGATACTGACCTCGGTGTTCAGCAGTGCCAGCGCTGCAGGACGACCAAGCGCAATCAACAAGCGTGGCTGGACAAGCGCAATCTGTCGCTCGAGGAACGGCAGGCAGGCTGCAATCTCCCCGGCCTCGGGCGTGCGGTTGTGCGGTGGTCTGCACTTGACCGCATTGGCGATATAAACCCCCTCCTCCCGCGTCAGCCCCACGGCAGCAAGCATATTGTCGAGCAGTCGTCCTGCCTGACCGACAAAGGGCTCACCACGCTGGTCTTCCTCGGCGCCGGGCCCCTCGCCCACCAGCATCCAGCGGGCGGTGCGATCACCCACACCCGGCACGGCCTGCTTGCGTTTCTCGCACAAGGTGCAGCTTCGGCAGTTTCGTATTTCGCTGTCGAGTTCGGCCCAGTCCAAACGAGCGATACGTTCGACTTGAGTTGAATCTGCACCGGCTGGAGATCTTGCCGACAATGCCTCGGCTGCTGCGGGAGGATGTGCGGTGGGCTGCGGTGGCGCGGGCCGAGTGGGCACTCCAGCGACCGCGGCTGCCCGATGCGAGGCCGCCTGAACAGGACCTCCGGCAATCGATTCGTCGAGTACAGCTCGCCCCGCTGCACTCGCATCGGTGCTCTCTGGTACTGCGACCGCCGAGACATCCTGTGAGGCGCCGCGCAGCCGCCACAAAGGTGCAATGCCCATCTCCCTGAGCACGGCTGCGCGGTATGACGTTAATGCTTGCATCAAAGTGCAGCCCTCATCACTAACGCGTCTTCACGACCCTCAGCCGCCGGATAGTAGCCCCTGCGCCGCCCGATCTCGACAAAACCTGCTTTCTGGTAAAGGGCGCGCGCCGGCAGATTCGAAGGCCGGACTTCAAGGAAGAACTGCGACGCACCGTTGTCTCGAGCTCGCGTAAACAGGTGCTCAAGCAGCATGCTGCCGCGACCGCAGCCCTGAGCGTCCTGCGCCACGCTGATGTTCAAAAGGTGGGCTTCGTCGAGTACGCCAAGGACGATGGCGTAGCCTGCGGGCTGCCCCGCATCAAGCATGACCCAGCCACCGTAACCTGCCGCCAGTGAATCGAGAAAATTTTCCCGCGACCAAGGAAACGGGTGGAGTCTCGCTTCCTGCGCCACCACCCAGTCAAGATCCTGTTCCGACATTGGTATGAAGTCCAGCCTCACCGCCATGCTCAGGACCTTCCGCCGCGTGCAAGGCGTTCGGCGGTGGTCAGTGCGACCTTGTCACGAACGTAAAGGGGCGCTGCCATTTCTGCCGACAACATCTCACCCTTGCCAACGCGCCCTGCGGCAAGCCGTGCAATGTCACTCGCACGCGGCACTGCCGCCGCATTGCACCCCGTCAGACGGGAGCCGAATCGAGGCAACAGAATAGACTCATGGGCCGAAAACGCAGAACCGATGCCAAACCAAGGCCCCTCCGGCACCTGAAGGGTTTCGGGTGATGTGCACGCGGGCTCCGACAGGGGGATCGCGAGCCCCCTGTCGAACCGATAGGTGCAGTGATACACCTCGTTCATGCGTGCGTCCGTTGCGACGAATGTCCGTTCGCCATCCGATTGCATCGCGAGCGCTGACAGGCTGCAAACCGGGACTATGCCGAGCCCGGCGCCAAGCGCCAGTCCCTGAGCAATTCCGCAGGCTAGTCTCAGCCCCGTGAAGGCACCCGGACCACTGCCAAATGCAACCGCATCGAGATCAGGGAGCCTTACCGAAGCCTCCAAGAGCAGGTCCCTGATGACCGAGAGTATGTATTCCGAGTGGTTTGCGTGCCCGTCGAGCAGATGCTCCCGGATCTCACCGTCGAGATAAAGCGCAACACTTGCGTGTTCGCAGGAGGTTTCCAGTGCTAAGAAATTCATGATGGCGATATTCTACCGGCTGCCAGCCCACAAGGCTCGCCCCGGCTTCGCCACGCTTACTACCGAACGGCTTCAGCGCTGTCTGTGCTCAACCGCATCGTGGTCTGCATTCACATTACGCATCGCATCCCGCAGGTCGCGATGCAGCGCTTCGCGCTCCTCGAGGCTCAATCTTTGCCGTGACTTGCCCGCCCCGCGATCAAGCTCGGACGCCAGCGCACGGCGCAAATCCGCTCGTTGCGTTTCTTGCGAAACGATCACGGTTTCGGCAGCAATTTCGGGGGCGGAAATCAGCTCTTCAGCGCCGACCGAAAAGGCGCAGAAAACCAAAAGGCAGGTACAGAGGCAAGCGGCTTGACTACTGCGTTTGCGCACTGATCGGCTTCCCCCATCCGCGCCAATTGAGTTCATCATTGTTAGAGTCCGCATGGACTTCGCCACGGTTGAAGACAGGTTAGAAAATACCGGAGAATCGGGCCCAGTACCTAGCGCTAAGTCACGAACGGCGCCACTCTTTGTAAGGGCGTGTTGCTTCGGGGCCCTACCTTACGAAGGGTTACGCTCGGGCCAGCTGCGAAGCACCCTGGATGGCTGGCGAGACAGAGAGACACAAGATAGGATAAGGCCCATGAACGTAAAAACACGATATCGAGTCCTTCTGGTCGACGACGACGCGCGTCTGCGTGAGCTGCTGTCCCGCTATCTTCAGGAGCAGGGCTTTGCCGTCAAGGCCGTAAACGACGCCCCCATGATGGATCGTGCCTTGCATCGCGAGCACTTCGATCTCGTTGTGCTCGACCTGATGCTCCCGGGCGAGGACGGCCTGTCCATCTGTCGCCGGTTACGGGCTGCCGAGAACGCGATCCCCATCATCATGCTTACCGCCAAAGGCGACGACGTGGATCGGATTGTGGGCCTGGAGATGGGGGCGGACGACTATCTCGGCAAACCTTTCAACCCCCGAGAGCTGGTAGCCCGCATCCAGGCCGTGATGCGACGCCAGCCGCCGCCGCTTCCCGGCGCGCCTACGGCCGAGGACGAGGTGACCGTGTTCGGCCGCATCAGGGTCAATCTGGGCACCCGCGCGCTGCAGCGAGATGGTGAGGAAATTCAGCTCACGACCGGGGAATTCTCGCTATTGAAGGTGCTGCTCCAGCATCCGCGTCAGCCGCTGTCGCGCGACAAGTTGATGGAGCTCGCCCGGGGTCGTGAGTACGGGGTTTTCGATCGTGCAATCGACGTCCAGGTCTCTCGCCTGCGCAAGCTGGTCGAGGACGATCCGGCCAAGCCGCGCTATATTCAGACGGTATGGGGCTTTGGCTACGTGTTCGTGCCGGATGACACAAAACCCGCAGCCACCGAATGAGCGTGACCGACGGAGCAAGCTGACTTTGCGCCGTCAGCTTGCGCTTGGCCGGTTTCTCTCCGGCTGGCTGCCACGTACCCTGTTGTGGCAGACCTTTCTCCTCGTGGCCCTGCTGCTCACGCTCGCACTCGCCGCATGGAGCCAGATTTTCCGTTACTTCGAGGAGCCCCCACGTGCGCGCGATCTTGCGCAGATGGTGGTCAGCGTGGTCAACCTTACACGAACGGCGCTGATCAATGCGGACGCCGGACGTCGTAGCGAGCTATTGATCGAACTCGCTGCACTTGAAGGAATACGGATCTATCCTGCCGAAGCGACCGACGAAATCCGGCCCTTGCAGGATACGAGGCCAATGCGCTTGCTGGTGGCCGAGGTACGACGAAGTCTTGGAGAACACACCCGGTTCGGTTCGCGCTGGAAGACGCTCGACGGTTTCTGGATCAGCTTCCGCCTCGATCCCGAGGATCTCGACGAATACTGGGCGATGCTGCCGCAGGACAGGCTCGCGAAGCCTCGCGCGCTCGAGTGGCTGTCGTGGGGAGGTGCCGCACTGGTTGTTGCACTGCTGGGCGCCTTTCTCATCGTCTCCCGTATAGGTGCGCCATTGCGCCAACTTGCGCGTGCAGCACGGCTCGTGGGTGGTGGTCAGACGCCCTCCCCACTCGCCGAATCGGGTCCTCAGGAAATTGCCGTCGTTGCTCGCGCTTTCAATCAGATGGCTGGCGATCTGGCCCGCATGGATGCCGATCGAGCACTGATCCTCGCTGGGGTCTCGCACGATCTGCGTACCCCCCTCGCCCGCCTTCGACTCGGCGTCGAGATGTCCGGGGCGCCCGAGGACGAGGTTATGGCGATGGTGTCCGACATCGAAGAGATGGACCGTATCATCGGACAGTTTCTCGACTTCGGTCGCGGTGCGCCGCAGGAGCCGATTCAGTCCATCGATCTGCCACGCTTTGTCGCCGAGTTGACCGAGCCCTACCGGCTCCGTGGTGTCCAGCTGACAATGTCGCTGCCCGAACATCTCGAAGCGCAGGTCCGGAACCTTCCACTCAGGCGTGCGCTGGCAAACCTGATCGACAATGCCTTGCGTTACGCGGGTGACAATCAGCCACTCGATGTCAGCGTATTCGAGGACGACGGCCTTGCCTGCATCGAGGTGGCCGACCGTGGTCCGGGCATTGACCCCGATCAGGTTGAACGTATGCGCCAGCCTTTTACCCGGCTGGAAAGTGCACGCAGCAACACCAAGGGCGCGGGACTCGGGCTTGCAATCGTTGAGCGCGTCGTACGCGCCCACGATGGCCGACTCGACCTGCTTCCGAGGGATGGAGGGGGATTGCGCGCGATACTCCGCCTTCCGCTCACCGCTTCGTCATCGGGCCGCGTTAGAATGCCAACCGTAACCCCCGGAGCCCGCCAAGCATGAGCATCGTATTCCGTCAGCTTTTTGACGATGAAAGTTGCACCTTGACCTATCTCCTGGCCGATCCTGTCACCGGCGACGCCATTCTGATAGACACCGTGCGCGAACACGTCGGTCGCTACCTCACGCTACTTCAGGAGCTCAATCTGCAACTGGTTTGGCTGCTTGAGACCCACGCCCATGCCGACCACGTTACCGGCGCAGCGGGCATGCGGGAAGTCACCGGCGCGCGCACCGCGACCGGAGAGCTGACAGGCGCGATCTGTGCCGATCGCCAGCTCAGGGATGGTGACGTGCTTGCTTTTGGCAACGAGCTGATTCGAGCGATCGCCACCCCGGGCCATACGCCGGGCTGCGTCACCTATCACTGGCGCGATCGCCTGTTCACCGGCGACACCCTTCTGATCGGCGGCTGTGGTCGGACCGATTTTCAGGGCGGCGATGCGGGGGCTCTATTCGACAGCATTGGCCGCCTCCTGGCGCTGCCGGACGAAACCCTGATCTATCCCGGGCATGACTACAAGAACATGCGCGTCAGCAGTATCGGTCAGGAGAAACTGAGCAACGAAAGGATCAGGGATCAGACCCGCGATTCCTTTATCGAACTGATGAACCAGCTCAATCTGCCACGCCCGCGCCTTATCGACGAGGCCCTGCCCGCCAACCTGCGTTGCGGCCGAAGTGAAGAGATTTTTGACATCCATGCAGCCTGAATCAAACGTACTTCCCACGCACACGCCCTATGACGAGATCGGCGGCGAGGTCAGCGTTCGCGCCCTGGTTAAACGCTTCTACGAACTGATGGACACCCGGCCCGAAACTTACGGCATCCGCAAGATGCACGCTGAAGATCTGGGCGGTTCGGAAGAGAAGCTCTTCCTGTTTCTGTCGGGCTGGTTCGGCGGTCCGCAACTGTATGTCGAACGCTTTGGCCAACCCTTTCTGCGCGCCCGCCACCTGCCATTTTCCATCGGTGCGTCCGAGCGCGATCAATGGATGATGTGCATGGGACAGGCACTCGAAGAGTGCGTTCCGGATGCAGCCTTGCGCAAGCGACTGCATGACTCTTTCGCAGCACTTGCCAACCACATGCGGAACCGCGCAGAGCCGGCCTGAGTCAACTTCAACCTCTCACTCTATAATTCAACGCATGAAGTTCCTTTTCGATCTGCTGCCGGTCATTCTTTTTTTTGCAGCCTACAAGTTCGCCGGAGCCGATCCCGACGCCTCGCTTGCACTCGCTTCGCGCCTGTTGGGTGACGGCATTGTGGCCAGTCAGGCCCCGATTCTGATCGCCACCCTGGTAGCAATTTTTGCCACCGCGCTGCAGATCGCGCTGGTTTGGCTCAAACACCGCAAGGTCGACCGGATGCTGTGGATCAGCTTGGTTATCATCGTCGTTTTCGGTGGTGCGACCCTGCTCTTTCACAACCCGACCTTCATCAAGTGGAAGCCGACCGCGCTCTACTGGCTGTTTTCGGGAGTCCTGGTGTTTTCCGCGCTGCTGCTCAAACGCAACTTGATACGCAAGATGCTTGAGGCACAGATCCAGCTTCCCGACCCTGTGTGGTCGAAGCTGAATCTGGCATGGGCGGCTTTTTTCGCGGCCATGGGTGTGTTGAACCTCTATGTGGCATACAACTTCTCCGAAGAAGCCTGGGTTAACTTCAAACTGTTCGGTGGCATGGGCTTAATGCTCGGCTTCGTACTTGCGCAGGGCTTTTATCTTTCGAGACATATGCAAGAGGATGCAAACTGATGTTTTATGCCATGATTGGAGAAGATGCTCCGGGTTCGCTCGAAAAGAGGATGGAGGTACGGCCTGCACACTTGGCTCGTCTTGAAAAGCTGCGGGACGAAGGTCGCTTACTGCTTGGTGGTCCGATGCCCGCGATCGATTCGCCCGACCCCGGGCCGGCCGGATTTGCCGGTAGCCTGGTCGTGGCGGAGTTCGCCTCGCTCGCCGAAGCCGAACAGTGGCTTGCAGAAGATCCTTATGTCACCGTTGGCGTATTCGAACGGACCACGGTCCGCCCCTTCCGTAAGGTGCTGCCGTGAGTGTGGCCGACCGTATTCGTGACACGTTAGCCACGCTTCAACCTGAAACGATCGAAATCAGCGACGACAGCGCGCTTCATGCCGGCCATGCCGGTGCGCGCAGCGGAGGCGGACATTTCAGTCTGCATATCGTGTCCGACGCATTTCGCGGAAAGAACACCGTTGCGCGGCACCGCATGATCTATGCCGCACTCGGCGAAATGATGAAAGGCGAGATTCACGCACTTGCCATTCGTGCTCAAACGGCTGAAGAAGCCAAACAACTCACTTGAAGGAACACAGATGAAACTTTTTCCGAGCCGTCTGGCTATTGCCCTTGTTGCCGGTTTTATTACCCAGGCGAGCTTCGCGGCAGAATCGATCGCAACCGTTAACGGCACTGCGATTCCGGCCGCTCGTGCCGAAGCCATGATCAGCGAGCAACGCGCTCAGGGCGCCCCTGACAGTCCGCAGCTGCAGGACGCGGTACGTGAAGAGCTGGTCCGTCGCGAGATTCTCGGCCAGGAAGCCGGACGCAAGGGCCTGGACAAGAAGGCCGAAGTGGTCGCCCAGATGGATCTCGCCCGCCAGGCGATTCTGATCCGTGCCTACCTGCAGGACTACGTGAAAGCCAACCCGGTCACTGACGCCGAACTCAAGGCCGAGTACGACGTGATCAAGGGCCGCATGGGCGACAAGGAATACAAGCCGCGCCATGTGTTGCTTGAGACCGAAGAACAGGCAAAGGATGTGATCGCCAAGCTTCAGGCCGGCAGCAAGATTGAAGATCTGGCCAAGGACTCACGCGACCCGGGCTCCAAGGAGCGTGGCGGTGATCTTGGCTGGAGCAACCCCGGCATGTTCGTTGCACCGTTCTCCGAAGCGATGGTCAAGCTCGCCAAGGGCAAGTTCACTACCACCCCGGTGAAAAGTGACTTCGGCTATCACGTCATCTATCTCGAGGACTCGCGCGAACTGAAGGCACCTGCCTTTGACGAGGTAAAGCCGCAGATCCAGCAGCGCCTGCAACAGCAGAAGGTTGAGAAGCACATCCTCGACCTGCGCGCCAAAGCCAAGATCCAGTAAATCCTGCGATAAATAATGGCTGCCAGCGTCAGGGCAGCATACGTAAGAACGGCTGGTGGATTGCTCCACCAGCCGTTTTTCTTTGCGCCGTGTCAGGCGCCCGATGCATTAATCAGAACAGTTCTTCAGGCAACTCCAGCGCACCGGCTGCGCCGTTGACCACCGCGTAGGCGAGGCCAGGTGCCTGCGACATCACGTGATCTGCGTAGAAGCGCGCAGTCACCAACTTGGCGCGGTAGAAGCCATCATCGCCTTCTGCGAGCTTGCGTTTGGCGATACTGGCGGCACGGGCCATCTGCCAACCACCGGCCACAATACCGAGCAGTTTCAGGAATGGCACCGAGCCCACAGAAGCAGCCTTGACGTCACCGTTGTAGGTGGCAAGAATATAGGCAACCGCCTCTTCCACCGCAGTGATCCCGCTCGCCAGCGACTTGCGGATCGCGCCCAAGGCCGGATCTGCCGCATCGAGTTCGGCCTCGACGCCACGCATCTCGGCAATCAGTGCCTTGATCGTCGCGCCGTTTTCGCGCGCAATCTTGCGTCCGATCAGGTCGTTGGCCTGAATTGCGGTGGTTCCTTCGTAGATCGTGGTAATGCGGGCATCGCGAAAATGCTGCGCAGCACCGGTTTCCTCGATGAAGCCCATACCCCCATGAACCTGCACACCGGTCGAGGCGATCTCGATCGAGTTTTCAGTCAGCCAACCTTTTACCACTGGAATCATCAGATCGACAAAAGCCTGGTTCTTCGCCCGCACTGCCTGATCTTCGTGATGATGAGCCAAATCGGTGGCAGCACCCACCACGTACGCAAACGCGCGCATCGCTTCAGTCTGGCTCTTCATTGACATTAGCATGCGACGCACGTCGGCATGGTGAATGATACTGACCTTCGGGCCGCCGCGAACACCCGCTTCGGTACCCTGGATACGATCCTTGGCGTACTGCAGCGCGTGCTGGTATGCGCGCTCGGACAGCGCCAGACCTTCCATCCCGACCGCGAAACGGGCCTCGTTCATCATGATGAACATGTACTCAAGGCCACGATTCGGCTCGCCGATGAGTGTGCCGATTGCCCCGCCCTTGTCACCGAATGCCAGCACGCAGGTCGGGCTGGCATGGATGCCCAGCTTGTGCTCAATCGACACGCAATGTACGTCGTTACGCTCACCCAGGCTGCCATCGTCATTGACCATGAACTTTGGCACCACGAACAGCGAGATGCCCTTCACCCCTTCCGGTGCATCCGGCAAACGCGCCAGCACCAGATGGATGATGTTATCGGTCATGTCGTGATCACCATAGGTGATGAAGATCTTCTGGCCGAAAATGCGGTAAGTACCGTCGCCTTGCGGCTCGGCTTTGGTTCGTACAGCAGCCAGATCGGAGCCGGCCTGCGGCTCGGTCAGGTTCATCGTGCCGGTCCACTCGCCGCTGACCATCTTCGGCAGATACATCGCTTTCTGCTCGTCAGTGCCACGCAGCATCAAGGACTCGATCGCGCCGGTGGTCAGCATCGGACACAGCGAGAAAGCCATGTTGGCCGACTTCCACATCTCCATGACCGCGGTCGACAACAGCTTTGGCAGCCCCTGACCACCAAACTCGGGATCGCAGGCAAGGGCGGTCCAGCCGGCTTCGGAGAACTGCCGATAGGCCTCCTTCCAGCCCGTCGCGGTGGTCACGCCATGCTGGTCCCACTTAGCACCTTCCTGGTCACCCGACCAGTTCAGTGGAGCAAGCACGCCACTCGCAAACTTGTTCGCCTCTTCGAGGATGGCATCGACCAGGTCGGAAGAAACCTCATCATTGCCGGGCAAGGCGGCAACCTTGTCAAAGCCAGCCAGTTCGTTCATCACAAACTGCATGTCACGGATCGGTGCGGTGTAATTGCTCATGGGGTCCCCCTCCAGATTGAATTTTTGAACGACCTCGAAACCTTATTTGTTCCGCAGGTATATTTGATCATCGAACGCCACGACCCACTCGGGTCGATAGACCACCATCATCGTTATCAACGCTCCGCTCAACCATCCTTCCGCAAAACCAAGCAGCAGAAAGTAGGGCAGATACTCGCTGATAAGAAACTCTGCGCTGTAGGCCCCGGCTAGCACCATTGCCATGGAGCTCAGCGCGCCCTGCAAAATGATCGTCAGTGCGGAGCCGGCAAAGCCGATAACAAAAATAAAGATGAAAAAATGTGCCGGCAGGCGGCGCTCCACCAAACGCTGGATTGCATGCGCAATCATCACCGGGACAACGGCCATCAGGAGAAAATTGATCGGCCAGGCTCGCCACTCGATCGCCCCATTCACCGTGATTCCAGTAAGCGCCAACGCCAGCGCGACGATTGCAAGCCGGGGGCCAAGCGTAAGCGTAACCGCCATCGCCCCCAGCATATGCAGATTCAGTCCGGGTTTCACCCCAGCCCGCAGACTCCAGACCAGGGATAGCCCCACCGCGAATCCAAGCAGCAGATTGAGCTGTGTGCCCTTTCGCAACCGTTTCCAGGGCGCCTTCAGCGCGACCTGATACAGCACGGGAATGGAAAGCGCGAATGCGACCCAATGCCACGTCGATGAGAACAACGAGGCAGGCAGGTTCATTCGCGCCCTTGCGTCCGGCCCTTGGTCGTCAGTCCAGCGCCGCGGTCAGCTCCGGCACCAGCGCAAACAGATCGCCCACCAGGCCGTAGTCGGCGACCTGGAAGATCGGCGCTTCCGGGTCCTTGTTGATCGCCACGATCACCTTCGAGTCCTTCATCCCGGCCAGATGCTGGATCGCACCCGAGATGCCGACCGCGATGTAGAGCTGCGGGGCGACGATCTTGCCGGTCTGGCCGACCTGGTAGTCGTTGGGCACGTAGCCCGCGTCGACCGCGGCACGGCTGGCGCCAAGTGCGGCACCGAGCTTGTCGGCCAGCGGCTCGAGCAGCGCGTGGTAGTTCTCGCCGCTGCCCACGCCACGACCGCCGGAGACGATGATCTTGGCCGCACCCAGTTCGGGGCGCGCGCTCTTGACGATCTC
>JAUSOD010000067.1 GCA_030656215.1 Azoarcus sp.
TGTCGTTTTCAGAAGACGACTGCACCGAGCGTCAGAAGTCGATTGCATGGCGCCAATCTAAGTGAGGAAAGCGCCGACGACCTGTGTGAGGTAGCCGCCGCCCTCGTCGCCGAGTTCCGGCGGATGTCGGACCTCTGTCTCGAGATCGCCGCGGCGTTGCAGCCTTGGCTGAGCTGCAACCCCCCCATCACGACGCCTGAGCGTTGGCCAACAAGGCGCGTTCGATGCGCTGCCGACCGAAAGCACGGGCGCTGTCGATATAGCGCAGAGCGGGAGTCAAAATCGCGCTCCGCCTAAAGGACTCATCCTCAATGTCGTGCAAAGACGCTCGAATCCCCGTCCAGATGAACAAGCAAGGTCTCATAGGGCTGCGGGGTGGGCGTTTCCATACCCGGCGATCCTTGGGGCATGCCCGGGGCTGCCAGCCCAATGGACTTTGGAGACTCGGACAGCAGGCGACGGATGTCGGCGGCGGGGACATGCCCCTCAATGGAGTACTGCCCCACCTTGGCCGTGTGGCATGAACCGTAGCGCTCGGGCATACCCAGTACCTTGCGGGCAGCGGGGACGTCATCGACGTCCTTCGTGACGACGTTGAAGCCATTCTTGCGTAGGTGTTCGACCCATTTGCCGCAGCACCCACAATACGGGCTCTTGAAGACCTCCACGCTCGTGGGGCCCTGCGCAAACGCAGCGCCGCTCACGATCATCAGGCTCACTATTAGTCCACCGAGTGCGGTCTTCGTCTTCATGTTCGTCTTCCGGTTGATGGAGTCGAAGTGCAGTTTGGCACTGCAAACCCAACGGCAAGCTGCCCCCGAGATTACATTTGCGTAAGCATAGGGGCGTGCTGGCCCCATTGCCCGGTTAAGGGGCCGATGGTGCTTCGTGGTGGGGCAAGTTGATTGCGAAGCTCGTGATGCCCTCGGAGGATTGTGCGCTGATCTCGCCCCCGTGCGCCCGAACGATGGAACGTGTGATCGCGAGTCCAAGCCCTGCGCCTTCTCCGTGACGCTCTCGCTGGGTACTGCCGCGGTGGAAGCGATCGAAGATCCGCTCGAGCTGATCGGCGGGAATGGGCTCGCCTACATTGCGCACGGCAAGATGGACTTGGGCAGTGTCCGATTCGATGCTGATCGTGATCTGCTCTCCAGCTGGTGTGTGACGCAGCGCGTTCGAAATCAGGTTCGACAACGCGCGCCGCAGCATCAGCCTGTCGCCCTGAATGGTAGCCTGGCCTTGGCGCACGATGCGGATCTGGCGCTCATCGGCCAGCGCCTCGTAGAAATCGATTAGTACGTCCGCCTCAAAGGCAAGATCGATCGACTCACCAACATGTGCGAGCGTGTTTTCTTCGGCCTTGGCGAGGAACAGCATGTCGCTGACCATGCGTGCGATGCGCTCGTATTCCTCGAAGTTCGACGCCAGGATGTCCTGATACTCGTCGATCGAGCGCGGCCTCGACAGCGCAACCTGGGTCTGGGTCATCAGGTTCGAGATCGGCGTGCGCAGTTCGTGTGCGATATCCGCCGAATAGTCAGCAAGGCGCCGGAAAGCGGACTCCAGGCGCCCGAGCATGCCGTTGAAGGCTTCGACGTGGTCGCGCACCTCAAGCGGCGCATCGTCGGCGGCGAGCCGCTCGCCGAGCTGCTGTGCCGACAGCCTCCGAGCGGTCTCGGTGACCCGGCGCAACGGGGCAAGCCCCTGGTTTGCTGCGAACCATCCGAACAGTGCCGCCACCAGCGCCGCCACGGCCACACCTGCCCATGTCGCGTTGCGCACCGACGCGAGGAAATGGGTGTGATGCGAAAGGTCTAGTGCGACCAGAACCTCAAGCGCCTTGTCGTTCGAACCGGTCTCCGGCCGCTCGATGCGTACCTCGAGACCTCGATGAGGGCGCCCATCGACCGTCCAGTCACCCGTTGCCTCCGGAAGACGGTCCCCTGCTAGTTGAGCAGGGGTGAAATGCTCGGGATGGATGACGTGGAGCACACGGCCGTCGCCAGTGCGCGTCAAGACGCCCACACTCTCATGTCCGATGAACGAACTTTCCAGCGCCTTTAAACGTTCCGCTGTCCCCACATGCGCAGTTTCGTCCTGCATTGTGGTGCGGATGAGGGTGGCCTTTCCTTGCAGTTCGTGCAGATCCAGTTCCTGGAAATGCGTGTCGAGCATCCGCCCCAGCATGATTGCCGCCAGCACGAGGAGACATGCGGTCAGGGCGGCGAAGAGGGTCGCCAGTCGGGCCGTGAGGGACATGAAGCGGATCATCGTCAGACCGGCTCCACCGACTCAAGTACGTAGCCCATACCTCGCACCGTGCGAATGAGCTTGGGCTCGAAGGGGTCGTCGACCTTCACCCGCAGCCTGCGAACCGCGACTTCGATCACGTTGGTGTCGCTATCGAAGTTCATGTCCCAGACCTGGGAAGCAATCAGGGAGCGCGGCAGCACTTCGCCCTTGCGGCGCAGCAGCAACTCGAGCAGGGCAAACTCCTTGGCGGTGAGATCGATACGCAGGCCACAGCGATTGACGCGGCGCCGAAGCAGATCCAGCTCCAGGT
Organism: Azoarcus sp.; assembly: GCA_030656215.1. Classification (GTDB taxonomy): domain Bacteria; phylum Pseudomonadota; class Gammaproteobacteria; order Burkholderiales; family Rhodocyclaceae; genus Parazoarcus. Next base: position 2,564 of record JAUSOD010000067.1, read on the forward strand.
TCGCAGAGCGCAGGGTCTCGGGCTCGTGGTTATGCCCGCGACGCAGGAGGGTGCGAACGCGCGCGAGGAACTCGGAGAACGCGAAAGGTTTGACCAGATAGTCGTCGGCCCCCAATTCGAGCCCCCGGACCCGATCCTCGACCTGATCGCGTGCGGTCAGAAACAGCACGGGCATCGCCCGATTGTTGCGGCGCAGCGTCTGCAGAATCCCCCAGCCATCCAGTGTCGGCAGCATCACGTCCAGCACGACGAGGTCGTAGTCGCCGTTGAGCGCGAGGTGAAGCCCATCGAGGCCGTCCCGCGCCAGGTCGACGACAAAGCCAGCCTCCAACAGCCCCTGGCGCAGGTAATCGCCGGTCTTGATCTCGTCTTCGACGATCAGAATTTTCATGGTTGTACTCCTACACGTTTCGTGCTGCGTGTGCCAATTCTGCCCCTTGGGTCCGGACAGCACGCGGGATTACAGAAATGTAATTTCCAGGTCAGGCCGACGACAGGCAGACGAGCGCAAGATGGCTTGCGTGGCACGACATTCCGTATCGCAACGGATTCACACCGCAACCACTGGGAGATCGATCATGAAACACTGGCTGTATCGTTTCGGCCGGCTCTTGCCGGTCGTCACACTGGTCGGGGCCATGTATGGCAGTCCGGTCGTCGCACAATCGACGGATCAGGCGCAGGCGTGGCCGCCGGCATCGAGCGTCCCCGCACTTCAGGCGCGGATGAAGTCGATCCGTGAAGCGACCGACCCGGAACACCGCATGGCCATGATGGAAGAGCAGATCAAGGCCTTGGAGGCTGCATCGCAGGGCGCGCCGTCTGGATGCCCGATGATGGGTGGGCAGATGATGAAGGGACGCGGGCCGGGTGCTGGTCCCGCACCGGGCACGGGACCGATGGGCGGTATGATGATGGATCCCAAGCTCATGCAGGAGCATATGAAGATGATGCAACAGCACATGAGCATGATGGAAAACATGATGAAGATGCACCCGGCTGCTACACCGGCTGCGCCCAACTGAGCGCCCAGGTACGGGGCGGCCAGTTCGTCCGCCGCCCAGCGTCCGCGTCTTCACAAGACCAATAGAGAGACAATCCCCATGCAGAGACGAATCTTTCACTTTGGAGGAGGGTTGGTCGTCGCCTGCGCGCTCGCGTCGGGCGCGCAGGCCGAGACCTCCACGCCAAGTCCCGCCGGCAATGAGCCTGCCGAGACCCGGCCCGCAGCAGCGGGCGCACAGACCGAGGCACACGCCCTACCAGTCTACCGCTCGAGCCTGAGCGAATATCGCCCCTATCGTGTCGATGAGCCCCTGCGCCCGTGGAAGGAAGCCAACGACGAAGTAGAGCGCCTGGGCGGCCAGGCGGGGCACCTCAAGCGTCCTTCGCAAGGAGGCGAGCGATGAAAGCAAGTCTCCCTGTATCGATGTTTGCAGCCACCGTGCTCACGGGGTGTGCCAGCGTCGCGATCGATCAGAACTTCGCCGAGGTTGAGCGTTTTGCTCGCGAGCAGACGGGTAGCGAAGTGCGCTGGCTGCGCTCCGACCCCGCGCGTGAAGCGATGCGCGGCGAGGTCGATCGCCTGCTCACACAGCCGTTGGCGATCGATGACGCGGTGCGCATCGCACTTGGCTACAGCCCGGCTTTCCAGACCTTGCTGGCGGAGGCCGCCGTAGCCTCGGCCGAAGCCACCGGCTCGGCTCGGATCGCCAATCCGGTGTTCACATTCGAGCGTCTGGTCCGCTCTGGCGCAGAGGGGAGGGAACTCGACATTGGTCGGTCACTCGGCATTTCGTTGTTCGATCTAATTTTCCTTCCCGCGCGCCTCGAACTGGCGGAGTTCCGTCAGCAGCAGAGTCGGTTGCAGTCCTCCATTGCTCTGTTGAACACCGTCACCGAAGTACGCCAGGCCTGGGTCGACGCGGTCGCCGCCAACCAGATCGCCCGCTACCGATCGGACGTCGCAAATGCTGCCGGTACGGCCGCCGAGCTTGCGCGCCGGATGCAGTCAACGGGCAACTTCAGTCGACTGCAACGCGCACGCGAACAGGCGCTGGCCGCCGAGGAAACCGCCAACCTGATCCGTGCCCGCCAGAACGCCACGTCCGCACGCGAGGCCCTGATCCAGCGTCTGGGCCTGACCCCCAGCCAGGCGCAAGCGCTGCGCTTGCCGGACCCGTTGCCGACCTTGCCCGAGACGCCGATGGACGAGACGACCGCGGGTGCCGCGCTGCTCGAGAACCGGCTTGATGTACGCATCGCACGCACCGACCTTGATCGCACGGCGAAGAGCCTGGGCCTCACGCGCGTGACCAGCGTGGTCAACGGCCTGCATGTGGCAGGCGTGCGCAACAGCGAGACGGGCGAGTCGACGCAACGCGGCTTCGAGATCGAGTTGCCGCTGCCTCTGTTCGACTTTGGCGATGCCGCGCGCGCCGGTAGCGAGGCCCGCTACCTCTCAGCCTTCAATCGCACGCTCGAGGTCGCCCGCAATGCGAGCTCTCAGGCCCGGGTGGCCTACGATGGCTATCGCAGCGCCTACGACCTCGCTCGCCATTACCGCAACGAGGTCGTGCCGCTACATCAGAACATCACCGAGGAATCGGTGCTCCAGTACAACGGGATGCTGATCGGGGTGTTCGAACTCCTTGTCGCCGCACGTTCGCAATCGGCCAGTGTGGTCCGGGCGATTGAGGCCGAGCGCGATTTCTGGCGCGCCGATGCCGCACTCAAGGCTAGTCTGCTTGGCCAGCCGATCGCACCGCTCACCCTTCAATCGGGCATATCACCGGCTGAAGCCGGCGGCCACTGATCTTTCCGGAGACGCTCATGACCTCCCGACGCCGATTCCTCGCTGGTGCGGGCCTGCTGGCCGCTGCCGGAACTGTAAACCGGGCCGCGCTCGCGGCACTGCCCGAACCCGTGATTCAAACCAGTGCGGCCACCTCTGCCCCGCTGAGTCCGCCCAATGGTCGCCCGTACGACCCGATTGTCACGCTCAACGGCTGGACCGCCCCTTGGCGCATGCGCAACGGGGTGAAGGAGTTCCATCTGGTCGCCGAACCGGTCGAGCGTGAGATCGCCCCCGGCATGGTGGCCCGGCTCTGGGGCTACAACGGTCAGTCGCCCGGACCGACGATCGAAGTCGTCGAGGGCGATCGCGTGCGCCTCTTCGTCACCAACCGCCTGCCCGAGCACACCACCATCCACTGGCACGGCCAGCGTCTGCCCAACGGCATGGACGGGGTCGGCGGCCTCAACCAGCCGCAGATTCCGCCTGGCAAGACCTTCGTCTACGAGTTCGTTGCCCGCCGCCCGGGCACCTTCATGTACCACCCGCATGCAGACGAGATGACGCAGATGGCGATGGGCATGATGGGCTTCTGGGTCACCCACCCGCGCAATCCGCATCCGCTGATCAAGCGGGTGGACCGCGACTTCTGCTTCCTGCTCAACGCCTACGACATCGAGCCGGGCAGCTACGTGCCGAAGATCAACACCATGCTCGACTTCAACCTGTGGACCTGGAACAGCCGCGCCTTCCCAGGGATCGACTCGCTCAATGTGCGCAAGGGCGATCGGGTGCGGGTACGCATCGGCAACCTGACGATGACCAACCACCCGATCCACATCCACGGGCACGAGTTCGAGGTCACCGGCACCGACGGCGGGCCGACGCGGCCCGAGTCGCGCTGGCCCGAAGTGACCACCGATGTCGCCGTCGGCCAGATGCGCCAAGTCGAGTTCATCGCCGACGAGGAAGGGGACTGGGCAATGCACTGCCACAAGTCACACCACACCATGAACGCAATGGGGCACGACGTGCCGACGATGATCGGCGTCGATCATCGCGGCCTGATCGAGAACATCCAGAAACTGGTGCCCGACTATATGCTGATGGGCGAACGCGGTATGGCCGACATGGGCGAGATGGAGATGCCCCTGCCCGACAACACGCTACCGATGATGACCGGGCAGGGGCCGTTCGGCACCGTAGAGATGGGTGGCATGTTCACCGTGCTGAAGGTGCGTCGTGACCAGAAGCGGGGCGACTACAGCGACCCTGGCTGGTTCCAGCATCCGAAGGGGACGGTGGCCTACGAGTGGACGGGCGCGGGCCTACCGGAGCCCGCGCGCAGAGACGCGGCCGGACGGTCGAGCATGCCGCGCACCGGACCCGAACAATCGATCGAAATGACGGTCCGCAAACCCACCGGCCATCAGGGCCACTGAGGCCAATCGTCCTGGTTCGAGCGAACCCGGACACCAACGAGATTCAACCAACAGAGATGGAGACAGCCATGAAAAATCGTCGTCGTTTTCTCGCCACTGGTCTTGCGGCCGGTGTGCTCGCCTTGCACCGCACAGCGTTCGCCCATGGCGGTGCCGAACACGCGCCCAAGCGTGCCGCCGAGGTACCCAAGGAGCAGCAGGCCTGGGGGATTGCGGGGGATGAGAAGGCAGTCTCGCGAACGATCCCGGTCGTGATGACCGATGAAATGCGCTTCGTGCCCGACCGGATCGAGGCGCGGCTCGGCGAGACGATCCGCTTCACCCACGAAAACCGGGGCGCCGTAATGCATGAGATGGTGATCGGCACGCCCAAGACACTGGCCGAGCATGCGGAGATGATGCAGCGCTTTCCCGAAATGGAACATGACGAGCCGTGGATGACGCACGTCGCCCCCGGTGGGCGTGGGGAAATGATCTGGACCTTCAACCGCGCCGGCGAGTTCCAGTTCGCGTGCCTGATTCCTGGCCATTTTGAGGCGGGAATGGTCGGTACGATCAAGGTCGTTGGCTGACAAAAATGTAATCCGTGCGTCAGCGTCCTGTCGGTGACGGCTTCGCATAATGATCCCGACTTTCGACATCTGCCCTGAGCCCAAAACACTGGAGAATCGCATCATGAAGAAGACCCTTGTTACCACCGCACTCCTGGCCATGCTCGGCAGTGCTGCGCCGGTGGCCTTTGCGCAGGCCGACCACGCGGCACATCACGATGGTGCGAGCGCGCCGGCCGAGGCCGAGACCAAACTGGCCGAGGGCACGGTCAAGAAGATCGACAAGTCGGCCGGCAAGCTCACCATTGCGCACGGCCCCCTGGAGTCGCTCGGCATGCCCGCGATGACCATGGTTTTCCGGGCGGCGGAGCCGGGCATGCTCGATCAAGTTAAGGCCGGCGACAAGATCCGCTTCGCGGTGGAGAAAGTCGGTGGTGCGCTGACAGTCACCGCCATCGAACCCGCTCAGTGACGCGTCTCCCATAGGCGCATCGTGTTCCAGTGTGGACATTCGCCCGGAGGTAGCCCTCCTGGGCGGGTGACCGGAACGCGTGCGCCGAGTCCCCTGCCCATGACACCGACCGCAAGCCGGAACCCGTTCTCCATGAAATCCCCATTCGCAGTCGCAGCACGCCGTGTGCCACAACCTGCAGCGCTTGCGTTGATGCTCGCACTTATGCTGGGAAGTGGTGGCGCCTACAGCCAACGCTCGTCCGACGCCCCGACGCTCGGTTCGACCGCCCAGGCGCTGATCGATTATGCGCGCCAGAGCAATCCGGGCTTTGCGGCCGTCCGCGCAGAAACGTCCGCTGCCCATGAGCGCGTGACGCCCGCCGGCGCGCTGCCCGATCCGACCTTTGAGGTCGAGCTGATGGACGCCACCAACACCATGACCGGGCGCTCGGCCTCCCTGCTGCCCGGTCAGGTGGGCGAGACCCGTTACCGGATCACACAGTCGCTACCCGGATGGGGCAAGCGCAAGCTCGCCACGAAAGCTGCCGAAGCACAGGCAACTCAGGCTGATGCGATGCGCGACGTGGCCTGGGTCGAGCTGGCCGCCAAGATCGAGACGCTGTGGCTGCGCTACTACGCGGCCGATCGGGAACTGGATCTCAACCGGGAAGCGCTCACGCTGTTGCAGGGGCTGGAGGATCTCAGCCTTACCCGCTACAGACTGGGGCTCTTGCCGCAGCAGGCCGTATTGCGCATGCAACGCGAGATTACCGCCCAACGCCTGGCGTTCGTCGACATCGAGCAACGCCGCAACGGCTTGGCGTCAGGCCTGAACGGGCTGCTCAGTCGTGCGCACGATGCGCCCCTGGCCGAACCTGTAGATCCGGCGCCGTTCCCCGAGCGGCTGGAGGCTGGCACACTGTTCGAAGCGGTGGCCAGCGCCAATCCAGAAGTGAATGCCGCCGCCTTCGGCATCGACCTGGCGCACGCGGAGCGTGAGCGCACCTACCAGGATCGACTGCCGGACTTTGCTTTGGGCGTGCGCAACAACCGTCCCTATGAAGGTAAAGCGTCATGGGACGTGATGTTCGAGGTGATGATCCCGCTGCAGCAGTCCAGCCGCCGCGCGAAGGAGCGCGAGTCGGAGTACATGCTGATGGCGGCTCAGGCGCGCCGTGAGGATGCCCAGGCACGCGCCTCCGGCGAGCTCGGTACCGCATGGTCCATGTACGCACAGGGACGGGAGACGCTGCGCCTGCTCGATCACACCCTGCTGCCGCAGGCCCAGGCCACCCGCGATGCAAGCCGGGCTGCGCTCACCACCGGCACGGTCGACTTCGACAGCGTGATCGAAGCCGAACGCCAGCTTATCGACATTCGAACGCGACGCCTTCAGGCCGAACTCGATACCCGCCTGGCCCTTACCGAAATCAAGAAACTAACAGGGGATTTGAAGTGAGCTCAGTCGTTCGAATGTCAGCGATCGCTATGGGTGTAGCGATCGCCGTGGGGGCGGGGTACTGGATTGCGCAGCTACAAAACGCAGCAGCACCGGTCCCGCTCATCAGCGAAAGCCAAGCACAGGCCAATACGACGGCCGCTGCAGAAGGTGAGCGCAAGATCCTCTACTACCGCAACCCGATGGGCCTACCCGACACCTCACCGGAGCCGAAAAAGGACTCGATGGGCATGAGTTACATCCCGGTCTACGCCGACGACAAGCCGGATGACAGCGGCGCGGTGGCGGTCAGCCCCGCGCGCATCCAGAACCTGGGGGTGAAGACGGCACGGGTCGAGATGCGTGCAGTGGATGCGGCAGTGCGTGCCAGCGGACGGATCGAGATCGATGAGCGCGCCCAGGTGGTCGTGGCGCCGCGCTTCGAGGGTTGGATCGAGCGTCTGCATGTGAATGCGATCGGAGATCCGGTGAAGAAAGGTCAACCGCTCTTCACCGCCTACAGCCCGGAGCTGCAATCCACCGGCGAGGAACTGCGCATTGCCGAGCGGCTGGCCAGCCAGAGTGCGCCCCATGATCCGGTGGCAAGCGAGTCCGCCCGCCGGTTGGCCGAAGCGACGCGCACGCGCTTGCGCAACCTCCAGGTCGCCGGCCAGACCGGGTCGCGCCAGGTCTTCCACGCCCCGGCGAGCGGCGTCGTACTCGACAAGATGGCAATCGAAGGCGGGCGCTTCATGCCGGGCGAGACCTTGTTCCGCATTGCAGACCTGTCTAAGGTGTGGATCATCGCCGACGTCTACGAGCAGGATCTCGCCCGCGTGCTGGTCGGCCAGAGAGCCCAGGTCACGCTCGAGGCCTTTCCCGGCCGCGCGTTCGAAGCGCGGGTCGGCTATCTGTATCCGACGCTCGACGCTGCCACGCGCAGCACGCGCGTACGGCTGGAACTCGACAACACTGAGGGCCTCCTGCGTCCCGGCATGTTCGCTCAGGTTGCGCTGGCAGTCGGCGACGCGACCCCGAAGGTGGTCGTACCGACTTCGGCCATCATCGACGATGGCGAGCGGCGGGCCGTGCTGCTCGCGCTCGGTGAGGGACGCTTCCAGCCGCAGCCGGTCAAGCTTGGGCAACGCGGCCGGGACATGGTCGAAGTGCTCGAGGGCGTCAAGGAAGGCGATCGCGTTGTGGTTTCGGCCAACTTCCTGATCGATTCGGAGAGCCAGCTCAAGGCGGCCTTCTCGAACATGGTTGAACCCGACCCCGGCAGCCACGATCATGCCAGCCCGGCCCGTTACGAGGCCGCCGGCACGCTCGATTCCGTCGATACCGAAGCGGGCAGTGTGACCATGACCCATGGCGAGATTGCGGCACTGAGCTGGCCGGCGATGACCATGGATTTCAGGATCGCCGACGTGGCCCTGGTGAAGGACGTTGCGCCGGGTACGCAGGTACGATTCGTTTTCGAGGCAGGCGAACCCGGCGAGTACGTTGTCACCGGCATCGAGCCGATTGTGACCAGCGCGCCTGCACCGGCCGCTGGCGGACGTGGGGGGAACTGAGATGCAAACCCCGGTGACAAGTTCTTCCGGCGCCATGCCACCCGACGCGCACGCGAAGTCGACTGCGACAACGGGCCTGCTCGATCGCGTGATCGACTGGTCGGCAAGCAACGTATTTCTGGTGCTGCTGGCGACGCTGTTCCTGATCGGCGGCGGAGTCTACGCGGTCAAGAATACCCCGCTCGACGCACTGCCCGACCTGTCGGACGTGCAGGTAATCGTCTACACCGACTACCCCGGCCAGGCGCCGCAGGTGGTCGAGGATCAGGTCACCTATCCGCTCACCACCTCGATGCTGGCGGTGCCTCGCGCAAAGGTGGTGCGCGGCTTTTCGATGTTCGGCGCGTCCTATGTGTATGTGATCTTTGAGGACGGCACCGACATCTACTGGGCCCGCTCGCGCGTGTTGGAGTACCTGAGTTCGGCCGCTGGCCGTCTGCCGCAGGGCGTGGCGCCGCAAATCGGGCCAGATGCGACTGGCGTGGGCTGGGTCTACCAGTATGCGGTGCTGGGCAGGGACATGAGCCTGGCCGACACCCGCAGCCTGCAGGACTGGTATGTTCGCTACCAGCTCACCAAGGCGCAGGGTGTGTCCGAGGTTGCAAGCCTTGGCGGCTTCGTGCGCGAATACCAAGTCACCGTCGATCCTCTTCGGCTGGCCGGCTACGGCATCACGCTCGATCAGGTTACGCAGGCCATCCGCGCCTCCAACCGTGACGTCGGCGGTCGGGTGGTGGAACTCACCGAAAAGGAATACATGGTGCGCGGCCGGGGCTATCTGCGTAGCGTGGAGGACATCGGTGGGATCGTGCTAAAGGCCGATCGTGGCACGCCGGTGCGCGTGTCCGACGTCGCCCGTGTCGAGTTGGTGCCCGCCGAGCGGCGCGGCATCGCTGAACTGAATGGCGAGGGCGAAGTAGCCTCCGGCATTGTCATGGCCCGGTTCGGGCAGAACGCGCTCGACGTGATCGCCAACGTCAAGGCCAAGATCGCCGAGATCACGCCTGGCCTGCCGGCGGGCGCGGAGATCGTGCCCGTCTACGACCGTTCGGAACTGATCGAGCGTGCGATCGCCAACCTTAAATGGACGCTGCTCGAAGAGAGCCTGATAGTTGCCGCCGTGTGCGTGATCTTTCTACTCCACGTGCGCAGCGCACTGGTGGCAATCATCACGCTGCCACTGGGCATCCTGATCGCCTTCATCGCCATGCGCAGCCTTGGCCTAGGCTCGAACATCATGAGTCTGGGTGGTATCGCGATCGCGATTGGGGCGATGGTCGATGCGGCGATCGTGATGATCGAGAACGCACACAAGCATATCGAGCATCTGCCCGAAGGGGCCACCCAGAAGGAGCGCGCAGCTGCGATCGTGCTCGCCTGCAAGGAGGTCGGACCGCCGCTGTTCTTCTCGCTGCTGATCATCACGGTGTCCTTCCTGCCGGTGTTCGCGCTTGAGGGCCAGGAGGGCCGGCTGTTTTCGCCGCTGGCCTTCACCAAGACGTTCGCCATGGCCGGAGCCGCACTGCTATCGGTGACCCTGGTGCCGGTGCTGATGCTGTTCTTTGTGCGCGGACGAATCCTTCCCGAGGCGAAGAACCCAGTGAATCGGTTGCTGATCTGGCTGTACCGGCCCATCATTAAGGCGGTGCTGCGCTTCAAGCTCGTCACCCTGCTGCTGGCGGTGGTGGCAATGGTGGTAACGGTGGTCCCCGCGCGCCAGATCGGCTCGGAGTTCATGCCGACGCTGAACGAAGGCACGCTGTTCTACATGCCGGCGGCGCTGCCCGGCATGTCGGTGACCGAAGCCGGACGACTGCTGGCCACCACTAACCGCATCATCAAGACCTTCCCCGAGGTGGCGTCGGTCTATGGCAAGGCCGGCCGCGCCAATACCGCTACCGATCCGGCACCGCTGGAGATGTTCGAGACCATCATCAACCTGAAGCCGCAGGACGAGTGGCGCCCGGGCATGACCACCGACAAGCTGATTGCCGAGATGGACGCCGCGCTCAAATTCCCCGGTCTAGCCAACTCGTGGACCATGCCGATCAAGGCGCGCATCGACATGCTCTCAACCGGAATCCGCACGCCGGTGGGAGTCAAGGTCTTCGGCAAGGATCTGGGTACGCTGGAGAAAGTGGCCCAGGCGGTGGAAGCCGCCGTGCGCAAGGTGCCGGGCGCAAGTAGTGCCTATGCCGAACGTGTGGCCGGTGGTTACTACGTGGACATCGAGCCGCGCCGCGACCAGCTCGCCCGTTATGGGCTGACCATCGACATGATGCAGGACGTGGTCGCCACCGCGCTTGGCGGCGAGATGGTGACGACCACGGTCGAGGGCCTGGAGCGCTATGGCGTGTCGGTGCGCTATGCGCGCGGACTGCGCGACGACCCCGAGCGGCTCGCCTCCGACGTCTACGTGCCGACCATGAACGGCCCGATCCCGCTCGGTCAGGTGGCCGAGGTGCGCCTGACGCGCGGCGCGCCCGCCATCCGCACCGAGAACGCGCTGTTGGCGGCCTACGTGTATGTAGACACCCGCGAAGCCGACCTCGGCGCCTTCGTCAAGCGTGCGCAGCAAGCGGTGGCCGAAGAGGTCGAGTTTCCGCAGGGCTACTACGCCACTTGGAGCGGCCAGTTCGAGAACATGGAGCGCGCCAAGGAGAAGATGAAGATCGTCGTGCCGGTGACTCTCGCGCTGATCTTCGTGCTGCTGTACCTGAACTTTCGCCGCCTCACCGAGACCCTGATCGTGATGCTGTCAGTGCCGTTTGCGCTGGTCGGTGGAGTGTGGTTGATGTGGTGGCTGGGCTACCAAATGAGCGTGGCGGTAGCAGTGGGCTTCATCGCGCTCGCCGGAGTTGCGGCCGAGACCGGCGTGATTATGCTGATCTACCTTGATCATGCGTGGAAGGCGATCTGCGAACGACGGAGGGCCGAAGGCCGTGAGGCCGGCGTCGCTGACCTGTACGAGGCGATCATGGAAGGCGCGGTCGAGCGGGTGCGGCCGAAGATGATGACCGTGGTGGCGATCATGGCCGGCCTTTTGCCGATCATGTGGGGCACCGGCACCGGCAGCGAGGTCATGAGCCGCATCGCCGCACCGATGGTGGGGGGCATGGTGTCCTCGACCGTGTTGACACTGGCGGTGATTCCGGCGTTGTATGCGCTGGTCAAGCAATGGGAACTGCGCCGCGTCGCCCAGCCAGCGCCGGCTCTCGCGACGGTGTCGAACTTGTAATGCATCGGTCAGCGGCGCGACAGCATCGACAGCGTAGCCTGTTTCCCAGGCCCCGCATCTAGTGCCGCCGCTGAACATGACGAGGAACGTTGCAATGATCGCCTGGGTGAAGTCCCTGTGGATGTCCCTGAAGAACTGGTGTCGCGAGAACGAACGAACCCATCGGGATGCCCCGGTCTCGCCGTGTTGCTCTAAGCCCCCAGTGGCCGTCGGTCGCCCTCTTGTCCGTAAGGAGTGAAGCCATGAGCGCAAAGCTAACCCGTGAGCCGGGGCGCCGCCATCAACATGCTGTCTGGTATCGCTCGCCCGGCGTCATCGCCGGTCTGATGCTCGCTGCGATCGCACTGTTCTTCCTGCTGCGCGAACACTGGGCGCATGTGTCCGGCAATTGGGTGTATTTGATCTTGCTGCTCTGTCCTCTGATGCACTTGTTTGGCCACGGAGGACATCACGACGGGCACCGCAGCAACGACACCGATTCGGAGGGGCGGTGAGATGCCGATGATATGGCCACGCTTTGGCCGTGGCGCCGTCATTACGGCGCTTTCCGTCGCCTTGATCTCGAGCGCTGCTGCGCAAGGCTGGAAGATTCCGCAGCCCTCTCCCGGGCTGATGCCCAATCCAGTGCAAGGAAAGGGGCTCTACGCGCACCACTGTGCGGTGTGCCACGGGGGCGATCTCCAGGGTTCCGACAAGGGACCGCCCATGCTCCACAAGGTCTACGAGCCCAGTCATCACGCTGACATCGCATTTCAGTTGGCCGTGGCGAACGGCGTGCGCGCCCACCACTGGCAGTTCGGCGACATGGCGCCTGTTCCAGGCCTGATGCCGGACGATGTTGCTCACATCACGGCGTTTGTGCGCGGTGAGCAGCGCAAGGTCGGGATTCGATAACAATAATCGCCGGGAAGAATCAACATGACCCACGAGCATTCGCATGGCGGCCATTCTGGCCACACCTATCGCCACGATCATGCCTCGACAGGCAAGGATACCGATCCGGTCTGCGGCATGGCCGTCAAACCAGACTCCCCGTACCGGGCGATTCACGCCGGGCACGAATACCGATTCTGCAGTGCCAAGTGCCAAGACAAGTTCGACAGCGATCCGGGGAGATATCTCGCGCCGGAGACGAGCCAGACTTCAGCGGAGAGCGCACCGGCGCCCGGCACCGAATACACCTGCCCGATGCATCCGGAAATCCGCCAGATCGGTCCGGGCACCTGCCCGAAATGCGGCATGACGCTCGAACCGGTGATACCGGGCCTCGAGGACGACGAAAATCCGGAGCTCGCCGACTTCCGTCGCCGGTTCTGGTGGACCCTGCCGCTGACGGTGATCGTTACGGCGATCGCGATGTCGGGCGGGTTCTTCGATCCAATGCTGGGGTCTGCGCGCCCCTGGGTCGAGCTGGCCCTGGCCACACCGGTCGTGCTCTGGTCGGGCTGGCCGTTTTTCGTGCGCTGCGCCCAGTCGATCCGCAACCGTAGTCCGAACATGTGGACGCTGATTGGACTGGGGGTTGGAGCGGCCTATGTGTATAGCGTCGTCGCCACCGTCGCACCGGGGGTGTTTCCGGCGTCTTTCCGGATGGGGGAGCACGTCGCGGTGTACTTCGAAGCGGCAGCGGTGATCATCTCGTTGACGCTGCTCGGCCAAGTGCTGGAACTCAAGGCACGCTCGGAGACCGGCGCCGCGATCAAGGCGCTACTCGGCCTTGCACCCAAAACCGCGCGACGCATTCGCACAGATGGCACGGAAGAGGATATCCCGCTGACGAACGTCCATCCCGGCGATCGGTTGCGTATCCGCCCGGGCGAAAAGGTGCCGGTCGATGGTGCTGTTGCCGAAGGCGAAAGCGCGGTCGATGAATCGATGCTGACCGGCGAGCCGATCCCGGTGACCAAGCGTCCCGGCGACAAGGTGATCGGTGCCACGCTCAATACCAGTGGGGCGCTGGTCATGGTCGCCGAGAAGATCGGCGCGCAGACCATGCTGTCCCAGATCGTGCAGATGGTCGCGCAGGCCCAGCGTTCGCGTGCGCCGATGCAACGCCTGGCTGATGTCGTCGCGGGTTGGTTCGTCATCGTCGTCGTGCTCATCGCCCTCACCACTTTCGTGGCGTGGGGGCTCTTCGGACCCCAGCCGAGTTGGGCCTACGGGCTCATCAATGCGGTGGCGGTGCTGATCATCGCCTGCCCCTGTGCCCTCGGCCTGGCCACGCCAATGTCCGTGATGGTGGCAACCGGTAAGGCCGCCACCCAGGGTGTGCTGTTTCGCGATGCCGCTGCGATCGAGTCGCTGCGCAAGGTCGACACACTGATCGTCGACAAGACCGGCACCCTGACCGAGGGTCGCCCCGCCTTCCACAGCGTCGTGGCGGCACCGGGCGGGACGGAGGAAGATGTGCTACGTGTCGCCGCCAGCCTCGATCAGGGCAGCGAGCATCCGCTTGCTCAGGCCATCGTGACCGAGGCCCGCGCGCGCGGTCTCGTGCTCAGCACACCGGAGACGTTTGAGTCCTCGTCCGGCATCGGCGTGCGTGGCACCGTCGACGGTCGTCGCGTGACATTGGGCAACACCGCCCTGATGGAAGACGAGCACGTGGCCTGGAAGACCCTTGCCGAGCGCGCCGAGACTTTGCGTCTCGAGGGCGCGAGCGTGATGTACCTCGCGGCCGACGGCGTGCTCGCCGGGCTGATCGCGGTCGCCGATCCGATCAAGTCTTCGACCCCCGAAGCGCTCGATATGCTGCGGGCAAGCGGGCTCAGGATCATCATGGCCACGGGCGATGGTCTCACCACGGCGCGTGCGGTCGGCGCCCGTCTGGGAATCAACGAGGTCTATGGCGAAGTGAAGCCGGCCGACAAGAATGATCTGGTTGGGAGACTCCAAGCCGAGGGGCGCATCGTCGCCATGGCCGGAGACGGCATCAACGACGCCCCGGCGCTCGCGCGCGCGAATGTGGGCATCGCGATGGGCACAGGGACCGACGTCGCCATGAATAGCGCCCACCTGACCCTGGTCAAGGGCGATCTTCGGGGCATCGCCACCGCGCGCAGCATCTCCGTCGCCACCGTGCGCAACATGCACCAGAACCTCGTGTTCGCCTTCCTTTACAACGCGGCGGGCGTGCCGATCGCGGCCGGGGTGCTCTATCCGGCGTTCGGGCTGCTTCTTTCACCCCTGATTGCTGCCCTGGCGATGAGCTTCAGTTCGGCGTCCGTGGTGGGGAACGCGTTGCGCCTCGGACGGAAACGGATCTGATCGTCCTCAATTTGCCTGCCACGGGAAGCCGAGCGGGCGAATCGCGTGACGGGCTGTTTCGTTCGTTGGAAGCCATCCCGGCGCCGGCATGTCGATGTTTGCTCACAAGGAGCTGTCTCATGAAAGCCGAGACTGAAGCCGAGCCCCGTCCATTCGGTCGGGCTGCATCAAACTTAAGGATTCGCCGCGTTTTTCTGGTCTTCGTCGGGCTGGCGGCCGTTCTCCTCATCGCCGAGCATCGGCTCCATGTGTTCGGCTACCTACCGTGGCTCATCTTGCTTGCGTGCCCCCTGATGCACGTCTTCATGCATCGCGGTCACGGCGACAAGGGAAAACGAACGCCGGCTGAAGACCAAGGTAACCATGATGCGTGATGCCACGGGAGATCGAGATGAGTGAGACGTCGAGTTACGGCTTGTGGTCACTGGTCATCATCAACTCGCTGTTCTTCATCGCCTTCGCATTCAGCTTCACGCGTCCCCGCACAAGCCGGGACTGGCGATCGTTGGGCGCTTACTCGGCCTTCATCGTGGCGCTCTTCACCGAGATGTACGGCTTTCCGTTGACGATCTACCTGCTCTCGGGGTGGCTGTCGTCGAATTTTCCGGGAATCGACTTTCTTGCCCACGACTCTGGACACCTCTTGGAGGTCATGTTCGGGTGGAGCAGCAACCCGCATTTCGGCCCATTTCACCTCTTGAGCACGGTGTTCATCGTCGGTGGCTTCTGGCTCCTGGCAAGGGCCTGGCCCGTACTCCTCGAGGCTCAGCGCACCCGCCGTGTCGCCGATAGCGGCCCCTACGCACGCATTCGACACCCTCAATACGTCGCGTTCGTTCTGGTCATGTTCGGCTTTTTGCTGCAGTGGCCGACCTTGATCACGCTGATCATGTTCCCTGTTCTGTTGATCGTGTACGCTAGGCTCGCCCGCCGGGAAGAGCTCGACGCGATCGAGGCGTTCGGGGACGCCTATCGCTCATACCGCGAGCGCACGCCGGCGTTCATTCCTCGTTTCCTGTAATTCGACGGGCTGTTTGCTCTCGTGCCTCGCTTGCCAGGCAGGAGCTACGTCGGCCGAAGGCTTGAAGGCAAGGCTCTTTCCGTTGGGAGCATCAATCGTTCGTGGCAGGTGAAGTCGGTTTGAGGAATCAACCCGAACGATCCTGTAATTGTTAAACGGAAAAGTGCCCCCGGGTTCGACACCGGGGGCAAGAACACCTTGAAACCTGCGAATCAGTTACGGGAGTCGTGGCGGAGGATGCTGTCGAGACGCATGACCTCATCGCCGTGCATCATGATCTTCTGCCCATCCTTGGTCTCCATCACTTCGCCGTGTTTCATCCTCACCGCTCGGCCCAACTTGTCCTCCATGCCCATTTTTCCATCCTTGAAGATGTAGACCGTCGAACCATCCTTCATCGGGATGGATTTCTCGACCTGTTCGACATCGATCGCGAAGGCGGATGTGGTGGCAATACCCAGTGCCGCGATCATTAGTGCCTTCTTCAACATTTTCGTCTCCTTGAATGAACCGCTGAAAATCCCATCGGGCGTCGCCGTTAGAAGTTTGCCCGATGCCTTACCCGCCTCGGTCCCTGGGGAACCTTGGTGCTATCAGGAGCCGCTGCGGTAAAGCGGGCTTTCTTCGAGATAGACAGTCACCTTGTCACCGCCTTGGACCACCTTCGAAAGGGGAAAGCTGTTCGCGCCGAGGGTGTCGAAGGTCCAGTTGACCGTCTTGTTACCGACCTTCAGGGCAACCGTCTCGAGCCGTGTGACGTTGATGTAGCGCGTGTCCGCATTGACGATCACGGTGCGGGAGGGTGTGGCGTTGCTCGCGTAGCCATACGTGGCCAGCTCTCGCTCGGTCGGGCTCGAAGCACGTGCCTGGACATGCTCGAGCCAGTGCAGCGCACCGCCCTCGGAATAGTCTTCGTGTGCAAACGCGGCGGAAGATCCAAGGGTGCTGATGGCCGAGACGGCGAGAACGGCGATGATCGACTTTTTCATGATGGGTTCCTTGTCCAGATTGGCTGCTCGTTCTTGAGTAACCATGGACCCCATCATAGGAGCCGACTACTGACAGGTCGGTGACCCGGCAATTACAGTTCGGTCATGATGATGTAATCCGATTATCAGGGTTGGATGAGTCGGAATATCAACCCTCGACGGCGCCTCCTTCCGACCGGCCGACTTCAGTCGGCGGGCCACTGAGCGACCAGCATTCGCCCTTGAGCACCTTCACGACCCCATGCACGACCCGGCCGAGGATGCGCCCACGGCGGCTGCGTGGAGCTGCTGTGGGGCTGAACGATGTAGTCGCTGCGACGACCGCATCGTTCAGGCGAGGGAACTCAGAACATGTGGCTCACACCAAACTCGACGGTGGACACCGACTTACCGGCGGTGATGGCCAGATTCTCGCGGAAGTTGAACCGCGTCGTCGTATCACCGTTGAAGACGTGGACGTACCCCGCGTAGAGGTGGGTGCGCTTCGACAGGGAGTGCTCATAGGCGATGATATAGCCCTTGCCGTCGCCGCCCGACGTCCGCCTTCGCATATCCGATCGAGCTGTGGCTCGAGGGGCCAACGTCGATCTGGGCGCCGATGCTCCACAGCTTGTTGGTCTGGGCACTGCCGACGACCGGATCGACCTTTGCGTTCTGCCACGAGCCAAGAACCTTGATTATGCCGAAGCTGTAGCTTGCACCGACGAAATGTTCCTGCTGGTCGATGCAACACTCGTCAGGACAAGGCGGCCGAGTGCGGACCTCCATACCCCTCGCTCCGGCTCGGCAGGCCGAGCAACGGGATGGCGATGAATCCGCGGGCAGGCATGATCGACCTGTTAGCGTTTGCCGATGGACGCATCTGCTTGCACGACTTCAGCTGATTGGTTAGCTCGACTGATCTGCCCCGTTCAAACTGATAGCTTTCGTGACTCGTAGATTACGTCAATGTAATCGCACGGATATGCTCGCGTCAGCGTGACAATACCATACTTTTCCCATCGTAGCGTTCTGAAACTAGCTGAAGGACGCGGGCGACGCGAAAGAGGGAGAGGAAGATGCTCACAGCAGACCAAATGATAATCACTGGCCAACAGCAGTTTGACGCGATCATGCAACACTCCAATCTTGTCTTGGGGTGCTGTGAGCGGCTCACCGAAGAGAGCATGCGTTCTGCCCGTGCGCTTCTCGCGCAGGTCGAGTCCGACTTTGACGCCCTCCTGCGTGGCGAAACCATTGGATTCATCAACGCAGCTGGCCGAATCGGTCTGGACAGTTGGGCGTCGATGACTGCGTGCGTCATCGGATTCCAGCGTGAGGCGGTAAGAAAATCCTTCACCTTCAAGTAGCGTGCCCGGCCTACCGATCCCGGCCCGACGGTATCTGACAGATACGAAAGACCATGGTCGTGGTCTCGTTAAGACGGACATTCATCGAGAGAATTCTGTACGAATCCCCTCGCAACGTTCCTGCCGTCACTCTTTGCGGCTCATTGGAGAAATGCCATGAAATCGAAATCCCTTCTTGCGGTCCTGGCGGCGTTTGCCATGCTCTCGTTCAATTCCATCGCGGCGACTGCGGAGGAAGAGTCCCAAGCCAAATCCGAACAAGTCGAAAAGGCTGACTCGACGGACGCCAAGCGGCATTCCCACGTAAAGGAGAAAGTCGGCGTGCGGCCGAAAGCTGCGGAGGCCAAGGGCGATGACGGCATGGCCGCGAAAGCCAAGCCCAAGCACTACCACCCGCGGGACGGGAAATGACCCCGTGCAAAGTGGCGTGGCACATTCGGGGGGGCGTTTGTTGCTGTGACTCCACGCATTTCTGATGTACACGGTGATCGTTGCACTTGCCGTCTGCTTGCTGCGGCGGTTGGATGCGACATCAAGACGATACCGTTCAGCTATTGCCGGTCTGTATTGATGAAGCGATGGGCCATGACATGCAACCACGGTTGCCGCGGTGGCTCGGTGGAGGCCCGCGCGGGCCGGCATATGGCGGGAGGTGGACCTATCGACACCGTCAAGGCGATTCTGATCAAGAATGAGTAGCCATTTTTCGCGCATGTAACGGTGTTGTGGTTCCACGGTTCTGCCGAAATTTCATCTAACCCTCCACAAAGGCGCCCTTGAAGTGCGCGTGACGGACCCGCTACCCAATTCCGCACAACAGATGCGTTGGCTCCTCGCCCGCCGGCTCGGCGCAGCAGTGCTCGTCATCTGCTTGCTGGCGGGGGCTGCTGCCTTCATGTTCGAGGCACGCCGTGCGGAACAGGCGGCGCTGGAGACGGCTGAGGCGGCGGCCGCTCATTTTGTGTCACCGGCAATGCAGGCAATGTCGCCCGGAGAGTCCGGGCACAAGCACTTGCGGGACCTCCTCGACGGCAGTCACTTCATCGGCATTCGCGTGTTCGACCAAAGCGGAAATTGGGCTTACGAGGTCTGGGACGAGTCTTCGAACCGCATCGCGACGACGACCTTACCTTCCCGACCCACATGGCCGCCGATGGGGGAAAGTCGTCGCACCTGGATAAGCGTAGCGCAGGACGGCCTGATTCAGGTGGTTCTGCCACTGGCAGGCGGCGACGGCCGATTGGTCGGCTACATTGAGGGTTTCTATCGTCTCGCCCCGGAAGTCCTGTTGCATCAGCGGGAACAGATCCGCAATGGGGTCTTGATGGCAGCGGTATCGGCGCTTGCGACCGGGGTCGCCTTGTACCCACTTTTACTCTCAATGTTCGGGCATGCGACGGCCTTGTCCGACCGTCTCATGAATGCAAACTTCTCCCTCGTACATGCGTTGGGAAAGTCAATCGCCAAGCGCGACATCGACACGGACGCCCACAATTATCGGGTCACGCTCTACGCAGCGGCGCTTGCGGAGGAGATGGGGGTATCCCCGAACGAGATCCCGCATCTCGTCATCGGTGCCTTCTTGCACGACGTTGGAAAGATTGGCATTCCGGATCATATTCTCCAGAAGCCGGGGCGGCTTTCCGCTGAGGAGTTCGAAGTGATGAAGACCCATACCTTGATGGGTCTCGAGATCATTGCCGGGATTCATTGGCTTGAGGGCGCAGCGGAGGTCATTCGTCATCATCACGAGCGGATTGACGGGAAGGGGTATCCCGACCGCCTTGCTGGCGAGGAAATATCGCTCCATGCACGCATATTCGCGGTTGTGGACGTGTTTGACGCCCTGGTCTCGGCTCGGCCCTACAAGGCGGCGATTTCGCCCTCGGAGGCACTCGCAATTCTTGAGCGAGAGGCCATGCAGCATTTTGATGCGGATGTGGTCAACGCCTTCAATCGGATTGCTCTCTCATTGCATGGCGAGGTAGCCCGGGCAACCGAGGCCGACCTGCACCGCGCAATCCGCCCCTTGTGGCTTCGCTGCTTCAAAAAAGAAACGGCTCCGCAGGAGCCGTTTCGGAAATCGATCACCCGGTAGCTTTAGTTACGGTGATCCTTGTGGAGAACGCTGTCGAGGCGCATGACCTCGTCGCCGTGCATCATGATCTTCTGACCATCCTTGGTCTCCATGACCTCGCCTTGCTTCATCCTCACCGCACGTCCCAGCTTGTCCTCCATCCCCATTTTCCCGTCCTTGAATATGTAGACAGTCGAACCATCTTTCAGGGGAATGGACTTCTCGACCGTCCCGGCATCAACTGCGAAGGCCGACGTGGTGGCAGCAACAAGTGCTGCGATCATCAATGCTTTCTTCAACATGCTCCTCTCCTTGAATGAACTGCTGGAAATACCAACTAAGAATCGCATCGGTCGCCTCCATTTGAAGATTGCCCGATGCCTTACCTGCCTCGGTCCCTATGGGACGTTGGCGCTATCAGGAACCGCTGTACAGAGGGCTTTCTTCGAGATAAACCGTCACCTGATCCGCCCCCGGGACGATCTTCGAAAGCGGAAAGCTGTTCTTTCCCAAGGTGTCGAAGGTCCATGTGACCGTCTTGTTGTCACCGACCTTCAGTGCAACGGTCTCCAGGCGAGTCACGTTGATATGGCGAGTGCTCGCATTGACGGTAATGGTGCGTGAGGGGGTGGCGTTGCTGGTGTAGCCATACGCGGCCATCTCACGTTCGGTCTGTGCGAAAGCGGCCGAAGATCCAAGGGTGCTGATCGCCGAGACGGCGAGAACGGCGAGAACGGCGATGATCGACCTTTTCATGATTGGCTCCTTGTTCAGTTGTCCAGATTGGCTGCTCTTGTTTGAGTAACCATGGACCCCATCATAGGAGCCGACTACTGACAGGTCGGTGACCCGGCAATTACGATTTTGTCATGAAGGCGTAATCGGATTATCAGGGGAGTCGGAGTATCAAACCTCGACGGCGCCTCCTGCCGCGCTCCACAACAGAGCCTGAACTAGGAAAACGCCCTTGCCAGCACCCCGAAAAACATTAATTAATGCTCCCCCAACGACGTCCGTCAGAGCCCGGTCAAGTGGCTCATATATGCCGATCATTGGTGGCTATTGTGGCGGTCCCCAAAGTACTCCCAGCACAGGCAGGCTGCGGCCACCGCGAAAGGCCCCCCATCCAAGTCGTTGCGCCGCCATCCTCGGCACCCACACCAGACCGCCGCCGGCAACCAATGGCGAGCATGCCCGGCACGATGCGAGGATCGGCGCTTTCCATGAAGGCGATCGCGGGCGTGAGCACGGTTTCGAGGTTCCGCAACATGAAGGGATCTAAAGCCCCTTTGGGTCAATACCGGTGATCCACTTATCCTCCGGCGAGCAGCTTTACGCCATCCGGCCGCAGTTCGCCCTTGGGTGACACATGGCGGTAGAGCGTCTGCCGGGTAATCCCCAGTTCTGCGCAGAGATTGCCCACCTTGGTTTCGGGTTGCCCCATGCTGGCCATCGCCAGGCGTAGCTTGGCGGCGGTCATCTTGAAGGGGCGCCCCCCTTTCCTGCCGCGAGCGCGCGCCGAGACAAGTCCGGCGACCGTTCGCTCGGAGATCAACTCCCGCTCGAACTCGGCCAGCGCAGCAAAAATACCGAACACAAGCTTGCCGGCGGCAGTCGTCGTGTCGACCGCCGCACCGTGACCGGTCAGGACCTTCAATCCCACGCTACGAGCAGTCAGGTCGTGGACGGTA
>JAUSOD010000072.1 GCA_030656215.1 Azoarcus sp.
ATCTCTGGGCGTTCTCGACTCAGGCGCTGCGCTTTGAACATCACTACAGTGGCGGCAACCGCACGCGCATGGGCCTGTTCTCGATGTTCTACGGGCTCTATGCACCCTACTGGTACAGCTTCGAACATCAACGCGTGGCGCCGGCACTGATGAACTTTCTGCACGACAAAAACTACCAACTGGCGCTGCACACCAGCCAGAGCTTCGACTACCCAGAGCTGCGCCACACCGTGTTCGCCGGCATCCCCGAGCAGTACATGCAGGAGCTGCAAACCGGCGAGCCGTGGAAGCGGGACGTACAGAACATCAGCGACATCATCGGCAAGCTGGACCGGCGCGACCAGGGCCGCCCCTTCTACGGCTTCATGTTCTTCGAATCCACCCATGCGCCCTACACCTTCCCCGAAACCGCGGCGATCCGGCCGGATTACGAGCCCGACCTGAACTACGTCCGGATGAACCTGCAGGACAATATCGACGGCATCCATGCCCGCTACATCAACGCCGCCCATCACGTGGACCAGGAGGTGGGTCGCCTGCTCGATTACCTCAAACAACACGACATGCTCGACAACACCATCGTGATGTTCACCGGCGATCACGGCGAAGAATTCATGGAAAAAGGCCACTGGGGACACGGCCACAACCGGACCTTTCCCGAAGAACAGATCCGCGTGCCGCTGGTGCTGTGGATGCCCGGGCACAAACCCGAGGTCATCCATGAGCGCACATCGCATCTGCAGATTTCACCCACGCTGCTCGAGGAGCTCGGCGTCACGCAGGCGGCCAGCACCTACAGTTCGGCGAGCAATCTGTTCACCCCGCTCCCCTACTTAGTTGCCAGCGGCTACGACTACATGACCGTCTTCGACGACCAGCACAAGATCACCTTTCCATTTACCGGCTCTGATTTCTTCCGCTACATGGCCAACGACAGCAACGACCATCCGCTCGGTCGCGAGGCGCGCAAGGAGGTGGTCGCACGTTATCAGGGCCGGATCGACGAGGTGGTGATCGAGAGCCAGCGCTTCGTCCGCTGATACTTCGGAGCATCGCGGACACGGCCGGCGCACCGGCCGGGCATACAAAATGGCGCTATCGGGCCCTGGGGAAGGTCTTGTTCATCTGGCGCTCAGACAAGGTGTGCGAGCATCGCGGAAACTTCGGGGGGCCCGCTGGCGTCTGATGTCTCCCGATGTCAATGTCGACCAATGGGCGCGCGCAAGCCCGCCCGTCACCACCCACGCAGCCAGGACAGGAAAAGTACATGACCCCGAATCAACAGCAGGCCATCCTCACCATCGGACTGATGGCCGCGTTTGCCGACGGCGCCAATGACGATCGCGAGCGCGAACAGATTCGCCAGATGGCCGACTCGCTTGGCGGCGAAGACGGCGCATCCGCGCTACCCGGTCTCTACCGGCAGGTGCTGCTCAAGCGCGCGAGCGTGACCGACGCGGCTGCCAGCCTGACTGAACTCGACCATCGCCAGCTGGCCTACGAAATGGCGGTGTGTGTTTGCGATGTGGACGGCCACCTCTCGGACGCGGAAAAGCTGTTTCTTGCCGAGCTGGCGACAAGCCTGGGGCTGGATCGTGGTGCGACGGCAGCGATGGACCGTCAGGCGGACGCTCTGGCCGACCTGGTCGAGTCTGCAGCCCCCGCCACGGTGGCTGCGGACATGACCACCTCCCTACCGATTGCGGCCGACGCAGGCATCCGCTCGGCGCCCAAGCCCGAGCTCGACCGCAGCATACTCAACCATGCCATCCTCGCCGGCGCGCTCGAACTGCTGCCGCAATCGTGGGCATCGATGGCCGTCATTCCGCTGCAGATCAAGATGGTCTATGGCATTGGCAAGGCATACGGCCACGAACTCGACCAGGGCCATATTCGCGAGCTGCTGGCAACCATCGGCGTCGGCATGACCTCGCAGTACCTGGAGCAGTTCGGGCGCAAGCTGCTCGGCGGCCTGCTGGGCAAGATCGGCGGCGGGCTGGGCCGGCAGGTTGGCAAGAGTGCCACCGGGGTCGCCTTCTCCTTCGCCACCACTTATGCGCTCGGGCAGGTCGCCAGCCGCTACTACGCCGGCGGAAGAACGATGAGCACCGCGCTGCTAAAGGACAGCTTCCAGGGTTTGCTCGGCCCGGCGAAGGACATGCAGAACCAGTATCTGCCGCAGATCCGGGACAAGGCGAGCACACTGGACATGGCCCAGGTCATGAACATGGTGCGTGGCAACACCCTGTAAATACGATCCGGCATGATGGACTTGTCACGCTCATGCTCCCGCAGACCACCCGTCATCGCCAGGATAAGGGGTGGTCTGCGCCAGAGCAGACTGACTACCGGCTGCCTGACGGCAAACTCAGGACCGCGCGCAACCCACCCGACGGGGAGGTATTCAGCTCAACCTGGCCGCCATACAACCGGGCCAGGTCGCTGACGATCGCCAGCCCCAGCCCGGAACCGGGGACCTGCTCGTCGGCGCGCACGCCGCGGGCAAACACCGCCTCACGCGCCGCCGGCTGAAGGCCGGGACCGTCGTCGTCGATCGTGACCACCACGCTGTGTGCCAGCTGGGAGACGCGCACATCGACCCGCTGCGCCGCCCATTTGCACGCATTTTCGAGCAGATTGCCAAGCATCTCCTGCAGATCCTGTTCCTCACCGCGAAACGCAGACTCACCCGCCAGCCCCGCCCAGCCCAGTTCCACCACGCGGTCCGGGTACAGCCGCTGCATGAGCCGCAACAGCCCCTCTAGCGCCGGCCGCAGCGGTGTGCGTAGTCCCGGCACCTGCACCGCCGCTGCCGCCCGCGCCCGTGCAAGGTGGTAATCAACCTGACGGCGTGCGGTCGCCACCTGCTCGGTCACCAGGCGTGCCAGCGGGCCGTCCTCCTGCGCCGCTGCGTTGGCGAGCACGGCAAGTGGCGTCTTGACCGCGTGGGCCAGATTGCCAGCCTGGGTGCGGGCGCGCGTCACCACCTCGGCGTCATGCACCAGCACCGCGTTGAAATCCTCGACGAGAGGCCGTACCTCCTCCGGAAAGCGACCTTCGAGCAAGCGCTGGCGCCCGTCGCGCACTGCAGCAAGCCCCACATGCAGACGCCGCAACGGTGCCAGCCCGGCCCATATCTGGATAAACACCGCCGCCAGCAAGCCGGCGGCCAGAACGCACAGGGCCAGGATCAGCAGTCCGACGAAATCTCGCACCGGCCCTTCCATCGCCTGCTCGTCGGCGGCGACGATCAGGCGCAGCGGCAAGTCGGGATGGTCCGCGGGTCGAACCAGACGCTCGATCGACATCAGCGTCGCACCGTCCGGCCCCGCCGCCTGATGAAGATGGATCTGTCCATCATCGGGACTGTCAGCCGGCACCTGCAACACCTGATCCCACAGCGAGCGCGAGCGCAGACTGCCGACGCCTTCCGGGCCCGGCGTGTCGACCTGCCAGTACAGACCGGAATAGGGTTTGCGCAGCCGCGGATCGCTCAGTTCCGACACCAGTTGAGGGCGGCGGTCGGCGCCGGTCTCGACCTGCGCAGTCAGTTGGTCGAGGTGCATCTGCAACTCGGCTTCGAAGCGGGTCGCGACATGCTGCCGAAACAGGTCGGCAAGGAAGAACCCGGACAGGGTGAGGGTCGCGAAAATCCAGACCAGGCTGCCCAGCAGCAGCCGCAAACGCAACGAATCCGCAGCGGGCAGGCGGAAACTCATGTCGGGGTGGCCAGACGGTAACCCAGCCCGCGGGCGGTCTCGATCAGGCCGGGCGGCAGCTTCTTGCGCAATCGCCCGATGAAAACCTCGATGGTGTTGGAGTCGCGGTCGTAGTCCTGGGCGTAGATGTGCTCGTTGAGGTCGGTGCGCGACACCACTTCGCCCTGGTGGTGCATCAGGTAGGCCAGCACCCGGAACTCGTGGCTGGTGAGCATCACCGGCTGCCCATCCACGCTGACCCGACCGGCCCGGGTGTCGAGCACCACCGGCCCGCAGCTCAGTATCGCACTGGCATGGCCACCGGCACGTCGGATCAGTGCGCGCACCCGGGCGAGCAACTCTTCCATGTGGAAAGGCTTGGTCAGGTAGTCGTCGGCACCGGCATCGATGCCGGCCACCTTCTCGTGCCAGCTGTCGCGCGCGGTCAGGATCAGCACCGGAACCGTCAGCCCGGCCGCCCGCCATTTCCCGAGCACGGTGAGGCCATCCATGCGCGGCAAGCCAAGGTCGAGCACGACTGCATCGAAGGGCTCGACCGAACCGAGATAGTGCCCATCCTCACCGTTGTCCGCGCTCACAGCTGCGTAGCCCGCCTCACCCAGCGCGAGCACCAGTTGCCGCGCCAGCGTCGGCTCGTCCTCCACCACCAGGATACGCATCAGCGCACCTGCTCAGAGCGCTTGCGACCATCGTCATCGCGGCCCCGGATCGACAGCACGCGACCGTCGCGCCCATCGACTTTGAGCTTGGCCAGGCTACCGTCTGCGCGCAACAGTTTGATCTCGTACAGCCAGCGACCATCGTCACGTTCGAGCTCGATCTCGACAATCTGACCCGGATGATCGCGCTCGACCACATCGATGATGGCACGCAGGGGCATCACCTCGCCGGCCTCCAGCGCACGTCGCGCTTGCTCGTGATCCTGAGCGTCGCTGGCCATGACGGGACCAGTGGGGACAGAAGCACCAAACCCCACAACAAGCAGGATCGCCAGAACTCGTTTTGCACACTGGAACATCGCAGGTCTCCTTGCATGGGCGAAGTGGGCCCGCTGACTGAGTCGGGCTGCAGTGACCACGCACCGCAGCTCAGTTATAGGGGAACGAAGCTGAATCTGCGGTGAACACGACCCTCAGCATTCGTTCACACGTCGCCTGCCACGATAGCGCCATCTTCAACGCCACACCTCAAGACCACAACCCCATCGGGAGCAAGCATGAACCGCAACCAGATCACCCTTGCAATTGCCCTGTTCGCCGGACTGCTCTCCGCCGCAGTGGCCGGCCCGCGCGAAGATCTTCTGGCCCGCTACGCCACCGGGGCGCGCGCTGCAGACGCCGGCTTCAGCACCTTCTCCGCGATTCGAGGAGAGTCCCTGCACCGCGACCGCCATGGACTAGGGAAGCCGGACACACCCTCCTGTACGGCCTGTCACGCCGAAGACCCGCGCCAGGCGGGGCGAACCCGCAGTGGAAAAGCGATCGACCCGGTTGCGGTTTCGGTCAGCCACGCGCGCTACACCGATGCCGCGAAAGTCGAAAAATGGTTCAAGCGCAACTGTACCGAAGTGCTGGGACGCGAATGCACCCCGCGCGAAAAGGGCGACTGGATCACCTACATGATGGGCCTGTGAGCCCCGGGGAGCACACCATGAACATGAACACACCGATCCGTCCCTTCCTCTCTGCGGCAATGATCCTGGCGGTCAGTGCCTTTGCACTGTCCGGTGCGAGCGCGGACGGCAATCACTTTTTTGCACCGGTCGCCGACAAGCTCACCGCAAACGAATGTGGCAGCTGTCATATGGCCTTTCCGCCATCGATGCTGCCAGCCGCCTCGTGGCAGAAGATGATGGGCCAGCTCGACCAGCACTTCGGCGAGGACGCCAGCATCGACGCCGATACAGCCGCACTGATCACCCGCTATCTGAGCTCGAACGCCGGTGATGCAAGCGGCTTGCGCTTCAGCGGCAAACTGCTGCGCGACATCGCCCCGGGTGCGGCGCCGCAACGAATCACCGAGTTGCCGCGGTGGAAACGCGAGCACCGCAAGATCAGCACAGCCGAGTGGGCCGACCCGAAGGTGCAGTCGAAGGCGAACTGCGGCGCCTGTCACGCGGACGCCGAACGCGGCTACTTCGACGACGATTGAAAGTCGGCTTTCCCGCAAAACGCCTGCTTCCAGCCGGCGGCAGCACCCTGTCACGGTGATGGATTGGAGTATCACGATGAAACGCTTCCTCTTCGGCTTCCTCAGCCTAGTCAGTCTCGCCGGGGTCAGCGCCCTGTTCGCCGACCCCGCCCCGGCAGACGTGGCAACCCCGTGGGTGCTGCGTCAACAGGCGCTTTATCTCACTGGCCTGTGGTCCTTCTCCCTGATGTCGCTGGCCATGGTCCTGGCCACCCGACCCACCTGGCTGGAGCCGCTGCTGGGCGGCATGGACCAGATCTATCGCACCCACAAATGGACCGGCATTCTCGCGGTCGGGTTTGCCGCTGCGCATTGGCTGGTGGAGATGTCGGATGACGTGATCAAGACCATGATCGGGCGTGACGGCAGGTTTCCGAAAGAGCATGGCAGCGGCTTTCTCGAGATGATGCGCGATGTCGGCGAGGATCTCGGTGAATGGGCGATCTATGCGCTGCTTGCGATGCTGGTGATCACGCTGTTGCGCCGCTTTCCCTATCACCTGTGGCGCTATGTGCATCACGCCATGCCGGTGATCTACCTGATGCTGGTGATCCACAGCGCCTTCCTGGCGCCCGTCGGCTGGTGGACCGGACCGACCGGACCCTTGCTGGCGCTGCTGATTGCGGCGGGTTCGGCCGCGGCGCTGCTGTCGCTGGCGGGTCGCATCGGACGTCGACGCAAGGTCGGCGGCACCGTCGAATCGCTCCGTGACGCAGGTGCCGGTGTCACCGAGGTGGTGTGCCGACTCGAATCAGGCTGGAAAGGCCACAAAGCCGGCCAGTTTGCCTTTGCCACCTTCCAGTCCCTCGAGGGCGCCCATCCGTTCACCATTGCCAGTGCAGACCGCGGGGATCGTCGCATCACCTTCCAGATCAAGGCACTCGGCGACTACACCCGCCGTCTCGGCGAACGCCTGCACCAAGGACAGCCGGTCACCATTGAAGGCCCCTACGGGCGCTTCGATTTCCGCCGGGGCTCAGCGCATGCCCGACAGATCTGGATCGCCGGCGGCATCGGCATCACGCCCTTTCTTGCCTGGCTCGAATCCCTGCAGGGCGCCGATAACGTGCCCGATGCCGATCTGTACTACAGTACCCGGGCGCGCGCCGACGACCCCTTCGCCACCCGCCTCGAGGCCTTGTGCAAGGCACTGCCCACGGTGCGGCTGCACATCATCAGCACCGACCGCGACGGCGCACTGAACGCAGAACTGCTGCACCAGCGCCACGGCGACGCAAAACGGACCGACATCTGGTTTTGCGGTCCGCGCCCCTTTGGCGACGCACTGCGAACCGGCCTCGCCCGCCTCGGCATGCGCCGGATGCGCTTTCACCAGGAGGCCTTCCAGATGCGCTGACGTGATCGTGGCGCACGCCGCGCCACGATCACGTCAGGCTATCGCAGTCATGCACAAGACCTCGCTTGCCATGACGCAAAACGCTGATCTATAGTGCGCCACATGTATACCGAATGCGGCTTTCCTCTTCCGTCGCTTCGCCCCCTGTGGGCGGTGCTGCGGGCTTGCGCCCCGCTGCTGCGCCCCGCGCGCTGAACATACTCCCTCTCCCTTCGTGTCTTGTCCCGCTGCCCGCGCCCTGTGCCGGCAGTCCCGCCGCATCCGCAATCCGAACCCCCGCAGGAGCCGACCATGAAAGACCAGCTGATCATTTTCGATACCACTTTGCGCGACGGTGAACAGAGCCCTGGCGCCTCGATGACCCGCGACGAGAAGCTGCGCATCGCCCGCCAACTGGAGCGGATGAAGGTCGACGTGATCGAGGCTGGCTTTGCCGCGGCGTCCAACGGTGACTTCGAAGCGGTGCGCTCGATTGCCGAAGCGATCAAGGACTCCACCGTCTGTTCGCTCGCACGCGCCAGCGAGAACGACATCCGCCGCTCCGGCGAGGCGATCCGTCCCGCCGCACGCGGGCGTATCCACACTTTCATTGCCACCAGCCCGATCCATATGGAGAAGAAGCTGCGCATGACGCCCGACCAGGTCGTCGAGCAGGCGGTCAAATCGATCGCCTGGGCGCGGGAATACACGGATGATGTCGAGTTCTCGGCCGAGGACGCCGGCCGCTCCGAGATCGACTTCCTGGTGCGCATCTTCGATGCGGTGATCAAGGCCGGCGCCACCACCATCAATGTGCCCGACACCGTCGGCTACAACGTGCCCGAACAGTACGCTGCCACCATGCGCACGCTGATCGAGCGGGTACCGAACTCGGACAAGGTGATCTGGTCGGTGCATTGCCACAACGACCTCGGCCTGGCGGTATCGAACTCGCTGGCTGCGGTGATGGTCGGCGCGCGTCAGGTCGAATGCACCATCAACGGCCTCGGCGAGCGCGCCGGCAATGCCTCGCTGGAAGAGATCGTGATGGCGGTGCGCACCCGCGCCGACGTATTCCCGGTCGAGACCCGGATCGACGCCACCCAGATCGTGCCCGCCTCGCGTCTGGTGTCGCAAGTCACCGGCTACGCCGTGCAGCCCAACAAGGCCATCGTCGGCGCCAACGCCTTTGCCCACGAATCTGGCATTCATCAGGACGGCGTCCTCAAGCATCGCGAAACCTACGAAATCATGCGTGCCGAGGACGTGGGCTGGGGCGCCAACAAGCTGGTGCTGGGCAAACACTCCGGACGCAATGCGTTTCGTGCGCGCCTGCAGGAACTCGGCATCGAGGTCGAATCCGAAGAGCAGCTCAATCTCGCCTTTGCCAGTTTCAAGGACCTCGCCGACAAGAAGCACGAGATCTTCGACCAGGATTTGCACGCGCTGATGAGCGACGAAGCGATCACCCCGGAGATCGAGCACTATCGCCTGGTCGCCAGTCGTTTCCACTCCGAAACCGGCGAAACCCCGCAGGCAGAGCTCACCCTGAGCGCGGGCGGCAAGGAAACGCGGGCCAAGGCCACCGGCTCCGGCCCGGTGGACGCCGCATTCAAGGCCATCGAGTCGGTGGCTGCAAGCGGCTCGGAACTGCTGCTCTACTCGGTGAACGCGATCACCACCGGCACCGATGCGCAGGGCGAAGTCACCGTCCGCCTGGCGCGCGACGGGCGCATCGTCAATGGCCAGGGCGCAGATACCGACATCATCGTGGCCTCGGCCAAAGCCTACCTGAACGCGCTGAACAAGCTGCACGCAGGCACGGAGAAGCTGAATCCGCAGGTTTGACTCCGGTGCTCGCACCACCTCCTGCGGCGGACTGAAGTCCGCCCTACGGCGGCTACCCGATCGGCATGGCCGAAACGATGTTTTTCGTAGGGCCGACTTCAGTCGGCCACAGCTGCCCGGTTCTGGCGCAGTTGCTCGAACGCCGCACCAAGCCGCGCCCCCTCCCGCTCACTCCTGGCGCTGGCGCGAAGGCGCGGTGTTGCGGGCGTAGTACATCGTGCTCAGGAACAGCACCACCGACAGCGCGACCTCGATCAGCGCCAGCGTTCCGGTCAGCCCGGGGTCGCTCGCTCGCAGCACGCCCTCGGTGAAGTACAGCAATACCAGCATCGACAACCACTGGTAGGTATAGCGCTTGCCGCGCAGGACGCCGAACACGGCCGGCAACAAGGGCACCACCTTGAGCATCATCCACGAGCCCTCGGGGCGCAGCGGCGCGAGCCACACCTCCCACAGCACACACAGCACGATCAGCGCCAGCAGCGCCACGCAGGAGATCAGGTACAGCACACGCGGGCTCATTGCGCCACCGCCAGTTTCTTTGCCACACCGGCAAGTCGCCGGCCTTGCGCCAATGCCAGGTTGATCTCGTCCTCGGTCAGCAGCGGCACGCCGTCCACCCCGGCGACATGGGTGACGCCGTAGGGCGTACCGCCACTGCGGGTGGCGTTCAGGGCAGGCTCGGTGTAAGGCAAGCCGACCAGCACCATGCCATGGTGCATCAGCGGCAGCATCATCGACAGCAGGGTGCTCTCCTGGCCGCCGTGCTGGCTTGCGGTCGACGAGAATACACAGGCCGGCTTGCCGGCCAGGGTGCCATTGACCCAAGCTCCGGCAAGGCCATCGACGAAGTACTTCATCGGTGCCGCCATGTTGCCGAAACGGGTGGGACTACCGAGCGCCAGACCGACGCACTCCTCGAGGTCGCGCAGTTCCACATACGGCGGCCCGTCAGCCGGGACCTCGGCCTCGACCGCTTCGCACACCGTGGACACCCGGGGAACGGTGCGCACCCGTGCGAGCATTCCCGGCACCTGATGGATGCCACGGGCGATCTGTTCGGCCAGCGCGCGAACCGAGCCGCGGTGGCTGTAGTACAGCACGAGTATTTCCTGCATGACGAACCGGAGTCGATAGAATGCGCGGATTATACCTGTCACCCCACTGCCCCCGTTCGCCCCATCCACATGACGCTGCAGTCGTTCCGCGATTTCGCTGCCCTCTTTGCCGAGCGCTTCGGCGCAACCCGCTGCCCGCAGGTTGCAAGCAGCCTGGCCTTCACCACCCTGCTCGCGCTGGTCCCGCTGATCACGGTCACCATATCCATGTTCGGCAACCTGCCCGGCATGGACGAGATCGGCGCGTCGCTCAAGGCCTTCCTGCTCCAGAACCTGCTGCCGGACCGCGCCGGCCAGATCATCACCACCTATGCGATCCAGTTCTCGCAGAAGGCGGCACGACTGACGCTGATCGGCACCATCCTGCTCGCGATCACCGCGCTGTTGCTGCTTGCCACCATCGAGCGCGTGTTCAATCACATCTGGGGGGTGCGCAAACCCCGCCGAATGCTGCTCCGGATCACCGTTTACTGGTTTGTGCTGACACTCGGCCCGGTCGTTCTGGGTGCCAGCGTGATTGCAACCGGCTACCTGGTGAGCACCTCGATGGAATGGTCCGCACACCTGCCGTGGATCGGTGAAGTCGCAGCCCGGCTGCTACCGCCGGTGATGCTGGGCGCCCTGTTCAGCTTTCTGTACTTCGCGGTGCCCAATCATCCGGTTCGTCCGCTGCATGCGGTCGCGGGCGGGTTCGCCGCCGCTGTGGTGTTCTCTCTGATGCAGCGGGCATTCGGCATGTTCATCGCCCAGTTTCCCACCTACACGCTGATCTACGGTACCTTTGCCGTGCTGCCGATCTTCCTGCTGTGGTTGTATCTGTCGTGGATCGTGGTTCTGCTCGGGGCAATTGTTGCCGCTACCCTGCCCGCCTTTGTCGAGCGCCGGCGGCGCGTGGCGCGCTTTCCCGGCAGCGAGGCCTGGGCCGCGGTCATCCTGCTGCTGCAACTGGCTCGCGCCCAGCGCAGCGGATCTGCCATCGGCTTCACCAATCTGCGTGATCAGGCCGGGCTCTCCGAGCACGATGCCGAAAACTTGCTGGGCAGACTGGGCGAGGCCGGCTGGGCCACCCGATCGGAAACCGGCGACTGGGTCCTGGCCCGCGCACCCGAATTGATCAGCATCAGCGAAATCATCCGACGCTTCGCGCTCGACGCCGGGGCATGGCGCAATGCTTCTGGCGGGGCCTTGTCGGCCCTCGCGCAACAGCTGGAAAACAGCCTGAACCTGGAAGGTGAGAGCCTGGCCAGCCTGCTCAACCCGCGACAGAAAGAAGCGGCACAAACGAGCTGAACGCCCGTCAGGCGCCGCCGTTGCGATCAGATCGGATACGGATCGATCTCGTACTGAAACAACTCGATGGCTGCGGTCTGCATGTCCAGCCCAAGTACCCGCCCCTGTGCGACATAGAGCTGCGCACCTTCGTGCACCAACAGGAAGCGGCGCGACACATAGGTTCCGGCGTGGGTGACCAGCGCCAGATGCGGACGCACTGCAGCCATCGGGGGCAGCATGAGCGCAGGGGAGGTGTTGCGCGCCTCGCCACCACGAAAACCGATGGACACCGAGGTATAGCCCTGCGAAACGACCTGCAGTCCAAGCTCGACCTGATCAGGGTTGTCGCTGCGTATCCAGCGCACCACACAGATCGACCACGGCTGCGAGGCATCCCGGCGCAAGGCGAGAATCATTCCGGCCGACAACGCACCATCGACACCGCCCACACACAGGATTGCGTAGCCACCGGGGCTCTCGTTGAACACCAGCCATTCGGCGATCGAGGTCTGATTGCCACGACCAATCTCCCAGATCGCCTTCAAGCCGGCGCTCACCTGCACCGTGTATTGATGCTTGCGCCGCTGCTGGGCGCGTAGCGGAGGCGAGACCCAACGGTCGCGCAGACGTCGCAAAAGCGATAGAACTTCAACCGGCGTCAGCCCTTCCGGCAGGCCCGACGTATCCGGGTCGAGCAACTCGCCATCTCGCGCCAGACCCACCACCTCAGCCTGGAGGATGCGTTCCTCGAGCCACTCGATCTGCACGGCGAGTCGCCGGGCTATCGGTTGCGGACTGAAATGGAGAATATTCGGGCCTTCGCCCGGCCGCCTTCGGGAAACCGCAATCGGCGGACTATCCTGGGCCATGTCGAGCCAGTACGACGCCGCATCCGGCAATATCGGCTGCGCCGACAGCACCGCATCGGCAGCCGCCACCTCAAGATAGTCATACAGCCACTGCAACTCGCGCGCGGTCAGGCCTTCCGGCTGGCTGACCGACACCGCCAGCAGGCGTCGGTACTGCCTGCCCGCCACGGCCATTTCGCCCTCCGGCGCAGCCTCGTTCATCTGCTCACGCAGTCCCGACGCAAGCCACAACACATGCGCCCGCTGCCATAGCCCGAACGGCGCCGCGGCCCCGGCCATTGCCCCTATCATGCAGGCCTCGCCCACCAGGCCGAGCGCGTGCCCACTGAGCACCACCAACTCCTGCCGTCGGGAGCGCAACCAGCGTCGCTGCAGGTCGGCAAGCACTACCCGGTAGTGTTCGGCGATCACCAGCAGGCTATCGATGAGTGTCGCTGCAGGAACGTGAAGATCGCGCGGTAACGGAAGGGTCGCCGTGAGCAGACACGGCCGAAACCGCCCACTGATGTCAAGCGCACGCAATCTGAAAAGATCGAGCAGCTCTTCGCGCTGTGAAATCGAGAGCGTGTCGTCGCCCGCCGCAACCAGATGGCTGCGGAGCAAGGCAAGATCACTGACCGGGTCGTCGCCGGGTTCGCCAGCAAGCCAGGTCAGCACTGCATCAAGACTATCGGAAGATCGCTCGGGCTCGGACATCGCATGTCACTGCGTTTTGTATGTCCTGCCATTCTATTCAAATTTACCGCCCAGCAACGATGCCCCGCGTATTTACCGTGCGACGGCCAAGCCAGCGCCGCCGCATCCGGGCACACCTCCTTCACGCCCGTTTTTGCAATTACCTTGCTGTAATCTGCCGTGTGCCATACAATCATGCGCTTTTCGTCTTCACCGATCTCAGGATACTCAGATGGTCGTCATTCGCCTTGCCCGTGGTGGCGCCAAAAAGCGCCCGTTCTACAACATCGTCGCTGCCGATTCGCGTAACCGTCGTGACGGTCGCTTTATCGAGCGCGTCGGTTTTTACAATCCGGTCGCTTCCGGCGCAGAGAAAACCCTCGTCGTCAACGCCGAGCGCCTCGCCTACTGGGAACAGAACGGCGCGCAGCTTTCGCCGACGGTTGCCCGTCTGGTGAAGCAGTCTGTCAAGGCCGCCTGATTTTCAGGCTGTTGGAAGCATGATTGTACTGGGGCGCATCGTCGCCCCTTTCGGCATTCAGGGTTGGCTCAAGATTCACCCGTTCGGCGACGACGCGCTGTCATGGCGCAGCATGCCGCACTGGTGGGTTTCAACCGACCCTGACGCACCGGCAGAAAGCTGGTCGCAGCGCAAGCTCGTGGGCTGTCGTGCGCACGGAAAAGGTCTGGTTGCCGCGCTCGAGGGCGTGGATGACCGCAACGCGGCCGAAGCTGCCGAAGGCTGGTACATCGGCGCGCCCCGCGAGGCCCTGCCGAAGCCCGCAGCAGATGAATACTACTGGGGCGACCTGGTGGGCCTGGCGGTTATCAACGAGTCTGACGAAACCCTGGGTAGCGTCAGCGGACTGATCTCCACCGGCGCCCACGATGTGCTTCAGGTGCAGGATGGCGACAGCGAACGCTTGATTCCCTTCGTTGCCGCCTTTGTACTCGACGTAGACCTGACCGCCCGAAGCATTCGGGTGGCGTGGCAGAAGGACTGGTGAGTCCGGCGTGATTCAGGAAGCCAGCGGCACCCGCCGCTACGATGTGGTTACCCTGTTTCCCGAGATGTTCGCCGCCCTGACCGGCAGCGGCATCACCCGGCGCGCACTCGATCGCGAGCTGTATCGGATTGCATTTCATAATCCGCGCGATTTCACCAGCGATGCCCATCGCACGGTGGACGACCGGCCTTACGGCGGCGGCCCCGGCATGGTCATGCTGGCCCACCCGCTGGAGCAAAGCATCCGGCAGGCACGGCAGCAACAACAGGACACGCTGGGCGCAGCCGGCCCGGTGATTTACCTGTCACCGCAAGGCCGCACGCTGCATCACCGCAGGGTGATGGAACTGGCGCAGGCGCCGGGGCTGATCCTGCTGTGCGGAAGATATGAAGGGGTCGATCAGCGTTTGATCGATCGCTGTGTGGATGAGGAGATCTCGCTTGGCGACTTCGTCCTCTCGGGCGGCGAACTGCCCGCGATGGTGCTGCTCGACGCCATCGTGCGTCAGCTGCCCGGCGCACTGAACGACGCCGATTCGGCGGTGGAGGATTCCTTTGCCGACGGCTTGCTGGACTGTCCGCATTACACGCGGCCGGAAGTGTACGAGAACCAACGGGTGCCAGATGTACTGTTGTCTGGCAACCATGCCTTGATTCGCCGCTGGCGACTGAAGCAGGCGCTGGGCCGCACCTGGTTGCGCCGCCCGGAACTGCTCGCCGACAGGGCGAAGACCAAGGAAGAATTGCGCCTGCTCGAGGAATTCAGGCAGGAGCAAACTGAAGCGCCAGCCGGCCTGGCCGACTGACGCTTCGATGACAAACCGCATGCATCAGGTTGCGACCTGCTCTGCATGTCAGGCCACCGGCCACTAGACGACATGGAGTCGAACACATGAACCTGATTCAGCAACTCGAACAGGAAGAACTCGCCCGCCTGACCGAAGGCAAGACTTTCCCCACCTTCGCCCCCGGCGACACCGTGGTGGTTCAGGTCAAGGTCAAGGAAGGCGCGCGCGAACGTCTGCAGGCTTACGAAGGCGTGGTCATCGCCAAGCGTAACCGCGGCCTCAACTCTTCCTTCATCGTCCGCAAGATCTCCTCCGGTGAGGGTGTCGAGCGTACGTTCCAGACCTACTCCCCGCTGATCGCTTCGGTTGAAGTGAAGCGTCGCGGCGATGTCCGTCGCGCCAAGCTGTACTACCTGCGTCAGCGCTCGGGCAAGTCGGCACGGATCAAGGAAAAGCTGGACTACAAGTCGGCTGCAGCGAGAAAGCACCAGGGCTGATTCCGGACACCGGGATCGTTCACGAAAAACGGACCTTCTGGTCCGTTTTTTTATGTCTGCGAAGCCTTGTCGGCGGCGCCCAGCTCACTATCAGCGGCGCTCGACCATATACAGCATCACCGCCGCCGCCACCAGGAACAGCAGGCTCGGGGTCATCGCCGCCAAGGCCGGCGTCCAGGCATTGATCACTCCGAGATTGGAGAACAAGCCGTTCAACAGGTGGAAGCCCACCCCCAGCATCACCCCGAGAAACACCTTCACGCTCACCCCGCCCATGCGGTCGTGGGTAAAGGCGAAGGGCAGCGCAAGCGCGATCATCACCAATGCGGCAAAGGGATAAATCAGCTTCTTCCACAGCGCGATTTCGTAGCGGTCGGCGCTTTGCTGATTGTCGCGCAGATGGTTGATGTAGGCCCACAGATTGCCCACCGACATCCGTTCCGGCACCACCATCAGCACGCTCAGCACCTCGGGCGTCAGGTCCGAGCGCCAGACAAACTCCGGCAGTCGCTCGAGCTCGGTGCGCTCGGCAAGAAAGTTCGTCCGGACCACATCGGTGAGCCGCCAGACACCCTCGCCGCGCACATATTCGCCCCGCGCCGCCTCGCTGAGCGAAGCCAGCGCATCATTCTCATCGAAGGTGTAGACCCGAACCCGCTCCATCGTCCGATCCGGCTGCATGGTGCGCACATTGACGACCAGTCGTCCGTCCTTGACCCACAGACCCGAGCGCAGCTGCTGCGAAACGGTGGAACTGGTGGCCGTCAACCGCCATTGCTGGGCTGCGCTTTCAGCCGGTGGTGCAATGTATTCACCGAACACGAAGGTGAGCACCACGAACACGCTGCCAATCAGGCCCAGCACCCGCAGCATTTTCCAGGTTGACATGCCCGACGCACGCATCACGGTGATTTCGGAATGCCGCGCGAGCGTCGTCAGGGCGTACAGCGAGCCGATCAGTACTGCCACCGGCAACAACTCATAAACCCTGCCGGGCAGGATCATCGCCACGTAGATCATGGCGTGATGGAGTTGGTAGCCATCCTTGCCGACGCTTTCGAGCTCGTTTACGAAATCGAAAAAGGCAAACAAGGCCAGAAAAGCGACCAGCACGGTGGCGGTGGCACCGTAGATTTCGCGTGCCAGATAGCGCGTCAGGATCCTGATCATGTTCGCGCCCGCCAGAACGGAGACACAGCCAATCGCCGGTAGAACATGAGGGCGAGCAAGGCCAGCACGACCAGATGCGGCAACAGCACGGCCAGCTCGAAACGCATCCGCCCCTGCGCCACCCATGCCTGGCAGATCGTGATCGTGTTGCTATAGATCAGGTAAGTGAAGATCGCCAGCAGCAGGTTATTGGTGCGCCCCGCGCGCGGATTGACGAAGGACAGCGGAATCGCCAGCAAGGCAAGCAACAGCGCCGCGAGCGGGATGCCGATGCGCCCCGCAAGCTCGCCGAGATTGCGCTCGTCCGGATTCTGTAGCAGCTCCATCGTCGGCCGCGAACGGGTCTTGCCTGGCGCCGTTGCCGTCTGTCGCGCCTCGATTTGCACCTGATAACGCTCAAACTCCATCACCCGGTATTCCGGCGTGCCCGGCGTGCCGTCATAGCGCCGACCCTTCTCGAGGATCACGTAGCGATTGCCATCGGCGTCCGCGGTCAACAAGCCTTCAGCTGCTGCGATCACGGTCAGCTTTTCATCATTCTCTTCGCTGACGAAAACGTTGCGCACCCGCCCATCCACACCCGCACCGACCTCGACGAAAAACACCCGGCGCGCACCGGCCGATTCGCGGAACACGCCGGGTGCCACGCGCTGAGTATCGTCGCGACTGTCGAGCCGGTCGCGATACTCGGCATTCTTGAGTTGAGCCCAAGGCCCCAGAAACAAGGTCACCCCGGCGATGACCAGCACCAGCGGCACGGCAAAGCGCAACACCGGCCCGATCCAGGCCGTCAGCGGCACGCCCGCGGCAAACCAGACCACCATTTCGGAGTCGCGGTAACTGCGTGACAGCGACAGCAGCACCGCAATGAACACGGTGAGCGTGAGCACGATCGGCAACTCGGTCACCGCACTGAACCCGATCAGGGCCAGCACCGCATCGGACGGCACCCGCCCGCCCGCGGCCTGGCCGAGCAGGCGGATCAGCACCGTGGTGATGAGAATTGCGAACAGCGCAACAAACACTGCCGCGGCTGCGTGGGTAAATTCCCGCTGAAGGGCGCGGCGGAAGATCATCGCACCAGAATGGACCGTTATGCGTTTTGGGGAAGGGAGACCGAGCTGTTTTTGACGCATTCGCCGGGAACAGGCCATAATCGGCATCAGTCCTAACGACGCGTCTTTCACAGGAGCAAGCCAGTGGAATTTACCATAAAGACCGCCGCCCCGGAGAAACTCCGGGTTGGTGTTCTCGTTGTTGGCGCCTTCGCCGACGGCACCCTCGCCGCCCCCGCCCAGGCCATCGACAAAGCGAGCGAAGGCCGCTTGTCGCAACTGATCAAACGCGGCGATCTCGAAGACAAGGCCGGCTCCTCGTTGATGTTGCATGACCTGCCGGGCACAGCGGCCGAACGGGTGCTGGTGGTGAGCCTGGGCAAAGCGGACGAGTTCGGTGACAAGGCCTATCGCGATGCGCTCTCCAGCGTGGCAAAGACCCTTGCCGGCTGCGCCGCAAAAGACGCTGCAGTCACGCTGGCAGACGCTGCAGTGGCGAAGCGTTCGCTCACCTGGCGCCTGCAACAGGCCAGCCGCCTGCTTGCCGATGGCGCCTACCGCTTCGACGCCCCGAAGGCCAATGGCAAGGACACCAAGAAGGAACGCGGCGTCCGCAAAGTCACGCTGGTCATCGCCGACAAGCTCAATGCCGAACTCGAAGCCGCGGTGAACCGTGGTCACGCCATTGCCGAAGGCATGGCGCTGGCCAAGGATCTCGGCAACCAGCCGGGCAACGTATGTACCCCGGCGCATCTCGCCGACACCGCCAAGGCACTCGGCAAGCACTTCAAGTTCGATGTCGAGGTGCTCGAGCGCGCCGACATGGCAAAACTCGGCATGGGCTCGCTGTTGTCAGTGGCAAACGGCTCGCAGTTGCCCCCCAAACTCATCGTCATGCACTACAAGGGCGGCAAAGCCAAGGCCAAACCGGTGGTGCTGGTCGGCAAGGGGGTCACCTTCGATTCCGGCGGCATCTCGCTCAAGCCCGGTGCCGAGATGGATGAAATGAAGTACGACATGTGCGGCGCCGCCAGCGTGATCGGCACCTTCAAGGCGATCGCCCGCATGGCGCTGCCGATCAACCTCATCGGCGTCATCCCCGCCGTCGAGAACATGCCGAGCGGCACCGCAACCCGACCGGGTGACGTGGTCACCTCGATGTCGGGACTGACCATCGAAGTGCTCAATACCGACGCCGAAGGCCGCCTGATCCTGTGCGATGCGCTCACCTACGCAGAGCGCTTCAAACCCGACTGCGTAATCGATATTGCCACCCTGACCGGCGCCTGCGTGGTCGCTCTGGGCAAGATCCCCAGCGGCCTGCTGGCCAACGATGACGAACTGGCCGCCGAACTGCTCCGTCGCGGCACCGACTCCGGCGACCGCGCCTGGCAGTTGCCGCTGTGGGAGGAATACCAGGAGTTGCTCAAGAGCAACTTCGCGGACATGGGCAATATCGGCGGCCGTTACGGCGGCACCATTACCGCGGCCTGCTTCCTGTCGCGCTTCACCAAGGCCTACAAGTGGGCCCACCTCGACATCGCCGGCACCGCCTGGTTGTCGGGTGATGCCAAGGGCTCGACCGGTCGCCCCGTGCCGCTGCTCACCGAATTCCTGATCGGGCGCGCCGAGGGCAAGGCGGACTGAGCACGGTGACGCGAGTCCAGTTCTATCACAACACGCCGGACCGGCTCGCACTCACCTGCGAGCTGGTGGCGAGCGCACAAGCCGGCGGACGACGGGTCGCCGTCCGGGTGCC
Organism: Azoarcus sp.; assembly: GCA_030656215.1. GTDB lineage: Bacteria > Pseudomonadota > Gammaproteobacteria > Burkholderiales > Rhodocyclaceae > Parazoarcus. Next base: position 19,303 of record JAUSOD010000072.1, read on the forward strand.
CGACGCCGCGCTGGCGCGCCGGCTCGACCAGCAACTGTGGACCGCGACGCCGCTCGCTTTCGTCCCGCATGTGATGGCCGACTCACCGCTGGCGGCCGAAACACCGGTGATCATCGGTACCGCCGACAGCAACCCGGCATGGCCGCATGCCGATCTGCTGTTCAACCTCGCAGAGGACGTCCCACCGGGGTTCGAGCAGTTCCGCTCGGTGGTGGAGATCGTCGGCCAGAACGAGGCAGAGAAGGCCCCGGCGCGGGCACGCTGGATGCACTACAAGAAGAACGAGCACCCCCTTAAAGCCTTCGATGCCGAGAGCAGGACAGCCCTATGAACGAGTGGCCCCAAGCTCTTCGCGATGACCCGGCCGCCGAGCTCGAGCTGGCCGACAACCTGATCAACAAGGCCGATGCCCTGCTGCGCAAGCACCGCGGCACCGAATCCCTGGTCCAGCATGACGACCTGCCCATCCTGACCGATGTCGTCACCGACTTCGACGACGGGATCCCGCTCCTTGAAGAAGCGGTCGGCGGGAATGCACTCCCTGCCGCGGCCGACCCCCGCCAGATGCAGGGCCAGGAGCGCGCGCGACTGGTCGAACATCTGGTCCAGATCGACACCCTCATCGCACGCGAAGTCGAAACCTGGCTGACTAACGAACTGCCCCAACTGCTGTCGCGCGAGCTCGACACCCTCAGCGAGCGGCTACGCATCGAAACCATCGCCCACCTGCGCGCCACGCTGCTGCCCACCCTGTCCGACCACATCGCCAGCCGGCTGGACGAACTCGACAACTGAACGCAACAGCCGATTCGGGCACGGACGCCAACGCCGAGCGCCTGTGGCCGACTCAAGTCGGCCCTACGAAAACCCTCCGGCCCGCCGCGCGGATCGGGCAGCCGCCGTTGGGCGGGTTTCAACCCGCCACAGGTCGCAGTTCGGCCACAAGCTCCAACGTCGGGCACCTGTGACCGGCTGAGCGGCCCTACGAGAACCGGCACGCCGCCTGCATCCGTTATAATCCGCCCCTTTCCTTTAAGCGCTCCGACACACCATGGAACTGGCCAAGAGTTTCGAACCGGCGGCTATCGAAGCCCGTCGCTACCCCGAGTGGGAATCCCGCGGCTACTTCGACGCAGGTCTCGACAAGTCGAACCCGAACGCCTTCTGCATCCTGCTGCCGCCGCCCAACGTCACCGGCACGCTGCACATGGGGCACGGCTTCAACCAGACCCTGATGGATGCGCTCACCCGCTACCACCGTATGCGCGGCCACAACACGCTGTGGCAGCCGGGTACCGACCACGCCGGCATCGCCACCCAGATCGTGGTGGAGCGCCAGCTCGACGCCCAGGGCGTGTCGCGCCACGACCTCGGTCGCGAAAAATTCCTCGAAAAAGTGTGGGAGTGGAAGGAATACTCGGGCGGCACCATCACCCGCCAGATGCGGCGCATGGGCACCAGCCCGGACTGGAAGCGCGAACGCTTCACCATGGACGAAGGCCTGTCGAAGACGGTTACCGAAACCTTCGTCCGCCTGTACAACGAAGGCCTGATCTACCGCGGCAAGCGCCTGGTGAACTGGGACCCGAAGCTTGGCACCGCGGTGTC
>JAUSOD010000077.1 GCA_030656215.1 Azoarcus sp.
TTCTCCCATGTCGAATTCGAAACTCCGCATCCCTTGCATCGCCGCATCCACGACCATGCAAATCTCGACTCCATCCTAGGCAAGCCACCCGACCTCCGCGCTCCCATCCGTACCGCTCTTATCCCGCCAGCGCAAAATTCGGATGGCTATTACTCAACCCGCCGCCACCTCGCTGTGGCGCACCGCCGCGTAGCGCCCCCGATGGAATAGCAGCGGATCCTGCGCACTCGCGGGTACGCTCAGACGCAGCACCCGGCCAACCAGGATGAGGTGATCGCCGCCCTCGTAGCGGTGCTCGGTCGCGCACTCGAAGATGGTGGAAACGGTCTCGAGCAAAGGCACGCCGCCCAGCCCCCGGCTCACGCCCAGTCCGGCGAACTTGTCCGCCGAAGCGCGTGCAAACCGATCGGACAGCGCACGCTGCGCCTCGTCCAGAACATGAACGGCGAAGTGGCTGGCCGCCTCGAAGACCTTGTAGCTGTATGCGTTGCGCGCCACGCTCCACAGCACCAGCGCAGGCGACAGCGAGACCGTGTTGAAGCTGCTGGCGGTCACGCCCACCGGTCCGGCCTCGGCATCGCAGGTGGTGACGATGGTCACGCCGGTGGCGAAATGGCCAAACGCCCGGCGCAGATCATGCGGATCGATCATCATGCCCTCAGGCCGGAACCGCGAAGGACTCGATGAAACGATCAGCCTCGACCGGATCGTAGTACCACGGTGCAAGGCTCTTCGGATCGTCGAATGCGTTGGCGACACGCGCAGCCAGACGCGGGTTCTGACCGCAGGCCCCGAATACCCGGAGCACCTGTTCGGGCGGCGGCAGCAGATGGGTGTTGGTGAAACGGGTCACCCACTGCGCGTAATCCCAGTAGGTCTCAAAGGTGGCGTTCATCCAGCCTTCATCGAAAGGCTGGTCGCCATGCTTGAGAATCGCTTCCATGTAGAGGGCCGCACACTTGCTCGCATTGTTCGAGCCCTGGCCGGTGATGGGGTCGTTCAGCACCAGCACATCGGCCATGCCCATGACGGCCGCACCCGAGGGTAGACGCCCCACGACTTTGCGCACCGTCGGCGTGACGCGCCCAGCCAGCGTACCGAGCTCGTCGGTCAGACGCAGATCGACGCAGCGCTCGGCCTCCCAGGGGAAGAACTCGCGTATCAGCTCCACTGCCAGCTTCAGGTGGGCTTGCGGCGTGTCGGCCTCATCCCAGCGATCCATCGGCCCGCCCGGGATACACTCCAGGTTGATGATGTCGCAGGGCCCGGTATGGGTGAGCGCGGGGAAGTTCACATACTCGCCGATCCCGGGGTTGATGCTGATGTTGAGCGCCGAGTAGTCCTTGCGCGCTTTCATGCCATGAACGTAGGTGAGCGAAATGGTCCGCTGCGGACCGTCGAAGACGCTGCGCCCGGCATCGCGCTCGAACAACTTGCCGACCTCGCCCTTGCCGGTGGACACGATGACGAGATCCGACGCGGCAGCGTAAAGCTCAAGCTCGGTCAGGCCGGCATCCTCGATCACCAGGTGGCCGCCGCGACGCTCGAACTCCGCCATCCAGGCCGGCATCTTGATCCGCTGATCCACGGACTGGCCCGGCGCACGCATGGGCGAGCGCCAGTCGATCATGGTGACCCCGTCACTGCCCCCTGCGCGGAGGTGAACGCCACTGATCGGCGGGCAGGACTCATCCCACCAGGCGAGCCCGAGCTCGCGCTCGTAACCGACCGCCATGTCATACATCGACTGGCTCGACATGACCCGCCCGCTGGCGATCTGCTCTGCAGTCCGGTTGGAGACAAGGGTGACGTCAAAGCCTGCCGACAGCAGACCGATACCGAGCTGGAGCCCGGCCTGGCCCGCTCCGATGATGGTGATTTTGCGCATCTGGATATGCTCCGTAGGGGGTTGGCACGATGTCTCCGATATCGGAGACAGGAGCCAATGTGACGGAGCCGAACCGGCGGAAACGTGCAAAGACTGCAGCGGGTATGCAACAAATGCGGAAAATAATCCGATTCACCATGTCGGTGCGGGGTCGCACCAGGGACGTGCGTAAACAGCGTGCCTAACGACCGCGTGCCATGGTTTCGTGAGGCTGTTCGCCGAAGCGGCGACGATAATCGCTGGCGAAACGACCCAGCTGATAGAAGCCCCAGTGAGTGGCAATGAGGGTGACGCTGCGCGGCTGGGCAGGGTCGAGCAAGTCGTGGCGGGCACGCTCCATGCGCAGGTCGCGCAGATAGCGCATCGGGCTCACGCCGAGGAACTTGCGAAAGCCCTCGAACAAGGTACGGCCACTCACGCCCACCTCGTGTGCCAGGGTGTCGACGGTCAGGGCCTGATCGGAATGCGCGCGCATGTAGTCTTCCGCCGCCTTGACGTGACGTGGCAGCAGCATGCGACGGTCTTGCTGAACCCGGGCCTCTAAACCGCCCGGCAGCCAGCTCAGCATGGTGGTCATCAGCATTTGCTCGAACTGCGTCCTGACCAGCGGCTCGTCCGCGAGGGCCGGATTACGCTGTAGCTCGGCAAACACATGCTGCGCGGTGGCAACCCAGGAACGGATCGTCACCTCCTGCAGATCGACCAGGGAACGGAAGCCGACGGGGCCCTTTGCCTCGCGACCGGACAGTGCCACCGAATGCCGTTCCAGCGGCGCGCGCTCGACGCGCACGACAAACTTGCTGCAATCGGCGCTCCAGTTCATACCCAGGCCACTGCCCGGCCCATGAATGGATGCGTGCAAGGGGTCCGACGCCAGGGTCACGCCATCCACGCACATCCTGTCGCCCCCGGTCAGCGGCACCTGGACAAGATAAAACTGCCCGAGCGTGCCCGGCTCCACCCGGACATCGGCGCCGTAGCCCATCTGGCTGAAACTGAAGTCGCCCATCCGCGCGTGCACATGTCGATAATCCAGACGGTCGCGCGAGCGCGTCTGGTCAAGTCGGTGCTCGCAGTAAATACCGGCGACAATGCGCCGCGTTTCGTCCAGATCGCTGGAACGGTACAGGGCCGACTGTCCTTGAGAATGGGCCGTGTGGGTCGACATCATCATCGTTACCTCATTGCCTGCGCGGTATCAATTGGCAGCACGCGCGCCGATACGCACCGGGGGCCGATCAACGCGCCAGGGTTTCCGACGGACTCTCGCCGAAACGACGCTTGTAGTCGGTGGTGAAATGGCCAAGATGGCCAAAGCCCCACTGATACGCCACCGCCGTCACCGTGGTGCCACCGGTCTGCCCACGCATCAGCTGCTCGCGTACGCGGTTGAGGCGGACCTCCTTCAAATACAGCATCGGAGAGGTATTGCGGTATTTTCTGAAACCGGTGAACAGCGATCGCGTGCTCACGCCGACATGTTCGGCCATATCGCCGACCGTGATCGGATCCTGCGCACGATCTTCGATGAACTGCTCCGCGCGCCTGATGAATGCCGGCGCCACAGTCCTGACATCCTCGCACAGCGCCCGGGTGTAATTGTGCGACTGACAGACCAGCAACATCGTCACCACCATCTGCTCGATCTGGGCAGACAGCAGTGGTGAAACCGGGCTGCACTCGGCCTGCAGCGTCTCCAGCAGCCAGTTCATCGTCCGCATCCAGCGCTGTCCGGAAACGGTATCGAGCGGCATCGCGGTATCGAATGCAATGCGCTGCTGCAGCGCACCCCCGAGGTGCTGGCGACAGTGACGCTCGAGCAGATCGCGGTCTACGCGGATGATCAGCTTCTCGGTTCGCTCGCCATGGCGGATGCGCGCCGGAATATGCGCATTCAACACCGAGCCCATCACCGGCGAGCTGTGGGTCGTCGTCCCCCCGCACTCGATGCGTTCCATGCCACAGAGCGGCATCTGGATCAGGTAGAAGGAGTCGAGCAAGCCGGGCTCGATGGTGACCTCCCCCCCGTAACTCATCCGTCCGACGCCAATTCCGTTGAGCCTTCGGTAGTACATACGCGCATCGACCGGCTTTCGCGTATCCAGGCTGCGGAGTTCGTTCTCGCAAAAAACACGTTCGCCCCAGCTTCTCGCTTCCTCGAGGTCCTGCGTCTGAAATCGCTCGAAGCTGCCCATCCCCACAAGGCCGTTACGCTCGTATGACAATTCCTGCAGTTGCACGGTGAACTCCTCCGGTCTCTCTGTGATCACGCACTGGAGTCCACTCGATCGTGGATCTTCCCTTTCGGCCAGGAGCGCTATCGTAGTCCATAACGGAGCAAGGCCGGAACGGCATTGCCGCCACGAAAAACTATTACTTGTTGAGTAGGTGCTGATGCCCCCAGGCGCTGGTGACGTCATAGGTTCTGACTTCCAGATCGCCCTCCTCGACCTCCAGTCCGCCCCAGCCGCATTCAACCTGAACGCCCGACGGGCTCTCCACGTAGAAGGAGAACATCCGGTCATTGATGTGGCGCCCGAGCGCACGGGTTTGCCGGAAGGCACTGCGCTGGACACGGTCCAGGGCCCGACCGACATCATCGAAATCACGGACCTGCAGCATCAGGTGACCAAGGCGGCGACCGATGGGCAAATAGCCGATCGCCAGCGAGTGATGGCGCTGATTGCAGCGCATGAAGACAAAATCTCCGCGCTGCCCACCGTAGTTCGCGGTTGAAACGAAGTCACTGGTGACGAAGCCGAGCATCTCGCAGTAAAAGCGGTGCACCTCGGCGACGTTCTCGACCACCAGCATCACATGCCCGAGCCCCTGCTCCCCGGTCACGAAGCCACCGTGTGCGATCGGTGCATTGAACGGCTGTTGGGGGCGCATCAACGAGCCGTAGGACAGCTCCACCGCCAGGCCGGCAGGATCGACGAAATGCAGCAATTCCCTCACCCCGCGAGCCGCGCACTCCGCTTGCGATCCGGTGCGAACCTCGACGCCACCCTTGAGCAACCGGCGGTGAATGCACTCGAGATCCTCCACGCAATCGACTTCCAGCCCCAGCACCACGATGTCGTTACGATCACCCGTGCTCACCTGTACCCGCCAGGGGCGGTCATCCACCCGCAAGCGCGTTTCCCGGGGGTCATCTCCATCGACGATCTCGCACGCCAGCACGTCACGTGCGAACACCCGCCACGCCGCCACGTCCTTCGCCTCGATCTGGATATAGGCCAGTCGTTTAACCTGTGCCATCGATACGCTCTCCTGTCCTGATCCCAACATGTCTCACTCTGTGGCGCCGGCCGGCGCGCGTCGCCAGGCCAGCACCGCAGTCCGCGCCTCGGTGGTGCCTTCCTCGATCCGCGCCACCAGCGTCATCTCGTCGGCGCCGCTGCGGCTGACCTTGCGCCGCTGCGCCGTACCCTGCCAGTTGGGGAAGATGCACAGCTCGATCCGGTGGGTCACCGTCTCACCGTCGAATTCGTAAGGCCCGGCGTAGGTCAGGTACTCGTCGTACGCTGCGGCCTTGTCGGAATCGGCCGCATCCCACTGCCCGCCGGTCGTGAACACCCGCCGCGGCCTCTTCGACAGCACGCAGAACATGTTTCCACGCCCATACTCGATGAACCCGTCGATCTGCTCGCCGAACGGATGGACAACGCGCCCATCGTCATACTCCTGGCGCCAGGAAACGATGTTCCAGCGTCCCTCGATACTGTTGTCGGTCACTTTCATCCACTCCTGTGAGCCATCCCCGGATGGCATGCGATTTACTGCGGTGCAGCGCCCGCGACGACGGGACATCCGCCCCGCCCCATTGCATTCACTGGCCGAACCCGCGCGGCTCATCCGGCTGCGCTTCGGCCAGGAAATCGCCGACCAGCCGGACAAATCGGGCCGCCTGCTCGATCTGCGTCCAGTGACCGCAGCGCCCGAACACATGCAGCTGTGCGCACGAAATCAGCGACGCCAAGCGTATCGAACTTTCCAACGGGATAACCCGGTCCTCGCGCCCATGAACCAGCAGGGTTTCGTGCGGGATCGCGCGCAGCAAGCCCTCGTCACTGGCCAGCGCATCCACCCAGCGCTGCCGCGGCGCGGGGAACATCGCCGCAAACGCCTCCTGAAAGCCAGGCTGGATACTCGCCTGGTAGCGCAATCGGGCCAGATCGTCACTCACCAGACCACGGTCGAAGGCAAAGATATCCAGCAACTGGCGCATCGCCGCCAGCGAAGGCTCGTATCCCCATACCGCCTCCAGCCCCTCGGTGATCGGAAAACTCAGGCCGGCACTCCCCATCAGCACGATCCGGCGCAGCCGCTTCGGGTATCGAATGGCAAGCTTGAGCGCGAGCGCACCACCGAACGAGTTGCCGACAATGTCGGCCTGCTCGATACCCAGCGCGTCGAGCAGGCCGATCGCCTGTGCGACCCAGACATCGACGTCGTAGCGCTGACCCGCAGGACGTTCGGTAAAGCCAAAGCCCACCATGTCCGGAATGATCACGCGACGTTCACGCGCCAGTTCGTTCATCACCGTGCGCCAGTTGACGTAGCCACTGACGCCCGGCCCGGAACCATGAATCAGCAACAGCGGAAAACCGCTGCCGAGGTCGTGGTAGTTGGTCCGAATGCCGCCCACATCGATATCGAGGCCAATTTCAGGATTACTTTGCATCATGCAATACGCTCCCTGGACGAGATCTATCGAGCACCTTGGCCTGAACGCTTGTGCTCGGAAAGCACGCATTCAAGCACATTACATAATCTCGATATTTATATTAAACATTATTTATTTGCTAGGTTGTCTTTTATTAGACCTGTTGTCAACACACTTCAGAATGCTATGATCTGCCCATCGAATTACTCTGCAGAGCCATGATGCCGCGCGACATTTCCTTTGCTCCCAGGGCTGCCACCACGCTTCCCGCTCCTGCCACATTGATCGAGGCGGCGTACCGCGACATCCGTCGCGACATCGTGCTGGGTGTACATGCGGCAGGCGAAAAGCTGCGGGTCGAGCACCTGAAGACGCGCTATGCGGTCAGCTCCGGCACGCTGCGCGAAGCACTCGCGCTGTTGGTTTCGGACTCACTGGTGGTGGCCCAGGGGCAACGCGGTTTCTCCGTCACGCCCATGTCAGTCGATGACCTGGAGGACCTTTCCTACGTCCGCTCGCTGGTCGAGACCGAAGCGGCCCGCCAGAGTCTCGCGCGCGGCAATGACGAATGGGAAGCCCGCCTCGTCAGTTGCTTTCACTGTCTTTCGCTAGCGGAAGAGCGATTGGGGGCGAGAACGCCCGAGGCATACGAGGAATGGGAGCGGCGTAACTTCGAGTTTCACGAGGCGCTGGTGTCCGCCTGCGCCTCAACCCGCCTGCTCAGCCTGCGCTCCACGCTGCACCTGCAGGCCGAGCGCTATCGCAAGCTTTCCGCACTGGAGGGGCCGCGCCCGCGTGACGTGCACAACGAGCACCAGCAAATTATCGATTTTGCGCTCGCGCGTGATGCAGACAAGCTCGTCGACGTCCTGCAAAGGCATATCCGCCGACCGGTGGACGTCATCCTCAAGAGCAAACTCCTCGCCGACAGGCACGCTGCCACCGGCGAGGCGGCCTGACACTCGAGGCTTCACCGCGCGTTCACGCGGCGAAGCCTCCCTGCAGTCACCGCCTACTTCGCGGCACCGATCAGCACAAAGAACAAGCGAGCCGGCCGATCGCTCCTGTTGCGCCACGCATGGCGCGTACCGACCTGCACCACAACATCGCCCTGACGCAGACAGCTGCCTTCGCCGTCGCCCAGGTCGAGCCAGATTTCTCCCTCGATGACCACACCGTAATCAATCGATTCGGTCCTGTGATAGCCGGAGCCGTCGGGCTCGAATGAGTCCGCCAGCCCGGGGAGTCTTGCGGCGAACTCTGCACCCGCTTTCTGCGGATCGAACCCGGGACTTGCAGACACGCTGTCCGGCGGAAATGTCACCACCATGGCGGTCGTTCCACCACAAGCCGGCAGTACCGAGGTGAAGCTTGCCCCGGCGTCCGCTGCACGCGGTTCGATACGCGGTATCGGCACGGTCTGCCAGACCACGGCCGCAGCAAAGCCCGGGCTGTATTCAAACTCACGGTCGCCAGGCACCGGTCCCGACAGCATGACTTTAGCGTTGCCGGCAGCATCGTGTCCGGTGACGATTCGATTTCGATTCATGGCTGAGCATCCTTTGTGGTCTGCCCCCCGGTCTCCATCCATAGCAGCCGGGGCGCGCCACCGAAGCCGGATCAGCCGCGTGGCAATCCGGCCGCGGTGAGCAGGGGTTCATTGATGGACGATATGAAAGTTGGTGAAGCCGTTGGCCTGGGTCTGAATGTCCTCCAGGGCCTCATTGAGCCTTTCGAGCGGATAAGGGCGGGACTCGAGAATACTGAGATCCACGGTACCGGCCGCAATCATGCTGGCCATCTCGTCACCCTCGGCCGGCGTGAACCACAAGGAGCCGATGTACTGAAGCTGAGCGCACATGAAGGGATGAGGGTCGATCGGGATCGGCCCCGCCACCCCCCCGATCTGGACGATCCGGCCACCACGCGCCACCGCCTGCATGGCGTCGACCGAGAGCGCAGCGGGCGCTTTGGCACCAAGGGTGTCCAGCATCACGTCCACTCCGTCGGGCAGATGCGCGCGCACCTGCTCCGCGATCGCGCGATCACCTAGCTGGATCGGGACGATGCGGCGCGGATCAAGCTGGACGAGTCGATCGAGCGCCGCCGCATCGCGTGCCACCACCACCACACGTGAAGCCCCGAAGGCGAGCGCAAGCAGGGTCGCACCCACCCCCAGCGTACCGGTGGCACCCAGAATCAGAATATCCTGCCCAGGACGCAAGCCGGATTTCCGGATTGCGGAGTAAGCCGTGCCTAGATAGCCAAAACGCGCTGCCTGCGCCGCCCCGAGCGTGTCGGGCAGGCGCACCAGATTCGCTGCCGGGGCCGTGGTGTATGCCGAGTAACCTGCATAGGGATACTTCCCGAAAATCGTCTGCGACCCTGCACCGAAACCGAAATACCCCATGAAGGTGTAGGCATCGCAACGCGTGGGTTCGCCCTGCTTGCAGTGGCGGCACTCTCCGCAACCGATCCCCGGATTGACGTACACCCGCTCGCCCGGCTTGAACGAGCGCACCTCCTCGCCCACCGCGGCAATCGTGCCTGCCGCGTCCAGGCCAAAGATCGCCGGCAGTGCGGGAAGCGGCAGGAAGGGGTACCAGGCGGGGAAATGCGTCACCACGTTCCTGAGGTTGGGGATCAGCCCGCAGGCCTCGACCTTGACCAGCACGTCATGCTTGCCTGGGGTCGGAACTTCCACCTCGTCGATCGAGAATTTGCCGCCGATTTCGTGTAATCGTGCTGCCTTCATCATAGCCATCGTGTCCTCCTCCGGGAGTGTTGACCGCGCTAACGGGGCGGCCCGGCCGCATTGCGGTATTTTTCTTTTGCTCGCGAAGCGCCTGCCTGAGCCACCGGCGTGCAAGCCCTTCCATCGCGATACGCCTGCGCCTGGCCGTTCAGACCAGACGCGCTGCACGGTCCCGATCAGGCACGGGCCCGCGCCAGATTCATCGCGGTGTCCTCGATCATGTCCTCCTGCCCGCCGACCATGCCGCGCCGGCCCATCTCGACCAGGATGTCGCGTGCCGGCACGCCGTATTTCTTCTCGGCGCGCTTGGCGAACAGCAGGAAGGAGCCATACACGCCGGCATAACCCAGCGTGAGCGCGTCGCGGTCGATGCGGATCGGGAAGTCCATGATCGGCACCACCAGGTCTTCGGCCACGTCCTGGATCCCGAACACATCCACGCCCGTCTCGATCCCCATCAGTGCGCACACCGCGACCAGCACCTCCATCGGCGTGTTGCCGGCACCGGCGCCGAGTCCGGCCGCGGCGGCGTCGATACGGGTGGCACCGACTTCGATCGCGGCGATGGAATTGGCCACGCCCATCGCGAGGTTGTGGTGGCCGTGAAAGCCGAGTTCGGTCTCGGGCTTGAGCGCCTCGCGCACTGCACCGAGTCGTGCCTTGACCGTATCGGGCAGCAAATGCCCGGCCGAATCCGTGATGTAGATGCAGTTGGCGCCGTAGCCTTCCATCAGCCTGGCCTGCATGACCAGCCCTTCAGGGCTGTTCATGTGGCTCATCATCAGGAAGCCGACGGTGTCCATACCAAGCTTGCGGGCGTAGCCGATGTGCTGCTCGGAGACATCCGCCTCGGTGCAGTGGGTGGCCACGCGGATGGTGGACACGCCGAGTTCGTGGGCCATCTTCAGGTGGTCCACGGTGCCGATGCCGGGCAGCAGCAGGGCCGACACTTTGGCCTGTTTCATCAGCGGGATCACCGCGCCGAGGTATTCCTCGTCGGTGTGGGCCGGGAAGCCGTAGTTCACCGAGCTGCCGCCCAGGCCGTCGCCATGGGTGACTTCGATCAGCGGGATGCCTGCGGCGTCGAGCCCGCAGGCGATGGTCTTCATCTGGTCCAGCGTCATCAGGTGACGCTTGGGGTGCATGCCGTCACGCAGGGTCATGTCGTGAACGGTGATTTTCTTGCCGCGAAGGTCCATGGTGCTTGCTCCTGCTTCAGGCCGTCATCACGGCGCGGTTGGATTCGAGGGAGAGGCGGCCGGCGAGGATCTCTTCGGCAAACATCTCGGCGGTACGCGCGGCGGCGGCGGTCATGATGTCGAGGTTGCCGGCGTACTTGGGCAGATAGTCGCCCAGGCCTTCGACTTCCATGAACACCGATACCCGGTTGCCATCGAATACGGGGCCATTGACCAGCTTGTAGCCGGGTACGTACTTCTGCACTTCGCGGATCATCGCGTGGATCGATTCGGTGATCTTGTGCTGGTCGGGTTCGGTCTCGGTCAGGCAGTGCACGGTGTCGCGCATGATCAGCGGCGGCTCGGCCGGGTTGAGGATGATGATGGCCTTGCCCTTTTTCGCGCCGCCTACTTTCTCCACCGCACCGGCGGTAGTGCGGGTGAATTCGTCGATGTTCTTGCGTGTACCCGGGCCGGCGGACTTGCTCGACACGGTGGCGACGATCTCGCCGTAGGCCACCGGCTGCACGCGCGACACCGCCGCGACCATCGGAATCGTGGCTTGGCCGCCGCAGGTGACCATGTTGACGTTCATCTCGCCTCGGCCGACGTGCTCGACCAGGTTCACCGGCGGCACGCAGAAGGGGCCGATCGCAGCCGGGGTGAGGTCGATCATCAGCACGCCCAGTTCGTTGAGCTTGCGGCTGTTCTCGGCATGCACATAGGCGCTGGTGGCGTCGAAGGCGATCTGGATGCCGTCGGCCTTCACATGCGGCAGCAGGCCGTCGACACCGTCGGCGGTGGTCTTCAGGCCCAGTTCGCGGGCGCGGGACAAGCCTTCCGAGGTCGGGTCGATGCCCACCATCCACACCGGCTCGAGCACCGGCGAGCGACGCAGTTTGTACAGCAGATCGGTGCCGATGTTGCCGGG
>JAUSOD010000081.1 GCA_030656215.1 Azoarcus sp.
ACTGCTCCATGCGGTAATCGGCCTCGGCCTCGGCAAACATGCGTTCGCCACTTTTCAACTGAATCTCGGCCAGTTGATCAAGCAGGGTGGCCTTGGACATCATCAGGGACTGGCCATCGATGATGAAGCGTCGGATCACGCCCATCGAAAAATCATCGCCACGCAGAGCCGTGTTTGTTTCCCTGACCAGGGGAAGGATGTCGTTCAGGGCAGCATCGAACTGGGCGATCAAGGCTTGCTCTTCACTCTCCGGCACCCTACCGCTCTTGAATCCCTGCCAACTCCGGGTCAATCGCTCGACATGGGCATCGACCCGATCGAGGTGCAAGGTCGTCGGGTGATTGTGCAATGCCACCATTGCATGTCCAGGCTGGTGCTGAAGGGCACGCAACAACTCCAGGTTGATCCCCTGCTGGGCAGACCTGACCTCACCCAGACGCTCCACCGGATCCAGCAAGCCGACCTGCATGTGTCGCAGGCTGGATACCGTGCTCGACATGCCGATGAGGCCGACCAGGCCGGTTACAAGGATAAAGCCCAGCATCAGCACCTGTAGCACGGCAAGCCGGGTACCCACCTTCATTCGGGAAAAAAGGCCACTCATCATTCACTCCGACTTCTTGTTGTTGGGGAGAAAGACCGGACGTCCCGGCCATGTTTACGGTAACGGCGATCGTCGGACATAACTTTAGCACTACAGAATCGGGGCACGCTCGGCGCGCAATCGCCCACCAGTAGGGCCATGCAGCGAAAACGGACCTGCCCGCAAAGCGCGTCGATCGTGGTATTACTAGAACGCCATCCGCCAGGGCAGCTCACCCTGGATGAACAGGCGCGCCTGCGTGGACTGTGGTCGGGTGAAGAAGCGCTGAGTCGGGGTGTGCTCGCACACCTTGCCATCGGCCAGAAACACGATGTCGTCGCCCAGGCGCGTTGCCTGACCCAGGTTGTGGGTGACCATCAGGATGCGGGTGCCGTCGGTCCGGATCTCGCGGATGATGCGCTCCACCTCGGCCGCTGCCGATGGATCGAGGCTCGCGGTCGGCTCGTCCAGCAACAGCAGGCGGGGCCTGGTCAGCCAAGCCCGCGCCAGGGCCAGGCGTTGGCGCTCGCCGCCCGACAGCCGGGGGGCGTTTTCGCTCGCACGATGGGCCAGTCCGATCCGCTCGAGCACCGCACGCGCACGGCGCTGACGCTCGGCCGCCGGCACGCCCAGAGGCTTGAGCCCGAGCGCGACATTATCCAGCACCGAAGTGCGGAGCAGCATCGGGTGCTGGAACACCATCATCACCCCGCGTTCCGGCCGCGCACCTTCGCCCCAGGCTATCGTCCCGCCGGTAGGCGCCACCAGGCCACACAGCACGCGCAGCAGCATGCTCTTGCCCGCTCCGTTGGGCCCCAGCACGAGGGTGATACCCTCGCTGCCGAGTTCGAGATCGATGCCGTCGAGCACCGCGCGCCCGTTGGGCGAAAAACGAAGATCACGGATCTGGATCGGAAACATGGCCGTGCCTATGCGTAGCGCCGCATCGCCCACTGCCGCAGGGCAAAGGCCAGCGCATTGAGCGCGAGAATGATCAGGATCAGCACCAGCCCGAGCGCGATCGCCAGCGGCAGGTCGCCCTTGCTGGTTTCGAGCGCGATCGCGGTAGTCATCACCCGGGTGGCACCGTCAATATTGCCACCCACGATCATCACCGCCCCGACTTCGCTCATCGCCCGCCCGAGCCCGGCCAGCACCGCCACCACCAGCGAATGACGGCAATCGTGGAGCAGCGTGGTCACGCTCTGCCACCAGCTGAAGCGCATCACCTGGAGCTCCTCGGCGTAACGCTGCCACACGTCTTCCACCACCTGGCGCGCGATCGCCGCCATCAGCGGAATCACCAGCAAGGTCTGGGCAATGATCATCGCGGTCGGCGTGTACAGCAGCCCTGCGCTGCCAAACGGACCGGAGCGCGACAGAAACAGATAAACGACGACGCCGACCACCACCGAGGGCAGACCCATCAGGCCATTAACCAGCACCGAGGCCGCTCCCTTCCCCGGAAACCGCCCGACCGCGAGACAGGCGCCCAGCGGCAGACCGATCAGCGTGCCCAGCACCACCGCCCCGCCGCTGACCTTCAGCGACAGCCATACGATCTCTGCAACCCGCGCATCGAAGGTGGCAAGCAACGTAAGCGCGTCGGCGAAGGTGGAGGTGAACATCGACATCGCGGGGAGAATACCGGAAAGCGGGCAGTCGGCTCGCAGGTCTTAGCCGCCGCCCTTCTGCATCGCCCGGTCGAGAATCTCCAGCCACCGCCTTCGTGCGGTCTCCTCATCACCGTCAAAACGGTAAACCGCGCGCAACTGAGGGAGCACGAACAGACCCAGCCGGCGTACTGGCAGCACCTCCAGGTCGATCCGCAATCGCTGCCCATCGTCGTGCTCAAGTTGCAGGCTGCCCTGCGCGCTGGAGCCCGTCACCGCCGGCCAGGCCGCGCGCAAATCGCGCTCGAACTGGGCCGGGGTGGCGGTGACCAGACGCTCGACCAACTCGGGTACCGGCCCGTTGATGAAGGCCACCGCTCAGCCGCCGGCGATGGGCGGCCAGATCGCGAGCTCGTCCTGCTCCTTTAGCCGATGACGAAAGCGGTCCGCAGGGGACACGAAAACGCCATTGACCAGCACCAGATGCGCGCTGCGCTCGGGCACCTGATAGCGCCGGATGAGCTCGCCCACCGTGGTGCCCTCCTCGACGTCGAGTTCGAGGCGGTTGCCCCGGCTTCCCGGCGGCAGGTAGTCCGACAGCGAGGCGAACAGCTTGAAGGCAATTTTCATCGTGACCTGCATCCTCAGCGTGCCAATGCCATGGGTTGCGAGGTCGCGACATAGGCATCGACGAACTGCAGCGGGGCGGCGAGCAGGCGCTCTTTCCACACCCCGAGCCTGACCTGTCCATGGATCAACCCGCGCAAGGCGCCGACATGCTCGGTGAGCCCGATCGAGGTTGCGCCGATCAGCACATCGCCCTTGAACTGCAGGCTCAGGTAACGACTACGGGCCTCGTCCACATGTTCGATGCCTGTTCCGCCCTGGTCCGCGGCTTCGCCCCACCATTGGCCGAACGAGGTCGAGATCAGACCGAGGGTGTCGAGCACGTTGATTGCCAGCACGCCATTGAGCTGGGTGTCGTGTCCGGCCATGTTGAGCGCCGCCACCCGCGCCTGGTCGGCCGCGTTGGGCTGGATCGCGGCGACCAGGTGGGCGCCGGTGAACAGGTCCGGCGCCTCGGCCACGTCGCCCGCAGCATAGATACCCTTGACGCTGGTCTCCAGCCTGGCATCGACCAGCACGCCCTTGGCCACGTGCACGCCGGTCCCCTCAAGGAAGGCCACATTCGGCGCCACCCCCGCGGCGACGATGACCAGATCGCAATCGAGTTTGTCGCCGGTGGTCAGGGTCACCGTCAGCGGGGTATCGGCCCCGTGATCGCTACCGCGATCGATGCGGCTCACCCCGGCCGAGGTCACCACCCGGATGCCCTTGTCCTCGACCCAGCGCTTGATCATGCCGCCGGCCTTGGGCGTCATCATGCGCGGCACCATGCGGTCGCCCATCTCGACCACGGTGAGCTCGACTCCGCGACTGGCCAGCGCCTCCATGATGATGCAGCCGATGAAGCCGGCGCCCAGCTGCAGCACCCGGGCGCCGGCCTTGGCATGGTGCGCGATCGCACGCGCGTCTTCGAGCGTCCAGCAGGTTTGCACCTCCGGAAAGTCGACCCCTGGTATGGGCGGGCGCACCGGGTGCGAGCCGGTTGCGATCAGCAGCCGGTCGTAATCCTCGAAATGACCGTCAAAGAACAGCAGCCGCTTCCGGTCCGTGTCGAGCGCGACCGCACGGCCACGCAGCTCGCGGATACGCAGGCTTTCGAAATGGTTCGGGGTCTTGCGCAGATAGGTGCCGTGCTCGTCGATGTTCTCTTCGAGCAGATAGGGAATCGCCATGCGCGAATAGGGCGGTTCGTCTTCGTTGCCGATCAGCACGATTTCATCGAGCGGCGCGGCGCGGCGCAGGGTTTCAGCCGCCACCACGCCGGCGGGGCCGTTACCGAGTATCAGATGTTTCATGGACAGTCCTCAATGGAGGGCCGCCCTCGCCCACCGTGGCGGGCAAAGGCGGCGGTCGTCTCGCGACGGGTGTCAGAGGCCCAGTCGTTCGCGCGTTTCCGTCGTCGGCACGCCTTCAGGCGTCCAGCCGCGGACTTTGTAGTACTCCGGCAGCATGGTGGCCAGTCCATTGACCAGGCCCTTGGCCGGACCGGTCTTGGCCGGTTCGGTGGTCAGGCGCGGCGGCAGGTTGTCGTCCTTGGCGGTAAAGCCGGCGGCGTTGTTGTACTGGCGCTCCATGTTCCAGATGCGTTCGCCCACCTCGTTCAGCTTCTCCATGCTCCAGTCGCCCTCGCAGGCGGCGGCCAGTTGCGGCTGCACGTCGGCCAGCGTCCACGCAAAGCTGGTGAATACGCAGATGCCGGCAGAGTCGAACACCGCAGTGGCGTCCTGGAAGGCCTTCACCAGCTCGGGCTTGCCCTCGGTGACGAGCGGATCGGTCTTGACCGGAATGCCGAGCACCTCGGAGGCCACCGTGTAGCCGCGCAGGTGGCAGGCGCCGCGATTGGAGGTGGCGTAGGCCAGGCCCATGCCCTGGATCGCGCGCGAGTCGTAGGCCGGAAACTCCTGGCCCTTGACGCTCATCGATAGCTCCGGGTGGCCGTACTTCTCGCACAGGCGCTTGGAGCCCAGGCCGATTTCCTTGCCGAAACCTTCGCCCCTTGCGGTCATCTCGACCATCTTCGCCAGCGCTTCAGGCGAACCGAATGGCGACTCGATGCCGAGCTGCTCCTTGGTGAGCACGCCCATCTCATACATTTCCATCACCGCACCGACGGTGGCGCCGAAGGAAATCGGGTCCATGCCCTGCTCGTTGCAGATCAGGTTGGCGTACTGCAGCGCTTCGAGATCACCCACGCCGTTGGCCGCACCCAGCGCCCACGCCGCTTCGTACTCCAGGCCACCGGAAGCGCCCCAGTACTGCGGGCTGTTCTTGACCGTGAAGTGGCCCTTGTCGATCTCCGAGATCCGGCCGCAGGCAATCGTGCAGCCGAAGCAGGCCGCGTTGGTCACCAGGTGTGCCTTGCCGTCGCTCGGGCGCTTCTCGTGCATCGCCTCGGCGGAGATCTTGCCCGCATCCTCGAACTGCACGTCGCGGTGGTTGCGGGTGGGCAGTGCACCCATCTCGTTGATCACGTTCATCAGCACCTGGGTGCCGAACTTGGGCAGGCCCTGGCCGGTGACGGCGTTATCGGCGAGCACCTTCTTGGCCTCGGTGGTGGCCTTCATGAAGGCGGGGAAATCCTTGATCCCCGAGGTTCCCCTGGTGCCGCGCAGCGCGACCGCCTTGAGATTCTTCGAGCCCATCACCGCACCCACGCCGGAACGTCCGGCAGCACGATGGAGGTCGTTTACCACACAGGCGAACATGACCTGGTTCTCGCCCGCGAGCCCGATCGAGGACACCCGCACCAGCGGGTCCTGCAACTCGTGCTTGATCGTCTCTTCGGTTTCCCAGCAGCTCTTGCCCCACAGATGACCGGCGTCGCGCAGTTCGGCCTTCTCGTTCTCGAGGAAGAGATAGACCGGTTTGGGTGACTTGCCTTCGAAGATGATCATGTCCCAGCCGGCGAACTTCATCTCGGCGCCGAAGAAGCCGCCCGAGTTCGAACAGGCGATGGCGCCGGTCAGCGGCCCCTTGGTGACGATCGTGTAGCGCCCGCCGGTCGAAGCCATCGTGCCAGTGAGCGGCCCGGTGGACATGATCATCTTGTTGTCCGGCGACAGCGGGTCGACCTTGGGGTCGGTCTCGGACACCAGGTACTTGGTCGCCAGCCCGCGCGAGCCCAGGTAATCCTGCGCCCACTGCATGTTCAACGGTTCTTCCTGACAGGTGCCCGCGGTGAGATTCACCCGCAGGACTTTACGATTCCAGCCCATGGTGTCTCCTCCTCAGGCAGCGGTTGCAGGGGTGTTGGCCTTGGCGGCCCAGGCGCGCATCTTGTCCAGCCCGGTCCAGTCGGCGTCGACATAGGTGATCGCGCCGGTCGGACAGGCCTTTTCACACGCCGGGTCGCCCTCGCACAGGTC
The DNA here is from genome assembly GCA_030656215.1 of Azoarcus sp. GTDB lineage: Bacteria > Pseudomonadota > Gammaproteobacteria > Burkholderiales > Rhodocyclaceae > Parazoarcus. The sequence goes on from JAUSOD010000081.1 coordinate 6,189, forward strand.
GCACTTCTGCACCTTGCCCGAGTCCTGGTTGTAATTGATCGTGCCGAACGGACAGGCGATCGTGCACACTTTGCAGCCCACACAGGTGTCCTCATACACCATCTTGGCGCCGGTGCTGAGGTCGATCCGGATCGCGTCCACCGGACAGGCGTTCAGGCACCACGCTTCCGTGCACTGGGTACAGGTGTAGGGAACCTTGCGCCCTTCCGTTTCAAAATTGAATACCTTGATGCGTGACTTGCTGGGATTGAAGACCCCGGTGTTCTCGTAAGAACAGGCCATCTCGCACTGCAGACAGCCGGTGCACTTCGCGGGATCAATATGTAGCGATTTCCACATGGATCATCTCCTCCGATTCATTGTTATCACCGTGATGAAGCCCTTCCTGTAAAGCACGCTTCATACCTGTTTTGAGAATACGCCGCTCCCGGTGAGGAAGGAGCGCGGGAAAACCCTTAACCCCGAACGCGCACCGGCCGCCGCGTTCATCTCCCTTACTGCATGCGTCCGATCTTGCGATAAAGCGTGTTGCGGCTGATACCGAGGCGCCGCGCCGCCGCCGACACGTTGCCGCCGACCTCGCGCATCACGACGGCAATCGCATCAAGCTCGATCTCGTCCAGGCTGCGAGCTCCCGCGGCCAGTCCGGACCCCGTGGCGGGTGCGGCAAACAGAGAAACGGCATTCGGCGCCCCACCCTGACCGCTCTCGGCGTCGTCCATCGGGTCAGAACCGAACAGCTCTTCGGGCAGGTGCACGGGCAGAATTTCGTTCTCGTCGTCGTCAAGCAAGGCGGCGGCCACCCTGATCACGTTCTGCAACTGGCGCACATTGCCCGGCCACGGATAGTGCTCGAAGAAATCCAGCACCTGCTCGCTGATCCTTACCGGACCGCCACTGCGGGATTCGGGCACTTCCGCATCAAGGATGATGCTCACGATCGAGCGGATATCTGTGCGATCACGCAGCGGTGGCAGGGTAACGGTGAGCCCGTTTACGCGGTAGTAGAGATCCTCGCGAAAACTGCCCGCACGCACCGAATCGCGCAACACCCGGTGGGTGGCGCACACCAGCGAGATATCGACCGGCACGTTGCGCTGGGCGCCGACCGGTGTCACGCAGCGCTCCTGCAGCACCCGCAGCAGGCGCGCCTGCATCGACAGCGGCATGTCGCCGATCTCGTCGAGGAACAGGGTGCCGCCATGCGCCTGCTGAATCTTGCCCACCGAACCCTCACGCCGGGCACCGGTGAAGGCGCCGCCAACATAGCCGAACAGCTCGGACTCGATCAGGTTCTCGGGTATCGCCGCGCAGTTCAGCGCCACGAAGGGCCCGTCCTGGCGCGGGCCGGAGAAATGGAAGGCGCGCGCAAACAGCTCCTTGCCCACACCGGACTCGCCCTGGATGAGCAGGGGAATATCCTTGGTCATGATGCGCGCGGCACGGTCGAGGGCCAATTGCAGCCGCGGATCGCCGGTCGACAGACACTCGAGCGTCATCCGCCCATTGCGTGGATCACACGGTGGCTTGCGTCCGGCGGGAGTCACCGCCACTGGCCGCGCTGCCGGCTGTTGTGCGTACTGGTGTCCATGGCTCGTGCTCGCCTGCGGTAGCGAACAGCAACGCAGGCGTATATACACACGTTCGCCCTGACGCAATTCCACGACCTGCAGCGACGAAGTGTCGCGGCCGCAGCGATCCACCAGATTGCCGAATGGCAGCTTGAACAAACCACCAAAATCCAGGCCCACCACTGCACCGGGTGCGAGCCCGAGCAAGGCCCGGGCAACGCCGTTGGCACCAAGCACGCGGCCGTCGGCGCTCACTGCCAGCAAACCCTCCTGCAGGCCTCCGACGTATTCCGGACGGACATGCAGCGCAATCAGGATGTCACGTGCGAACTCGACCTCGAACAAGCGCTTTTCGAGCAACTGCGCAGCCAGTCGCGCCAGACCGAGGGTATGGCGTTGGTTGCTGCGATAGTCGCCGGAAATATCGAGCACGCCGGCCACCTCGCCACCCGGGTTGAACACGGGCGCTGCACTACAGCTGAGGATACCGTTGCGCTCGAGAAAGTGTTCGGCACCGATGACCTCCACCGGCGCCCCTTCGATGAGCGTGGTGCCGATTGCGTTGGTGCCGCGCAGGTTCTCGCTCCACGAAGCCCCCGGCTGAAGCGCCACCCGCTGGGCACGGCTGACAAAATCGGGATCACCCAGACTGTGCAGGATCATGCCCTGATTGTCGGCCAGAATCACCATGCTGCCCGACGCACGAATCTGCTCGAATACATGCTCCATGATTCCGCTGGCATTGTTGAGCAAACATTCGCTGCGTTCGCGCGCTTCGGTCAGGCCGCTACGTCCTTCCGGGTCACCGCGGCCGTCTGCAAGATAATCCACCATGCTGTCGCGACAGCGTAGCCAGGAGCGCAAGACCGCTTGGGGAACATCCCCCTCGGGACTATCCCCGCGAACAAAGAACTGCTGACGCGCCTCTAACAAACGCGACTCGTGCGGACTCTGCGTCACTGGATGACCGGTCATTTCTCGCCCTCCTCCATGTCTCCCCGCCTTGAATATGTTCTTGTAGCGGGATTGTCTCAAAACTTAGCACCTGCATCGAATCGCAGCAACTGCCACCCTCGACAGGGTGACGGCTATCTGCAATATCCTTGCCACACTACACCTTTCGTATCGATGGCACAGCGTTTGCAAGACACACCTCAGCCGGGGCCAGCGCGAGACACTCGGCACACCAGACAGACGCTGCTTCAACATCAGACATGAGGAACGAAAAAGTGGACTACAAGTACAAACAGGAGACGATCACCCGCTCGCTGCGCCACGCAGCATTGGCCGCCCTGCTCGCCGGCACCGCCATGCTCGCCGGTGCCCACGGCGACGTCACCCCGCAGGCAGTGGATGTGAGCACGCTGAAGGCCCTCGGCGCCGATTGGCTGGAGAGCAACCCCTACCGCAAGGACAAGGAGGCGATCCGCATCGGCGACTCTGCCTACAACCAGAACTGCGCGCGCTGTCACGGCCTCGGCGGCGTCTCGGGCGGCATCGCGCCCGACCTGCGCTACCTGCCCGAAGCCGACGAAGGCGACGAGATTTACATTCAGCGCGTGCGCAATGGCGCCAGTCGCGACGGCCGGGTGTACATGCCTCCATTCGAGGGAATCCTGCAGCAGGAAGCGATGTGGGCGATTCGCGCCTGGCTGGAGACCGTCCATGAAGACTGACCGCCGCCACTTCCTGCTCGGCGCCAGCGCCCTGCTCGCCGGCGCCGTGCTGCCGGCCCACGGCGCAGCGGCCGAGCTCGAGTTGCAGCAGGCCGGTGCCTTGCGTATCGCGGTGTATGCCGAGTTTCCGCCGTGGTCGGCCAAGGGCAAGGGCATCGACATCGCCCTGGGCAGGGCACTGGCCGAAAAGCTCGCGCTGCGCGCCGAGTTCGTCGAAGTCCCAGCCGACGAGGACATGAACGACGACCTGCGCAATATGGTGTGGCGCGGGCACTACCTGGGCACACGGCCGGGCGATGTGATGCTGCACGTTCCGGTAGACGTCAATCTGGCAGCACAAAACGACAAGGTCAGCATCTTCGGGCCCTACCACCTCGAAACCATGGCCATCGCGCGCAATTCGGCGCGTGTACCGAAGATTGCCGGGTCGGCCGCCAATGCGTTCGAGGTCTTCACCCGCGAGAAAATCGGTGCCGAGCTGGATACCCATGGCAGCGACTTTCTGCTCCATGTGCTCAATGGCCGCCTGCGCGACAACGTCAGCCACTACCGCAGCATCCCGCTCGCGGCAGAGGCGCTCAAGGCCGGCGAAGTGGCCGCGGTGATCGGCACCCGTACCGAACTCGAGGCAAGCCTGGGCGACGCGCCCGGCGTGCTCATCGACAGCCTGCAAATGCCGGAATTGCGCGTCACCGGCTGGCCCCTGGGCATGGCGGTGAAGGCGGAGAACACGGCGCTCGCCACCGCCCTAGGCAATGCGCTCGGCGAGCTTCAGCGCTCGGGCGAACTTGCGCGCATCTTTGCCGAACATGGCACCGTTCATCGAATCCCCGGCGGGAACTAGACCGGACCAGACGGACACGGTGTTCCACCACGGCACACCTGCTCAATTTCGGAACAGGTGTGCCAACCCGATCAGTCTGGCGCGCCCGCCAGAATCCAGTCGATTGCCGCCTTCAGATTGTCGTCGCTGATCTTTGTTGCGTCATGCGGCATCATCGGCACCGCTCCCCAGACCCCCGTTCCGCCATTGCGAACCTTTGCGGCCAGCATCGCTGCCGCATCGGCCTGGCCCTGATACTTTGCCGCGACCTCACGGTAGGCTGGACCGACCATTTTCTTGTCCACCGCATGACAGGCCACGCAGCGTGCCTTCTTGACGATCTCGAGCGAGGCCGCAGCCGGGCCCGAAACGGCCAGCGCCAGGCTGGCTACAACAAGCATCTTCATCATCTCCACCACTCCGAGTTAAGACGCACCATGCGTCGTTTCAAACCAGACCGGCCTGCACCAGCGCCGCCCATTCTTCATCCGTGAACAGCCTTGACCGGGTGTGAAAGCTCTTGCCTTCCGGCCCTTCCAGCGAGAAGGTGCCGCCACCGCGGGCATCGATCACGTCGATGATCAATTGTGTGTGCTTCCAGTACTCGTACTGCGACTTGCCGATATAAAACGGGAAGCCGCCGATCTCCCCGAGCAGCACGTCACCCGCGCCGATGGTGAGTTCGCCCGGCAGGTAGCAGTTGGCCGCGCTGCCGTCACAACACCCCCCCGACTGGTGGAACATCAGTTCGCCGTGCTTGCCGTGCAGCACCTGGATCAGATCCAGTGCAGCCTGAGTGGCGATCACTCTATCAACCGCCATCCCGATCTCCTTTGTCGAAAAAAAACCGGGCGACCGAAGCCGCCCGGGGAACTCACTTTCATGAGGAGGGAGAACACCTTGGCACCCCGCACGCGAGCTGTCGTGCGGGACTGTCACTAATCAGAAGAAGCCGAGCTTCTTCGGGCTGTAGCTGACCAGCAGATTCTTGGTCTGCTGGTAGTGGTCCAGCATCATCTTGTGCGTCTCACGACCGATTCCGGACTCCTTGTAGCCGCCGAAGGTGGCGTGCGCCGGGTAGGCGTGATAGCAGTTGGTCCATACACGACCCGCCTTGATCGCACGGCCCATGCGGTAAGCGGTGCTGCCATCGCGCGTCCATACGCCGGCACCCAGGCCGTAGAGCGTGTCGTTGGCCAGTTCCAGGGCTTCGGCCTCGGTCTTGAAGGTAGTCACGGCAAGGACCGGCCCAAAGATTTCTTCCTGGAAGATGCGCATCTTGTTGTGGCCCTTGAACAGGGTCGGCTTGATGTAATAGCCATCGCCCAGCTCACCTTCCAGATGGGCACGCTCGCCGCCGATCAGCAGTTCGGCACCTTCCTGCTTGCCCACATCCATATAGGACATGATCTTGCCCATCTGCTCTTTAGACGCTTGGGCGCCCATCATCACGTCGGTGTCGAGCGGGTTGCCCTGCTTGATCGCCGCCACACGCTCGAGCACGCGCGCCATGAACTTGTCGTAGATCGATTCGTGAATCAGTGCGCGCGACGGGCAGGTGCACACTTCGCCCTGGTTGAAGGCGAACAACACCAGGCCTTCGACCGCCTTGTCGAAGAAATCGTCGTCGGCATCGGCGATATCGGCGAAGAAGATGTTGGGCGACTTGCCGCCTAGCTCCAGCGTGGCCGGGATGAGGTTGTTGGCCGCCGCCTGGGCAATCACCCTGCCGGTCGAGGTGGAGCCGGTGAAGGCGATCTTGGCAATACGCTTGCTGTTGGCCAGCGGCATGCCGGCTTCGCGGCCGAATCCATTGACGATGTTGAGCACGCCCGGCGGCAGCAGATCGGCGATCAGCTCGGCCAGGATCAGGATGCTGATCGGCGTCGACTCGGCGGGCTTGAGCACCACGCAGTTGCCGGCGCCAATGGCCGGGGCCAGCTTCCAGGCCGCCATCAGGATCGGGAAGTTCCACGGGATAATCTGGCCGACGACACCCAGCGGTTCGTGGAAATGATAGGCGACGGTGTTCTCGTCGAGGTCGCTCAGGCTGCCTTCCTGTGCGCGCAGGCAGCCGGCAAAGTAGCGGAAGTGATCGATGGTCAGCGGAATGTCGGCGTTCAGCGTCTCGCGGATCGGCTTGCCGTTATCGACGGTCTCGGCATACGCCAGGATTTCGAGGTTGGCTTCGAGGCGGTCGGCAATCTTCAACAGCAGGTTCGAACGCTCGGTCGGCGAGGTACGCCCCCACTTGTCGGCAGCGGCATGGGCAGCATCCAATGCCAGTTCGATGTCGTCGGCCGAGGAGCGCGCCACCTTGCAGAACACCCGGCCATTGATCGGGCTGATGTTGTCGAAATACTGTCCATTGACCGGCGGCACCCACTCGCCACCGATGAAATTGTCGTACTTGTCCTTGAACTGAACCGTGGCACCAGCTTGACCGGGCATCGCGTAAATCATTTGTGTCTTCTCCAGAGCTCGAGAGGTAAAACGCCGTGTTGCGTTGTCATCATCGTTGCAGGGCGCATGCCAGACCCGCATCGAAACCGCAGCCCATGCCCGGATTCCCTATTTTTCAAACACCTGAACGCAAAACAGGGGGAAAAGACCTTAACGGCAACGTGTGATCCAGTGATCACACGGATGCTCAATTTACGAACACCTGTCCCGATGCGTGGCACCATCCTTAGGCATCCGCATGCATATCGACGCTTGTCGTACATTTCGCGGATGATCCCTTCCACACCGCATCCATAGCGCCGGGGCAGGTTGACGTCCACGGAAGGCACACTTCCTGCATGAGTTTTGGCATGAACAACGCAACACCTCCCGCCTCGCCGTCCGCGGACCTGAACGCATCTTGGTCACGCAGCCGCGGGCATGGCCTGCAAACCGATCAGCCGCTGCCGGATGGTCTGCACGCGCGCGCAGATCTGAACGACCGGCTGGAGGCAAACGCGCGTCTGCTGACGTTCTCTCAACCGGTCATCGAGAACCTCTACCGCCAGATCGACAGCCCCGCCTCCACCGTACTGCTCACCGACAGTCAGGGACTGATCTTGAGTGCCATCGGCGACAACGGCTTTCTCGACCGCGCCGCACGTGTCGCGCTGAGCCCCGGCGCCGAGTGGAGCGAGGCGATCATGGGCACCAACGCCATCGGCACAGCGCTCGTCAGCAGCGATATCGTCGCGATCCAGGGCACGGAGCACTTCCTCGAGCGCAACCGTTTCCTCACCTGCGTAGCCACGCCGATCTTTGCCCCCACCGGCGGCATCGCCGGTGTGCTGGACATATCCACAGACGCCCGCGCCAACCTGTCACACGCCAATGCCCTGTTGCGCACCACCGCCGAGTGCATCGAACACCGGCTGATCGAGAGTCTGGACGAGGGCTTCCTCACCATCCGGTTCCACCCCCGGGCCGAGTTGATTGGCAGTCCGCTCGAGGGTCTCACCGTGTTCGACGAAGGGGGCCGGCTGCTCGCCTGCAACCGCGCGGCGCGGGCCCTGCTCAAGCTCTTTGGTGAATATCCGGATGCCTCCTGCGACGAGTGCTTCGGCACCGAATGGCAACGCCTGGTCGACTGGGCAGCACTCAGCCAGCCGACACCTTTTCCGCTGCGCACCAATCAGGGGCGGACTTGCGTTGCGCGCGCCAGTCTGCGCCAATCGCCGGTGCGCAGGAGCCACCTGCCGGCACCCGCCGCGCCCGCCCCGACGCCCGCCCACAGATCGCCGCTGGATGCCTTCAATCTGGGGGACCCGCATATCAGCAGCGCGCTCAAGACCCTGGCGCAATGGCATGACGAAACCGGCCCACTGTTGATCGAAGGGGAAACCGGCACCGGCAAGCGCCACCTGGTACTCGCCTATCACCAGAGTCTGTTGACCACCACCGCCCTGATCAGCCTCGACTGCACGGCCCTGGCGGCGAGCCCGGCCCTTCAGGTCGAGACCGATCATGCACTGCACCAGGCGAGCGGCGGCATCCTCTACCTGATCGACTGCGACGCCTTGCCGCTGGCCGAACAGTCCCGCCTGTTCTCGACGGCATCGCGCCGCACCCGCATCATCGCCGCCACTCGCCGCCCGCTGGCCACGCTGCACCGCGAACAAGCCCTCGCCACCAGCACCTTCGAGGCCTGCGGCGGCCGCAGTATCCATCTCCCGGCACTGCGCGAACGCACCGACTTCGACGCGCTGGTGCGACGCTTCGTCCGAAGCGCGAGCCCCGATCAGGCAATTTACGTCTGCCCCGACGCACTCGCCCTGCTACGCCGGCACACCTGGCCGGGAAACCTGAGCGAACTGAACAACCGCCTGCGACTCATCCTTGCGCTGATGGGCGACAACGCCGGCCAGCTCTGTCCGGAAGACATCCCCGAAGAATTGCTGGAGCAGGTCACCGACTAAAGCAAGCAGCCGGCACCGGCGCTCAGGCTCCCGCACGGAGGTCGGCCGCGGACATCGGATTGCCGGCCACGATTCTCCGGGATCGGCTCCGGGTTGGCACTGTATCGACCACGAACTACCGCCGCATAAAGGCAATGGCAACACCACAGGCTTCGGCATTGACTAGACTGGAGTCACACCACTCTCCCACCCTTCGTCAGGAGCCTGCCATGCGGACACGACTGGCCCTCGCCGCACTAGCCGCACTCGTACCAGCTGCCGCCGCCGCACAGTCCGAGTGGCTGTCGCTCGGCAGCAAGCATTGGTCGCCGACGGTAACCAAGAAATCGGGCATCGGCACCGAGAACGCAGTAGCCGAGGCGAAAGTGACCCGCCAGGCGATCGAAGGCTGGTGCGCCAACTGGTCGCCCGGCGACCCCAACTGCGTGCGCAGCGTACTCGACAGCCCGGAAGCGAAGCAGACCTACCGCGCATCGGCCAACTGCATTGCCGGACGTATCACCCCGGTCGACGGCAACACCTACACCCTGGCGGGTCGCTGGGACAACTCCGACATCGGTGGCGGCCGCAGCCGCTGGCGTGACGCGTCCGGTCGCATCGTCGGCCGCGACAACGCCAGTGGCGGGCTGGGCATCTCACAACAATGGGAGCTGCTATGCCCCGAGACGGCGAAGCCTCCCCGCAGCGCGAGCGGCACTTCGCCCCCGGTCGGGCAGCCGCGCACTGCGCCACCTCAGTCTCCACCAAAACCGGCTTCCCCCGCTCCGGCCCTGACCGGAGCCACCTTTGTCGTAGGCGAGATTGTGTACGCGCGCTACGGTCCGGCCTGGGTACGCGGGCGGGTGACGAAGGTCAGCCGGGTATCGGGCGCAAAAGGCCCCGAACTGGCCTACAACGTGACCCTAGACAACGGCGAGAAGGGCCTTCTGCCAGCCACCATGATGCGCAAGGCGCCGTCGCGCTGACGAGGCGCTGAGCGGACGCTGTTCACATACTGAAACGCCGTTGCCGCAAGGACGCGGGTATCATCGCCCCGTTGCAGGCGTTGCTCAGCCTCGAACAGACCCGTTGCGACGCACTGCGCCGCCCCGGGTCCGGTTCGACAGCGTCGTCGCCTTACCGGACAAACGGCGCCCGGACCCGCCCCCACTCGCCTTCCCCCAGCTCATGAACGTCTCCCGCCACGTCGGCCACTCCCGGCGACCGTGGCGCGTATCCGTTTTTCCTCTCAGCCGTACCCAGCAGGATGACTCAATGCAATCAGAACACTTCATCGCCGGCAAGGATGCCTCGCTCGAATCCTCGATCTCCACCATGCAGGGCAAGCTAGAAGGCCTCGGCTTCCAAGTCGAGGAGCGCTCGTGGCTGAACCCGGTCGATGGCATCTGGTCGGTGCACGTGCGCGACCGCGACTGCCCGCTGATGTTTACCAACGGCAAGGGCGCCACCAAGCTGGCCGCGCAGGCCAGCGCGCTGGGCGAGTACTTCGAGCGCCTGTCGTGCAACTACTTCTGGAACCACTACTACCTCGGCGAACAGTACGCCGAGGGTGGGCTAGCCGAAGGCGGCCGGGGTTTCGTCCACTACCCGCAGGAACAATGGTTTCAGCCCGGTGCGAACGGCGAATGGCCGCAGGGGTTGCTCACCGCCGAGTTGCAGGCTTTCTACAACCCGCGTGGCAACATTCACGCCAGCAGTCTGGTCGACTTCAACTCGGGCAATGCCGAGCACGGCATCTGCGCCATTCCCTACGTGCGCATGCGTGACGAAGAAGTGGTGCATTTCCCGGTCAATGTCATCGGCAACCTCTACGTCAGCAACGGCATGTCGGCCGGCAACACCCCGGCCGAAGCGCGCACCCAGGCGCTGTCCGAGATCTTCGAACGCCACATCAAGTTCCGCATCATCAGCGAGGGGCTGTGCCTGCCCGATGTGCCGGAAGCGGTCATCGCCCGCTACCCCGGCATCGCCGCCGGCATTGCCGGCCTGCGCGCGGCTGGCTTCGGCATCCTGGTTAAGGACGCCTCGCTCGGCGGCAAGTACCCGGTAATGAACGTGACCCTGCTCAATCCGCGCGATCAGGGCTGCTACTCCAGCTTCGGCGCCCACCCGCGGTTCGAGATCGCGCTCGAGCGCGCGCTCACCGAACTGCTCCAGGGCCGCGCGCTCGATGCGCTCGACGGCTTTCCCGAGCCCGGATTCGACCTGGAAGAGATCGCCAGCGCGCCCAACATCGAGATCCACTTCGTCGATTCGAGCGGCATCATCAGCTGGAACTTCCTCGGCACCGAGCCCGATTTCGAGTTCGTCGACTGGAACTTCGGCACCACCACCGCCGAGGACTACGCCTGGTCGGTCGATGCCATCCATGGTGCAGGCCACGACATCTACGTGTCCGACTTCAAGCATCTCGGCGTCTATGCGTGCCGTATCCTGGTGCCCGGCATGTCGGAGATTTACCCGATCGACGAGCTCGAATGGGAGAACAACAGCGTCGCCAACGATATCCGCGAAGACATCCTGCACCTGCCCGATCTCGACGACGACGAATGCGGCGACCTGCTAGACACCCTCAACGACAGTGGCATTGCCGACGAGCGCCTGGTAGCGGCACTCATCGGCCTCGCGCCGGGCGACGACCCGTTCTGGCTGGACCTGCGGGTGGGCGAGCTGAAGACCCTGCTCGGGCTGGCCATCGGCGACGACGATGCAATTGCCGAAGGCTGCGAGTGGATCCGCCACTTCGAGCAGATCAACGCCGATCGCCGCCGCGTGTATCGTTGCATCGAAGGTCTGATGAAACTTTACGACGCAGAAGCCGACGACGGCAGCCGCTACGACTCCGCCCTCGAGACACTCTATGGCACAGTGACCCTGCACCGCGCCGCGGCCCTGCTCGACGGCGAGGAGCGCTTCTTCGGCGTGCCCGCACTGGGCCTCAACCTAGAGGGCAGCGACATGCATCAACGCCTGCTTGCAGGCTACGGAAAACTACACAGGAACTGAGCAAAGGCATGAAAACCCCGAGCAGAATCGAGCCCTTGGTCACCGACGGGCTGGTCGACAAGGTGCTGCGTCAGCTGATGAGCGGCAAGGAAGCCATGGTCTACGTCGTGCAGTGCGGCGACGAGATTCGGTGCGCCAAGGTGTACAAGGAGGCCAACAAGCGCGGCTTCCACAAGGCGGTCGACTACACCGAAGGGCGCAAGATCAAGAACAGCCGCCAGGCCCGCGCCATGGCCAAGGGCTCACGCTACGGCCGCCAGGAGCAGGAGTCGGCGTGGCAGCACGCCGAAGTCGACGCGCTTTACCGCCTCGCCGCGGCCGGCGTGCGGGTGCCGACGCCGTACAACTTCCACGAAGGCGTACTGCTGATGGAGCTCGTTGCCGACGAGGACGGCGAACCGGCGCCGCGGCTCAACGACGTGGTGCTGAGCGCGGAAGACGCACGCAGCTATCACGCGGTGCTGGTACGCCAGGTAGTGCGCATGCTGTGCGCCGGCATCGTGCACGGCGACCTGTCCGAATACAACGTACTGGTCGACAGCAACGGCCCGGTGATCATCGACCTGCCCCAGGCGGTGGATGCAGCGGCCAACAACAACGCCAGCCGCATGCTCGACCGCGACGTGGACAACCTTGCCACCTACTTCGGCCAGTTCGCCCCGGAACTGCTCGAGACCGCCTACGGCAAGGAGATCTGGTCGCTGTACGAATCGGGCAAGCTTCACCCGGAGATCGAGCTGACCGGCGTGTTCCTCGCCGACGAAACCGAAGCCGACCTCGACGAAGTGATGCAGGTAATCGACGCCGCACGCAAGGAGGAGGCGGCACGACGGGCGCGGATGGAGGGTGTCGAGATCGAGGAAGAGTAAGCGGCCAACGGTCGGCTAACAGTCCCTACGCCAGAGGCCGTTTGAAGATCCAGTTGCGGTTGGTGGTGAGGTCGGGCGCCTGCATCAACTCCCAGCCCTCGGCACCGAGCTTGTTCAGCTCGATGAGCACGACCTCGGTGTAGGCCTTGAGCCGTTCGCGCTCCCTGCTCCCATGGCTGCGCGCCGTGTCTTCGGCCATTTGGTGGATGTCGCTGCGGATGAGATATTCATAGCGTTGCATGAGGGTGCTCGATTCCGGTGATGCGCAGAGGGTGCGCGTGAAGGTGAGAGGAGTTCAGGTATGCGCCCGCCGCCATCCGGCGAGCACAAGGACGAGCAAACCGGCCGCAGGCAGCAACAGGGCTTCGGCGGAGCCCATCGACCACAGCGTTGCGCCGCCGACGGCACACCACGCCAGCGGGATGAGCAGGAGCAGCCCGTGCCCTTGCCGTGCGATCAGCAGGACGCCCAAGGTGGCAAGTACGGTGGGATCGGGGCTGATGCCGAACACGCCAAGCCCGCCCCAGGACCTGCCGAGAGAAAGCTCCACAAGCGGAAAAATCAGCAGAGCGAAGAGAAACACCCCGAGCCCCACCCGGCTGGTCGCATCCCTGAACGGCAACAAGTCGAGCCTTCCGCGGACCACGCCGACCCACACCAGCAACCCGGCCTGCAGCGCGAATGCCGCAGCGAACCATGCTGCGGCCCAGTTGATGGTGGCGTAATGACGGTAGTGAAACCCCCACGCCACCCAGACCCAGCCCAGCGCCAGGATTGCCGAGACGGCCTTGCCGCACCCTGCTCCGCCTTTGCGGATGAGCGCCGGAATGGTCACACCCAACGCAAGCGCCAGCAGTTGCAGCGGCCAGATCTCGGCGTTGTAAAGCTCGTACAGACGATAGTACGTCTTTGGCGAGAACAGCAGGAAATCCTCGAGCCGGTAGGTCCACCACACCTCCATCAGAGCGCCTCGACATGCGCGACCATGCGTTTGCGCAGCGCCTCGTCCGGTAGCCGCCCGGTGGCCGCGCCCATGTTCTCGAGCACGTGGGCCACGCTGCTGGTGGCGGGAATGACGCAGCTCACCGCGGGATGCGAAACGATGAACTTGAGCAGAACCTGAGCCCAGCTGACGCAATCGATCTCGGCCGCCCACGCCGGCAGCGGATGACGCGCCAGTGCATCGGTCAGCGCCCCCTGGCGAAACGGGCGGTTGATCAGGACTGCGACCCCGCGCTCGCGGGCGAGTGGCAACAGGCGCTGCTCGGCCTCGCGATCGAGGATGTTGTACGAGAACTGGACGAAATCGAGCGGGTAGCTGCGCATGATCCGCTCGAACTCGGCGTGACGCCGGCCTTCCGAAGTGGTGATGCCCACGTAGCGCAAAGCCCCCGCCGCCTTCATCGCGAACAGGGTGTCCAGATGCGCCTCCCAGGAGAGCAGGTTATGCACCTGCAGCAGGTCGAAGCGCGGCACGCCCCAGGCCGCGCGCGATTCCTCGATCTGCGCAGGACCACGCGCAGCCGAGCCGATCCACACCTTGTCGGCCGAAAACACCCGCGCGCCGCTGCCAAGCCGGGCGAGACCGTGGCCGATCACCTGCTGCGCGGAGCCATACATCGGCGAGGAATCGATCAGCCGGCCACCGGCGGCGAAGAAGTTGCGCATCACCTCGGTGCACGCGTCGCGCGCAACCGGGTCCTTGCCCACGTTGAAGGTAATCCAGCTGCCCAGCCCGACAAGGGGCAAGGCTTCACCGCTCGACGGTACGGCACGCGTCAGCAGGTGCGGCGGCGCGGCCCGCGCCCACGCGGATGACATCAGTGAGCTTGCCCCGACGGCCATCAATGCCCGCAACAGTGTTCGCCGATCGATCATCCTGTCCTCCGCAAGGCCCGCGGCAAGGGAACGGCCGTCGCGCCCGGCATCGTCGACACTGCCTTCGCACTCTCCGCGACGATATTGCCGCCGTGACGAAGTGGATCCGACGCACCGGCGAAGGTTCCTCGGATCGTGCGCCGCCACTTTCAACCCCGCCACTTTCAACCATTACCCGATACGATTATGCTTTAAGGCGGAAGAAGAAAATTCCGCTAACGTTTATGCCCGAATGGAGCGTATCCACCATGTTTAGAAAACTGATCACCGCGCTCGGTTTCGGTGGCGCGGCAATGGCAAGCGCTGCTGCAGGCGGCGTGCAGGGGCCTTATGCCGAGGCGCAGACCAATCTAATGTACAACCTCATGTTCTGCGACAACGCAGCCTTGTTCAAACCGCAGACGGGAGCGCACGCGGCGGACTGGCAGGCCATCCTGTTTGCCGACCGCCCCGACCCGGGCGCAATTGCAGGACTCGCCGCGGACGAAGGCCAGGAGAGCCGCGTCCGGATCCTCGCCTACAACTGGCTGAGCGCGAACGGCCGGCCTGTGCCGGGGCGCAGGCTGCTCGGTGTCGTTGTCGAAGTTCCGGTTCAGGGTGGCCTCGACACACTCGCCGTATACCCGGACGGACGGATCCGCTACATCAACCACTCGGGGAAAATGGCCCTGTTCGATGCTGTTCCGTCGGAAGTCGCGACGAAAATCGCCGAACTGATGGCTTCCTCGCAGCTTGCTGTCGATCGCCTGAACCCGTGGAACAAGCCCCGGCTGCCGGCCTCGAAGGAGAACGTGCGCATGAGCTTCCTGGCCTCGGACGGACTCTATTTCGGCGAGGGCCCCTTTGCCGCGATGGAACGCGAGCCGATGGCGGCTCCGATACTCATGCGTGCCAGCGAACTTCTGCAGTTCGTGGTCAAGGTGGGCGTGAAATAGGGGCGCACCGCGATCTTCGATATATATCGACGGCGCGGTGAAACCCTACAATGGACCTCCCCATCCGCCGTCGCGATCCCACATGCAGGTTCAGTACACCATCCCGCCCGAAGAAGTCGAGATCACCGCGATCCGCGCCCAGGGTGCGGGTGGGCAGAACGTCAACAAGGTCTCCAACGCGGTGCACCTGCGTTTCGACATCGCCGCCTCGTCCCTGCCCGAAGAGATACGCGAGCGCTTGCTGAAACTCGGCGACCAACGCATTACCAAGGATGGCGTGATCGTGATCAAGGCCCAGGCCTCCCGCAGCCTGGAGATGAACCGCGCCGAGGCCATGCGCCGACTGCAGGAGCTGATCGCGAGCGTGGCGGTGTTGCCAAAGGCACGCCGCGCAACCCGCCCGACCCGCAACTCGGTCAAGCGACGCCTGGAAGGCAAGGCCAGGCGCTCAACGGTAAAAGCGGGGCGGGGCCCGATCGGCGAGTAATGCTCCGGGTGAGCCCCGTCACAGCGCACTTTCCATTGCACCACCGATCGGACAGCCGCCGTAGGGCGGACTTCAGTCCGCCGCAGGAGTGGGCCCGGCACCAGCGTCTCTTTCAGGCACCTGTGGCCGACTGAAGTCGGCCCTACAGAAACCCTCTTTTTCCCTCTGCATCGAAGAAACTCCGGGATTTTTCAATGCCCGGGCAAAAGCAAGGCATCATGGCGCCCCTCGCGCGATTTCCGCATGCCCGCCTGAGCCCGTGTGCTGCCTGCACAGGTGACCGGCAGCCTTTCGACGCGTAGCATAGAGGGTTCCGTAAGGGTGGGCGCTTGTCCCAGCCCCATAATCTCCCGCCCCACGATCTCAATAACGACCCGTTCCGCTCCCGGGACGATCAAAGGAGGCCACTTGGCCAAACCAAACTACCAGTTCGAAAAGCGTCAGAGGGATCTGGCAAAGAAGCGCAAGCAGGAAGAAAAACGCCTGCAGAAGCTCTCGGAGAAAGCGGCAGCCGAGGGCGGTAGTGCGGACGCCACGGAGGCGCCGTCCGATGACTCGAGCGCTGCCGAAACCCGTCCGGATGACGAAACCACGCCCGGTGCGTGACATCGGCGCAGCATGATCCGGTCTTGCCCGGATCATGCAGTAGCAGCCCGGAGCGCGACTCGGTAGTACGCTCAGTGGCTTGAAAACACCTTGGTGGCGCCGTCCCGATCAAAGCTCACCACGTCGTAACGATCGGCGGGATACGGCCCCTCCATGCCCGGCGAGCCCTGCGGCATGCCCGGCGCCGAGATGCCGATGATCTTCGGCTTGTCGGCGAGCATGCGCTTCACGTCGGCGGCCGGCACATGGCCCTCCACGATGTAGCCGCCCACCCGCGCGGTATGGCATGAGCCCAGCGCCTGGGGCACGCCGGCTTCGCGCTTGATCTCGCCCATCTTCGGCGTCGATATTTCCTTCACCTTGAAGCCGTTGGCGCGCATATGCTCGGCCCATTTGCCGCAGCAGCCGCAGTTGGGGTCCTTGTACATGGTGAGTTCGTCGCCGGTGGCAAATGCCGGCGCCATGGCGGCCGCGCCAACCAGTGTCGCGACCAGTGCCGTGAGCACCAGCAGGCGGCGGGAGAAGGGCGAAGGGACAGACTTGGTAATCATGGTGTTTCCTCGTGACAAGGTCTTGCTTGTTCAGATACTGGCATTCACTTCCCCGAGCGTCAGCGGCAAAGCGATGAAAAAGGTGGTAACGCCTGCGTCAGAGTGGACCGTCACCCGGCCGCCGTGTGCCTCGACGATCGAGCGCGTGATCGCCAGACCGAGCCCTGCGCCTTCGCCATGGCGATGGCGCTCCGGGCTGGCGCGATGGAAGCGCTCGAAAATACGCGACAATTGCTCGGGGGCGATCGTGTCGCCGGGGTTGCGCACCGCCAGCGTGGCGCAAGCCTCCGCGCGCCCGATCTCGATCTCCACCGTGCCGCCAGGCTGCGTATGGCGCAGCGCGTTCGACAGCAGGTTGGACACCGCACGCCGAAGCATCAGGCGATCGCCGGTCACACTCGCATCGCCGCTGACGACGATGCGCACGCCCTGCTCCTCCGCCAGCGCATCATAGAACTCCACCAGCGCCTGCACTTCATCCGCCAGATGCACAGTTTCATGCGGGCGCGGCAGGCGTCCGTTTTCGGCCTGCGCCAGGAACAGCATGTCGCTCACCATGCGCGCGATGCGTTCGTACTCTTCCAGGTTCGAGGCCAGCACCTCGCGGTACTCGTCGGTGCTGCGCGCGCGCGAAAGCGCCACTGCGGTCTGGGTCATCAGGTTGGAGACCGGCGTACGCAGTTCGTGAGCGATGTCGGCGGAGAAGTCCGACAAGCGCCTGAACGACGACTCCAGACGCTCGAGCATGCCGTTGAGCGCCTCCACCAGTTCGCGCACCTCAGCCGGCGCATCGCCCTCGGCCAGGCGCTCGCCGAGGCGCTCGGCCGACAGCCGGTGCGCGGTCGCGGTCACCCGGCGCAGCGGCGCCAGGCCCTTGTGCGCGGCCAGCCAGCCCAGCAGCGCCGCCACCAGCGCCGATACCGAAATACCCAGCCACAGTCCGTTACGCACTTCGTCGAGGAAATGGACGTGATGCGAGATATCCAATCCCAACATCACCCGCAGCGGCGTCGCCGCGGCCACCGATGTGGCCGGCAGCTCGATGCTCGCCTCACGACCGATGTAATGACGTCCGTCCTTGTGCCACATGGCACCGGCAGCGGACAAAGGCTCGCCGGCGAGCTGCGCGGCGCTGAAATGGCCGGCATGCACCGCATAGATCACGCTGGATTCGTCATCCCGCAGCAACACCCCGACCGCGTCGTGGCCGACAAAGGCATCATCGAGCCGCTGCGGCAAGGCCTCCCGCGCCTGCACCGTGTTTGCACGCTGCACCAGATTGCCGATCAGGCTGAGCTTGCCCGACAGTTCGTGGTGATCCAGCTCGCGAAAATGCGCTTCGACCGCACGCTCGAGAACCACCCCGACCACGATCAGCAGGCTCGCCGTGAGCAGCGCAAACAGCAGGGCCAGGCGCGCGGTGAGCGACAGCGGCGCACGCAGCTTCACCGCAGCGCCTCCCCCGGCCTCAGCAGCTTGATCGGGGCGACTTCGCCCGAAGAACGATGCGGATGCCGGCGCAGACGCGTCATCAGGTCCGGATCGCTCACATCGCCTCCGGCGCTTCGAGCACATAGCCCATGCCGCGCACGGTGCGGATCAGCTTGGGCTCGAACGGCTCGTCCACCTTGGCCCGTAACCTGCGCACCGCAACCTCGATCACGTTGGTGTCGCTGTCAAAATTCATGTCCCACACCTGCGAGGCGATCAGCGAGCGCGGCAGCACCTCGCCCTGGCGCCGCAGCAGCAGTTCAAGCAGGGCGAACTCCTTGGCGGTCAGGTCGATGCGGGCGCCGCCGCGCGTGGCCCGGCGGCGCAGCAGATCGAGCTCCAGATCCGCCGCGCGTAACATCTCCGGCTCCTTCGACTTGCCCCGGCGCAGCAACGTGCGCACGCGGGCAAGCAACTCGGAAAAGGCGAAGGGCTTCACCAGATAGTCGTCGGCACCGAGCTCCAGCCCGCGCACGCGATCCTCGACCTGGTCGCGCGCGGTGAGGAACAGCACCGGCATCTCGTGCCCCGCACGGCGCACCGTCTGCAGCACGCCCCAGCCATCAAGCGACGGCAGCATCACGTCGAGCACGATCAGATCGTGCTCACCGCTCAGCGCCAGATGCAGCCCATCCAGCCCGTCCCGCACGAGGTCAACGACAAACCCGGCCTCGATCAGGCCCTGACGCAGGTAGTCGCCAGTCTTGGGTTCGTCTTCGACGATGAGGATCTTCATGGGCATCCGGTGGAATCATTGAATGCCCGCATTCTGCCACCTGCACGACACGCCAGCCGATGCTTACAGAGATGTAACCCAGGCGTCAGCTTTCTGTTTACCCCCGGGCGAGCATGGCCGACTTGCCCTTCAACCCTCTGCGGTCGTAGATACGCCGGCCACCGAAGCAGAAATCGAAGACGAACACGCGACAGACCAAAAAAGCCCCTTCGCGACATCGCGCCACGAAGGGGTCAAACACGACCGACAAGGCAGGGAGGAGAGGAATCACGTCGGTCGAGAAAGAACATCGGGCGCCCCCCGACGTCCCGCTCTCTGAAGTCCGTCAATAAAGTCCATCAATACGCCGGACGGACACAAGCCGCATCGGCCTTATCGACGATCGACATCGCCACTGATCGCCGCAGCGCGGGCACGTGCCTCGACCTCGTCCTGGCGCAGCACACTCGCCGGCTCGCCGCCAATGGCCCAATCCTGGGGCGCCACCCTGCGGCAACTGCCGCGGACAAGATCACGGCGCACACCGAGGGTATCCACCAGCAGGTCGGTAAAGCCGGCCAGCAAGCGATGCCGCTCTTCCAGCGGACGCCCTTCCAGCACGATGAAATCGAAATACGGCGCGTGCAGCCCATTATTTGCGACCACCTCCCCCGCCACCGCAAACTGGCTCGCCCGATGCGCCGTGATGAAGGCCCGCACCCGCAGCATCGGCGCACCGAGCACTTCGGCGTACAGCCGGCTCGCCCCGATCAACAGGCGCTCGTCCTGTTCGGATGAAGTCATTCCTTCGACAAGATGGAAATTCACTACCGGCATGATCTGTCCCCCGGATGTTCATGGCAGGCCGCGACGGCGGCCGGAATCAAGCATCAGGCTCGAGCCCGTCATCGCATCCGCTTCCGGGGCAAGCAGCATGGATACCGCCCAGGCCACTTGCTCTGCCGTGGTGAAGCGGCCGATGGACGAATCGGCGAGCATCTCGGCCAGCACTTCATCGACGGTGATGCTGCGCAGGGCAGCCCGGTCGGCGGCCACGCGACGCAGGCGCTCGGTGTCGGCGGGGCCCGGGGCAATCAGGTGCGCGGTGATGCCGCGCGGGCCATAGGCCAGGCTGAGCTGGCGCACCACGTTCATCAGCGCCGCATTGGCGACGCCGGCCGCGGCGGCGTAGGCGGTCGGCTCGAAGCCGTAGTGGCCGCCGATGGCGACAATGCGCGAACCGCCCACCATCAGGCCATCCACCGCCCGCGTCAGGCGCAGCAGGCCGCCGACCTTGATATTCACCGCATCCACCACCGTCGCTGTTGGCGCACTGAGGATACCGCCGGCCACGCCGACGCCGGGGCCGTGCACCACCATCCGCACCGGCCGGTTCACTGCCACAGAGATGGCGGCGATGGCGGAGTCGGAGGAGATGTCGGCAACGCACGCGCTCAGGCCGGGCACCCTGTCCTGCAGCGCAGCCAGTGCATCGGCACTGCGGGCCACGGCAACGATGCCCAGCCCGGCGGCGGCAAGCCGCCCCACGATTGCATTGCCGAAGGCGCCGGTGGCCCCCACCACAACCGCGACCTCGTCGCGTTGCTGCGCATTGGCGTTCATTCGCTTAACCCGTCAGAACGGTCAGGAAGCTTTCGCGGACGACGTTGTCCTGCGCGAAAGTGGCGTGGCCCAGTTCGGTGGTGTCCCAGGTGAGGGTCGGGGTGTCCGGGTAATGCACGTAGCCGCCGGAGAAGACCTCGTTCCGATTGCCCGACGGGTCGAAGAAATAGATCGTCATGCCACGGGTCACGCCGTGGCGGTTGGGGCCCACGTCCACCGGGATGCGGTACTTGCCGATCAGGTCGGCGGCGTGGATCACGTCGGTTTCCGACTCGAGCATGAAGGACACGTGATGGAAGCGCCCCGGCGTCGGCTGCAGCACGAAGGCGATATCGTGGGGCTTGGTCGAGCAGCTCAGGAACAGCGCCAGCGACTGGCCCCCTTCCGCATCGATCAGGCGCTCGCTGAGGTCGAAACCGAACACTTCGGTAAACAGGCGCGCCGACCCGTCGATATCCACCCCGCCCAGCAGCGCGTGATCCAGCCGGTTGATGCGGAAACCGCGGATCACCCCTTCGTCCGGCAGTACGCCCGGGTTAAGCAAGCCGAGACTGTTGCCGCTCTGCTCCTTGTGCGCATAGAGCTGCATGAGGTGGCCGCTGGGCAGCGTGAATTGCAGGCGGCGCCCGCTCTTCGGATAGACACCGGCCGCGATGTGCTCGACCTGCAGTCCGAAGGCGCGGATCTTCGGCTCCAGCTCATCGAGCGTGGCATCGTCGAAAACCTTGAAGGCGAAGTAGTCCATGCCCGACGAATCCGCCTCGCGCAGCACCAGGCAATGGTGGTCGTGCTCGTCCCATGCCTTGAAGTAGACCTGCCCGGCGGCGTCGGTCATGACCTCGTGCAGGCCCATGCGCTTGCCGTAATGCTCGCGCGCTTCGCCCATGTCGAGCACGCGTACCGCGACTTCGCCGAGGCGAAGCAATCCCCTGAGTGCCATCTCTTGTCTCCGTTATGTGGTGTGTTGCCTGCGCGGGGCGTCTGCGTGGACGCCCCGTCGTTTCCGTCAGCGCGCGGCCTCTTTGAGCAGGCCGCGGTCCTTGGCCATGGTCATCGCCGTGTCCATGATCATGTCCTCCTGCCCGCCGATCATCTTCTTGCGCCCGAGCTCCACCAGGATGTCGCGGGCCGATACGCCAAAGCGATCTCCGGCCCGCTTCGCATGAAGCAGGAAGGTGGAATAGACACCGGCAAAACCGAGGGTCAGGGACTCGCGGTCGACACGAACCATGTGGTCCATCATCGGCACGATGATGTCTTCGGCCACATCCATGATCTTGAACAGATCCACGCCGGTCTCGATCCCCATGCGCTCGCACACGGCGGCGAAGACTTCCAGCGGCGTGTTGCCGGCACCGGCCCCCAGTCCGGCCACCGAACCGTCGATGCGGCTGGCGCCGGCTTCGATCGCGGCAATCGAGTTGGCGATGCCCATGCCCAGGTTGTGATGGCCATGGAAACCGATCTCGGTTTCCGGCTTCAACACCGCACGCAATGCACCGATGCGGGCCTTCACGTCGTCGGGCAGCATGTAGCCGGCGGAATCCGTGACGTACACCGTCTGCGCACCATAGCTTTCCATCAGCCTGCCCTGCTGGGCGATGCCGGCAGCGTCGTTGAGGTGGGCCATCATCAGGAAGCCGGTGGTGTCCATGCCCAGCTTGCGGGCGAAGGCGATGTGCTGCGGCGAAGTGTCGGCCTCGGTGCAGTGGGTGGCCACATGCACGCTGCGGGCACCGCAATCGTAGGCCGACTGGAGTTCCTTCATCGTGCCGAGGCCGGGAATCAGCAGCACCGAGACCTTGGCCTGCTTCATCTTCGGGGCAACGGCGGCGATATATTCCTCGTTGCTGGCCAGGGCGAAGCCGTGCTGCAGGGAGTTGCCCCCCAGACCGCCGCCGTGGGTGACCTGGATGTAGGGCACACCGGCGGCGTCGAGCGCGGTGGCGACCTTGACCATCTGCTCGACACTGATCTGTTCGCGCTTGGCATGCATGCCGTCACGCAGGCACATGTCGTGCAGGATGACCTTGCGGCCTTTCAGACTGGATTCACTCATCACGCGGCCTCCGTCGCCTTGAGCTGGATTTTTCCAGCGAGAATTTCCTCGGCAAACATCTCGGCGGTGCGGGTCGCCGCCGCGGTCATGATGTCGAGATTGCCGGCGTATTTCGGCAGGTAGTCGCCAAGGCCGGCCACTTCCATGAACACCTGCACCTTGTTGCCGTCGTAGATCGGCCCATTCACCAGGCGGTAGCCCGGCACGTATTTCTGCACCTCGCCGATCATCTGCAGGATCGACTCGGTGATCTTCACGTGATCGGGTTCGTCGTCGGTCAGGCAGGAGATGGTGTTGCGCATGATCATCGGCGGCTCGGCCGGATTGATGATCGCCAGCGCCTTGCCGCGGCGGGCGCCACCGACCACCTGGATCGCGTTGGAGGTGGTGTAGGTGAACTCGTCCAGGTTGGCGCGGGTGCCCGGGCCGACCGATTTGGAGGCCAGGCTGGCGACAATCTCGGCGTAATCGACGCGCTGAACGCGCGACACGGCACTAACAATGGGAATTGTCGCCTGACCAGCGCAGGAGATCATGTTGACGTTCATCTCCACCTTGTCGGCGTGCTGGCGCAGGTTCACCGGTGGCACGCACAGGGGGCCGATGGCAGCGGGGGTGAGGTCGATCATCATCACCCCCAGCTCATTGAGCTTGCGGCTGTTTTCCGCATGCACATAGGCGCTGGTGGCATCGAAGGCGATCTGGATGTGGTCTGCCAGCACGTGCGGCAGCAGGCCGTCGACACCTTCCGCGGTCGTCTTCAGGCCCATCTCGCGGGCGCGGGCGAGACCTTCGGATTCGGGGTCGATACCCACCATCCACACCGGCTCCAACACCGGGCTGCGCTTGATCTTGTAGATCAGGTCGGTGCCGATGTTGCCCGAGCCGATCAGCGCACAGCGGATCTTCTTCATAGCGATATCTCCTGAGCCCTGGCGGCGGCGCGCTGGGCCATGGTTTGGCCAGCGACGAAGAAGCCGTCGGTGGCATGTTCGGTAATCAGGATGCGCACCGTATCGGCGCTGCACTCCAGGCTTCTGGAAACCGCCTCGGTGACCGCGGCCGCGACCTTGTGTTTCTGCTCGGTGGTACGGCCCACCATCATGTGCATCTCGATAATTGGCATGGAATTTCCTTGGGTTCCTTCAGTCGACAAAGCGCATCGATACGCTGCCCAGTTCCTGGAAGCGGGCGATGATGCTGTCGCCCGGCTTCACCGCGATGGCTTCAGTGATTCCGCCGCTCATCACGAAGCTGCCCGCGGGCAGTTCTTCGCCAAGCTCGGCGAGGATGTTGACCAGCATCGCGATCGCCTCGGCCGGGTGGCCGAGCACGGCGGCCGAAGCACCCATGGTGACGATCTCGCCGTTCTTCTCCATCACCACACCGAGCGTGCGCAGATCCAGTTCCTCTGCGTAACGGGCGCGACCGCCGCCGACGAAGCGCGCCGACGAACCGTTGTCGGCGACCACGCTTTCGAGGTCGAACTTGAAGCCGGAAAAACGCGAATCGATGATTTCCACGGCGGGCAGCACATAGTCGGTCGCGGCAAGCACGTCCGCGCGGGTGCAGCCCGGCCCGGCGAGCGTCTTCTTCATGACGAAAGCCACTTCGCACTCGACCCGCGGATGCACCAGATCGGCCGTGGAGATGGCCGAGTTCTCGGGCCGCGCCATGCGGTCGGTCAGGAAACCGATGGAGGGCACGCTGACCCCCATCTGCTGCATCTTGGCCTTCGAGGTGAGGCCCGCCTTCCAGCCCACCTGGCGGTGGCCTTGTTCGAGAAAGCGACGACGCAGCTCGAACTGCACGGCGTAGCCGTCGCCCATGGTCATGCCCGGGTATTCGTCGGTCAGTTTGGGAATCGCACAGGCACGCTTCTGCGCCCCTTCCACACGTTCGCACAGGCGAACGACGTCCTCACGCGACAGGGTGACGTTCATGCTCATGCTGCACTCCTTCCGGAAAACTTCACCCGGCAGCTGCCCAAGCCGCCGACGGTGCACACCAGTTCGTCCCCATCGACCACCGGCACCAGCGCCGACTGCGAGCCGGACAGGATCACCTCTCCGGCCTTGAACGGAATGCCCAGCTCACCCAGCGTATTGGCCAGCCAGGCCACCGCATTGGCGGGCGAGCCTTGCACCGCGGCGCCGACGCCGGTCGAGTGCAGTTCGCCGTTCTTCTCCAGCACCATGCCGGCCAGCGTGATATCGAGCTTGCGCGGGTCCCCCCTGGTCTTGCCCAGCACATACACGCCGCAGGAGGCGTTGTCCGCCACCGTGTCCTGGATCTTGATCTTCCAGTCGGTGATGCGCGAATCCACAATCTCGAAGCACGGCACCACGTAGTCGGTGGCGCGGATCACGTCCATCGCGGTCACGCCCGGCCCCTGCAGATCGGCCTTGAGCACGAAAGCCAGCTCCGCCTCTGCCTTGGGCTGGATCAGCGTCCCGAGATCGATGGTGTCGCCTTCCTCATGGACCATGCCCGAGGTGAGCTGGCCGAAATCGGGCTGGAACACGCCGAGAAAGTCCTGCACCGGCTTGCTGGTGACGCCGATCTTCTTCCCGACAACGGTTTCGCCTGCGCCCACCCGGCGCTCGATGTAGCGCAACTGAATACGATAGGCATCGGCAAGCGTGATCTCCGGTTCGCGCTCGAGCAGCGGCGCGACAGTGCGGCGCTCGAGCCAGGCGACATAGAGCTCGTCGCCGTATTTCTGTATGGTTTCGTCGTTCATGTTGGCCTCAGAGCTTCACGCACACATTGCGCGTCTCGGTATAGAACTCGAGCGAATGCACCCCGCCTTCACGGCCGATACCCGACTGCTTCGAGCCGCCGAAGGGCGTGCGCAGATCGCGCAGAAACCAGCTGTTGATCCAGGTGATGCCCACCTCGACCCGCGCCGCCATCCGGTGCGCACGCGTCAGGTTAGTGGTCCAGATCGTGGTCGACAGGCCGTAGTCGGTATCGTTGGCGAGATTCACCACCTCGTCTTCGCTGTCGAAGGGGCGGATGTGGCAGCACGGCCCGAAGATCTCCTCGCGCACCACGGCTGCGCTCTCGGGCAGCCCGGTCCAGATTGTCGGCTGCACCCAAGCCCCTTCCGCGAGTTCGCCCGGCATGTCGGGCACGCCACCGCCGGTGACGACGGTCGCGCCCTCCTCCACCGCCTTGGCGTAATAGGAAAGCACCTTGTGCTGGTGTTCCCGGCTGATCAGCGGGCCATAGTTGGCGTCATGGCTTTCGGGGCGGCCAAACCTGACGCTCTCGGCCTTGAGCTTCAGCGCCGCGACGAATCTATCGAAGATCGGCCGCTCGACATACACCCGCTCGGTACCGAGGCAGACCTGCCCGGTATTGAGAAAGGCGGAGCGGAAGATGCCTTCAACGGCCGCATCGAAGTCCGCATCCGCGAACACGATGCCGGCGTTCTTGCCGCCGAGCTCGAACGACACGTCGCGCATGCCGTCCGAGGCCGCCTTCATGATCGCCGCGCCCGTGCGCGTCTCGCCGGTAAAGGTGATCGCATCCACGCCCGCATGGCGGGTCAGGAACTCGCCCGCGGAATCCGGCCCGAAGCCGTGCACCACGTTGTAGACACCCTTCGGGATGCCCACCTCGTTCATCACCTCACCCAGCAATGCAGCAGTGTGCGGCGACTCCTCGGAGGGTTTCACCACCACCGTATTGCCGCAGGCCAGCGCCGGCCCGACCTTCCACGTCATCAACAGAAAGGGCGCGTTCCACGGGCTGATCACGCCGATCACGCCCTTAGGCATACGCAAGGCATAGTTGAGCGCGCCGCGCCCATCGGGCGTATCCATCTGAAAGGCCTCGGTCGGCACATTCTTGATGACGTCGGCAAATACCTTGAAGTTGGCTGCACCGCGCGGAATGAACACATGGCGCATCACATGCGAAGGCTGACCGGTATCGGCCATCTCGGCTTCGACGAAATCCTCGAAGCGGCGGGTAATGCCATCGGCCACACCGTAGAGCAGATCAACGCGCTGCCCGGTCGTAAGCCCGCCCCACTCGCCACGCAGCGCGGCACGCGCAGCCGCGACGGCGGCATCGACCTCGGGCATCCCGGCCTCGCTGATCGAAGCAATGACCCGGTTATCCAGCGGCGAACGCTTGTCGAAGCGCCGCCCGCTGGCCGCGCCGACAAACTCGCCCGCAATGAAATTCTCGATCTGACGCATCCTCATCTCCTCTGTCCATCCCCTGCTCCGCGCCTCAAGCGGCGGAGTGCGGGTCTGCAGTACATTCGACCTGGAAGAGAGTCTAAGAAGCCAGAGGAATACCGTCTAATACCTTATTTCTGAACGTTCGATACCTGGGGAGTATGAGGAGACACGCTGACACGGCATTTTCAACGAGCGTGCGCGGAAGGTGGCCCTGAGGAGGATATTGACTGTGTTGAGTCAATGACGGCCGATCGGCGGAAGGTGCCGGTATCCCATCGTCAGCGGCGACGTCTTTCGTAGGGCGGGTTTCAACCCGCCACGGACAGGTGATCGGCCGAAGGCCTTGGTCGATTTCCAATTCCCGAATGGCGGCTGCCGAACGCAAGCCCACATCCGCAAAGAGCGTGCATCCTCCGACCGACGCGTAGTTACAAAAAATCCTTGGCAGTCGGAATTATCGTAACTACACTCGGTGGTGTGACACGCCGCATCATCAGCATGAGGAAAGCGAATGAACGCGAAAAAGCACGCTACGCCGACCGACTGGATTGACACCGACGATGCGCCAGAACTGACTGACGAGTTCTTTGAAAGGGCAGATGAGTACCTTGGCGACAACTTGGTGCGCCGAGGGCGTCCGCAGGTCGCCAGTCCGAAAATCGCCCTGACGGTCCGGTACGACGCCGATGTCGTGGAAGCCTTCAAGGCCACCGGCAAGGGCTGGCAGACACGCATGAATGCTGCCCTGAAGGATTGGCTTAAAACGCACTCCTCCGCATAGGAGAGGCGTGACGCTGAGCATACTTGAAGTAAAGACGTCGCGTGCTGACGTGGCGCCTGACGAAATCGGCCTTTCCTTTGGCGTCCAGCATCTGTTCGACACCGGTCGTTTACCTGAACGGACGCCACCGTCAGCAAAGGCCGACGACCTGTACTCGGCCTAAGCGGACGCTGATGACGGCGGTCTAGAGTGGCCGTTACCAGCGACGAACGGTCAGTGGCGAACGGCGGCTATCCGGCTGGCCATGCGAGCCATTACCCTGAGGGTTGGAGGCTTTGGGCCTATGCGTGAACGTCACCCCAAGCCCGCCTGCAGCCCTCGCTAACATGGTCGCGGCCATCCGGAAACTCATACCTCAGCAAGGAGCCCCCACTTGGACGTCGCGCACCAAGTCGATTCGCTTGAAGTCGTCACCTAGGAAACTGAATTTGCGGGCAAACAGCGAGGCAACTCTTGCATCCGCCGTCGCGAAAAACACTTGTTTCTTCGACGTTACGGCGAGGTCACGCAGGTAATCAAGGAACGAAAGTGCGTTTAGGTCGTCGATATGAGCCACAGGGTCGTCAATCAATATGACAGGCGGAGCTTTTGCGGCCGACCGATTCACTGCCAGAAATACTGAAAGTGCAAACGCAGCGCGCTGGCCAGTACTTACCTTATCGAGCGACCAATCCTCTTGGTCTTCCTTAGACCGGAGTAGTACACCGTTGCTGCCCACGTACTCGTACTCACTTGGCGAGTGAATTCGAACGAATGCATCGTTTATCTCTTGCCTAATGGCGTTCAGAGACTTTGCTGTTGCGCTTTCCAGCGAGAGCTCTGAGCGCAACTTGCTCAACGCCGTCGAGGCAGCCTGGAGATTTAAACTCCGCATCAGAAGCTCGCGAGTAAATTCCCCCTGGTTTTTAATGTCGCTCTGAAGTCGAGAGATATCTGCCGACGCTGTTTGTTCGCGGGTTGCGGCCTCAACTGCCTCGGTCAGCGCTCTAAGTGTGCCAGCAAATGTTGCTTCGACATCCGATAGTTTTGTCTCGTTACCGACGTCAAAGTAATGAAGCAGTTCATCGCGCTGTCTTTCAAGTGCAAGCGTCTCTTGCTGCAGCTGGGAAAATGCCGCCAAACCTGCTGACGTCGACGTTCGGGTGCGCCAGCCGCCATCGAATAGTGGTGCCATATGCTGAGTAATACGCTCCAACAGCAACT
Organism: Azoarcus sp.; assembly: GCA_030656215.1. Lineage (GTDB taxonomy): Bacteria > Pseudomonadota > Gammaproteobacteria > Burkholderiales > Rhodocyclaceae > Parazoarcus. The sequence goes on from JAUSOD010000081.1 coordinate 35,077, forward strand.
CGCTTTGCACACGAAGCGGGGGGATTTGTTCACGTGTTTGCGCTGCCGAATTCAGATACGTGTTGCTTTGAGCTTCTACAGCGGCAACATCGTATGGATTCTGGGTCAACGTTGGGACAGTAATTACTGACGAGAGTAAGACATCATGCTCTTTGTCCGACATTCCGGCTTGATGCAGTCTGCTCAATGCCTCGGATGCGGATTGCAGATTCGCCTTTGCTTCTTCGAAGTCGCGGCGAGCTTGGGAGAAAGCTTCCACAATTTCGTTGCAAGTTTGAGCGGACGGCAGTGACAACTGAAGAGCAATCTGCTGAAGTTGCTCCAGAAACGCCTTCCAGACCAGCCATTGCTTATACCCCTCTCGTGCAGCGCTGAGTTTTCCCGATAGTTCCGTCAACTCGGTTGGATGTGCCAATTCAGAGGTGATTCGCTCAATGTGCGCTGCCAACGCTGCTTCACCATGAACTGTTTTGCAGACTGGGCAAGTAGTCGCAGGTGCTCCGCCTTTCAAGGCAGCCAGTACGGCGGTTTTGAGCTCTTGAGCGGTCCGGGCTCGTGCAGCCGCTGCTTGGCCAAACGAAGCGCTCAATTGTTCGAGAGAGGTGACCGCGCTTGAAGCCGATTGAATGCTCTGAATCGCACCATTAAGTGCGTCTGCCAAGCGGACGGATTTGTATGCCTGGTCCACCGTTGGCACTTCGAAATTTGCAAAAGCGCCGATCTTTGTGCCGGCGGCAGTTACCAAATTACGACAGCGAAGGTATTCGTCACGAACGTGTGCGTATCGGACTCGAACATACTCGGCCCAACGAACTAGGAGTTTTGCCCAGGCGTCAAAGTTGCCAGCCTGACTCTCTATCTCCGCAATTTGCGTATCGAAGGCCTTTGCTTGGGTATCGAGCGGCTCAACTGTCCTGCGCGCGTCATCGATGGCACGGCTCCGCGCCCCAAGGGATGCTAGCGTCGTGCACGCGGGTCCCGCCGCAAGCAATACTTGCAAAGCGGAATATGCCGCTTGTATTGGTTTCGCCTCATCCGCCGAAACGAACGGTTCCGTCGGCAGTACGCCTCGATAACCAATCAGCGGAAGGCTTGCCCGAAACGCTTCACTAAGCGCCTTGGCATCCGATGGACGTTCTTGCAACTCTTTGAGTTTCGTCTGCAGGTCTTCGAACGCTTTCTGCGCGTCTTGAACGTTGAAAAGCGCGCGCTCGGCTGCTGTCTGAACTTCAGGCGCCAGCTTGTCGACGTAAGACCAAACCTGCGACGCATCCGAGCCAACAATCAACCGGCTGAGGTCCTCAGGTAGCTCTTGAGGGTTCAGGTCGGCAGCCACGCGGAATGCAGCATCGGTGTCTAGGAAGTTGTACCTGCCGAAGCCATTCAATAGCCCTGCTGAGTTTTTCTCCTCCCGGTTGTACCAATGCAAACACCTCGCTCGGAGCCGGGAGGGTACGGTCGTCGCCAGAAGTTCTTTGCCACTACCCCGGAGTTTGCCGGACACCTTTGCCGTGCCGGTGCGCGCGCGCCGGTTTTGGCCGCAGTAAAAGAATTCGATGGCCTCAAGAAGCGAGGTTTTCCCGGTTCCGTTTGGTCCGGTGATGAGCGTTACCTGGCCGAAGTCAAAGGGAGGTTTGCCGTCATGCACGGGGCGAAAGCTATCAACCCTCAGGCTCGAAAGCCAGTTCTCCTGTAGGTGCTTGTCAGATTCATGCAGGCTGAGCTCCTTCTTCGGCGCTGGCGCGCGCTCAGCTTGACCGGAACTGATTCGTTCCACCATCTCCGTTCGCGCAGGGCGGTCGAGGATGCCATCAATGTGCGCTTCAGCGAGGAGCTTGCCCCACTCCCCGACGATGTCGAATTCCTGCGAATCCGCACTGGGAGTGAAGTATTGAGCTGCCCCAAGCACGGAGGCAAGCTCGTCCTCAGACACGACCCGCTTTCTGGCGAAGTCCTCGTCAGCTTCGATGACCGTCTTAGCGCGCTGGAACTCGGGCTGCCCAACCGACTTTGGGCCCGCGACGATGTATATGTATTTGTTCCACCGGAGGTCGCCGGGCGAGTTGAAGTGATCCTCGCCCAAGATGCGCTCTTGGAACTCATGCAGGTCCCGCGCGCGGCCAACGACGTCATCCGCAAGGTCGACATAGGCAACCGCGAAGCACTTGCCGTCATGCAGCCGTTCGCCACGGACGACCGCCTCCTCGACGTCTTCAATGCCTCCCAGCAGTTGTGCAACCTTCTGTCGTGCAGTTTCGAGTACTTGCATAGTCATGCCCGGGCAATAGAGGTGGGACTCTTGCCATCGTCGGCGATGTGAGTCAGCTGTTTGATTTTTTCGAACACGGGGCCGCCCACCGTCAAGTAGCAGACCGCGACACGATGCCGACGTCCAGGCTCGTTCTCGCGGTGTAGCAATCCGTATGCGGCGTCGCAGGCATCCTCGATTCGCCTCCTCTTCGGTTGGAAACCGAGGAACGCGACGTGCGCTGGCTCAACGCCGGCCTTGATGACGTTCGTATGCGGGGACTTCTTGGTCCAATAAATGGATGCACCTCCGCCGCTCAGGTTGCGTATTTGGATAGGGAGTGGCTTGGTTGCCAAAATCTCATGCAAGGCAGACACGCTCTGCAGCTGCCCATGCCTGTCGGTATCTGACTCCTCGTTGCGCTCTAAGCGCACCGTGAGCCGCTTGGTGACCTCGTCATCACTCATGCTGAGAGATGCCAAAGTGCCGGCGGCATACCAGTCGTCAGCCCCCGAGATCAGACCGCAGGAGATGGCGACGGCCCGCTCAATTCGAAGGCGGCTGTCGTCCTTGGACAGGGTGGTGAAAGCCGTAGCAACCTTCGCATCGCACGCGAACACCTGCGTGAGTCCGGTATCTGCGCATGCGGCCGAGGCTACCCAGCCACCTGCGTCATCCCAGACGTAGCGGCACTCGAGCTTGGGGCCGGTGGAAACAGCGTGGAGCTGCAGACCCGTGTGCTCCACCTTTGGAACACTGAACTCGAAGACCGCCGGCGCGTTGTGGAAGTGGAGGACATGCCTCTTGCGCCGATGCCACGAGTAGTAAAGGCCGTTGCGTTCGTTCTGTTCCACCAGGGCATCGTCTGAGGAAGCTCGGTCATGCGGCAGGTACCACGCCGAACCAGCTTCGTTGTTCCACTTGTGTTCCTTACCGCCTTCCTGCTCAAGGAAGATGATGTTCTCGGCCCAGTTGAGGCACACGATGTCGCAGTTGCTCGTCCGCTCGTGACGACGGAAGGTGTCCACCCGGTACCTCAGGTATTCGACGTTACGCGGCTTTGGGTTCAGCTGGATGTGGAGAAGCGTCGCATCCTCAGTGAGCTGCAGCAGGACGTCGCTGTTACCCGTGATGTTGAAGGCGTCAGAGCAGATGATGGAAGCGAGCGAAAGGCGCTTCTGGGGCCCGTGAAACTGATAGATGAGCTTTCCCGTGCGAAGGACACCGTTCTCGAAGTACTGGTCGTCTTTGGATGAAATGGTCTTGAACTGGATGAGAACAACGCGCCGTTCTTCTCCGGTTTCCTTGTCCTTAGACAGAAAGCAGTACGCCACTGGGTCGTAGTAGATGCCCTGTGCGGGAGCCGCATCGTCTATCTCATGGAACACCCGGCACTTCCCAGTGCTCTCTGCTTTGGCCTTGAACTCGGCCAGCTGCGCGGGCGTCATGCTCTCGCAGCCAAGCACCCAAATTGCATCAGCAGCAGGGAACTTGTCTCCCCGTACGCACTCAAGGAGCGTCTTGATGGGGAGGTAGTATTCGGGCGTGACGACGAGATGGTGGCCCTGCTTGGTAGCCATTTCAAGCAGCGCGGACGCTTGCCGGTCCGCAAATTCCAAGTCAGCCGGGCCGATTCGCGTCGTGTTGCCGATGAACGGACCCGACGGTTGAAACAGCAACGCGCGATAGCTCTTCTCGGTGGCCTGTAAGACCTCCAGCGTTGGGCTTAGCAACCCCCGCGCGGCAAGAAATTCTCCGACGTCGACGATGCTGTCGACATTCATTTTTAGGCCCCCTTGTTGTTTGCATTTTCGCTTTTGAGACATCGTATCAATTCGTTACAGGCACGTGGGGAAAAAGCACTCAGGTGGCCCCAGCCCGAGGGACGGGACACCGATAGTGCGATGACCGCATCGGCCACCCGGTAGCGCCACCGAACAGGCGAAAGTTCGCCCGAACAGGAAGCGGTCGCTCAACGCAAATCTGAGCCGAGTGGCAGCTAAGAACCTATTGCCGCCTGTGGGCGCCGAGTGAGTGAATGGCCGTTATGGCCGAGGACCGGAAGTCGGCCTTATGTGGAGCTCTACATAATCGGCCAAAGCGGCTGTTGCTGATTACGTGAAATTAGTCTGCAAAACGACAAGTTGCTGACGTTCATTTGAACCCAAAAAATGATGGTCAGCGTTCTGGGTGTTTGGCGCCAAAAGAAATACACTCCCATCTTGCACTGATTCAACCTACTTCCAGCCTAACAATACCTTCGTAGAGAGTTCGGGAGAGCCATGTCTGACTATGACTTCAAGCCGCTAAATGACAAGGAGTTTGAAATCCTATGTGCCGATCTTATAGGCGAAGTGGAAGGCACTCGGATTGAACGATTTAAGGCAGGTAGGGACGCTGGCGTTGATGGACGGTTTTTTGCCAGTGAAGGCAAAGAGGTGATCCTGCAGTGCAAACATTGGTGTAACACGCCGTTGAGGCAACTCGTCTCCGCGCTAGAAACCAAGGAGAAGCCAAAGCTCGATAATTGAAGCCTCATCGATATTTACTTGCAGTTTCTAACTCGCTTTCACGCGCAGACAAGAAAACGATCTGCCGTGCTCTTACCCCCCATATCGTTTCAGAAAGCGACATTTATGGGAAAGAGGACCTAAACGACTTACTCAAAGGTAAGGCTCACATTGAACAAAGGCACTACAAGCTTTGGCTTCATAGCTCCAGCGTTCTTGGATACATCATTAACAGCGCCATTCTTGGCAGAAGCGCATTCTCGCTTGAAGAAATAATACGTTCGTCATCGAGGTATGTTGTAACCGCAAACCACCAGGCAGCACTGAATATATTAGCCAAGCTAGGGGTTGTCATAATTACAGGCGAGCCCGGAGTTGGAAAAACAACACTGGCGGACCACCTATGCCTACATTACGTCGCCCAAGATTTCGCCTATCTAAAAGTTGCCGACGACATTCGAGAAGCGGAGTCAGCATTTGATCCGGAAAAGAAACAGGTCATTTACTTTGATGATTTTTTGGGGCGCAATTATCTGGACGCCCTTAGAGGACACGAAGGTAGTCACATTACACAGTTCATTCGACGGGTAGCCGCTAACAAGAATAAGCGATTCGTGCTTACCTCAAGAAGTACGATATTGAATCAAGGCAAATTCCTAATTGACATTCTTGAGCACAGCAATATTCATCGAAACGAATATGAAATAAAGATTCAGTCACTTACTGAACTAGACAAGGCGCAGATTCTTTACAACCATATTTGGCATTCTGGCCTTGATAACGAGTACGTTGATCAACTCTACTTCGATCGGCGGTACCGCCAGATCATTGGGCATAAGAATTTTAATCCACGTTTGATCAGTTTGGTTACTGATGCTACGAGACTAGATGCATGTCCACCAGCCGACTATTGGAAATACATCGTTCATTCGCTAACCAACCCATCCCAGGTTTGGGAAAATCCGTTCGTCGCACAGCATGATGACTTCGCACGCGCAATCATATTTCTGGTTGTGCTGAATGGGCATGCGATTGGTGAAAGCACCCTCGCTGAGGCATATCACCGATTTATCGCATTGCGCGATAATCAGCATCTTCATGGCCGGCACGAATTCCAGTCCAACATCCGACTACTTACCGGATCATTTCTCAATAGGGCGATTTCTTCGCATGGACCATCGGCAATTGACCTTTTCAATCCATCCATTGGTGATTACGTATTGAGGCGATATGCTGGAGATCTGATTGCATTGCGTCTTGGCTTACAGAGCCTTAGAACTCTCCGATCAACGATAACGCTAGTAAGCCTTCAAGGTGATGGTTTGCTGTCCAGCGCAAATGCAAAGGCCATTTGCGAGGCATTGTTTGAACATTTCACCGTCGTTAGGTTTGAGGCAGTAAGCGTCGCTTATATCTCGGCGCTCTTTAATGTCTATAAAAGATGTGATGGCTTAAGGAGCCCATCGTACTCAGCCTTAGGAGAAGCTGTCATTTTCATTCTCAACGAAGGCATGGGCGAGGCAACTGATGACTCTTTCGAAGTCATTGAGTGGGGATTAGATCAACTCATTGTGACACCCGAGCAGGCAATGAGCTTTGTTTCGGCTAATATTGAACAAGCTGAATCTCCGACAAAAATCAGAGCTATGACATCGCTTTTGTTGGCGATTCCTGACGAGACGCCAGGGTATGACCAAAACGCACAGGTCGCAAAGGAACACGTTCTAGATTTGGTTTCGGACTGCTTTTCAGATTTCATAGATGTGGACTCCGCTTTCTCCAGAGTTGAGTACGGCGACGTTCAAGCCGCTAAAAGCGAATTAACGAAACTAGTTGAACGAGAACTCGTTGATCTTGGAATAGACGTCTCTGAAGACGACATTGGCCGTGTTGTTGATTCCTATGACTTTGACGAAGGGTTATATGGCTATTTTGAGAACTCTTACGATGGCGATGACCGGGAGGCAGACGGCCCAAGAATGCACGCTGTCGATGAAATCGAAGATCTATTTGATAGAGGCTGAGAAACGTCGTATCGGCCAAGGTCGGCATTCGCCCACATTCCTGACGAAATGTGTGAGGTTAGCCAATGACAGCTAAGGCCGAGCAAGAGCCCTCCGTAGCCGGCTACGTTTGTGCAAGCCGATCCACGACCGACTTCCGATGCCATACACCATTCATTCTCTGTCGCTGCACCAGAGCACGATATTTTTCGTGGTCGGGAGCCGGCCGCATGCGATGCCGGGTCCGATTGCAATGAAGGCAGGCCGCGACGATGTTGGCCGCTGAGTGCCCACCGCCATCACGTCGCGCCAGAAGGTGTTCGGCGGTGCATTTCAGGCGATGCAGCAGAGCTGGGCTGATGCCGACCGCTCGTGAAAGTTCGTCGGGGGATGACTCCCACATCGGGAGTCCGCAGTAGAAACAATGCCCGGATTGGGCAAGGAAAGCTGAATGGCGTCGGCGAGCCAGTGTGGTGGTCATGAGAGGTTCCTTTCAAAATCAAAATGAACCCCGGTTGACCATTGCGGACATCACGGGTACCAGCCGACTTGTTCGGACTGGCCCTACATGCGTTCATTGCGAATGCGCACAACACTGATAATACGCAACCGTCCTCAAAATGCAACGCTTGCTTAACTCAAACTTGCCGCACGAAGCCCGCCAATTAGTTTTTTTTGCCGACAGTTCGTTGATCCATACCGGACGCAGAACTTCCGGATCGCCCAAGGCCGCTGCCGCCGATCAGCGGTCCGCGGCGGGCTGAAGCCCGCCCTACGAGAACATTGCTGCAACTGGAACGAGACTGGCGGCTTCGGCCGCAATGCTGACCGGTCAATCATTTGGAGTCGCGAGGCGGGCCGCGCGTCCGCCAAGGGCACGGCTCGGCCGGCCGATCCATGGCGCGAGGATAGCGCGGCGCGTGCTCTGCTAAGCTGGAACCATGAACGACAAGCCCGACTTACAGAGTGCTGCCCCGCCGGTATCGCCTGATGCGCCCGTGCTGGAGGTGGTGATCGAGGTGCCGCGAGGCAGCTTCCTCAAGCGCGGCTCAAGCGGGTGCGTCGATTTCGTCTCGCCGCTACCTTGCCCATTTAACTACGGTTCGGTGCCCACACTGCTCGGCCTGGAGGGCGACCTGCTCGATGCGCTGGTGCTCGGTCCGCGCCTGCCCTACGGGGCGATGGTCAAGCTGCGGGCCTGGGGCGCGGTGACCATGATGGATCGCGGCATGGTCGACGACAAACTCGTTTGCTGCGCGCAGCGGCCCAGCTTTGCCGAATGTCAGGCAGTGATGCGCTTCTTCCGGTTCTATGCGATGTGCAAGTGGCTACTGAACCGGTGGCGCGGCCGCCGCGGGCGCAATGCCTGCGAGGGCTGGATCAGCGCCTCCCAGGCACTCGCCCGCGCACGACCGCGCGACGATTCATGGACGAGGCCGACGATCACGTTCTGAGCCTCGGGGCGTGCGAACCTTAGCGACACTGCTGCACGGCGCTCCGCCGTGAACGGCGCCCCTGGCCGACCTGCCGTCATCGCGGCAAACGGACCACGCCATCGCTCCAACACAACGGTGACTATGCCAGCACGACCGGCGCACCGACGCTCATGACCCTGTCAGGCTTTTCTTGTCGGGTGGATATGCCGGGCAAAAACCTGTATAGCCTTCCACCCGGCATTGATCAAATCGCCTTGAACAGCGGACTCCTCACCTGCTGCGCATCTGCAGCCGAGATGAATTTCTCGGTGTAGATGTCGCGCTCGAATAGGCGGCCCTGCATCAGGGTGGCAATGCAAGCCTCGATCATCAGCGGCGGGCCGCACAGATAGGCCTTGTTGCCGCGAAAATCGTTATCGAAGGCTGCCTTTGCCGCCTCGTGGACGAAGCCGCGGAAAGCCTGCCAGCCACTGCGTTCGGGCTCGTGCGAGAGCGCCGGGACATAACGGAAGTTGGGGTGCGTCTCAGCCAGCGCGAGAAACGCGTCGTGATAGTAGAGTTCGTCGCGGTTGCGCTGGCCGTAGACCAGCGTGATCGGCTGTTCGAAGCCACCTTCCAGCAGATCGAGGATCATCGAGCGCGGGCTCGACAAACCGGAGCCGCCCGCCATGAAGACCACCGGCACATTGGCGGATTTCTTGACGAAGAAGCGCCCGTAGGGACCGGCGATGCGGATGCGGTCGCCGGCGCGCAGCTTTTCATGCACATAGGTCGTGCCCTCGCCGCCCGGCACGATGCGAATGTTGAGTTCGATTTCGCCCGCCACCGAGGGCGCACTGGCGATCGAGAACGCACGACTGCCGATGCCGCCGGGCAAGGCCAGGTTGACATACTGGCCCGCCTGGAAGCGCATGCCCTCGGGCTTGTCGAGCTTGATCCAGACGCCCTTGATGGTGGGCGTGAGGCTCTCGATGCGGCTCACCGTGCCATCGAAATCCCGCACCGGCAGATTCTCGGCATCGGGGTCCTCGTCGATCTCGGCTTCGATCACGAGGTCGCTCTCGGCCCGGGCGCAGCAGGCCAGGCACTTGCCTTCGTCGCGCTCGAAATCCATCAGCGCAAAACTCGAGGCTTCGCCGTGCTCGACTTCGCCGTCGGTGACCTGCACCTTGCAGGTTGCACACAAACCGTGACAGCAGGCGTGGGGCAGATAGATGCCGGCACGCAATGCAGCGTCGAGAATGGTCTGCCCTTCCTCGATCTCGATGGTCTGGCCCAAGGGCTCGATGGTCAGCTCGTAGCTCATGGCCCTGCCCTTACGCCGCGTTCAGGAGCGCGTTCAGACCCGGCGTGCGAAAGCGGATCTGGTCTTTGTGGCCGATGCCGTTGGCGGCCAGGCTGCGCGAGAAATCGGGGGTAAAGGGCGCGTTGTCCTTCAACCATTCCACAGCGCTCCAGTCCACCGCAGCGGCATCCGGGTCGGGCTGCACCAATGCCGTCAGCGGTCCGCTTACCAGCTCGGCGAAGGGCGTCTCGGGCGGCAGGCACAGCAGAAACGGCGAGGCGAACAGCAGGTGATGGTCCCAGCTCACATACACCAGTTGCTTGCCGTTGAAGTTCTCGACGCGATCGCGCGATACGCCGACGTAGTCTTTCATTGATTTGACTGTCATCTCAAAGATCCTTTTCTCGCGGCAGGGGCGTCCCGTCGCCGGGGCCACCCGCTGCCGCCGGTTTCACATCAGAGGTTGGAGGTCGCGAGGCCGCGCCATTCGTTGAAGTGCTTCTGATCGGTCGATCCGTCGTAATCGCCGTTGTCATCACCATCACGCAGGCTGACCCAGTTCATCCACGCACCGACATCGCCACCGAGCTCGCTGAACAGGGCCGGCATCGGCAGCCAGGACTGGATGTACTTCTCCGGCTCGTTGTCGAAGATGTCCTTGCAGCCGTCCGAGCAGAACTGGTACTTCTCGCCCTTGTAGACCGTCTCGCGGTGGCAGGTCAGGGTGGGGTCGTCCGGTTCGGTGAACACGCTCGGCAACTGGCAGCACTGACACAGCCTGGCCAGGCCATAGTTCTTGAACGGCGTGCCGGCCGCCTTGAGCTTCTTGATGTGTGCCCAGCGCGGGCGGTAATACTTGTCGAAGGTGTCGGGGTACTTTGCCGACAACCAGTCCATGTCCTCGTCGGACGGAATCCAGCTGTGGAAGGACGTGCCGAAGCTCCATTGGTACAGCCCCAGCATGAACTGGTGCGACATGTGGTCGATGGCTTTCTCCGCGTCGTCCCACCCCTTGGGCGGACGGATGCCGTAGCGCGCCAGATCCTTGAACAAGGCGCCGCCGTTTTCGACACCGTAGATCTCCCACGCCTCGCGCCACGACATGACACGCTTGGGCAGCATGTAATCCATCATCGTGCTGACCAGGCCAAGCACGCGGAAGCCGCGCCAGAACCACTTGTCGATCCAGGCCTGCACGATGGGCAGGTTGTCCGGGTCCTGCTCGAGCATGAACTTGATGCACTCCAGCCCGAGCGTCATGTGGCGCGCCTCGTCCGACTGGGCAGAGAAACCGAAGGTGACGGTGGCCATGTCGCCGTTGTAGGCCGCGCCCGACATGAAGGGCACGAACAGCAGGTTGGTGAGCACGTACTCGAACGAGAAGCCGATCGCGATCATGAATTCGAAGGGGCCGGCCGACATCGCATCGTCGAAGAAGGAGCGCGCCACCGAGGTGTACCAGATGCGGTCGCGCGCATCGGCGAAGGCATGAAAGCCGTCGTAGTAGCGGTTGTAGTTCGACATCGCATGGATCTGGGTCTGCGCGTGGCGCAGTTCGTCGATCGCCTGCATCTGGCAGGCGACCTGGGTGCCGACGCCCGGAAACTCGCGCCCGGCGCGGGCAAAGCCCTTGTGGGCGGCATACTCGCCGGGGCTGATGGCCTGCAGGAAGATCTTCAGCGCCGACAGATAGCGCGCATCGGTGATGTTCAGATGGCCGTTGTTCTGCGCATGGGCGTCGATGATGGCGTAGAACTTGCGCTCCTTCTCGGCCTGGTATTTCCAGTAGGCATCCATGGTCAGGCGGAAGGGGTCTTCCCACTTGTCCCAGTCGTGCACCTTGATACCCTCGTAATTCACGTAGGGAAAAATCGCGTCCTTGTCCTGGTAGCTCGACTCCCAGCCGAGGTCGCGGGTCAGCGCGCGATAGCGCTCCTTCATACCGAGTTTCTTCTTGGTGGCTTTCATGTCCATGGCGGGCTCCGTGCTCAGCTATTCCAGGTCAGGGTCAGCGTGTCTTCGTCTTCATCCACGTTGCCCGAGAGGGTGATCAGGTTGATTTGCAGCTCTTGCAGGTCGTAGGGGCGGCCGACTTGCTCTTCGATGGTTTCGCGCCGGATTACGAGATGGTCCGGCGCGTCGATCTTGACCATCGCCGGCTGGCGATTGATGACCGCAGCCGGGTTGTCGAGCGCGATCGCGTCGATGATCGGACGGGTATCTTCGTTGGCTTGCAGGGCAATGAATACGGTTGACATGGGGGCCTCTCAGAGATCGATGCCGGTTTTGCGGATGCGCGCCTTGAAGGCCTCGACCTGTTCGGCCACGGCCTCGTCGGCCTGTACGCCGAGTGCAATCTCGATGACCGGCACCAGGGCTGCCGCGGCACGACAGCTCCAGTCGGCGATCCATTGCTTGAGTTGGGCGCGGTTGTGGTCGGATTCGGCTGCAGCCACCTTGAGCACCGCATCGACCCATTTGCGGGTCTCGTCGAACCAGTCGGTCATGAACTGGGTGAGCATGGCCACGGCGCTGCCACCCTTGACCGCGAAGTCATCATCCACCACCCGGCCATAGACCAGCGGATACAGCAGACCGTCCAGCGCCACGTTCTGCGCCACAAACAGTTCGAACGGATCGCGCACCACCAGGCAGTCCTCGACATAGCGGCGCAGCGGTTGCCAGGCTGCATCGTCGAGCCAGGCACGCTTGCCCTCCTCCAGCGCCTCGGTGTCGCCCAGCAGCAAGCCAAGGCGCGACAGATACTGGGCGATGCCCAGGTTGTCCATCGCGTGGTACATGCAGGGTTGGGTGAACACCGTGGCGTAGCCGTAGCCACAGATGAAGGTGTTGTTCTGGTTGGCGCCCCAGGCGGCATGCCGCAGCGGCATCAGCACCTTGAGCGCGGTGGCAGCCAGGTCGGGCACCATCATTGCGGCCAGCCCGCGCGACTCGACGAAGGCAAAGTTGGCTTCGGTGGTGTCCTGCTGGCGGGCGCGCGTCAGGGTGTAGGTGCTGTAGTAGAACTGGCGCGGGTCCTTCAGTGCGTACCAGTCCTTCATGACGATCCTGGTGATGCTCTCGTCGTAGAGCGCCTGATCCGGATCCCAGGTGGGACGGTAGTGAAGGTTCTCTGCCGCCTGGATGTCGTAGCTACCCTCCTGGTAGCGCGAGGCCGGCTTGTCGCCGAAACGGCGGACGAGGTGGTCGAAGGCATTGCGCTGTGGCTCGATGGCAACCGTGCGAAGGTCGATCTGCATGGGGTGTCTCTCCTGCTACTGTGATTGTCTGAAACGGGTGTGGGTGGCGTCGGCAAGGCGCCAGTCCCAGTCGCCCTGGGGGACATCGGGATCGCGGGGCGGCAACATCTCGACCCGATTGGCGGCGCAGAACTCGGTGAGGGCCTCACGGGTGAGGATCATCTCGACAAAGATCTCCGGCTCGCCGATGGCAAACTCGAATTCGATGAACCCATTGCCACGCTCGCCGCAGATGCGGACGAAGCGCCGGGTGGTGTCCATCCGGACGGATTCGACGCTCATCGGACGCTCAGCTGACAACGGTCAGGAAGGTCTCGTGCAGCTTGCGCTGCGGGTAGTCGAGGCCCTGGCCAAAGTTGTCGAAGGTCCAGGTCAGCGGGCCATAGTCGGGATAAGGCTGGTAGCCGCCCATGAAGGTCTCGAAGCGGTTGCCCGACGGATCCCAGGCGTAGATCGTGCAGCCGCGGGTGACGCCGTGGCGGGTGGGGCCGATGTCCACCGGCACCAGGTTCATCGACATGATGTCGCCCGCACGCAGCACCTGCTCCCAGCTCTCCATCAGGAAGGAGCAGTGATGCAGCTTCCCTGGCTCCGGATACTCGGCAAAGGCAATGTCATGGACCTTGTGCGAGCAGGACAGCCAGATCGCCACATTGCCGTCACCGTCGGGGGTCAGCACCCGTTCGACGAGGTAGAAGCCGAGTACCTCGGTAAAAATCTTCTGCACCTCGGCGACGTTCGGGCCGTAGAGCAGTGCATGGTCAAGCCGCACCGGTGCAATGCCGTGCTCACGCTGCGGCCCCCACGGCGCCGGATTCACTTCCGTAAGACCGTTGCCGATGCAGGTCTTGTCGGCATACAACTCCATTACATGGCCAGAGGGCAGGGTGAAGCGCACGCGCTCGCCGGTTTCCAGCATCTCGCCCGCGGGGATGAGTTCGGTGGCAAGGCCATAGGCCTGCAGATCGGCATCGAGCTTGTCGAGGGTCGCCTTGTCGAGCACCTTGAAGCCGAAGAAATCCAGCCCGGCACGGTCAGCCTGCCGGATCACATAGCTGTTGTGATCACGTTCATCCCAGCACTTGAAATAGACCCGCCCCTCGGCATCGCGCCCGGTTTCGACCAGACCGAGCACGTCACGATAGAAGCGCACGCTCTCTTCCAGATCGAGCACGCGAACCTGGGCATGGCCAGGACGAAGAACACCAGTTAGCGCCATATCTCATCTCCTCTTTCTTATGGATGTATCGAACGGAAAATCAGCGAACGGAAGCGGGATTGCAGACCTTTCTCTGCAGTTTTCCGATCACCTTCAGGGAAAGGTCGCTGGCGGGGTACACCCGGCAGGCCAGCAGCCTGTGGTGCGCAACATCGTCGTCACTGACGTGATCCCGACTCATTGCGCGAGTTTGAAATTCGCCGGCAAGCACTTCGATCTTGCACACGCCACAACCACCACCGTGGCACCCCGTGGGAATCCCGCGCAGCCCGAGGCGATTCAGGCCTTCGAGCAGCGACTCCCGCGGCGCGCAGGCATAGCTGACGCCCGTATCCTCGATCCTGACCGTGTGTGTCATGGCTCCTCCTTTTGTGTCTCGACGCTTTGGTCAATCGGCGGCTTGAATCAACCCTGTTAATGCCGCGCTAAGCTTTACTAATGCAGGCCCCGTGCCACTTATCCAAGCGCATGATTTATATGGATAAATATGAAGGCACAAAGATTCGCCCATCTGCAGGCATGACGCTTTGGTCCAAGACGCCGTTTCGCCTGACAAAAGCGTCAAGCTGCAACGCAGCAATCAGAAGTACGCAAGGAAACGCCCGCGTGGCCATCGAACAATGGCAACGCGGGCGCGGGGATTGGATCTCGTGAATGGCTGGCCGAACGCCTTGTCGGTCGGGCGTCAGCCCGTTATCGCGACCTCAGCCCGGGCCTGTCGGCCCGAAGCACCGGCGACGGGGAATCCGTCCACCGTGGGGCGGAATGAATCAGGCGGCGGGGACGGCGCCCTGCCGCAAGCGGTAGGCGAGCTGGCGACGGGTGATTCCGAGCAGGCGGGCGGCATGCGTGAGATTGCCATTGGCGCGCCGGACGGCCAGTTCCAGCAGCTGGGCCTCGTGCTGCTGTAGCTGGAAGCCGTCATGCAGAATCGCTTCGCACAAACGGCTGCGGCTCGCCTCATCCTCATTGCCGACGACGCCCGCATGATCGACGCCAGCACCGCCGGCGATGACCGGCGCACCACCGGCAAACAGGTGGTCGATCTCGATCAGCCCCCCGTTGGGTGCCAGCAACACGCCGCGTTCGATCAGGTTCTCCAGTTCGCGCACATTGCCCGGCCACTGGTAGGCCATCAGCGCCTGCATCGCCCCGTCACTGATGCCCTGCAGCTTCTTGTGGTACGAAGCCTCGTACTTTTCGAGGAGCGACGCCGCCAGCAGCGGGATGTCGCTGCGGCGCTCGCGTAGCGGCGGAATCACCACCGGATAGGTGGCCAGCCGGTAATACAGATCGGCCCGGAAACGCCCGTCCGCGATCGCCTGCTGCAGATCCACATTGGTCGCCGCCACCAGGCGGACGTCGATCTTGCGCGTCTGCTCGTCGCCGAGGCGCTCCACCTCGCCGGTCTGCAGCACCCGTAGCAGCTTCACCTGGGCGGCGGGCGACAGGTCGCCCACTTCATCGAGGAACAGCGTGCCCCCATGGGCCCGCTCGAAGCGCCCCGGGCGCGAGGACTGGGCACCGGTGTAGGCGCCCTTCTGCACGCCGAACAGCTCGGACTCGATCAGGTCGTGGGGAATCGCGGCACAGTTGACCGCCACGAAGGGCTGCGCGGAACGGCTGCCATGCTCATGGATCCAGCGCGCAAACATCTCCTTGCCGACCCCGGTTTCACCCAGCAGGAGCACCGTGATCGGACTGCTGGCGGCCTTGCTGACCAAGTCGAAGGCAGCCCGGAAGCCGGTCGACGCGCCAATCAGGTTACCGGCCGACTCGACCGCACACCGGCGCAGGCGTGAAAGCTCCTCGCGCATCTCGTCGAGCTGACCCTGGAGGTTGTCCGGCTTGAAGTAGTCCAGGTAAGCGTCATCGCCCCAGGCCTCGGCCGGCTTGCCAACGACATGGCATTGGTGGTCGCCCTTTGCAATACAGGATGTCTCGCGAAAAACAATGAAGCGGTTGAAGAACTGGGTGACGTAGCCCGAGGCGTACCCGACCAGGCTCCAGCACGCCGGATCGTCGCCGATACCGAATTGCTGCAGGTGGGAGTCGGCCTCCCAGGAGTTCTCCCAATCCACTTCGCCGACAAAACTGCCCCGCTCCCAGTCGAGCTCGGCATGCGAAATGGTGGCTTTGACCAGCCCTTCGAAGGCATGCAATTCGGGGCCGATGCGAAACACATCATACGGATCGCCCGCACCATAGAGCTTCTTCGCCAGCTCGGCATCCTGTTGGCCAGATGCGAAGCCCATGCGAATCAGCAAGCCACGGGCACGCTCCACGCCAAGGGAGTCAAACAGCTCCCGGCGCAACGCGCCCATCGCACGAGCGTGAAACAGCAGCATGCGATTCTCGTCCAGCCAGATCTCGCCCCGATCAATATTGAAGCGCAGCCGGGAGCGCAGATTGAACTGTTCGATAAGCCTCTGTTGCGCCATTCCGTCTCCACCTCGGCCTCGGCGGGCCGTTGTTGTAATGTCACTGGCCGTACTTTAACCCCCAACACCGCCCGCCCCAATGTCACCATGATCACAGCGGGGCGCCGTCATCACGCACGCGCATCCTCCGCAGCGATGTTCATCAGTCGAACGAACAGCAGCTTGAACGCCTCATCGCGTTCGCTGCCGACTCGAAGCGCCTCGTTCTGGCGAAACGCAGCTTCGATATCGCGCCAATCACCCTCCGTCAGGTGACGACGGGCCGCGGGCAGAATCAGCTTTTCCTCGGCACTGAGATGACGCCATTGGGCATCGGTGAAGCGTTCGAGCGCGTCGGCCAGCGCAAACTGGTGGGGCGTGCTTGCGCGCGCCTGAGCGAGCAGCAACTCGATCTCGTCGATCGACCGCGCCCCCTCCCGGTGCTCCTGCTCAAGGGAGGCAATCAGCGCGGCCACCTCGCCGCTGCGCGCGGCCAGGCGACTGAACAGATACTGCTCTTCCTTGGGGTGGTGCTGCACTTCGGGAAACGCCTTGATGTAGTGAATCATCGAGGCGAGGAACTCGAAATCCGGCACCGCACCCTGCCCGCGCAGCTGATCGGTCTGGCGCCGCAGCCCCCTGATGACCGCGGCGATCGCCCGGTGTTCGTCCTTGATGATACCGATGGCGGCATCGGCCGCACTGCTGACGACATTGTTCTCAATCGTGGCGACCAGCACCGGCAGCGTGCTGTGTGTGAGCACCTTCTGGGTCTGCGAGCCCATCATCAGACCACGTAGGCCGCGGCGACCATGCGAGGCCATGAAAATCAGGTCGCACCCGCGCTCGGCGGCCACGTCGAGAATCAGCTCATAGGGTCGCGAACCGGTCCGGACTACACCCTCGCAGGGCAGGTCGAAGGCGCCCGCCGCGGCCAGCGCCTTGGCCAGAATCGCACTGGCTTCTCCCGCTGCCGCCTCGGCGAATGCGTCGGGCGAGAGACTGCGCAACAGCGCGCCATCACCCGAGCTGCCCACATCCTCGCGGGCGGTGAAAAAAGTGATCCGCGCACCCAGAGTACGGGCGAACTCCACTGCCTGCGTGACCAGATTGGTGGCCAGCTCCGAACCATCAAGCGGCACCAGCAAATGACGATACATGTTTCGTTCCTCTTGTTCAGACCACGACAACTGTCTTCGGTCGCAGCAGGAAATGACTCAATGCAGGCAGCAGGATCAGCGCCCCGAGCATGTTCCAGATGAACATGAATGCCAGCAGGATGCCCATGTCGGCCTGGAATTTGATCGGCGACCACACCCAGGTAGCCACCGCCAATCCCAGCGTGATCCCGGTCAGCACCACCACCTTGCCGGTAAACAGCAGCGCCTTGTAATAGGCCTCGGACAGGCTCATGCCCTCCTTCATCCGCGCCAGCACCACCGTCATCACATACAAGGCGTAATCGACGCCGATCCCGACCCCGAGCGCGATCACCGGCAAGGTCGCCACCTTCACCCCGATGTTCAGCCACACCATCAGCGCCTGGCACAGCACCGAGGTAATCATCAACGGCAGTACCGCACACACCACCGCACGCCACGAGCGGAAGGTGATGAAAGTGAGCACGATCACCGCGCAGTACACCAGGATCAGCATCTGCGTGTTGGCCTTCTCGACCACGATATTGGTCGCCGCCTCGATACCGGCGTTGCCCGCCGCATTGAGGAAGCGCAACTCGTCCGTACCGTATTGCGCGGCAAACGCCTCCACCGTTCTGACCACACTGTTGAGCGTGTCGGCCTTGTGATCCTTCAGGTAGGCATACACCGTGAGCAGATCGCAGTTCTGATTGAACATTTCACGCGGTGCGCGGGTAATGATGGCGTTGAGCATGTCCTGCGAGCGCGGGATCTCGAACCACTTCAGACTGCCTTCGTTCATGCCGGCGTTGGCGACCTTGGCCAGCCCCGCGAGCGAGCTGGTGCCCTCGACGCCGGGCAGCTGTTGCAGCTCACGTTCGAGCGCATCGACTGCCATCAGCGTGTCGTACTGCCCGCAGGCGTATTGCGGGGTCTTCACCATCACGATGAAGACATCGCTGCTGGCAGCGTAATTGGCGCCCATGAAGGCGTTGTCCCGGTTGTAGCGCGAATCCGGGCGTAGCTCGGGCGCCCCGGGGTCGGTGTCACCGATCTTCAGTTGCGCGCCGCCCAGCAGGCCAATCGCCCCCATCGCAACCCCCGCCAGCACGCCGATGGTGGCCCACTTGCGCTGAGTGAACAGATCGAGGAAAGACCAGAAGGGGTGGCGCCTGTGCTCAAGATCGCTGGCTTCGAGGCGCTCCGCCTGGTTGCTGCGCTGCGCGGCTGCCGCGCTTACGCCGGTGTAGGAGAGCAGGATCGGCAACACCGCCAGATTGGTGAAGATCAATACCGCCACCCCCAGGCTGGCGGTGACTGCCAGATCCTGAATCACCGGGATGTCGATCACCATCAGTACCGCAAAGCCGATTGCGTCGGTGATGAGCGCGATCATCCCGGTCAGGAACAGGCGCCGGAAGGTGTAGCGAGCGGCCACCAGCTTGTGCGTACCGCGCCCGATGTCCTGCATGATGCCGTTCATCTTCTGTGCGCCATGGCTCATGCCGATGGCGAATACAACGAAGGGCACCAGGATCGAATAGGGGTCGAGCTCGTAGCCGAGCGTTGGCAACAGACCGAACAGCCACACCACCGCGGTCAAGGAGCACAGCATCACCAGCAAGGTACTGCGCAGGCAGCGCGTGTACCAGTACAGCACCAGGGTGCAGATGGCGATCGCAGCGGCGAAGAACATCATCACCTGCTGCAAGCCATCAATCAGGTCGCCCACCACCTTGGCGAAGCCGGTGATGTGGATGCTGATCCGCTCAGACTCGTATTTGGTTCGCAATGCCTCCAGGCGCAGCGAAAGCGCATGGTAGTCGATACGTTCGCCGGTCTCGGCCATGCGATCCTGCAGTGGCACCATCACGATGCTCGACCGGTAGTTGGCCGCCACCAGCTGTCCGATCTCGCCCGAGCGTTCGACGTTTACACGCACCTGTTCGAGGCTGTCCGACGAGCCATCATAATCGTCCGGAATCACCGGCCCGCCATCCAGACCTTCCTCGGTCACGCCAGTCCAGCGCACCGCTGGCGCCCACAGCGACTTCATGAAGGGCCGATCGACGCCTGGCATCAGGAATAGCTCGTCGCTGAGCTTGCGTACCGTATCGAGATACCCGGCATCAAAAATATCGCCCTCCCTGGCCTCAACCGCGATGCGCAGGCTGTTACCCATGCCCGCGAGCTGGCTGCGGTTCTCGAGATAATTGACGATGTACGGATGCCCGGTCGGAATCATCTTCTCGAACGCAGCGTTGAGCGAAAGCCCCAGCGCCTTGTAGCCAAAGAAGGCGGTGGCGATCAGACAAAACGCCAGTACCAGCGCGCGGTTATTGAACAGCAAGCGCTCGAGCAGCGAGCCCGAACGATGATCGAAGCCCTGAAGCCCGCCCGCGAGGCCAGGCCCGGGCAATGTGTTTGCGATACTCATCACTTTGCTTCCGCTACAAGTTTGCGATGTTCCAGCCGAGCAAGACCGCGTCCGCCCGAAAGAACCAGATCACCCGCTGAGGTCTCGACCATGCCGGTCAGCCCGCTGCCGGGGTGCTCAGGTAGCGCGACAAAACTGCGCGCGCCGTCGGTGCTGCGCAGCAAACGCCCACTCTCGTCGGCCAGCACGACCGACCCATCCGACAACAGACGTCCGGCGGTGAGCGTGATCTCCTGATCGATCGGAACCTGCACCCAGCTTTGCCCACCGTCATGGCTGCGCCAGGCGTTGCCGCGCAGCCCATAGGCAAGCATCGTGTCCGCATCGATCACGACGACGCCAAAATAGGTACCGGCGTAAGGGGTCGGTATGGCGGCAAAACTTTCACCGCCATCCTGCGAGCGGAACAGCACACCTTGCTCGCCCGCGATCAGGATGTCCCGCCCACGAACCTGCACCTGATAAAGATGATTGCCACGCGCATTGGGAATGCGCCCCGCCAGTGAGTGCCAGGTCGCGCCGCCGTCTTCGGTCACGAGCGCCAAGCCATAGGCACCAACCGCATAGCCGCGTTGATCGTCAGCGAAATGCACCCCAAGAAAGGGCTTGTCCGGTCCTTCTTCGACCATCCTCTGGGCATCGCGCACGGCGCGAGCGGCCCCGGGGTCACCCCCAGCCAGCCGAGCACTCGCCTCATCCAGCACGATGGCGGCCGCCTGACGGCCATCGAGCTGACGCGTCCAGCTGTCGCCACCATCTGCGCTATGCAGGATCACGCCGCTGTGACCGACCGCCCAGCCCCGATCGGAACCGACAAAATGCACGTCAGTCAGCGCCACGCTCACCGGTACCGTGCGAGCCTGGCGCCAGTTGCGGCCGAAATCATCGGACAGCAACACATTGCCACGCACACCGACCGCGACCACCCGCTCACCGACGCGGGCAAGTGCCAGTTGAGGGGCGACCTGCGCCCGAACATCCGCTCGCGCCGGCAGATCGAGCAGATCGGGCACCTTGTGCGTATCGGCCAGCACGGCAGATCCGCCAAGCAGCCACAAAAGAGAAAACAGGGTAGCGGCGTGGGGCACGCGCCAACCGGATGGAGTCTTGAAAACCATGGGACGTACTCGCTCGCAGCACCCGGCCGTCACGCGACACGATTGAAACCGGTGCGGACAGACGGGCACATCAGGAGTGGAAGGCAGTTGCCGGCCCGAAGCGGGCCGGCAGGCAGGCAGCAGAGGTGAAGCCTTGATCAGCGCGAGGCTTCGGCCGCCACGGCGTCACCGGTGAAGTAGGTTTCCGGCTTGCGCGGCACGACCTTGAAGTCTTCGCCGTTGAGCGCCTGAATCACGCTCATGGTGCCCGCCTGCAGGTTGAACACGGTCGCGGTCTTGATCAGCGTCGCCGGGATGGACGGCACCACGAAGGGGGTGACCTGGGTCGTGCGCCACAGCTTGCCTTCGGCGTCGTAGCCGTCGACCAGCGCGATCAGCCAGGTATCCTCGTCAAGGTAGTAGCGACGCTTCGGCACCGCATGGCGCTTGCCGCTGGCGACGTTGGCCTCGACCACCCACACCCGATGCTTCTCCCAGCGCACGTGGTCGGGGTTGAGGTGGCTCCTGGAGATGGCGTCGTCAAGCTTGGCACCGATCAATCCATTGTTATTGTACGGAATCAGCATTTCCTGCTTGCCAATCAGCTTCCATTCGAAGCGGTCGAGCGCGCCGAAAAAGCCCTGTACCTCGTCGAAGTAATTGGCACCCGACGCAACAAAGTCCGGCGTGTCGTAGGACACCGTCGGCGCGCGGCGAACACGGCGCTGACCGACCAGATACTGCCAGGCCTGGCGTGCATTCTTCTGATCGATGCTGTCACGGATCACCAGCGACTCGCCGGCCTTGAACGGCGGCTCGAGGGTGTTGAAGCGAAACATCGCATACTCGCCGGACCAGTTCTCCGGTGTCGCATCCTCGTAATACTGCGGATACTGGAAGGCGATCTCGTTGCGCGTCGCCAGCGTATGCGACCCGTCGGCATTGCCGACGATGTTCTTGAAACGATACTCGATCGACGGCGCCTCGACGCGCATCAGGAAGTTCCACATCACTTCGACCCCGTCCTTCGGGATCGGGAAGGGCGTACCGCCGATGCAGCCGGAGATGGAGTAGCCACCATCCCTGGTCTCGCACCGCGTCGCATTCTTTGCGACGTTGTCGTACACGCGCTGCGGTGCGGCCGCAGTACGGTGCGTGGGATAAACGTCGAGGCGGAAACTGTCCGGATACTTCTGCAACAGCGCCTTGGTACCGTCGGACAACAAA
Organism: Azoarcus sp.; assembly: GCA_030656215.1. Classification (GTDB taxonomy): domain Bacteria; phylum Pseudomonadota; class Gammaproteobacteria; order Burkholderiales; family Rhodocyclaceae; genus Parazoarcus. Next base: position 57,358 of record JAUSOD010000081.1, read on the forward strand.
GCGGCATGTTCAGTCATGTTCTTCGCCGTGACCTGGAACTTCGGCTTCTCGTCAGCGAAAATCTCGGTCGGAATGTCACCCATTTTCTTGCCCGGCAGCGGCTTGGTGATACCACCCTCCCACGACGGAATGCTGCCATCCTTGTTTCCGGCCTTTTCCGCGCCCAGCGGTGTCAGCGTGCTCTTGAGCTTGGCCGCCTCGTCTGCACTCACAGCGGCGTGCGCACTCTGTGCGCCCATCAGGACGGTCGCCAGTGCCGCCCACAGAACCTTGTGCTTGATCATCATGTGTCTCCTCGATTGCCTTATGGCTTGAATCAGAACGTGCGCTGAATGGACAGCGAGATGAAGTCGCGGTCGCCATGGAAGTTGTTGTATGAAAGCTCGGGCACGGCCGTGTTGTATTTGATAACGGAACCTGCACGCCCGAAGTAGTGGGTGAAATTCAGGCTGGCCTGCCAGGTTCTCTGGTAATCGGCCTTGATCCCGAGGCTCAGGTTGCCGCCATGCTCGGCCGGGAACAGCGCGCCATTGACCGACGAGCGCCCCCCCAGCCCATAGCTCAGCCCGATCGGCACCTGCAGATCGAGGCCAGGCGTGACCTGGAAATACTCGGGGGTGAACACGAACTGGATCGCGCTCGCGTCGCGGGTCGCCAGCGGATCGAGCTGATCGGCGTTGTCGGTGATCTTGAGCCGACGGTTGTAGGCGAACTCGCCGATGAACGATGCGCCGTCCCACAGCGCGCTCGCACCCATGACGCTGATCGCCGACAGGTTCAGGTGCATCGTCCGGCCCTTCGGGAACGCCGCGTTGTCATCCCCGTCGGAAAGCGGCCCGGTGATCACGGTATTGCCGGTTGCCACCAAAGGCATGTTGTCGCGGAACGACATCTCGCCGGCAATATTCGTCTCGCCCAACAAGGTGCTGAAGCTGGCGCCCACGGTGCGGATATTCTCGCCAAACACCTGGACATAGTCGCCAACGCTGCCCGGCTGGACATTCACGCCCGGACGAAGATAGAACTGCGGCATTTTGTCGTGAAACTGCGCCGCATAGAATCCGTACTCTGCATTACCGCTCTTCAGGCGCAGCTGCACCCCACCCTGCCCGGAGTCTTTCGCTTCGATGTCTTTGCCGCGGAACACGGCTGCACCGGGCCCGAGGATCACGGTTTCGCCGCCCTCATCGACGAAGTCGGCAAAGCTGAAATAGCTTCCTGCCGCCGGCAGGCGCGACTTGCGCCACTCGGCCTGGTAGTAGGCGCCGATGGTCACGTCCGCATTGACCTGGAGTTGCGCCGACACCTGCCCCACCGGGCGGGCCACTTCCTTGAACTGCGAATTCGGGACCGCCAGCGCGCGCGCAAGGTCAAGCGGCGTCTGCGCGCCCGCAATACCGTTTGAACCGAAGAACAGGCTTTCACCGTACAACTGAGTGAAACGCCCGCCCTTCAGGTTAAGGTTCATGCCGGCCGGTGCCAGGTTTCCATAGACGAAGGCATCGAGAAACTCGGCATTGCGCCCGTGCAATCGCTTGGTGTCATCGGTGAACTTGTTGTACGAGGCAGATCGCGAATTAACCAGTGCGCCACCCAGGGCGCCCGGGTTGTCGTTGGATTCGTTGTACACCTGGTCATACCAGGCCGCACCACTCACCCGAAAGCCGAAAGCGCGCTTGTAACGGAAGTCGAATTCGGACAGCACATCCAGACGGTTCGAGATCAGGCCACGACCAAAATTCAGGTCGCCATCGTTGGTGTTTGCCTGCGGACCGATCGAATTGTCCGCCACGTCCGAGTCAACACCACGGACCCGCCACCCGGCGCTGTACTTCACCGTGTTATCCCAGGAGATCCGGATATCCGGATTGCCGGCATCGATCTGAAAGGCGGCTGCACCACCACTTGCCAGCAGGGCTGCAACGGCGGCAATCGCCGCACTCAAGCTGCTTGCGCGCGGCCCCGGTCGAGCCTGTGCACCACGTGTGCAAGGATGCTTGTTCATCTCTTCCTCCTCATGCGTTGTGTGTCTTTCGTCTTGTCGTCCAGCTGGCGGCGAAGGTCTTGGGCCTGTAACGCAGCGGGGTAAGACGAAAGTTATCGGCGGGGAGGATTACCGTCCAATACCATTATTCTCCCCTCTCCATACTCTTTAGGTATGCTTCAACGCGAGCATCTTGTCGTCGCATGAGGAGGGAGAACGAACAATGGATCTACGTCACTTGCGCTACTTCGTTGCGGTCGCGGAAGAGGAGAACATCGGACGCGCAGCGACACGTCTGCATATATCCCAGCCACCCCTGACCCGCCAGATTCAGCAGCTCGAGGAGGAACTCGGGGTCGCCCTGTTCATCCGTACGCCGCGAGGCATGGAATTGACCCAGGCTGGCGAACTTTTCCTGGAAGAGGCGCGCAATATCCGGGCACTGGTGGAACAGGCCACCGAACGTACTCAAAGGGCCGGCCAGGGAAAACTGGGGCGTCTCGATATCGGTATCTTTGGGTCTGCCATCCTGGACGTGATTCCGAAACTGCTGCTGAACTTTCGGAACTGCCATCCGGACGTCAAGGTTGTCCTGCACACGATGACGAAAGCGGAGCAGATCGAAGCGGTTCGGCAGCGGCGTATCTCGGTGGGCTTCAACCGCATGCTCGCACCGCTGGACGATATCGTCATCAAGCAGGTCGCCACCGAGGGGCTGCTGGTCGCATTACACGCTGATCATCCGCTGGCCAGACAATCCGTCATACGCTTCGCCGAGCTCAAGGATCACCCGATGATCCTTTTTCCGACTGGCGCCCGTCCAAGCTTCATCGACAAAGTCATGGGCCTTTGCATCGAGAACGGCTTCCAGCCGCAGATTTCCCAGGAAGTCGGCGATGCGGTAACGGGCGTTGCCCTGGTCGCCAGCGGCTTTGGCATCTGTCTGGTGCCCGAATCGGCAACCACGCTCCAGTTTCCCGGGGTGATTTACCGACGGCTCACCGACCCTCCTCCAAACCTGATCGTGGATCTGAGCTGCATCTACCGCAGGGGCGACCAGTCGCCGATCCTCGCCGCCTTCCTGCAAACCGTCGATGACTACAGAGAAAGCGCGTCAGAGCAAGTCGACTGAACTAGCCAACTGAGCAAGCCAACCGCGCACTTGGCACGAACGTGGAAGGCGCTGCGGCCTTGGCGCCGCTGTCAGCGTGACAAGACAGGCAGGGGGCGCGGTGGCCGAGCGCCTTGGGCGTTCGGGCGCAGGATCGGGGACACCAGCGCCATCTCACCGCTCAGTTTTTCACCGGTACCGTTGCATCCGGCTGATCGATTGCTGCCCCATGCATACGCGCCAGCTCTTTCGCCCGGACCGCTTGCCACTGGGCTTCCGTCAGCCCATGGCTGCCATCACAGTACTCGCGACGGCCACAACCGCAACGGCCGACATCGTCCGGATTTTTTGCTACTCGCATTTGATCGTCCACTGAAAAAAGCAGGTGATTATCCCTCAAGCCAGGCTCCGGTGCTCGGTACCGTGCCGCTCGCCGGGCGGCACGGTACCGAGCACCGTCGGGCCTTTTACTGCCCGCGCGGGTCATCCCTCGGATCGACGTACTTGACGTCGAACGGTCCCACGCCGTTGATCTGCACGATCGTCTCGCCGTCCGCCCATGCAAAGTGCGGCATGCCGGCCGGAAGATGAACGAAGCTCGCCGCCGGCAGGATGTTGGACGGCTGGCGGTCGAGTTTTTCGCCGGAACCGACCCCGAAACGCCCTGCGATCACCGTCACCATCTCATCCTTGGAGTGGCGATGTGGCGGCACCGTGAAGCCGGGCGGGAACTTCAGCCGCAGCACGAAAGGCCCCTCCTTGGCGGGGTGGCCGAGCAGGATTGCGGCCTGGGCACCGGCCGGCAGGGACGGCGGGGCCGCACCCCACGCGATCGTATCGGACGGCACCACGGTGTGATGCGGCTCATGGGCGCGGGCTGGCACGTGTTGAAACAGGGCGACGGCCGCGAGCGTCAGGGTAAGCAGGCCGGCTGCGCTGCGGACAGGTGTATTGCGTGTCATGACATGATCCTCTCTACTGAATTGGGGGTGGGGGCCTTGTTCGGCAACCGCGGGCATCACGCCCGCGTGATCACAACCTCGGCGTATTCGCTCGGTACCACCATCGCACCCGTGGTCGCGCGATTGAAGCGGGCGATCAGCGCGAGGAGGTCGTCGGTCAGCGCCGACTGTGCCGCAGGTTCCAGCGCTGCGTAGGTCTTGAGCACCGGGCCGTAGTAGGACTTGAACACGTGCAGCCAGTGCTCCGGCGAGCGATAGCGAAACACGAACTCGGTCGGCTCAACCCGGATCGACGCGGCTGCCGACCCGAACAGCTCCTCAATGCGCTGGTGCGTGCCCCACAAGGCCGGCGACTTGACCCCGGCCGGTGGCGGCATGTGCTTGCCGATGGTCTTGAACAGCTGGCCGATGAAGCCGTCCGGCGTCCAGTTGGCAAGTCCGATCTTGCCGCCGGGCCGGCACACCCGCGCCAGTTCGGCTGCGGCACGCGCCTGATCGGGCGTGAACATCACGCCGAAGGTCGACATCACGACGTCGAAGCTGCCGCTGTCGAACGGCAGCGCTTCCGCGTCGGCGATCTCGAAACCGATTTGCAGCCGGTCGGCGGCAGCACGCTCGCGGGCACGCTCGAGCAGGCTCGGGACGTAATCGCTCGCGACCACCTCGCACCAGCGGCGCGCCGCCGCCAGGGCCGCGTTGCCGTTGCCGGAAGCGACGTCGAGCACCTTCTGCCCGGCCTGGATGTCCAAGGTTTCGCAAAGTTGTTCACCGACGATCTGCAAGGTCGTGCCGACGATGGCGTAGTCGCCGGATGACCACGCACCTTGCTGGCGGGCTTTGACCGCGCTAAGGTCAATGGATGGGTTTACCGGTGTCCGGTCGGGGGTGGCATAGGATGTATCCATGATGGTCTCCAGCAGCTTGATGGTTTTGACGGGGGCTCGCGTCCGGCTATCGATGTCCGCGCCGCAAGCCTGGAATCGAATTTAGGACGCAGGGGTGGGAGCGCGCGTGGTAGCCGGCGTGGAAAAACACCAGATGGCGTCCGACCCTGCCGATCGATCGGCTGGAGATGGCTTTCGCCTGCAGGTGCAGCTGCTCGGACCGCTCGCGATTTACCGCCACGGGGTCGCCCTGCCCTTGCCGGCGTCGCGCAAGGTGCGCGCCGTGATCGCCTATCTCACACTCGCGCCACGCGCCGTCGGGCGCGGCCACCTGTGCGAACTGCTGTGGGATATCCCCAACGATCCGCGTGGCGAACTGCGCTGGTGCCTCAGCAAGGTGCGAAGCGTGCTGGACGAACCGGACCGGCATCGGGTCGAGACCCGCGGTGACGGCATCACACTCGACCTGTCCGACTGTTTCGTCGACGTGCTTGAGATCGGACGTGCGGCGCAGCAGGGAATCGATAGCCTCGCGCCGCAACGTCTGCGCGAATTGGCCGCGCTGTTTGCCGGTGACTTCCTCGAAGGGCTGGAGATCGACCGCAGTCCGGAGTTCAGCGGCTGGCTCACCGCGCAACGCTGCCGCCTGCGTGCCTGCCGTGCCGCCGTGCTCGAACATCTGGTGGCGAGCATCGCGCCCGAATCGGACGAGGTGTTCGGCTATCTCGACCAGTTGCTGCGGCTCGCACCATTCGACCGCCGTGCCCACGCCATGCTGCTCAACGCGCTGGCGGCACGCGGTCGCATCCACGAGGGCGATGCACATGTGCTCGCGACCGTCCGCCTGTTCGAAGCCGAGGGCCTGGACGGAGCACCGCTGCGCGAGAGCTGGAAGCTTGCGCGGGGCCGGCAACACGCGCAATCCGAACCGTCGGACGTACTTGCGCTGTCGCTGCCCTCGCCCCTGATCCCCGCCGCGGCGGACGTGCTCCTCGACGCGGCGCGCCGCGCCTCGATCGCGGTGATGCCGTTTGCCGACCGCACCGGGGACACGAACAGTCGGCTCGCCGACGGCCTCGCGCACGATGTCATCACCCGCCTCGCCAAGCTGCGCAACCTGTTCGTGATCGCGCACGGCACCATGTCCGCACTCGGCGCACGCGGCGTTGGCAACGAGGAGGCGGGCCGCCTGTTGAATGTGGATTATGTCGCCGGCGGATCGGTGCGGCGCAAGGCCGACCGCGTCAGCGTGACCGCCGAGCTGTGCGAAGCCCGCTCCGCCCGTATCGTGTGGACCGAGGAGTTCGAGCACAAGCTCGACGATGCGCTCGAAGTGCTCGACCAGATCGGCGACCGCATCGTCGCCTCGATCGCGAGCGAGATCGAACTGGCCGAGCGCAATCGCGCCATTCTCAAACCGCCCACGTCGATGAACGCATGGGAGGCGTATCACCGCGGCCTGTGGCACATGTATCGCTACGAACCGCAACACAACCGCCAGGCCACGCAGTACTTCGAGATGGCAGCGCGCCTCGACCCCACCTGGGCACGCGCCCTGTCCGCGCTGTCCTTCACCCACTTCCAGAACGCCTTTCAACGCTGGACCGAGCGCGAGCCGGAAATCGAACACGCCTACCGGGCTGCCCAGCAAAGCCTCGTCGCCGACGATCGCGATCCGTCCGCGCACTGGGCGATGGGCCGCGCGCTGTGGTTGCGCGGCCGTCACGCGCAGAGTCTGGTCGAACTTGAGAAGGCGGTCGAGTTGAGCCCGAGTTTTGCCCACGGCCACTACACGCTCGCGTTCGTGCACGCGCAGTCGGGCGACCCACGGCTGGGCATCGGTTGTTCCGACCACTCGCGCCAACTGAGCCCGTTCGATCCGCTGCTGTGCGTGATGATGAGCGCGCGCGCGATAGCCCTCGTGCGCCTCGGTCGCTTCGACGAGGCCGCGGACTGGGCGCTCAAGGGCGCCAGCCGGCCGAACACTTTCTCCCATCTGCGGGCGATCGCCGCCGTTTGCCTGGGCCTGGCTGGTCGACATGATGAAGGGCGCGAGCTCGCAGCCTCGCTCCACCACATGCTGCCGCACTATCGCATCGACGACCTGCTGACGACGTTTCAATTCGCACCGGACGCGGCGGAATTGTTTCGCAGGGGCGGGCGCTCGACCTCGCTGGGTTGAGCGGTCGGACCCAAGCCGATTCAGCCATTTTTGACGCGGCAACTGAACATGCCTGCGGTCGGCTGAAGCCGACCCTACAGAAACATCACGCCATCGATGGGGCTTGGACAAGCGCCGTAGGGCGGACTTCAGTCCGCCGCAGGAGACGGGTTCTGGCGTCAGCGCGCGGCATCGGCACCTGCGGTCGGCTGAAGCCGACCCTACAGAAACATCACGCCATCGATGGTGCTCGGACAAGCGCCGTAGGGCGGACTTCAGTCCGCCGCAGGTGGGAGTTCTGGCGCCAGCGCGAGGCATTGGCACCTGCGGTCGGCTGAAGCCGACCCTACAGAAACATCACGCCATCGATGGTGCCCGCGCATGCGCCGTAGGGCGGGCACTGGCGCCTGCCCGCTTGCACAATTACGAGTGCAGCCCCGCTCACAACACCCTTCGAAAAAATAGCCTTGACCTTCCCACGATAGGAAGGTCTACAGTGCAATCTATCCAAGGCATCCGATAAGGAAAGCAGTCATGAGCGTCACCACAGCAACCGAAGGCACCGTGCGTACCCTGCAGGTGGGCGGGATGACCTGCGCGTCCTGCGTGGCGCATGTCGAAAAGGCCCTGATGAAGGTCGAGGGCGTGAGCACAGCCAGCGTCAACCTGGCGACCGAGGCGGCCACGGTGACCGCTGCCCCCGCGGTGTCCTTCGCGCAGCTCGCCACCGCAGTGGAAAAGGCCGGCTACGAGGTGCGCCGCGATGCACTCACGCTCGACATCGAGGGCATGAGCTGTGCCGCCTGCGTGGGCCGGGTGGAGAAGGTCTTGCGCCGGGTGCCGGGCGTGGTCGAAGCCAACGTCAACCTCGCCGCCCGCCGGGCGAGCATCGAGACCGCCGGCGCGGTGCCGGTCGCAGCGCTGATCGAGGCGGTCAAGAAGGCCGGCTTCGGCGCCCGCCCCAGCGCCGACGTCAGCGAGAGCTCCCGCGCGGCCGACGCCGCAGCCGAGGAAAGCAAGCTGCAGCACGCCGTGTGGCTGGCCGTGGCGCTGACGCTGCCGGTATTCGTGCTCGAGATGGGCTCGCACCTGATCCCGGCGATGCACGACTGGGTGATGGCGACCATCGGCCACCGCCAGAGCTGGTGGCTGCAGTTCGCGCTGACCACGCTGGTGATGTTCGGCCCCGGCCTGCGCTTCTTCAAGAAGGGTGTGCCGGCGCTGCTGCGTGGCGCGCCTGACATGAACGCGCTAGTGGCAATGGGTACCAGCGCCGCGTGGGGCTACTCGGTGGTCGCGACCTTTCTGCCCGGCGTGCTGCCCGAGGGCACGGTCAATGTCTATTTCGAAGCGGCGGCGGTCATCATCACCCTGATCCTGATCGGTCGCCTGCTCGAAACGCGGGCCCGCGGCCGCACCAGCGAAGCGATCCAGCGCCTGATGCGGATCCAGCCGCGCACCGCTCGGGTGGTGCGCGACGGCGAGGTGCGCGAACTGCCGATCGAGGAGGTGGTGGTTGGCGATGTGCTCGAAGTGCGTCCGGGTGAGAAGATCGCGGTCGATGGCGAGGTGGTCGAGGGCGCGTCCTTCGTCGATGAGTCGATGATCACCGGCGAACCGATCCCGGTGGAGAAGACCGTCGGCGCGGCCGTGGTCGGCGGCACGCTGAACACCCGTGGCGCATTCAGCTTCCGCGCCACCAAGGTCGGCGCCGACACCGTGCTGGCCCAGATCATCCGCATGGTGGAAACCGCGCAGGGCTCCAAGCTGCCGATCCAGGCGCTGGTGGACAAGGTCACCATGGTGTTCGTCCCGGTGGTCATGGGGGTGGCGCTGCTGACCTTCCTCGTCTGGCTAGCCTTCGGTGCCGCACCGGCGCTGAGCTTTGCGCTGGTCAATGCGGTCGCGGTGCTGATCGTCGCCTGCCCGTGCGCGATGGGTCTGGCCACCCCGACCTCGATCATGGTGGCGACCGGCCGCGCGGCGCAGATGGGCATCCTGTTCCGCCAGGGCAACGCGCTGCAGATGCTGCGCGACGCCGACGTGGTCGCGCTCGACAAGACCGGCACCCTCACCCTCGGTCGCCCCACGCTCACCGATCTGGTACCCGCCGCGGGGTTCGCACGCGACGAGGTGCTAGCCTTGGTCGCCGCGGTCGAACGCCGCTCGGAACACCCGATTGCCGAGGCCATCGTTGCCGCCGCACGCGACGCCGACCTCACGCTGGCGGAAATCGAGGACTTCGAGGCCACCGCCGGTCACGGCGTACGCGCTATCGTGAGCGGTCGCCGTGTGGAAGTCGGCGCCGACCGCCTGATGCGCAGTCTCGGCCTCGATCTCGACGTCTTCGCCGATCAGGCCGCACGCCTCGGCGACGAGGGCAAGAGCCCGCTGTACGCGGCGATCGACGGCAAACTCGCCGCCATCATCGCGGTCGCCGACCCGCTCAAGCCGACCTCGGTGCAGGCCGTCAAGGCGCTGCATGCAATGGGATTGCGGGTGGCGATGATCACCGGCGACAACGCCCGCACCGCGCAGGCGATCGCACGCCAGGCCGGTATCGACGAAGTGGTCGCTGAGGTGTTGCCGGACGGCAAGGTGGCCGCGCTGAAGAATCTGCGCGACAGCGGGGACGGCAAGGTGCGCCGCATCGCCTTCGTCGGCGACGGCATCAACGACGCACCGGCGCTGGCCGAGGCCGATGTCGGCATCGCCATCGGCACCGGCACCGACGTGGCGATCGAGAGCGCCGACGTGGTGCTGATGTCGGGCGACCTGATGGGCGTGCCACGCGCCACTGCGCTTTCGCGCGCAACCATGCGCAACATCCGGCAGAACCTGTTCTGGGCCTTCGCCTACAACACCGCGCTGATTCCGCTCGCGGCCGGCGTATTCTACCCGGCTGCCGGTCTGCTGCTGTCGCCGGTGTTCGCCGCGGCGGCGATGTCGATGTCGAGCGTGTTCGTGCTCGGCAACGCGCTGCGGCTGCGCTCTTTCGAGGCGCCGGGGACGGTGCCGGACGGGCGGGCGGGGGCATGAGGCGCGCCGCTGCGTCCCTGCCGTGGGCTGTCGAGAGCGCCGTTGCGGGCGGTGCTGCGGCGGAAACAAGGCGGCGCATGTCTGAGCGAGCGCAGCGAGCGAGTTTGCGCCGACTCCGCCGCAGCACCGCCCGCAACGGGAAGCCGAAGGCCGCGAACGTCTGCCCACGGCAGGGACGCAGCGGGTAAGCGCCTCATGCCCCCGCCCGCCCGTCCTTCCCCAAAGCTTCCGAGGAGCACGCGATGATGAATATCGGCAAGGCCGCCTCCGCCTCCGGCGTGTCGGCCAAAATGATCCGCTACTACGAATCGATCGGCCTGATCCCGCCGGCGCGGCGCACCGCATCGGACTACCGCTATTACACCGACGAGGACGTGCATGTGCTGCAGTTCATCCGCCGCGCCCGCGACCTCGGATTCGTGGTTGAGGATATCGCCGGGCTGCTCGCCCTGTGGCGCGACCAGGACCGCGCCAGCGCCGACGTCAAGCGCATCGCGCTGAGCCACGTCGCCGTGCTCGAACGCAAGATTGCCGAGTTGCAGGGCATGGCCGACACCTTGCGCACGCTGGCCGCGCACTGCCACGGCGACCAGCGCCCCGACTGCCCGATTCTGGCCGATCTCGACACCACCCAGCGCTGCCACTAACAAGCCAAGGCCTTAGGTCTGCGAATCCTCGCCATGGCCGGCGCCGCTCACATTACATACTTGTAATCTCCACCTCAGCCCACGGTAAGGGGGCAAGGCACACCATAGGCTTACGCAGCACACAACCGAGTGCGCCCGCCGAGTGGCCGAAACACAGCCCCCAGGTATGCGGCGCGCCGACAACAAAGACCGAAGGAGCCCGGCCATGGTCCGACCAGCCGTCGCGGCCGCTTTGCTGATCACGGGGCTGTTACCCGTACTCGCGATCGCGGCACCAGCCTACGACCCCGACGCCCCCGTGCCGACGCCCACCTACACCCCACTGCCTGCGTCTGCTGCATTGCCGGCGCTGGGCGAACAGGATTGGCGCAACGCCAACGACACGGTGGGCGCATTCCCGCGCGGGCACATCGATATTCTCAAGTGGGAAGCCGAGAACAGCCCCGCCCCACCGGAGGACGTCACCACCGACGCGGGCGGACTGACACCGATGGATGCAGTACGCCAGGCGCTCGTCCACCGCCCCGAGCTGTTCGCCAGCAGCGACATGAATGCGCTCGAGCGCGCTCGCGCCGATCTCGCGATGATCGAATTTTCGCGCGACGTGCACCGCGCCTGGATCAGCGCAGTGGCCGCGCGCCAAGGCCTGCGCCACGCCCAACGCGCGTTCGACACGCAGGCCACGGCGAGCGCGCTGGCAGTGCGCATGACCCAGGTCGGCAACTGGGGGCAGGATCGCCTGCTGCGCGAACAACTCGCCCTGCAGGTGGCCACGGTCGAGCTGGCGCGCGCACGGCAGCAAGCGCTCACCCACGATCAGGCCCTGAACCGCGAACTCGGCTCGTGGGGTGCAGCGGACGCGATCAGCCTGCCGGCGCAACTGCCTGCAGTGCCCGCCACCCCGATCAGCGCCGACGGCCTGGAAGCGCGCGCGCTGCGCAATCACCCACAACTGCAACTGGCCACGACCACTGCCGAACGCGCGCAGCGTGGCTTGAGCGCAGCGGCTATCGAAGGCTGGAACCAGATAGCCCGAGCCGCCATCGCGCAGATCCCGGACCGCCCGGCCGAGGACGGCAACCCGCTGACCCAGCTGCCGAGCGCGGCCCCCGTTGTCGACCTGCGCCGCGCTGCGCTTGGCCACGAGGGCGAACGCGCAGCCCGCGCCCAGGCCGAGGCCACCCGGCTCGCAGTGACGATACGCTCGAACGTGCGCGAGGCCTACCACCAGTACCGCATCGCCCACGATCTCGCACTGCAGGCCGAGCAAACGCTGCAACTGCGCGTCGCAGCCCAGGAGGACATGCTGCTGCGCTACAACGGCATGCTCAAGAGCACCTGGGACCTGCTCACCACCGCACGCGACCGGGTCGCGGGGGAAGCTGCAGCGGTGGAGGCACTACGCGACTTCTGGCTGGCCCATGCCAACCTGCAAGCAGTACTGGCCGGCGGCGATTATTCCGGGCCGGATGCGATCGGCACGGGCGGTGCACGCAACAACGCAGGCGGAGGACACTGAGAACATGAATCGACGTCAATTCATCGGCAGCACCGCGTTCGGTGCAGTCGCCGCAGCCGGCATCGGCAAGGCCGCGCTGGCTGCCCTGCCCGAACCGGTCATCCAGACCTCGGCGGACACTGCGCCGCCCCTCATGCCACCGAGCGGCCGCCCCTACAACCCCGTCGTCACCCTCAACGGCTGGACTGCGCCGTGGCGGATGAACCAGGGGGTCAAGGAATTCCACCTGGTGGCAGAGCCGGTCGAGCGCGAGATCGCACCCGGCATGGTCGCACGCCTGTGGGGCTACAACGGCCAGTCGCCGGGACCGACGATCGAGGTGGTGGAGGGCGACCGGGTGCGCCTCTTCGTCACCAACCGCCTGCCCGAGCACACCTCGGTGCACTGGCACGGCCAGCGCCTGCCCAACGGCATGGACGGCGTCGGCGGGCTCACCCAGCCGCAGATCCCGCCGGGCAAGACCTTCGTCTATGAGTTCGTCGCCCGCCGCCCGGGCACCTTCATGTACCACCCGCACGCCGACGAGATGACCCAGATGGCGATGGGCATGATGGGCTTCTGGGTCACCCACCCGCGCAATCCGCATCCGCTGATCGAGCGCGTGGACCGCGACTTCTGCTTCCTGCTAAACGCCTACGACATCGACCCCGGCAGCCTCGTGCCCAAGGTCAACACCATGCTCGACTTCAACCTGTGGACCTGGAACAGCCGCGCCTTTCCCGGCATCGACTCGCTCAATGTGCGCAAGGGCGACCGCGTGCGGGTACGCATCGGCAACCTGACCATGACCAACCACCCGATCCACATCCACGGTCACGAGTTCGAGGTGAGCGGTACCGACGGCGGCCCGACGCGGCGCGAGTCGCGCTGGCCGGAGGTCACCACCGACGTCGCCGTCGGCCAGATGCGCCAGATCGAGTTCATCGCCGACGAGGAAGGCGACTGGGCGATGCACTGCCACAAGTCGCATCACACGATGAACGCGATGGGCCACGACGTGCCGACCATGATCGGCATCGACCACCGCGGCCTGGTCGGAAAGATCCAGCAGGTCGAGCCCGAATACATGGTGATGGGCGAGCGCGGCATGGCCGACATGGGCGAGATGGAGATGCCCCTGCCCGACCAGACCCTGCCGATGATGACCGGCCAGGGCCCGTTCGGCGCGATCGAGATGGGCGGTATGTTCACCGTGCTCAAGGTACGGCGCGAGCAGAGGCCGGGGGATTATTCCGACCCGGGCTGGTTCAAGCACCCGCCCGGCACGGTCGCCTACGAGTGGACTGGTGCAGTGGACGAACCCGCTCGCAGCGGGGATGCCGGGGCTGCGGCGATGCCGCGGGCACGGTCGGCCCCGACCGTCGAGCTTGCGGTACGCAAGCCGGGCGGGCATGGCAGTCACTGAGCACAAGCCCGACGTCACCCAGAATGATCACCGCATGGTCGCCCCATGCAGCGATTCAATCACCACGACAAACCACAACAAAAACCGTCGTTCCCCAACGAGATGGAGCCTGCCATGAAGAGTCGTCGCCGTTTTCTGTCCGCCGGAATTGCCGGCAGTCTGCTTGTACTCAGTCGTGGCGCATACGCCCATGTCGCGGCGCCACATGGCGAAAAGAAGCCTGCACCCGTGGAGAGGGAGCAACAGCCCTGGGGCATCGCCGGCGAGGAGAAGGCCGTTACCCGTACGATTCCCATCGTGATGACCGACGCCATGCGCTTCATCCCCGACCGCATCGAGGTGCGCCTGGGCGAAACCATCCGCTTCACCCACCGCAACGAGGGCAAGGTGATGCACGAGATGGTGATCGGCACACCCGAGGCGCTCGCCGAGCATGCCGAGCTGATGGTGAAGTTCCCCGGCATGGAACACGATGAGCCGTGGATGGCACACGTCGAGCCCGGCGGTAGCGGCGAGATCGTATGGACCTTCAATCGCGCCGGCACATTCGAGTTTGCCTGCCTCATTCCGGGCCATTTCCAGGCGGGGATGGTCGGGAGGCTGATCGTAAGCTGAGCCGGATCAAGGACGCACGACCGTTTCTGACAACAATGTAATGAAGAGGTCAGCTTGAGGTCGGGCTGGCCTCTTCATACTTTGAACATGCTGAAATCAAGACAAGGATCGATCATGAAGTTCGCACTCTCCCTCGCTTCCCTTGCCACCATGGCCGCGTTTGCCGCGGGTCCGACGTTTGCAAGCAATGATCACGCGGCCCACCACGGCGCGGCACCCGCGGCCGCGAGCGCGGCGGAGGCGTTCTCCGACGGTACGGTGAAGAAGGTGGACAAGGCCGCGGGCAAGATCACGATCAGCCACGGCCCGCTTGCCGCGCTCGACATGCCACCGATGACGATGGTGTTCCGCGCCAGCGACCCGGCGATGGTGGACAAGGTCAAGGCGGGCGACAAGATCCGTTTCACCGCGGATCGCGTGGGCGGTGTATTCACCGTAACCACGCTCGAGTTGGCGCCGTAGACACTATTGTCCGGGTCAAGCACATACGCTTGGCACAGCCGCCGTAGGGCGGGTTTCAACCCGCCACAGGGGTGATGCTGGCACCAGGACCGGGCACGAGCACCTGCGCCAGGGCCGGCCACCTGAGGCCGACTGAGCGGCCCTACGAAAGCCCTCGTGTCCCAAGCACCGCTCGTAGGGCGGGTTTCAACCCGCCACAGGGGCGATGCTGGCACCTGCGACGGGCACGGGCATCTGCGCCAGGGCCGGGCACCTGCGGCCGACTGAGCGGCCCTACGAAAACCCTCGTATCCCTTGCACCGCTGCCTCTACAACCGCCGTAGGTACTGTTATCCAAGGCAAGCAAGCACTTCAAGTGATTCGCCTCCGGCGATCGATGGGCTCAGCGGTCCGTTGTCCTTCAAGGCGGTTCCGACGGCAGTACGAAAACACAAAGAAGATTCTCGGGAGTCGGTTGAGATGCAAGTTGGTATCAATGGTCTGCGAAGCACCTCCCGGATTTTCGTCGTCCTCTTCTTGAGCACTACCTTCGGTTTCAGCGCAACGCCAGCGCGAGCGGACAGTCCCTCTCTCGGCGCCTCTCTCCCCGCGCTGCTCGAACACGCCAGACTGCACAACCCGGCCTTCGCCGCCGAGCGTGCCGAGGCCGAGGCCGCCCGCGAACGCATCGGGTCGGCCGGCGCGCTGCCGGATCCGCGCTTCCAGATCGAGTTGATGGACGTCACCAACACCATGCGCGGTGGCGGCACCACGCTGCTGCCGGGTCAGGTCGGCGAGACCCGTTACCGTATCGTCCAACCGCTGCCGGCCTGGGGCACGCGCGAGCTTGACAGCCGCGCGGCCGAAGCCCGCGCCGGCCGTGCGGATGCCGGGCGCGAGGCGGCGTGGGTCGAGCTCGCTGCCGAACTCAAGGCCGCCTGGCTGCGCTACTACGCGGCCGAGCGTGAGGCGGCGCTGAACCGCGATGCGCTCGCCCTGTTGCAGGGGCTGGAGGAAACCACGCTGTCGCGCTACAGCCTGGGCCTGCTGCCGCAGCAGGCGGTGCTGCGCGCGCAGCGCGAGATCACCACCCGACGGCTGGCGCAGGTGGCCGTGGCGCAAAAGCGCAGCGGCGCGGTGGCAGCGCTCAACGCGCTGCTCGCGCGGCCCGCCGATGAAGCACTGGCGGTTCCGCTCGATCCACCCGCGCTGCCGGAAACCCCGGTGTTCAGCCGCATCGCCGAACGGGCGCGGGCGTTCAATCCGGCATTGGCGGGCGAGGCGATCGGGGCCGATGTTGCCCGCCTGGAGCGCGACCGCACGTGGCGCGACCGCTACCCGGATGTCAGCATCGGACTGACCAACAACCGCCCGCGTGGCGGTGAGGATTCGTGGGACGTGATGCTCGAAGTGATGATTCCCTTGCAGCAATCGGCGCGTCGCTCCCGCGAACGTGAGGCCGAGTACAGGGTGACGGCGGCCGATGCCCGCCGCGCGGCCGCCCAGACGAAGCTGCAGGGTGAGCTGGGCCGCGCGCACGCTGCCTTTGCGGCCGGTCGCGACAGCTTGCGCCTGCTGCGCGGCACCTTGCTGCCGCAGGCGGCCGCCACCCGCGATGCGGCCCGCAGTGCCTTCTCCACCGGCCAGGTCGATTTCGACACCGTGCTCGAAGCCGAAGGCCAGCTGATCGACATCCGCATGCAGGCGCTCGAGACCGAGCTGGAAACCCGCCTCGCACTGGCCGAGCTCGAAAAACTCGCAGGAGATCTACAGTGAAACCGTCGGTACAACTATCACTTGCCGCAGTCGCGGTGGCGCTCGCACTCGCAGTCGGCTATCAGGTGGGCTCCGGGGCAGGTAACCGGCAGGACGCAGCTGCGACGGACGCATCGCCCGCAGGGTCGGCCGATGCGTCCCCTGCCGGCAAACGCGAGGTGCTCTACTACCGCAATCCGATGGGCCTGGCCGACACCTCGCCGGTGCCGAAGAAGGACTCGATGGGGATGGACTACATCCCGGTGTATGCGGACGACAACCCGGATGACAGCGGCGTGGTCCGCGTCAGCCCGGCCCGGGTGCAACTGCTGGGGGTGAAGACCGCACTTGCCGAGCGCCGCGTGCTCGACGCAGCGCTACGCGCAGTGGGCCGGGTCGAGCTCAACGAGCGCGCCGTGGTCGAGGTGGCGCCCCGCTTCGAAGGCTGGATCGAGCGCCTGCACGTGAATGCGGTGGGCGACCCGGTGCGTCGCGGTCAGCCCTTGTTCACCGTCTACAGCCCCGAGCTGCAGTCGGCGGCCGAGGAGTTGCGCATCGCCGAACGCCTGCAACGCGACAGCGCCGCGAGCGCTACCAGGTCAGACCCGGGATCCGACTCGGGGTTTGATCCCGGGTTTGATCCCATTGCGGCCGAATCCGCCGCGCGCCTGGCCGAGGCCACCCGTGCGCGACTGCGCAACTGGGAAGTCTCCGCCCCGAAGGCTGGCGTTAGCGGCCAGGGGCCTGCGCGCCAGACCTTCCATTCGCCCGCCGCCGGCATCGTGCTGGAGAAGAACGCGGTACAGGGCGCGCGTTTCATGCCCGGCGAGGCGATCTACCGCATCGCCGACCTGAGCACGGTGTGGGTGATGGCCGACATCTTCGAGCACGACCTCGCCCGCATCCGCGTCGGCCAAACCGCAAGCGTCACCGTCGATGCCTTCCCCGGGCGCAGTTTCAGCGCGAAGGTGGCCTATCTCTACCCGACACTCAACGCCGCCACCCGCAGCACCCCGCTACGCCTGGAGCTCGACAACCGCGACGGCCTGCTGCGACCGGGCATGTTCGCCCACGTCGAACTCGCCAGCGGCCCAGCCACCCCGCGCATCACCGTGCCCACCTCGGCGGTGATCGACGACGGCCATCGCCAGGTGGTACTGCTCGCCCTCGACGAGGGCCGCTTCAAGCCACAGCCGGTGAAGCTCGGCCAGCGCGGCCGCGACGACGTCGAGGTGCTCGAGGGCGTGAGCGAAGGCGAGCGCGTGGTGGTGTCGGCCAACTTCCTGATCGACTCCGAGAGCCAGCTGCGCGCTGCGCTATCGAACCTCGTCGCGGGCGATAGCGCGCCGCCGGAGCGCTATCGCAGCACCGGCGTGTTCGACGCCCACGATGCGGCCAGCGGCACGATCACCCTTACCCACGAGGCCATCCCCGCGCTGCAGTGGCCGGAGATGACCATGGACTTCGGCCTGGCGGCGCCGGAAGTCGCAGCCGGCATCGCGCCGGGCAACGCGATCCGCTTCGAGTTCGAGGCCGGCGAGCCGGGCGAGTACATCGTGACCCGGATCGAACCCGTCGCGCCCGGCGCAGGCGCGCCGCGTTCGTCCTCATCGGCAGCGCCCGCTCCCGCCACGTCCCGCTCGCACGAGGGCCACTGAGATGCTCGGCCGCATCATCGACTGGTCCGCCCGCAACGTCTTCCTGGTGGTGCTGGGCACGCTGTTCCTGATCGGCGGCGGGCTCTACGCGGTGAAGCACACCCCGCTCGACGCCCTCCCCGACCTGTCCGACGTGCAGGTGATCGTCTATACCGACTATCCCGGCCAGGCGCCGCAGGTGGTCGAGGACCAGGTCACCTACCCGCTCACCACCTCGATGCTGGCGGTGCCGCGGGCCAAGGTGGTGCGCGGTTTCTCGATGTTCGGCGCGTCCTACGTGTATGTGATCTTCGAGGACGGCACCGACATCTACTGGGCGCGCTCGCGCGTGCTCGAATACCTCAGCTCCGCCGCCGGCCGCCTGCCCGCCGGGGTGGCGCCGCAGATCGGCCCCGATGCCACCGGCGTGGGCTGGGTGTACCAGTACGCGATCACCGGGCGCGATATGTCGCTCGCCGACACCCGCAGCCTGCAGGACTGGTACGTGCGCTATCAGCTGACCCAGGCCGAGGGCGTGTCCGAAGTGGCCAGCGTCGGCGGTTTCGTGCGCGAATACCAGGTCACCGTCGATCCGCACCGGCTGGCGAGCTACGGCATCGCGCTCGACGAGGTCGGCAAGCTCATCCGCAGCTCCAACCGCGACGTCGGCGGGCGCGTGGTGGAGATGGCCGAGAAGGAATACATGGTGCGTGGCCGCGGTTACCTGCGCAGTACCGAGGACATCGCCAATCTGGTCCTCAAGAGCGTGAACGGCACCCCGATCCGGATCGCCGACATCGGCCGGGTGGAGCTGGTGCCGGCCGAACGGCGCGGCATCGCCGAGCTCAACGGCGAGGGCGAGGTCGCCTCGGGCATCGTCATGGCACGCTTCGGCCAGAACGCGCTCGACGTGATCGCCAACGTCAAGGCCAAGATCGCCGAGATCGCGCCCGGCCTGCCCGAAGGGGCCGAGATCGTGCCGGTGTACGACCGCTCGACGCTGATCGAGCGAGCGATCGACAACCTCAAATGGACGCTGCTCGAAGAGAGCCTGATCGTCGCCGTAGTGTGCGCGATCTTCCTGCTCCATGTGCGCAGCGCGCTGGTCGCGGTGGTGACCCTGCCGCTGGGTATCCTGATCGCCTTCATCGCCATGCGCGGCATGGATCTGGGCTCCAACATCATGAGCCTGGGCGGCATCGCGATCGCAATCGGCACCATGGTCGATGCCGGCATCGTCATGGTGGAGAACGCGCACAAACGCCTCGAACGCCTGCCCGCCGACGCCTCGGCCGCGTTGCGCCGCGACACCCTGATCCACGCCTGCAAGGAGGTCGGCCCGGCGCTGTTCTTCTCGCTGCTGATCATCATGGTGTCCTTCCTGCCGGTGTTCACGCTGGAAGGACAGGAAGGCCGGCTGTTCTCGCCGCTGGCCTACACCAAGACCTTCGCCATGGCCGGCGCGGCGATGCTGTCGGTGACGCTGATCCCGGTGCTGATGCTGTTCTTCGTGCGCGGCAGGATCGTGCCGGAGAACAGGAATCCGGTGAACCGCGCCCTGATGTGGGCCTACCGGCCGGTAATCCGCAGCGTGATGCGGCACAAACTGCTGACCATCGCGCTGGCGCTGATCGCGCTCGCGATCACCATCATCCCGGCGCGCCAGATCGGCTCCGAATTCATGCCCACGCTCAACGAGGGCGCGATTTTCTACATGCCCGCCGCGCTGCCGGGCATGTCGGTGACCGAGGCCGGGCGCCTGCTCGCCACCACCAACCGCATCATCAAGACTTTTCCCGAGGTCGAGTCGGTGTACGGCAAGGCCGGCCGCGCCAACACCGCGACCGACCCGGCGCCGCTGGAGATGTTCGAGACAGTCATCAATCTCAAGCCGGAATCCGAATGGCGCCCGGGACTGACCGTCGACAAGCTGATCGCCGAGATGGACGCCGCACTCAAATTCCCCGGCCTGGCCAATTCGTGGACCATGCCGATCAAGGCCCGCATCGACATGCTCGCCACCGGCATCCGGACCCCGGTCGGGGTCAAGGTGTTCGGCAAGGATCTCGAAACCCTGGAGAAGGTCGCACGCGATGTCGAGGCGGTGGTGCGGGCGGTGCCCGGCACCTCCAGCGCCTACGCCGAGCGCGTCGCCGGCGGCTACTATCTCGACATCGACCCGCGCCGCGACCAGCTCGCGCGCTACGGACTGGCGGTGGACCAGGTGCTGGACGTGGTCGCCACCGCACTCGGCGGCGACATGGTCACGACCACGGTCGAGGGACTCGAACGCTACAACGTGAGCGTGCGCTACCCGCGCAGCCTGCGAGACGACCCGCAGCGCATTGCCAGTGACGTCTACGTGCAGACGCCGAACGGCCCGATTCCGCTCGGCCAGCTCGCCACGGTGAGCATCCAGCGTGGCGCACCCGCGATCCGCACCGAAAACGCGCTGCTCGCGGCCTATGTGTATGTCGACACGCGCGAAGCCGACATCGGCCGCTTCGTGCACAGGGCGCAGCAGGCGGTCGCCGGCGAGGTGCGCTTCCCGCCCGGCTACTACGCCACCTGGAGCGGCCAGTTCGAGAACATGGAGCGCGCCAAGGAGAAGCTCAAGATCGTCGTGCCGCTCACGCTGGGCCTGATCTTCGTGCTGCTCTACCTCAACTTCCGCCGCCTGGCCGAGACCCTGATCGTGATGCTGTCGGTACCCTTCGCCCTTGTCGGCGGCGTGTGGCTGATGTGGTGGCTGGACTACCAGATGAGCGTGGCCGTAGCGGTCGGCTTCATCGCACTCGCCGGGGTCGCCGCGGAGACCGGCGTGATCATGCTGATCTACCTCGACCACGCGTGGGAAGCCCTCAGGGCCCGACGCGCGGCGGAGGGCCGCGTGCCCTCGGCAAGCGATCTGTACGAGGCCATCATGGAAGGCGCGGTGGAGCGCGTGCGCCCCAAGATGATGACCGTGGTCACGATCATGGCCGGCCTGTTGCCGATCATGTGGAGCACCGGCACCGGCTCCGAGGTCATGAGCCGGATCGCCGCGCCGATGGTGGGTGGCATGGTGTCCTCGACCGTCCTGACCCTGGCGGTGATTCCTGCGCTGTATGCGTTGGTCAAGCAGTGGGAGCTGCGCCGCAGGGCGCCACCCGTCGCACAGTTTGCCGTGCCGGTTACGGAAACGTAATGCCGGGGTCACCTTTGAGCAAGCGTTCAGAGTGCAAGCTATCAACGATAGAAGCGGCATTTCAGCCGACATCGCGAACGGAGGCGTCTGCGATGAAAAACTGGTTCAACGCAAATGGGCAACTTTCCGTAAACAGTGCCGTGAGAACGAGAACGCACATAGCTCGGCACCCGCGTCACCGTGTTGCTCTGCGCCACCACCGGGCGCAGGGCAACCTCGCAAGGCAGGTATTCAATAGCGGGTAGCGCTCATCATGTCGACCGACCACCGTCACGCCCATAGCGCCATTTCGTCGGACCATGAAGCCCGCCATGTTCATCCGGCGCACGCCCCGGCAAGCGACGACAAGGATCCCGTGTGCGGCATGACGGTGAAGCGGGACTCGCCCCATCACCTGCTTCATGCGGGGCACACCTGGCGATTCTGCAGCGCAAAATGCCAGACCAGATTCGAGGCCAACCCGGAGCGATATCTGAGTCCTGCTGCGGAGGACAGCGAACCCGTCGCCGAGGGCACCTCCGAGGGCACCGAATACACCTGTCCCATGCATCCCGAGATCCGCCAGACCGGCCCCGGCAATTGCCCGAAATGCGGGATGACGCTCGAACCGGTGATGCCGGCACTCGAGGCCGAAGACAATCCAGAACTGAGGGATTTCCGTCGCCGCTTCTGGTGGACGCTGCCGCTGACCGTGGTCGTCACCGCGATCGCCATGTCGGGCGGACTCTTCGACATGGTGCTCGGGGCGGCCCGGCCGTGGGTGGAGCTGGTGCTCACTACCCCGGTCGTGTTGTGGGCGGGCTTGCCATTCTTCATCCGCGGTTTCCAGTCGGTCGTGAAGCGCAGCCCCAACATGTGGACGCTGATCGGGCTGGGCACCGGCGCGGCCTATATCTACAGCGTGATTGCCACCGTGGCACCCGGGCTGTTCCCGCCTTCGTTCCGCATGGGCGGTCACGTCGCGGTCTATTTCGAGGCCGCGGCGGTGATCATCTCACTGACCCTGCTTGGCCAGGTGCTGGAACTCAAGGCCCGTTCGGAGATGGGTGCAGCGATCAAGGCGCTGCTCGGACTCGCACCGAAAACTGCGCGCCGCATACGCGCCGATGGCAGCGAGGAAGACATCCCGCTGACCCACGTCCACGCCGGCGACCACCTGCGCGTACGTCCGGGGGAGAAGGTCCCGGTCGACGGCGCGGTGCTGGAGGGCGCCAGCGCGGTCGATGAATCGATGCTCACCGGCGAGCCGATGCCGGTCGGCAAGGCCGCGGGCGACAAGCTCATCGGCGCCACCCTCAACACCAGTGGCGCACTGGTCATGGTCGCCGAGAAGATCGGCTCGCAAACGGTACTGGCGCAGATCGTCCAGATGGTGGCCCAGGCCCAGCGCTCACGGGCGCCGATGCAGCGCATGGCCGACTACGTTGCGGGCTATTTCGTGGTCGGCGTGGTGCTGATCGCGGTGCTGACGCTGTTGGTCTGGGGACTGTTCGGCCCGCAGCCGAGTTGGGCCTACGGTCTGATCAACGCGGTTTCGGTGCTGATCATCGCCTGCCCGTGCGCCCTCGGGCTGGCCACGCCGATGTCGGTGATGGTCGCCACCGGCAAGGCGGCCACCAACGGCGTGCTGTTCCGCGACGCCGCCGCGATCGAGTCGCTGCGCAAGGTCGATACCCTGATCGTGGACAAGACCGGCACCTTGACCGAGGGTCGCCCGGCCTTTCACGGCGTCGTGGCGGCAGCGGGCTGGAGCGACGCCGAGATACTGCGCGTCGCGGCCAGCCTGGACCAGGGCAGCGAGCACCCGCTCGCCCACGCCATCGTCGCCGAAGCGACCCGGCAGTCACTGAACCTGAGCAAACCGGAGGCGTTCGAGTCCTCGTCGGGCATCGGCGTGCGCGGGACCGTTGATGGCCAGGCCATCGTGCTGGGCAATACCGCGCTGATGGAAGACGAGTCCATCGACTGGAAACCGCTGCAGGCGCAGGCCGAAACGATGCGCCTCGAAGGCGCCAGCGTGATGTACCTCGCGGTCGCCGGCAAACTGGCGGGCATCGTGGCGGTCGCCGACCCGATCAAGAGCTCGACCGCCGAAGCGCTCGATCTGCTGCGCGCCAGCGGCCTGCACCTCATCATGGCCACCGGTGACGGCCTCACCACCGCGCAGGCAGTCGGCCGCAGGCTCGGCATCGACGAGTTCTACGGCGAGGTTAAACCGAAGGACAAGGACGATCTGGTGGCAAAACTGCAGGCCGCCGGCCGTATCGTCGCCATGGCCGGCGACGGCATCAACGACGCCCCTGCCCTGGCGCGCGCTGACGTCGGCATCGCCATGGGTACCGGGACCGACGTGGCGATGAGCAGCGCGCACATCACCCTGGTCAAGGGCGACCTGCGCGGTATCGCCGCAGCACGCGAAATCTCGATCGCCACCGTTGGCAACATGCGCCAGAACCTGGTGTTTGCCTTCCTCTACAACGGACTCGGCGTACCGATTGCCGCCGGCGTGCTGTTCCCGTTCACTGGCTTGTTGCTGTCGCCCCTGATCGCAGCACTGGCGATGAGCCTCAGTTCCGCCTCGGTGGTCGGGAACGCTTTGAGGCTGCGCGGCACGAAGATTTCAGCCGGCAACGAAGCTCAGCCCTGGAGAACCTGAACATCATGAACCCGACAGACCACACCGGATCGACTCCTTCATCGGCACCGGAACGCACCACAAAGCGGGCGCGGCTGGTGTTCATCGCGTTCGTGGCACTCGCAATCTTTTTCCTTGCCGCCGAACATCGTGCCCATCTGTTCGGCTTCCTGCCGTGGCTGATTCTGCTTCTGTGCCCGCTGATGCACTTCTTCATGCACGGCGGGCACGGACACGGCGGACATGGCCACGGCGCTCACCCGGCTGACGGCACCGGAGACAACAAATGAACGAAGCCTCCGCCTACGGCCTGTGGTCGCTGGTGCTGCTGAACTCGGTGATCTTCATCGCGTTTGCGTTCAGCTTTGCCAAACCGCAGACGACGCGACTGGCGCTCCTTCGGCGCCTATTCGGCCTTCATCGTCGCGCTGTTCACCGAGATGTATGGCTTTCCGCTGACCATCTACTTGCTGTCGGGCTGGCTGTCGGCACGTTTCCCGGGCGTGGACTGGTTGTCGCACGATGCCGGCCACCTGCTCGAGACGATGTTCGGCTGGGAAACGAATCCGCATTTCGGCCCCTTCCACATTCTCAGCACGGTGTTCATCGGCGCCGGTTTCTGGCTGCTGGCAAAGGCCTGGCCAGTGCTATACGCGGCCCAGCGCGAACAGCGGGTCGCCATGTCCGGCCCCTACGCGCGCATCCGTCACCCGCAATACGTCGGCTTCGTGCTGATCATGTTCGGCTTCCTGCTCCAATGGCCGACGCTGATCACGCTGGTGATGTTCCCCATCCTGCTCCTCGTCTACGCCCGGCTCGCCCGACGCGAGGAAAGCGATTCGCTCGCGCAGTTCGGCCCTGCATATCAGGACTACATGGCACGCACGCCAGCCTTCATTCCGCGGCACAGACAGGCACCACCGTCGGTGCATCAGGATTGACGAGCCGTGCATACGCACAGCACAACTATGGACGACGCCAACCAGTACCGAAATCACACTTTCTCATTGCAGCGACCGATGCTCCGCTGCAATGAGGGCTCCGTTCAACGATGTACCCCACCGTACAGACGCGGGCCAGCGCCAAGCCGAGGATAGCTGAGGCTTGCGGACAATCAGAGCACCTTATTCACTAGTACTATTTTTTCAAATGGAGAATCACATGAAAAAATCGCTCGCAATGACGGTCTGCACAGCAGCCTTCCTCGCAGCATACGCAGGCACTCCTTTGGCGCAGGATGCGAAGGTGCCAGCACCGGATCCCGCTGCCACGACCACGCCGTCCGACTCGCCCATGGATATGAGCAAGCATATGGGGCAATTCGACGAACACATGAAGAAGATGCAGGCACTGCACGACAGGATGTCGAGTGCTACCACGCCGGAAGCGCGTCAGAAGATCATGGCGGAGCAGCGCCAGGAAATGCAGCAAGGCATGTCCCTGATGAAGCCGATGATGCAAGGCGGCGCGGGGATGGGTGGTATGGGGCGCGGCATGATGGCGCAGAAGGGCCAGCCTGGAGATGCAAATCTGCAGATGCAGATCATGCAGAAGCGCATGGACATGATGCAGACCATGATGGAAACAATGATGGACCACCAGGGAATGATGGCCGCTCCGCAGTCCCGCGACGCACCGCCCACGAAATAGCCTGCACGGAGGCAAGCGCACCCTCGGCATGCTTGAGGGTGCATGGATCATTCCGGCGTGCTCCGCCCCGCACTGGTTGGGCACGCCGGCGACCGGCGCCGTGATCACATCATAGGGAGACGACCCGAACAGACCGATGACATGCCCATTACTTTCGAATCATGCAAACGTAATGATTCGGACGGAAATCAAAGACACGCCCCTACCCACACCGCTCACAATGAGCCGCGATACAGCACTCAGTGCGAGTGCCGGTGATGGATATCCGGAAAATGCGGATGCTTGTGGACCACCGGTGCATGGTGGTGCCAATGTTCGTGCGCACGCTCGTCGTCCCACTCGAACGTGTGCAGGTGCTGGTGATGCGCGTCGTGGGCGTGGGCATGGGAATGCTCGAGAGCGTCGTGCAGATGTTCGTGCGCGTGGTGCTCGGTCAGGTGGAGCCACACCCCGGCGCCCATCAGCCCCGCAGCTAACCAGAACGCCGGTGGCGCGGACTCGCCGAGCAGACCCAACGCGACTGCCGCGCCAATGAACGGGGCAGTCGAGAAATACGCGCCAGTGCGTGCCGTGCCGAGGCCCCGCAGGGCCAACACGAACATGACGAGACTGATGCCGTAACCCAGCAGCCCCACGGCCAAGGCCGGCAGCAGGGCAGCGCCGGGCACCACCGCACCAAGCGATGCGGCCAGCAGGCAATTGACCGTGCCGGCGAGCAGCCCCTTGCTGCTCGCGATGAACAAGGCATCCGCGGCGGACACCCTTCGGGTCAGGTTGTTGTCGATCGCCCAGCACACACAGGCGAAGGCAATCGCGAGCGGCCCGATCCAGTTCGATGATCCAAGCGCACCCGTTGGCCAGGCCAGCACGACGCCACCGGCAACGATCAGCACCATGCCGAGCACGATGCGCCGGTCGGCATTCTCCCTGAACACAACCCAGGCGATCACGGCGGTGAGCACCGCTTCCAGATTGAGCAGCAACGACACCGTCGACGCGCTGGTCGTGCTCAACCCGAACATCAGCGCCACCGGACCGAGCACCCCGCCAAACAGGATGGCGCCGAGCAGCCACGGCCATTGCCCCGGCGCAAGGCCCGATGCGCGCCAGCCGCGGTCGCGGATCACCCGAAAAAGGATGAGGCCGATCCCGCTCCCCAAGTACAGCAGGCCGGCGAGCAATACCGGAGCAACCTCGCCGAGCAGCAACTTGGCAAATGGCGTGCTGGCCCCGAACAGGGCCGCGGCCAGCAAGGCATGGCCCACACTGCGATTCACTGCGCACTCCGATCCATTATCGGCCCCGTTCCATTGCCGGCCCCGGATCAACGCCCGCCGGCGCTGTCACCGGCATCTACGTCGCCGGGGTCGCCCCCGGCCCCCGGGGGCGGAAACGAAGGGTTTGCCACCGCGCCCGGCGCCCTGTCCTGCGCCGTGCCGTGAGCATTGGGTGCGGCGCGCTCCGGGCGGAGCAGGCGCACATCGAGTTGGTTGAACGCGATGTCGACCCCGTGCTCGGCAAACAACTCGCCCACCCGGCAGTTGAGCTCGTCGGTGACATACAGCCGGTCGCCAAGCGCATTGACGAACACACGTAGCTCGAAGTTGAGCGTGCTGTCGCCGTAGTTCATGAAGAACACCTGCGCCGCCGGGTCGGTCATCACCCGTGGGTTTTCCTTCGCGGCCTGATAAAGCAGGCGATGCACCAGGTTGTGGTCGGAGCCATACGCCACCCCGTAGGTCAGCACCACGCGGGTGATGCTGTCCGACAATGACCAGTTGATCAGCTGATCGGTGACGAAGGTCTTGTTGGGGATGATGATCTCCTTGCGGTCGAAGTCGATCACCGTGGTTGCACGAATGCGGATGCGGCTGACCGTGCCGGTGAGATTGCCGATGGTGATGGTGTCGCCGATCCGTACCGGACGCTCGAACAGGATGATCAGCCCGGACACGAAGTTGGCGAAGATCTCCTGCAGGCCGAAGCCCAACCCCACCCCCAGCGCCGCCACCAGCCACTGCAGCTGGCTCCACGCCACCCCCAGGGTGGCCAGCGCCAGCACCACGCCGGTGGCGACGATGGCGTAGGACAGCAGCGAGGTGATGGTGTAGGCGCTACCCTGCTCGAGTTGCAGGCGCGACAGCACCATGACCTCGAGCAGTCCGGGCAGGTTGCGCCCCAGGATCACCGTAAACACGATGATCAGCAGCGCGGTGAACAGCTCGGACACGGTCAGGGCGCTGCTTACCAACTCGCCGCCCTCACCCGCGTGCTCCGATTTCCACACCGCAACCTGGTCCAGATAGCCGAACACGGTCAGCAAGTCGGCCCACAGCAGGTAGAGCAGCAGCGCAAAGCCGATCAGCAGGATCAGTTTGGCCAGGCGCAGCGACTGCCGATTGATCTGATGCATGTCGAGCGGGGGTTCTTCGAGCATCTCCACACCACCTTCGGCCCCATCCTGCACCTGGGCACGACGCCGCGCCAGCGCGCGCCGGTAGGCCAGCCGACGCGCCGCCACCGCCAGCCCGCGCTCAACCGTTGCCTCGACCAGCACCCACATGCCGAGCAAATAGAGCGTGATTACGAAGCGGCCGACCAGACTCATCGCGGTGTTCTCGTAACCGGCTACGATCAGGCCGAGCAAGGCCAGCGGCACCGCGGCCATGATCAGGCCCAGCACCAGGCGAAACACCTTGGCGCCGAAGAACGGCGTGTGCGCCAGGATCAGCCGCGCCTGCAGCACGCTCATCGCCACCAGGCCGCCAAGCAGCAGCAGGAGCGCCACCGGGCGCTCGCTCAGGGTGAACTCTCCGCCGCGCGCCTGACCCGCGATCAGCAGCACCGGCACCAGCGCCACCCCGAACCAGCGCAGCAGCACGCGCAGCCGCGCCACATAGCCCGGCGGCCAGAGGAAATGCCGGGCCGCCACACCGTCCGTCACCAGCAGGCGCAGTAACCAGGCGATCACCGCCCAGGCCAGCGCCAGATGCCACAGCGCCAGCCCGAGTCCGACCGCGACCCCGTGCCCGCCCATGGCGAGCGCGGTGCCCATCCCTGCCAGGGCCAGCGGCCCGGGCAGTGCGAGCAAGGCATCGAGCGCAACCGCCTGCGGGGTGTGGCCCTGGGAGTCGCTGCGCAGGTGGCCGATCTGCTCGTCCAGCAGCGCCAGGCGCGCCTGAATGCGGCGGCGACCCGCAACCAGGGCCAGCGCCACCAGCACGAACGGCAGCCCTGCCAACGCATTGGCGCTCGGCACACGCCAGTGCGCGGGCAGCGCCTGGCGCCACTCGCCCTGCTCCCATTCGAGCGCGACGTGGGTCGGAAGCTGGGCGAACCAGGCCAGATCGAGCGGGCGCGAGTTGGCAATCCAGAACAGCTGTTCGTCTATGGTGATGCGCACATCCCGCGTCGACTCCAGCAACTGCTGCTGGGTCAGTTGCAGCTCGATCGCCGCGCTCAGGAAGTTGCCATAGATCTGCTCGAGCTCATCGACCAGCTCGCGTCGCGACTGGTACAGGCGCAGTAGCGAGTCCACCAGGGCCGGGGTGATCTCGACCCCAGCCTCTTCCAGGCGCTGATTGGCCAGCCGTTCCCCTTCGCGTAGCTGGTCACGCTGGCGCACCAGGTCGAACTGGCGCAGGTGCAGGTCGGCAATCTCGTCCTGCAGACCGCTGCTGACCCCCACCTTGGGCAGCGAACGCCTTTGCTCGCGCAGGATGCGCGACAACAGGATGCTGCCGCCGATCGCCTCGATCTGCTCCTTGAGGCTGCGCTGCAACAGGCGCACGCGGTCGAGCTGGCTGCGCACGCTCAGGCCCTCGCGCACCAGGCCGTTGCTGCGGTCATTGGCGCGCAGCAGTTCGAGACTGAGATCGCGGTTGACCTGCTGGGCGCGCTCCAGCACCGGATGGCCGGCGGCGAGCAGCGGGTCGTTGCGCGCGGCATCGGCAATCGCCTGTTCGGTGGCCAGGCGGCGCTGGCGATCGATGACGCTTTGCAACAGCGCGAGGTCGGCCTCCTGGCGGGCGATCTGCTGCGACAGCAGGTCGTGGCGCTGCTGCGCCAGTTCGCGCAGCCGGGTGTTGGTGCCCAGTTCGCGCTGATGCAGATCCATGGAACGCTCAGCCAGGCGGCGCAGCACCGCATTCTTCCACAGCCGCGGGTCATCGTCGGCCAGACCCTGCCCCTCCAGCGCTTCGAGCTCCACCCGCGCCTGCTCGGCCACCTGCATGGCCTCGGCAATGGACTGACGGGCACGCTCGGGCAGGGTTTGGGCGCTCAGCAGTTGCGCATTGGCCTCGGCCAGCCTGACCTGCAGTTGTTGCTGCTGGAACACTGCGGCCTGCTGGCGCGACTCCAGTTCTTCGAGGGCCAGACCGTCCAGATCGGTAAAGGAAAACGAGCGCGCGCTAGCCTCTTCGGCCTGCAAACTGCGCCGCAACACGATCAGTTCGGTCGGGGCCTGGCCGACCCGACGCTCGAGCGCTTTCAGGCGTTCCTCCACTTCGGCCAGACGATCGATCCCGGCCACGGTCTCGGTGAGCGCGTCAATATTGCGCTGTACCGCCTCGCCGGCCTTCTTGCCCTCAGCCGGCTGCAACGATTGCAGGCGCTGCGCCACCGCGGCCCGTTCGGGCAGTGCCTGCGCCCCCGCCGGGGTGATGCTTGCCCACAGCAATACCACCACGCCGATAATCCACAGCATGGGTAGGGGAAGCCAGAAGTTGTAGGGGTCTAGCGCACGGGGCGTTGCGTTCACTCAATGCCTCAATTGAATCGAAACCAGGGGGTTTGAAGACCAGGGATTGAACCGACCCAGGCTGGACGCGCGGCGCCATGAGCTGGCCAGGTGCCGAGCAGGATCAGCGTCAGCGCCGAAATCGAAATCAGTATAGCCCTGCGCGCGTAACGCTTTCCGTTCAGCGCGCGGGCACGCCGCCATGGGGTATCGTAACGACATCACTCCGCCGGGAAATCGGGAAGCAGCCGAACTCCATGACGAAGTACTAGGTTGAGCGGATTTGGTGGTTCGCGGCGTCAACCTGTGTCCCCATTTGCATATTTTATGTACGGCACCGCACAGACTCCGCCGTACTCCGTGGCTAGCCTTCAATCGAGAATCGCATCCCACGATTCAATCGGGAAGGAGTCTCAATGAGCAACAACAGCAAACCCATCAGGTCAGGAACCTCGCCCGGCACGGCGACGTGTCCATCGTCTGTTCCTGCGGGGGGGGGGGGGGGTAGATGGG
>JAUSOD010000003.1 GCA_030656215.1 Azoarcus sp.
CTCTCAAATTCGTCCATCGTGAAACTCCCTTTTCGAGTGTGCTTGGCGGCTCACTCTGGAAGTTTCATCGATGGACTCCCGCAAAAGTCAAACTTCTACTGCCACCCCGGCATAGCCGGGGGATTTCCCGGATTGGTTTAACGTTCCGGTCGGGGCTGTCCGGTACTGGAATCATTGTTCGGGATGACAGGCGCGGGGACCGCCGTGGACGCCGCGCACATGCACATCTTCGTTCGGTGCCCCCGGACACAAAGGCTGTGACAACTCGTTCAGGATTCCGCAGTGGGCTGCGTCCCGCGTCTCGTGGCACCGTTCGCGCAAGCTCTTGAGCTGTCGCTCCAGTGCACGAAGTTCGCGAATGCGGGCGGTAACGTGACCGATGTGCGTGTCGAGCAGCGTGTTGACATCACCGCAGTTCTCGGTGGGTGCGTCCTTGAAGCGCAGCAGAATGCGAATTTCGTCCAACGCCATGTCTAGCGATCGGCAATGGCGGATGAACGACAATCGCTCGGCGTCGACGCCCTCGTAGATGCGGAAATTGCCGTCCGTACGCGGCGGGGCAGCCAGCAAGCCTTCGCGCTCGTAGTAGCGGATGGTTTCTACCGGGGTGCCGGTGACTCTTGCCAGCTCACCGATTTTCATCTTGCTTACCCTCCAGGCCGGGACAAAGGTCGTGCCTGCATCTTAGGTACTTGACTCTGTAGTGACTACAGATTGTTAAATGACTTTAAGTCCAGACAAGGAAACCGAGCATGAGCAAATGCAGTGTTGGCCGTTGCGGCTGTTCCAACGAACCACGATCGACTGTCGAGTTGTCGCCCGAAACCACTGACAGGGCCCCGCACCGCCTCGACGAGGTGGATTGGCCGACGGATGCCGCGCTGGTCCGCAACAATCTGGAGCCCCTCGACGGCATGACGGGCCTGGACTTCACCCTGACCCGGCACACGTTGGACGTGAGCGGTCGCCTCGACTCGCCGCCCTTGGTCATTCCGGTCGCTGGCCCTCTGCGCACGATGCTCACGATCGCCGGAATGGACTGCCCGACCGAGGAGGCGTTGATCCGAAGCAAGCTCGCCGGTATGGACGATGTGGCAGCACTCGATTTCAACCTCGTTCAGCGGCGCCTGACCGTGACGCATCGTCCGGGCGCATTGGACGCGGTCCTCGACGCCCTGAAGGACATTGGTCTCGCGGGCACGGTCGCTGCCGGGGGCACGGAGGGCGCAGCACCACCAGCGAAGTCCGCACCGACGACCCACTGGTGGCCGACGGCGCTGGCCGGAGTCACCGCGACGTTGGCCGAGGGGGTGTATTGGGTCAATGGCGGTGACCACTGGGCCGTCCTGGTACTCGCGCTTGTGTCGATCCTCAGTGGCGGCTTGCCGACCTACAAGAAAGGCTGGATCGCGCTCAGGCATCTCAATCTCAACATCAATGCACTTATGTCGATTGCCGTGACCGGCGCGATGCTCATCGGGCACTGGCCGGAAGCGGCCATGGTGATGTTCCTCTTTACGTTGGCCGAGATGATCGAAGCGAAATCGCTCGACCGGGCCCGCAATGCCATTCGCAGCCTGATGGAACTCGCGCCCGACACCGCGACCGTGCGCCAAGGCGACGGCCGCTGGGTGGCTCTGCCGGTCAAGGCGGTGCCATTGGAGGCCGTGGTACGCGTGCGCCCGGGTGAGCGCATTGGGCTCGACGGCGTGGTGATCAACGGACGTTCGACCGTGAATCAGGCGCCCATCACAGGCGAGAGCTTGCCGATCGATAAGTCTGAAGGCGACAGCGTGTTCGCGGGCACGATCAACGAGGCGGGATCGCTGGAATATCGCGTGACGGCCGAGTCGAACCATTCCACCCTGGCCCGCATCATCCACGCGGTCGAATCGGCCCAGGGCAGCCGCGCACCCACCCAGCGCTTTGTCGACCAGTTCGCCCGGATCTACACGCCGGCGGTGTTCATCGTTGCGCTGCTGGTGGCCATCGTGCCACCGCTGGCTTTTGGCGGCGCATGGATGGATTGGATCTACAAGGCCTTGGTGCTGCTGGTGATTGCCTGTCCGTGCGCACTGGTGATCTCGACGCCGGTCACGATCGTCAGCGGGCTTGCTGCGGCGGCACGCAAGGGTATTCTGGTGAAAGGCGGGGTGTATCTCGAAGAGGGGCGAAAGCTCGCCACGCTGGCGCTCGACAAGACCGGCACGATTACGCACGGCAAACCCGCCCAGACCGACTTCATGGTGCTGAGCGGCGACGCGAATGAGGCCAATATCCTAGCGGGAAGTCTCGCCGCACGCTCGGATCATCCGGTCTCGCTGGCGATCGCCCGTGCCGCGACGGAGATGGGAGAGGTGTTGCGCGAGGTGGCCGAGTTTGCCGCCATTCCGGGCCGTGGCGTACGTGGCGGCATTGATGGCCACCGCTACCATCTCGGCAACCTTCGAATGATCGAGGAACTCGGGTTGTGCTCACCCGACATCGAAAGAACGCTCGACACGCTCGAACGCCAGGGCAAGACGGCGGTGTTGTTGGCCGATCAGACCAGAGTGCTGGCCATCTTCGCGGTTGCCGACACGCTGCGCGAGACGAGCCGTCAGGCCATCGCCGATCTGCATTCCCTGGGCGTGAAGACGCTGATGCTCACGGGGGATAACACTCATACGGCCGAAGCCATCGCCCGCGCGGTGGGTATCGACGAGGCAAGGGGCAATCTGCTGCCCGAGGACAAACTCAGGATCATCGAATCGTTGCTGACGCACCGGAAGGGGGGCACGGTCGGCATGGTGGGCGACGGCATCAACGATGCGCCCGCGCTGGCCCGCGCGGACATCGGCTTCGCGATGGCGGCGGCGGGCACGGACACCGCCATCGAGACCGCGGACGTGGCGCTGATGGATGATGACCTGCGCAAGATTCCCGCCTTTGTGCGCCTGTCGCGGGCTACATCCGACGTGTTGATCCAGAACATCGTGGTAGCGCTTGGCATCAAGGCGGTGTTTCTTTTGCTCACCGTAAGCGGGCAGGCCACGATGTGGATGGCAGTATTCGCTGACATGGGGGCGAGTTTGCTGGTCGTGGCAAATGGGCTCCGCTTGTTGCGGCGATAGGGGCGAAGATGTCCAAAGGGAATCGTGAGGGTGCGGGAGCAGTACCAGGTCTACCGGCCTCGGCTTCGAGCTCGATCGTTTCCGGTTGGGCGTCGTCCCGAAGACGAGGTCTCTTGCACGAGCCGACGGCCTCCGTATCGCCTGCACGCACAGGGGCGCGTGGTCTGTCGATTGTGCTCAGACGTTCCCGGACGGTTGCAACGCGATAACCGCCATGCCGACCAGCGCAATGGCCGCACCCGCCAGATCCCAGCGCGTCAGCGCCACGCCATCGACGACCCGCAGCCACAGCAAGGCGACTACGATGTACATGCCGCCATAGGCAGCATAAGTGCGGCCCGCCGCCGACGGGTGCAGCGTCAGCAACCAGGCGAAAAGTGCTAGCGACGCGGCGGCCGGTAGCAACAGCAGGACGGTCCTGTCCTGCTTGAGCACCAGCCAGGGCAGATAGCACCCGATGATCTCGGCCAGCGCTGTTACCGCGAACAACGCGCTCAGTCTTGCCAGTTCGATCATGGGCGCCCCTGCAACGAAGCGATGAGCGGACAGCTCACCGCACCGCGTGTCGCCCCACAGTGGGCGACAAGCTGGCTGAGCACCGACTCGATCATGCGCAGATCAGCGAGTCTCATCCGCACGTCCTCAAGTTTGCGCTCGGCAAGGCTGCGCGCCTCGTCACAATGGACGCCGTCTTCCAGCTTCGCAATTCGCTCACTTCATCCAGCGAAAACCCAAGCCGTTGAGCAGCCTTGATGAAGCGCACACGAGCACGGTCGTCATCAGCGTCGCGGCGAATGCTGCCGCGCGGGCGCTCAGATTCGGGAAGGAGGCGCTTGCGCGGGTAGAAACGGATGGTTTCGACACTGACACCTGCCGCCTCGGCCAGCACACCGACGGAGAAGCGGTCGATTGAGGTCTTCATCATGCTTGATTCCGTACTTTGGTACGGAATCAAGCTTACACCATGCAATCGAAGACCTCGATCGAGCACTTCCCTCGCGCGCGCAGTGATGGGCACGGCGCCTTGCTCAACGGTGGAGTGGCGGCCATCCTCGCTTCCCGTCATCGAGCGGCATACGATATGCACCTTCGCGTCCGCATTGCCGAGCGCGGGGGAATGCGCCCGCACGAGATTCTTGAGGTTTTGCTCGACGAGTTGTGCCGTCTGGTCGTGATCGTCCCGTTGGTAGAACTGCGTAGCAATTACAAATACCAGTAGTACCAGTGCGGCCGCAGCAATAAGCAGAATTCTTCGATTCATTTTGAACTCTTGACGTGCGCCAGGGCAGTCAAGCCAATGATGACGGAAAACGTGGCAACCGACAGCAGCGGAATCGTCACGAAACCGAACCACGTAATCTGCACTTCCAGCCTGATTATGGCGATCAGCGTCCATATATCATGCGCCGGCATTCCCGCCCGACCTCGCGGATCGGCAGTCCTCCGCTGACAAACTGAAGCCAACAGTCGTCCGGCCTGCCGCCGACAGCGCAAATGTCCGTCCTCCATGCATACGCGCAATCGCCGCGACGATCGACAAACCGAGACCGTGGTTCGTCTCGCCATGTTCGCGAGCAGGGTCCACGCGGTAGAAGCGGTCGAACAGCCGCGAGAGATGTTGCTCCGGGATGGCCGGACCGGCGTTGCCGACCGATAGCGTAACGGTGCCGGAGTCGTCCGGTTCGATGTCCAGATCGATGATCGACCCCCGCCCAGCGAACCGGGTCGCATTGGCGAGGAGGTTCGATACGGCCCGCCGCAACAACGCCGCATCAAACGCGCCGCCGCTGTCCCCACTCACGCGAACGGTTACGCCGGCCTCTTGTAGGGCAGCATCGTGGAACTCGACGACCTCGGCCGCAAGCTCGGCGAGACTGCCGACAGGGGTCCGACGCGCACGCTCGCCGCGATCGGCTTTCGACAGAAACAGCATGTCGTTTACGAGGCTCGCAAGGCGATTAAGGTCTTCGAGGTTAGATCCCAGGACCTCTCGCAGTTCCCTGGTGCTTCGTTCCCGGCTCAACGCCAGTTCTGTCTCGCCGATCAGCGTCGCCAGCGGCGTTCTCAACTCATGGGCGACGTCCGCATTGAATCCTTCCAACTGCTGGTACGCATTCTCCAATCGAGCCAGCAAGGCATTGAACTGCGCAATCAATGGCTGCAACTCGTCCGCTTGCGCGGAACCGTCCAGCGACTGGCCGATGCTTTCCGGGGCGAGTGCCGCGGCCTGCTGCGCCAAGTCATGAACCGGCGCCAGTGCGCGCCGCACCAGCCACGCGCCGCCCGCGGATACGATTCCCGCGCCCGCCAGCGCACTCGCAAGCAGGGTCCACGCCAGGCGCCTCATCAACTCGGCATCGGAACCTGTATCGAGGGCCATCTCGGCGCGCAGCATGGTCGTGCGCGACCACGGCGACGGGATGTCAAATGCTATCCGGCACTGATGCCCGGACATACCGGTAGCGGGGTGGGTGGTGTAGATGAGCGTGTTGGCGCCCTCGATCAGACGCAAGCGAAGGTCGGTATGGCCGAAGAAGAAATCGTCGAGTTTGTGTCGCAGGCTCGCCAGATCGTCCTGCGTCACGATCTCGGCCACAAGGTGGCGGATCACCTCCTGCTTGTGCCGAAGCTCCTCGTCCTGCCGAGCCGAAAAATTGAGGCTCGTCGCGACGTAGACGACGATGCATACGAGACCCAGCCCCATGAAGGTCTGCACCGCCAACCACCACGACAACCAGTGGCCAAGCGAATGCGGATTGCGCTTTGTCATTCCCGGTTTTCCAGGACATAGCCCATGCCGCGCACGGTGTGCAGCAATTTTTTCTCGAACGGATCGTCGAGCTTGCCACGCAGCCGACGCACCGCGACCTCTACAACGTTCGTATTGCTGTCGAAGTTCATGTCCCACACTTGTTCGGCAAGCGTGGTGCGCGACAGCACCTGCCCGTGCCGGCGCAGCAGCAGCGTCAGCAGCGTGAATTCTTTCGCGGTCAGATCGAGTCGCTGTCCGGAACGCGAGGCCTTGCGCCGGACCAGATCGAGCTCGAGATCGGCCAGCCTGAGGATAGTGGGATCTGGACCGACCCCCGGAGCCGCACCACGCCGTAACAACGCCTGTACGCGGGCGAGCAACTCGGACAGGGCGAAGGGCTTCACCAGATAATCGTCGGCACCGGCCTGCAGCCCCTTCACGCGATCTTCCACCTTGTCCCACGCCGTCAACATCAGCACCGGTACGTTTTTAGCGCGCCGCAATTCGCGCAGGACAGCAAAGCCATCCATCCCCGGCAGCATGACGTCGAGCAGCACCAGATCGTAATGGCCGTCGAGCGCCAAGTGGCGACCGTCGCTGCCATTAGATGCGACATCGACCACATAGCTGCTTTCTGTGAGCGCCTTGCGCAGGTATTCGGCGAGCTTGGGCTCGTCTTCCACAACCAGAATCTTCATGCCGAGATTATCGCGGAGACGCCGATGCCATGACGTTACGAAATCGTAATCTCGCAGTTCGCAATTCGACGGGGATGGACCCTTAAAGTCTGCGACGCGTCCGGTGCAAGGCGCCGCCAAGCGGCTCCAACCGAACGCCACACCCCACCTTGAACGAAGGAGTCTCATCATGTCGAAGACCCGCACCACTGCCATCTTTTCGCTTCTCGCTGCCGTACTCGTCGTTCCGACGGTCGCGCAAGCCAACTCCCTGTGGCATCCCGCTTCGGGGGATCTGGGATTCACGTTCCATCCGGATCACTCTACGAGCACGAAAACCCGTGCCGAGGTGTTGCGCGAGCTCGAGCAGGCAAAGGCTGATGGTAGCTTCTACTATCTCCAGCGGGGACTCCCGGTGCCATCGCGTGACACCGGGCCCGGCAAAACCCGTGAAGAAGTCATCAAGGAACTCGTCGACATGACGCCGCAAGAGCGCGCGTACATGAATGAGCTGTATGGTGGTTCCTGATGTACCTCTACAGGTGCGAAGTGTCCGGCTGTATCGACGTTTCGCACTGCAGGCTTCGATTTTTGCGCTCGTTGATTCGCGCATCGTCGGCGCCGTTCTAGACGATGCTCCCCCCTTTATTGCTAGAATCCGCCCCATGCGTCGTTGGCTTGCGATTTTCCTCCTGGTCCTGCTGCCCGTCCAACTCGGTTGGGCGGCGGTGGGCGTCTACTGCGCCCACGAATCCGGTGCCGCTGCGGACCACTTCGGACACCACGATCATCGCCATAGCGTCGACGACAACGGCAATGATAAGGGGAGCTTGCCGAAGGGTGCCCATGCAGACTGCGCGTCATGTCATGGGATCGGCGCGTCGGTGCTACTGAGTGACGCCAGCGCGCATTGTCCTGATCATCTGACCTCCCTGTCCATCGACATGCCCTTGGCGTGGCCGCTTGCGGAACATCCCGCGGAGCCTGAACGCCCCAAATGGGCTCGCCCAGCCTGATCGGCAGGGCGGTCGCTTTCATTCCTTTTTCGGAGTTCCTGCCGCTTTGAGCGGTTGGTTCGTGCGTCCATTGCGATCGGTCCGATCGCCCTCTGCCGATTCCCCGTGTCTTCCCATCAACGGAGAATTGGATGCTTCAACACATTCGTATCAAATGGCTGCCCGGGCTGATGTTCGGTCTTGCAGTCAGCGGAGCCTGGGCGCAGCAGCCCACGGCTCCCGTTTCTGGTGCAGTGCTATCCCTGAAACAGGCTTTCGAGGTGGCATGGGCGCGCCAGCCTGAAGCCCTGTCGCTCGCGAAGCAGCAGGAAGCGGCTCAGGCCCGCCGAGACAGTGCCAACAGTTGGTTCGTCGAACCGCCCGCCCTTGAGGTAGCCGGCAAAACCGATCAGCTCGACAGCAATCGCGGGAGCCGCGAGTACGAGATCGGCGTCGCGATCCCGATCTGGCTACCCGGCGAACGTTCGACCACTGCAGCCCTCGCCACGGCCGAAATCGATGCCACCGCAAGTCGCGCCCGCGCCGCGCAGTTACGCACCGCTGCCGCGGTACGCACGGCATACTGGGACTGGCAGCGAGCGCGCATTGACGTCGCACTGGCCAGAGAAGGGCTCGCAAACGCCCGCGAACTGGCTGCCGACGTGGGTAGGCGCGTAAGAGCAGGCGATCTGGCG
>JAUSOD010000034.1 GCA_030656215.1 Azoarcus sp.
TGGCGCAGGCGGACTCAAGGAGACCCGACGCTACTTCGCGGCTTGTGCCTTCCACGCAGCGGCAACCCTGTCCTGCGCCGCAGCGAGCTGATCTGCGGCGACCTTGGCGCTCTCCGCGGCCTTGATTTTGGCTTCGGCCGCCTTGGCCTGCGCCTCCTCGGACGGCGGTGGAAGTTTGGCCGACACACTCCCCGCACCCAAGCCGAGACTCAGCGCCAGCAATGCAATACGAAACATGGATTTCATGAACGTGCTCCTGTAACCGAATCCTGCGGATGGCCCGACTTGCCGGCCTTGACGTCGTGGTACCAGAACTCGTGGTGCTCCTTCGCCCAGGTCTCATCCACATAGCCGGTCTTCATCGACTGGTAGGCACCCTCGACCCCCACCGTGCCCATGTAGATATGCCCGAATGCGAGCGTCAGCAGCACGATCCCGCTCACCCCGTGGATGATGTTCGCGAGCTGCATGTCGGCACGGGTCCAGCCATAGTTGGGGAAATCCATCACCAGGCCGGAGACCGCCACGGTCAGACCGAGGAAGGTCACCCCGAGCCAGAACCAGGTTTTCTCGCCGAAGTTGAAGCGGCTCGACGGCACGTGATCGCCCCCCAGCAAACCGCCGGCACGCTTGATCCAGATCGCGTCGCAGGCCTGCCAGACGTTGTCGCGCAGGAATGAGATGATCATCAGCACCACGAACAGCGCAAACACCGGCCCGACATAGTTGTGCACCAGCTTGCCGATCGTCAGCAGCCAGGCGAGAAAGCCGGGGCCGAAGATCGGTGCCAGCACGTGCTTGCCGAACAGCATGGCGAGGCCGGTGGCCGCCAGCACCAGGAAGGTGAGTGCGGTGCCCCAGTGGATGAAGCGCTCGTAGGGCGCAAAGCGGCGCATCTTGCGTCCGGTGGGCTTGTCGTGCAGCTTCATCGTGCCCTTCACCAGCCAGAACAGCAGGATCAGCGACGGAACGATGATCAGCAGCCAGCCACCATACTGGGTGATCGGGCCGTTACGCCACTGGCGCCAGGTGTTGCCTTCGCTCTGGATCAGGACGCCGGCTTCCGGCCCCCGCGCCAGGGTGAAGTGCTCCTGCCCCGAGCGGACCTCGCGCCACACCGGCGCATTGTTGAGCGGCTGCGACTGCTGGCGGACGACCTGCTCGGTGGCGGCCTCGCCCGCCGCGTGTGCCGGGGAGAAGGCCGCGAACAGCGCCATCATCCAGCACACCAGGGCCAGCCGCAGCACCGCGCCGCGTTGCCTGAAGACTGTCTTCATGGCGAGCTCCTCACGGAATACGGTTGTATTCATGCTGTCCACGGGCACGCTGCTTCATCGCATGCTCCCAGGCCGCCTTGTCACCCTTGAACACCGGACTGTCCCACGGCTGGCTGTCGGCCTTGCCCTGGTACTTGCCCTGCTCGTAGGTGGTGACTTGCGGCGACTCGCTGCAGGCGGACAGCCCTGCAAGCAGCGCGGCCGCAGCCAGCATCGACATCAGACGTGGTGCGTTCATTGCGCGCCCTCCTTCTGTTCGGCGCCATAGGCCGTCATCCAGCCCCAGGCTTCCAGCCCCTTGCCCCGGCGCAGCACGCGGTCGCGGAAGATGTCGGACACGGTGGACGAATCGCCCGCCAGCAGCGCCTTGGTCGAGCACATCTCGGCGCAGGCCGGCAGCTTGCCTTCGGCCAGTCGATTGGAGCCGTACTTGGCGAACTCTTCCTTCGAGCCGGTTTCTTCCGGGCCACCGGCACAGAAGGTGCATTTGTCCATCTTGCCCCGATCGCCGAAGGCCGCCGGGCCGTTGGGGAACTGCGGCGCGCCGAACGGACAGGCGAAGAAGCAGTAGCCGCAGCCGATGCACATGTCCTTGTCGTGGAGGACCACACCTTCTTCGGTCTTGTAGAAGCAGTTGGTCGGGCATACCGCCATGCACGGCGCGTCCGAACAGTGCATGCACGCGACCGAGAGCGAGCGCTCGCCGGGCACACCGTCGTTCATCGTCACCACACGGCGTCGATTGACCCCCCAGGGCACTTCGTTCTCGTTCTTGCAGGCGGTGACACAGCCGTTGCACTCGATGCAGCGTTCGGCGTCACACAGGAATTTCATGCGTCCCATATTTTTCTCCTTCCCCTCAAGCCTTCATCACGCGGCACAGGGTGGTCTTGGTTTCCTGCATCATCGTCACCGAGTCATAGCCGTAGGTGGTCGCGGTATTGACCGCCTCGCCACGCACGATCGGCGCTGCGCCCTCAGGGTAGTGCTCGAGCATGTCCTTGCCCTGCCACCAGCCGGAGAAGTGGAAGGGCAGGAACACGGTGCCCGGGCCCACGCGTTGCGTGACCTGGGCGCGTACCTTGAGCCTGGCCTTGGTCGGCGATTCGACCCAGATGTAGTCGCCGTTGCGGAAACCGGCGTCGTTGGCGTCCTTCGGGTTCACCTCGGCAAACATCTCCTGCTGCAGTTCGGCAAGCCACGGGTTGGAGCGGGTTTCCTCGCCGCCGCCCTCGTACTCGACCAGGCGCCCCGAGGTCATCACCAGAGGGTATTCCTTGGAGATGTTCTTGACCTTGTCCTGCAGCGACTTGTACAGCGTGGGCAGGCGCCAGAAGGCCATCTTGTCGTCGTGGGTCGGGTACTTCTCGACCAGATCCGGGCGCGGCGAATAGATCGGCTCGCGGTGCAGCGGCACCGGATCGGGGAAGTTCCACACCAGCGCACGCGCCTTGGCGTTGCCGAAGGGGTGGCAGCCGTGGACCTTCATGACCACGCGCTGGATGCCGCCGGAGAGGTCGGTCTTCCAGTTCTTGCCCTCGGCCAGCACCTTCTCGGCGTCGGTCAGGTCATCCCACCAGCCCAGCTTCTTCAGCAGCACATGGTCGAACTCGGGGTAACCCATCTGCAGATCGGCACCCTTGGAGGCCGAACCATCCTCGGCCA
Organism: Azoarcus sp.; assembly: GCA_030656215.1. GTDB lineage: Bacteria > Pseudomonadota > Gammaproteobacteria > Burkholderiales > Rhodocyclaceae > Parazoarcus. The sequence goes on from JAUSOD010000034.1 coordinate 2,943, forward strand.
GCAGCGACACGCCGTCGCGCTCGACCCCGAAGTTGGCGCGGAAGTTGCCACCGCCGTCCATCACATGCTTGGAGGTGTCGTACAGATTGGGCGTACCCGGGTGCTTCATCTCCGGCGTGCCGAAGCACGGCCACGGCAGGCCGAAGTAATCGCCGTCGCACGGGCCGCCCACCGCCTTCAGCGTTTTCACGTCGAAGGTGTGCATGTTCTTCATGTGCAGCTTCAGGCGCTCGGGCGACTGGCCGGTGTAACCGATGGTCCAGGTGCCGCGATTGATCTCGCGCAGGATGTCCTCGATGTCGGGTTCGTCCCAGCCCTGCTTGTCCTTGGTCAGCTTGACGTTCTTCACCAGCTCGTCAGCCCAGCCGAACTTCTTGGCAAAGGCATACATGATGGTGTGATCGGGCTTGGACTCGAACAGCGGCTCGATGACCTTCTCGCGCCATTGCAGCGAGCGGTTGGACGCGGTACATGAACCCTCGGTCTCGAATTGGGTGGCGGCGGGCAGCAGATAGACGCCGTCCTTGCGGACCATCGCCGCCATCGCCGCGGTGGCCGACGGATAGGGGTCGATCACCACCAGAGTGTCGAGCTTCTTCATCGCCTCGACCATCTCCGCACCGCGGGTCTGCGAGTTGGGTGCATGGCCCCAGTAGACCACCGCGCGCAGGTTGGAATCCTGGTCGATCAGTTCGTTGTTCTCGAGCACGCCGTCGATCCAGCGCGACACGGTGATGCCCGACTTGGTCATCATCGCTTCGGACGCGTAGCGGCCCTTGATCCACTCGTAATCGACCCCCCACACCGTCGCCCAGTGCTTCCACGAACCGGCGGCGAGGCCGTAGTAGCCGGGCAGCGAATCCGGATTGGGGCCGACGTCGGTCGCGCCCTGCACGTTGTCGTGGCCGCGGAAGATGTTGGTGCCGCCACCCGACACACCGACGTTGCCCAGCACCAGTTGCAGGATGCACATTGCGCGCACGTTGGCGTTGCCCACGGTGTGCTGGGTCTGGCCCATGCACCACACCACGGTAGAAGGGCGGTTCAAGGCCAGGGTCTGGGCGACCTTGAACACCTGCTCCTCGGCAATGCCGGTGACCTCGGTGACCTTGTCCGGGGTCCATTTCATGATCTCTTCGCGCACCTTCTCGAGGCCATAGACACGGTCGTTGATGTATTGCTTGTCTTCCCAACCGTTATTGAAGATGTGATACAGCATGCCCCAGATGAAGGGGATGTCGGTACCCGAACGGATGCGCACGTAGGTGTCGGCCTTGGCCGCGGTGCGGGTGAAGCGCGGGTCCACCACGACCAGCTTGCAGCCATTCTCCTTGGCATGGAGCACGTGCAGCATCGACACCGGGTGCGCCTCGGCGGCGTTCGAGCCGATGAACAGCGCCGCCTTCGCGTTCTGCATGTCGTTGTAGGAGTTGGTCATCGCACCATAGCCCCAGGTGTTCGCAACGCCCGCCACCGTGGTCGAGTGGCAGATGCGCGCCTGGTGGTCGCAGTTGTTGGTACCCCAGAAGGACACGAACTTGCGCAGCAGATAGGCCTGCTCGTTGTTGTGCTTGGAGGAGCCGATCCAGTAGGTCGCATCCGGGCCGCTTTCCTCGCGGATCTTCAGCAGACGATCGCCGACCTCGTTGATCGCCTGCTCCCAAGAGATCTTCTGGTACTTGCCATCGACCAGCTTCATCGGGTACTTCAGGCGATGCTCGCCATGGCCGTGCTCGCGCACCGAGGCGCCCTTGGCGCAATGCGCACCGAGGTTGATCGGCGAATCGAACACCGGCTCCTGGCGCACCCACACGCCGTTCTTCACCACCGCATCGACGGCACAGCCGACCGAGCAGTGGGTACACACCGTGCGCTTCATTTCCTCACCGCCGGCCAGGCGGTTGTCCGCGGCGGTGGCCGCCTCAGCGCTGCCGATCAGCTTATACGGCATCTGGATGGCGATCGCCCCCGCGCCCATACCCAGACCGGAATGCTTCAGGAACGCCCGGCGGTCCATGGTCTGCCCGACGCTGCGGGCGGCAGCGCCACGCAGGCGGCGACCGGCACCGGTCGCGACTGCACTTTTCTTGGTCAACATCGTTCGCGCTCCTTCAGATGCGTGCGGTACGGTAGTAATTGCGCATGTGTTCGCTGGTGTCGGCACGCTCGCCCGACGCCACCGCCTTGGCCGCCTGCTCCACCGCTGGCACGCCAGCGCCTGCCGTCACTGCGGCCACTGCGGCGGCACCGGCCGCACCACTCGCCCCCAGCGACAGCAGGAAATGCCGCCGCGACAGCTTCGTCTTGTTTTCGCTCATCCTCGCTCTCCCCTCAATTGAACAGACCCCACACCGGCAAAGGCGTGATCTGACCTGCGGTCACACCCGCCCTTACACCCGCTGTCACACCCGCTGGTCACACCATATCGAACGCCTGGCGCTCGATATCGAAAAAGGCCCGCAGCAGACTGCCGACCCGTACATAGAAATTCGCGGCCGGCACCGCATCGATGGCCGTGACCAGATCGCCGTACCAGGGCGCCAGATGGCGGCTGAAGAAGCGCCGCTGACGTTCCAGCCCGGCATCGTCCGGCCCGGTCACCACCAGATGACGCATCACTTCGGCCAACGCCGCGATATGGTCTTCGGTCTCGGCCACCCCCTCACGCCGACCGAGGCCAAGTTCGGCGAGATCTGCGCGCAGATCGGCGAGTGGCTCCTCCTGCAGGAAGCCGGTGAGAAACCACGAGCCGTTGAGCATCACCTGGGCGCGGCCGACGCCAAGGAACAAATCGGCATACTCCGCCGCCACTGCGTCCGCCGTGGTGCTTGCCGCCACCGCGCCCAGCGCGGCCCAGGCCCGGGCAAAGGCGTTGTCGCCGAAGCCAAGCATCCGGCTGTGCTGCTCCAGCGCCTCGAGCAGCACCGCGTCCGGGGCCGCAAAGTAGAGCCGCGCGAGCAGCGCATAGTGGTCGGCACGGGCGCGATCCTCTTCCGCGACGGTGGGCACGGATTGAAGGCTTCGAACATCGGCGCTCATTGGTGCGTTCATTCGGTCATGTCCCATGCCTTGAGGCTGTTCTCGGTCTTCATCAGGTCCAGCACGCGGCAATCCGCGCACATGCGCAGCCGGGCCAGCTGGGCCTCGGAGGCAAACATCGAGTGTCCGGTGAGGCGCGCGATCATCGATTCGATCAGCGGCGAGGCGCCCATCGCCGTGCCGCAGCTGACGCAGTGAAAGGTATCCGCCTCACGCAGCGTGCGTGCGCTGCGCGCCTGGTCGCCGAACAGCAGGCGCGGTTCGAGGCTGAGCGCAGACTCCGGACAGGAATTCACGCACAGGCCGCATTGCACGCAGTTGCGCTCGATGAAGTCGAGCCGGAAGGAATCGGTCGAAGCGCGCAAGGCGCCCGCCGGACAGGCGCCGGTGCAGGCCATGCACAAGGTGCACACATCGGCGGCGATGACCTGGCCGAAGGGGGCGCCGGCCTTGAGGGCAACCACTGCCGGCACGCCGGCCGCCGAGCGCGCCGCTGGCGCCTGTGCGACCAGATGACGTAGCGCCAGATCGAGGGTTTCACGCTTTTTGGGCAGCAGGTGAAAGCTCGCCGGCGTCGTCACCGCGGCACACGGTGTCCACGCCCACAGCGCGCGCTCCAGCTTGTGCCAGTCGTCGGCGTCGCTCGCATCGACGATGCGCACCGGCTCGCTCCCCGCTTCGCCTCCATAGCCGAGCGCACCGAGGATGGCGAGCGCGTGCCCTGCCTGGGCCTGCAATGGGGTCGCATCGTGGGTGCCGGCGGTCAGCACCGCCACCTGACAGGCACCGAGCGCCAGCGCGCCGAGCATGACATCGAGCCCGATCGCGTCCGCACTCCAGACTTCGACCGGTATCACCCGCGCCGGCAGGCCACGCCCGCGCCGCGCCAGGCGTTCGACCAGCTTGCCGCCCGCCGCCGCCGAGTGGAACAGCACGCAGGCATCAGCCCCACCCGCGCGCCGATACTCGGTGAGCAGGGTTTTCAGCTGCAGGCCGAGGTCCGGAACGCGTGGATACTGGAAGGACAGCGCGCCCGACGGACACACCGTGCTGCAGGTGCCACAGCCCTTGCACAGCCACGGGTCGACCGCGATCACGTCGCCCGCCGAGCGGATCGCCTCGGTGGAACAGACCTCGATGCAGTTATTACAGCCGGTTTTTTTGGACTTGCTGTGCGCGCACAGCCCCGACTCGAAGGCGACGTAGCGCGGCTTCTCGAACTCACCGACGAGTTCGCCCAGCGCCTGTACCGCCAGCGCCTGATCGAAGGGGTCGCGGCCCGGTGCGGCGTAACCATCGGGCAGTTCGACGCGCCGCAGCAGCGGCGTGCTCGACAGGTCGAGCACCAGATCGAAGGTTTCGCTGCGTGCCGTATCGCGCCGGGCGAAGTCGATCGCGCCGATCGCGCCACAGGCGGTCACACAGGCGCCATGGCTGCGGCACTTGTCCGCATCGACCTGCAGATCGAAGCCGATCGCCCCTTCCGGACAGGCCTTTACACAGGCATTGCAGCGCACGCAGCGTTCAAGATCGATCGGGTTGTGCTGTTCCCACGCCAGCTCGAAGGCACCAAGGTGGCCCTTGAGCGACTGCGGATTTCCCGACCATACCGGGTAGGCGCTGTCGGCCGGCAGTTCGGCCTCGCCGGCACGGCTGCTCATGAGCACCGACACGTCGAAACTGGCAGCCAGACGTTCGGCCCAGCCCAGCGCTGCACCCGCTTCGCCGACGATGAGCAGCGCACGGCCGGCCGCCATTTGCACGCCCTCGACCGGCTCGACTTCGGGCAAGGTGCTTGCCGCGGCAATCAGCGCGGCCATCTTGGGCGTGGCAGCAGATTGCTCCACCGACCAGCCCGCGGTTTCACGCAGGTTGAAGAAGCGGATGTGCTGGCCTGCATTGACGGAGTCGGCGACCTCGGAGAACAGCGCCGACTCCTGCGTACAGGAGACGGCAATATCGCATCCCGCCGCCAGGTCCGCCTCCAGGGTCGAGAGCTCGCGCCGACAGAGTTCATGGTGAACAGAAAGCTCGGCCACGCCTGCCAGTTCAGTCAGGCGACCAGCGTCGAGGTCGAAGGTGCGATTGCAATCGCAGAGACGAATCTGTTTGCTGCTGTTGCGCATTGGGCCACATCCTTGAAGGTGTGACTCAGTAGCAGGCAGCGAGCCATCTATAAGACCGGAGAATCAACCGGAAGCAACCTCAAAGCCCACGGCAGGCGTTCACCGGATGGGCAGATGAGACATATTGTCGCCATCAGGTCAATTTGTCTCATTAAGTTGCGATGCCGCAGTGCAACAGGCGGATATGCATTTCGTGATCTGTAAGGCAAAGGTGTCGGCCTGCTTCGGCACGCCTGCAGCAGCAAGGCCCGGATCGGCGTCAGACCCGCAGCCACGCGGGAAGGACATCGCCGAATGCCGTGCTCAACGAACAGGGCTGTTTCCGTCCGTGGCGGAGTCCGGCGGCGTCTCGACCGGCAAGACTTCATCGAGTCCGGCGGCGGGAACAGGCGCCAGGTCCGCGCCCGGCGTACTGCCTTCCAGCGCCGGCGTCTGCACATCGTCCGCCGCGCGGGTGGTGCCCTCCGCCGTGGCGGGCGTGGCCTCGTCCGTCTTCTCGTCCGTATCTTCGTCGCGCCCGGCCAGCCATTCGCTGGCCGACCGGAGCTTGGCCAGCATCTCGGGCGGGATGGGCGCCGATACCGAGTAGTCGTCGATATAGATGTCGAGCCGGTCCATCACGTTGAAGTGCGGGTCGTTGAACAGCTTTTTCAGGGCCTGGCGGCGTACTGCCTCACCCACCTCTTCCTTGAGGAAGGCGGTGAAATCGGAGTCAAGCGTCAGCGTGGCGGGATCGGGCAGCTCTTGGGAGGGCAGTTCGGCAGGGCTCGACCTGTCAAGGGCGGGTTCGGCGGCCGGGTCGATCGCGGACGCTGGCGCCACCGATGGCGGCGCATCCCTCACTACGTCACGCACCACGGCAGGTACCGCGGCAGTATCGGGCTCGGACCGGGTGCGCTTCAGTCGTGACCAGCGCGACAGGAAGGGGTCGGAAGTGCTCATGCGCGCCCCCTGTCCTGCGCCAGCGGGTCGTTGCGCCGGACTTTCTTGCGCGGCGCCGGTTTGTAGTGCGTATTGACGAAGTCGCCCACCCAGTCGGCCAGTTCGCGCGACATCGGGATGCCATCGACCTGCTCGCCGGAGTCGAGCCAGCGCGCCGCCTCGCCGTAGCTGACCGATACCGTGGCGGGGGTGGCAACGTCGCTTTCCTTGCGCCACATGACGAATACCTTGGGGATGGGCGAGCTCATATTGAGGAAGTAGTTGTCGACTTCATCGCGAAAGAGTTCGAGCTGAAAGCCGGCAAACAGCCATTGGTCGCGGTCGGCTTCGGTCAGGATCTTGCGCGGCGCATCGGCCGCCGCGCCGGTGGCGCTACCGCCTTCGAACGCCGGCACCACGCCGACCGCCTCCCAGGCTTCATCCGCCCAGCGGTTCTGCAGGCTGCGGCGCTCCATGATCACGGCGACGGGGAACTGGTGCATGGGGGATTTCCTCAGGTTTGCGTCGGTGCTGTTAACAGCATACGTCAGGGATTCCACGCGTGCATTCCTGCTCGCTCACCGGGCAGTGGCATGGCGCGCTTTTCCGGTGGCGCCGTACAATTCGGGCCATGGTGACTCCCACTCTCAATCTGATCGGGCCGGGGCGGCTGGGCCGCAGCCTCGCCCGTCTGTGGCATGACGGCGGCTGCGTTCGCGTAGGCGCAATCGCCGGCCGCAACCCGGCGCACACGCGGGCGGCACGCGATTTCATCGGTGGTGGCAGGCCGTGCTCGGCAGCCTCGATGTCGCCCGCCGAGCTGTGGCTGATCGCCACGCCGGACGACAGCATTGCCGAGGTCGCCACAATGCTCGCGGCCAGCGGCCTTGTTCGGCCTGGAGACTGCGTGTTTCATTGCAGCGGCGCTTTGGGCTCGACGGCGCTGGCGCCCGCACGTGCTATCGGTGCCGTCATTGCCAGCGTGCATCCACTGAAGTCGTTTGTCGACCCAGCCGCGGCGATCGCCGATTTTGCCGGCACTTTCTGCGCCTGCGAGGGTGACCCGGCGGCGCTGCAGCATCTCGCGCCACTGTTCGACACCATCGGTGCCCGCCGCTTCGCGGTGTCGGCCGAGCACAAGCTGCTGTACCACGCCGCCGCGGTGCTGGCCTGCAATCATCTGGTCAGCCTGATGGAAGCCGCGTTGCGCTGCATGGAAGGCGCCGGCGTCGAGCGCGGCACCGCCTGGGCCGCCCTGCAGCCGCTGGTTGCCGGCACCCTGAACAACATCGACCGGGTGGGCACCCGCGCCGCACTGACCGGACCGGTGGCACGTGGCGACGGCCAAACGATACGTAGCGAGATTGCAGCCACCGGTGCGCTCGACTCCGACATCGGCGATGCCTATCGGGTGCTGTCGCTGCTGGCACTGGAACTGGCACCAGAAGGAAACGGGCTGACGCGAGGCGATATTGGAGGGCCAGATCGGTAGCCCCCTGTGCAGCTTCCGTAGGGCCGACTTCAGTCGGCCACAGGTATCCGACCCCGGCGTTCGTGCCCGAATCACCCCCTGCGGCGGGTTGAAACCCGCCCTACGGCGGTTGTGCCACAGTGGGTGCTGACCCACCTACTGTCGAACCTCGTCGAATTCATCCGCGCTGCCGGCGCCGCGCGTTGCGCGGAACGGGTTGATGTCCAGCCCGCCGCGCCGGGTATACCGCGCCCAGACCGCGAGCGACTCGGGCCGGCAGCGCGCCAGGATGTCGCAGAACACCCGCTCGACGCACTGCTCGTGGAATTCGTTGTGCTCGCGAAACGACACGACGTAGCGCAACAAGCCTTCGCGGTCGATCGCGGGGCCCGTGTAGCGCACCACCACCATGCCCCAGTCGGGCTGCCCGGTGACCAAACAGTTGGACTTGAGCAGATGTGAATACAAGGTTTCGCTGACTGCCGCCCCACCAGCGGAAAGAAGTTCGGGCGCGGGCTGGTAAGTGTCGATCGCGATGTCGAGTTCGTCGATGCACACCCCCTGCGGATAGCCGATGTGCCGCTGCGGTCGTTGTGCGAGCAGCATCAGCTCGACCGCGACCGCCCCGCCGGCCGCCGCCGAGAGGTCGGCCGTGATCGTTTTCCGCACGGTTTCTGCATCCGCAAGACGGCTCTGATTGAAGGCGTTCAGATACAGCTTGAGCGATTTCGACTCGATCAGGTACGGCGTGTCGGCCGGTACCCGGAAGCGGGCCAGTGCGACCACCGGCTTGCCCCTCGGGTTGAGCCACGACACTTCGTAGGCATTCCACAGGTCTTCGCCGACGAAAGGCAGCGCGTCCGCCCGCAGTCCGATCTCGTCGCGCTTGAGCTGGCGCGGGATCGGAAACAGGAGTTCGGGCGCGTAAGTGTCGCGATAGGCGACCGGCTTGCCAAGCGGTGAGGCTTCGGCGCCATGTGAGGTGGAAGGGGTATCGTTCATGCCGTGAATTGTATTTGAACCCGCGGCAAACCGCAGTTGCTGCGTTGCAGCACGCGTAGTAGACTCGCGTCACCCACCACTTCGATCCCCGTCGGCGTCTTCACCCGTGTAAGCCTCTCCCTCCCTGCGAGTCCGCCCCTCTCCAGCCACTCGCGCGAGGCTGTACACCGACGTTTCTGCGTTTTCCCGCTGCAGGCACCCGCTTTAGGCACCACTTCGCCTCCTATCGGTCTTTCCGAAGGGTCTTCACGCGCGCAGAACGAATCCCCCAACGACCGCGCTCCCCCGGTGCGGCACCAGACGGATCACATAACGACAATGAAATCCCTCCACCAGGACTGGTTCTCCAACGTCCGCAACGACCTGCTCGCCGGCCTCGTGGTTGCGCTCGCGCTCATTCCCGAGGCCATCGCCTTTTCCATCATCGCCGGGGTCGACCCGAAAGTCGGGCTGTACGCCTCGTTCTGCATCGCCACCGTAATCGCCTTCACCGGCGGCCGTCCGGGCATGATCTCGGCCGCCACCGGCGCGATGGCACTGGTGATGGTGACCCTGGTCAAGGACCATGGCCTGCAATACCTGCTTGCCGCCACCCTGCTTACCGGCGTGCTGCAGATCTGCGCCGGCTGGCTGCGGCTCGGGGTGCTGATGCGCTTCGTATCGCGCTCGGTGGTCACCGGTTTCGTCAACGCCCTTGCCATCCTGATCTTCATGGCGCAGTTGCCGGAACTCATCAATGTGACCTGGCATGTGTACGCGATGACTGCGGCCGGCCTCGGCATCATCTATCTGTTCCCTTATGTCACCAAGGCGGTGCCCTCGCCGCTGGTCACCATCGTGGTGCTGACCGGGGTGTCGCTCGCGCTCGGCCTGGACATCCGCACCGTGGGCGACATGGGCGAACTGCCCGACAGCTTGCCGATCTTCCTGCTGCCGGACGTCCCGCTCAACATCGAAACCCTGGCGATCATCTTCCCCTACTCGCTGACGCTGATGGTGGTCGGCCTGCTCGAGTCGCTGATGACTGCCACCATCGTCGACGACCTGACCGACACCAGCAGCAACAAGAACCGCGAATGCGTCGGCCAGGGCGTCGCCAACATCGCCTCCGGCTTTCTCGGCGGCATGGCCGGCTGCGCGATGATCGGCCAGTCGGTGATCAACGTGAAGTCCGGCGGGCGCGGCCGGCTCTCCACGTTGACCGCGGGCGTCGTGCTGCTGATCCTGGTGGTCTTTCTCGGCGACTGGGTGCGCCAGATCCCGATGGCGGCGCTGGTTGCGGTGATGATCATGGTCTCGATCGGCACCTTCAACTGGGGCTCGATCCGCAACTTGCGCGAGCACCCGCCCAGCTCCAGCATCGTCATGCTGGCCACGGTGGCGGTGACCGTATTCACCCACGACCTCGCACAGGGCGTGCTGGTCGGCGTGCTGCTGTCGGGTTTCTTCTTCGCCCACAAGGTCGGCAAAGTGCTGCATGTCGGCGCGCGCTCGGAAGATGAGGGCCGGATGCGCATCTACACGGTGACCGGCCAGGTGTTCTTCGCCTCGGCCGACCGCTTTATCGCCTCATTCGACTTCAAGGAAGTGATCGAGAAGGTCCGCATTGATGTGTCCCGTGCCCACTTCTGGGACATCACCGCAGTGAGCGCGATCGACAAGGTCGTCGTCAAGTTCCGCCGTGAAGGCACCGAAGTGGAAGTCATCGGCCTCAACCAAGCCAGCGCGACCATGCTCGACCGCTTTGCGGTGCATGACAAGCCCGATGCCGTCGATCAACTGATGGGCCACTAAGGAGCCGACCCCATGAAAACCGACAAGAAGGTCCTGGCCTGCGTCGATCAATCGCACTTTGCCGATACCGTGGCCGACTACGCTGCGTGGGCCGCCCGCCGCATGGACGCGCCGCTCGAATTCCTGCACGTGATCGACCGCCACCCGGAGATCGGCTCGGGCGAGGATCACAGTGGCGCAATCGGCTTCGATGCGCAGGAAGTGCTGCTGACAACGCTCAGCGACAAGGACGCCGCACGCAGCCGCGACATGCGCGAGCAGGGGCGTCTGTTCCTGAACCGCCTGCGCCAGCGCGCCATCGATGCGGGGGTGGCCGCGCCCGACGTGCGCCAGCGCCATGGCGCGCTCGACGAAACCCTGGCCGAGCAGGAGGAAGCGGTGCGCCTGTTCGTGTTCGGCCGCCGCGGCGCATCCGCCGAGACCACCCACCGCGACCTCGGACGCAACGTCGAGCGCATGGTGCGCGCACTGCACAAGCCGGTTCTCACCGTCACCGAAGATTTCAAGGAACCACGCCGGGTGCTGATCGCCTTCGACGGTGGCATCGTCACCCGGCGCGGGGTCGAACTGGTCGCCGGCAGCATGCTGTTCCGCGGCTTGCCGATCCACCTGCTGATGTCGGGCAAGGAGAGCCGCGATGCCCCCAGGCAGCTCGAATGGGCGAAGAACACGCTGGAAGCGGCCGGTTTCGAGGCGTCCACCGCGCTGATTCCGGGCGACGCCGAGCACATGATTGCAAAAACGGTGAAGGATCAGGACATCGACGTACTGATCATGGGTGCCTACGCCCACTCGCCACTGCGCAGCCTGCTGTTCGGCAGCAAGACCAGCGATCTGCTGCGCGCAGCGACGATTCCGACGCTGTTGCTGCGCTAGTCCCGAGGGCAGGCCGGCGCTCCGCCGTGGACACCGACCTCGCTTGCGCGGGTTAAGCCTGTATATTCAGGGGGCCCTTTGTTGGCAAACCGCACTGGAGACAACCCGCTGAAACCCGATATCGAGTCATTCCGCCGCCGTATCACCTCCGAACTGACCCAGGTTGGCGACTCCTTCGCCCCAGCGCAGGGCGCGGCCACCGCAGCGCTGCTCGACCTGTCGAGCACCGGACTCCCTTTCATGGATGTCATCGCGCAGCCCGCCATGGACGAGAGCGCACGCGAGCGCCTCGAGCTGCGACGCAGAAAACTGCAAGCCGCGCTGGCAAGAATCAACGCTGGCACCTTCGGCTGTTGTTGCGAGTGCGAGGCCTACATCGAGCCCGAACGCCTCGAGAGCGACCCCGGGACCGTCTTCTGTTTCGACTGCATCACCGAGCGCGATGCTGAAGCAGCCAGACGCGACGGGCGACACTACTGAACAGGGTAGTGCCGCCGGCGACGGAATCCGCTTACGGACCGCTCACTTGTCTGCATTGGGGAAGAACAACTGCTCGCCGCCGATGGTATAGCGGGCGATGCTCTGCTGCCCTGCCGGTGAGATTACCCAATCGACGAACTTCTGAGCGTCTGCGGCTTTCACGTGCGGGTGCCGCGCCGGGCTCACCACGATCACCCCGTACTGGTTGAACAGGCGCTTGTCGCCTTCGACCAGCACCTTGAGATCGGCCCTGTTCTTGAAATTGAGCCAGGTGCCGCGATCGGCCAGCACGTAGGCCCCCGACGAAGCCGCCATGTTGAGCGCCGGCCCCATGCCGCAACCGCACTCCTTGTAGCCGGTCCCCTTGTTCGCCTCGCCGCCAGCCGCCTTCCAGTAGCGTAACTCGGCCGAGTGCGTGCCGCTCTTGTCGCCGCGCGAGATGAAGCTGACGTTGCCCGCTGCGAGCGTCTTCAGCGCGTCGACGACGTCCTTGCCGCGCACCCCGGCCGGATCGGCATCCGGCCCGATCAGCACGAAATCGTTGTACATCACCGGGTAGCGCCTCACCCCGTAGCCATCCGCAACGAACTTCTCTTCGGCCACAGCATCGTGCACGAACAGCAGGTCGGCATCACCCCGGCGCCCGGTGTCGAGCGCCTGCCCGGTGCCAAGCGCGACCACCTTGACCTCGACCCCGCTCGCCTTGGTGAACTCGGGCAGCAGATGGGCAAACAGCCCCGACTGTTCGGTGGAGGTCGTCGACGCCATCACGATGGATGGTGTGGATTGGGCCGATTGGGCCGATGCCAGCGCGCTTGCCGACAGCAGCACCGCGAACGCACAGACCCGTGGAGCGGAACCGAAAAAGACGTCGAGCAGTTTCATGAGAGATCCTCTGGTTGAAGGGAAAACGCTGTCTGCGACAGCTTTGCGCGATTTCCGGTAACGTAAGTGCCCACGGGACTTCCATCAATATGAACAGCCATGCATAGGATCCACTTCCACTACACGCTCGGCAGCGAGGCCAGTCCGGCGAGTATCCGCAACCCGCTGATCGAGCTACTGCAAGCGGTGGCCGAGAACGGCTCGATCTCGGGCGCGGCGAAGAAGCTGCAGCTCTCGTATCGCCACGTCTGGGGGGAGCTCAAGCGCTGGGAGGAAACCCTAGGCCACAGCCTCATCGTTTGGGAAAAGGGGCAGGCGGCGCGCCTGACCGAGTTCGGCACCAAACTGATGTGGGCCGAACGTCAGTCGCAGGCGCGGCTGCTGCCGCAGATCGAAGCACTGCGTGCCGAGCTCGAACGCGCCTATGCGGCCGTGTTCGACGACCGCGTGCACGTGCTGACCATGCACGCCAGCCACGACGAGGCGCTGGCTGCCCTGCAGCAACACGCGCGCCAGCCCGCGCACCGCCTGCACCTGGACATCCGCTATAGCGGCAGCGTCGATGCGATCCGCGCACTCAACGAGGGCCGCTGCCTGCTGGCCGGCTTCCACACCCTGCATGGTGCCGGCAATGGCAGCCTGACCCAGCACACCTACAAGCCGCTGCTGCGTCCGGGCAAGCACAAGCTGATCGGCTTTGCCCGCCGCTCGCAGGGCCTGATCGTGGCCCCCGGCAATCCGCGCGGGCTGCACACGCTGGCCGATGTGAGCCGCAGCGGCACGCGCTTTGCCAATCGGGCGCTGGGCACCGGCACCCGGGTGTTGCTCGATGAACTGCTGGCGCAAGCCGGCGTCGCCCCGGAGAGCATCCGCGGCTACGAACACACCGAGCCCTCGCACGCCGCAGTCGCCCAGGCAGTCGCTTCCGGCGCGGCGGATGTCGGCCTCGGCATCATGGCCACCGCACTGGCGCGCGGGCTGAGCTTCGTGCCACTGGCCGAAGAGCGCTATCACCTCGCCTGCCTGAAATCGGCGCTGGACGAAGCCGCCACACTGGCGCTGCTCACCGTGCTGCGCGACAGCGCCTGGCACCGCCAGCTGGGGAGTTTGCCCGGCTACCGGGTGGCGCAGTCGGGCGAAGTGCTGTCCATGCGCCAGGTGCTGCCCTGGTGGAGCTTTCGCAGCCCCAAGCCCTGAAGCCGACCCGGCACGTGCTGCCCGGTTGCGAGTGTTTCCGTGCTGCGATCACCGGCAGGAACGTCGGCGGCGATCAATCAGCTCAGATCCCTGTCGGACAGAACGCTCGGGAAGCTCAAGCTCGCTCTCCAGTCATGTCCGGCATCACCCCAACAGCGCCACGGTCTTGATCTGCGCCCACATCCGACATCCCGCGACCACGCCCAGCTGGTCACACGAACGCCGTGCGATGCGGGCGACCAGCGGCGTGCCGCCGGCGTCGAGCCGCACCAGCACATGCGCCAGCGTATCGGCCGGCGCCACTTCGACCACGGTGGCCGGCAGCAGGTTGGTGATGCTGCTGCCCTCGGCGCGTGCGGTGGCAAGACTGACGTCGCGCGCATGCACCCGGAAGCGCAGACGGTGGCCGACCGCCTCCGGGCGGCGCGCCACTAGCACGTTGCCGCCGGGGAAATCGAGCCGGGTTAGGTGGTAGTGCTCGTCATGCTCGCCCACCACCGATTCGATGACAACCCCGGCGTCCTCGGTGAATGCGGTGGGCAGGTCGAGCCGCGCCAGGGTTTCGACCAGGCCACCCTGCGCCACCACCCTGCCCTGGTCGAGCAGCACCACGTGGTCGGCCAGGCGCGCCACCTCGTCGGGCGAGTGGCTGACGTAGAGCACCGGGATGTCGAGCTCATCGTGCAGACGTTCGAGGTAGGGCAGGATCTCGTTCTTGCGCTTGAGATCGAGTGCGGCCAGCGGCTCGTCCATCAGCAGCAGGCGCGGGCTGGTGAGCAGCGCGCGGGCGATGCCGACGCGCTGGCGCTCACCGCCGGACAAGGTTTCCGGCATGCGCTCGAGCAGATGGCCGATGCCGAGCAACGCCACCGCAGCCTCGAGCGACACCCGACGCTCGGCAGCGACAACGCGCTTTTGCCCGAAGGCAAGGTTGCTTGCCACCGACAAGTGCGGGAACAGGCTCGCCTCCTGGAATACGTAGCCGATCGGGCGCTTGTGGGTCGGGACGAATACCCCGGCCTGTTGGTCGTCCCAGGTTTCGTCGCCGAAGCGCAGACAAGCCTCGTCGCCGCGCTGCAGCCCGGCAATACAGCGCAGCAAGGTCGTCTTGCCCGAGCCGGAGTGACCGAACAGCGCGGTGACGCCGCGCCCTGGCAGATCGAGATCGACATCGAGAACGAAGCCCGGCCAGCGCACCCGGAAGCGCGCCGCGATGCGCCGCTCGACGGGCGCTGTTACGGCCATCGGGGCATTTACTTCCATGCTTTGGCCCCCTTGCGTGAATAGAGGATGAGCAACACCACGAAGCTGAAGGCGAGCATGCCGCCCGCCAGGATGTGCGCCTCGGTGTACTCCAGCGCCTCGACGTGATCGTAAATCGCGACCGACACCACCCGCGTCTTCTCCGGAATATTGCCGCCGATCATCAGCACCACGCCGAACTCGCCCACGGTGTGGGCAAAGCCGAGGATGGCGGCAGTGATGAAGCCGGGCTTGGCCAGGGGTAGAACAACGGTGAAGAAGGTATCCCATGGATTCGCGCGCAAGGTGGCGGCCGCTTCAAGCATGCGCTCGCCGATGGCTTCAAAGGCGTTCTGTACCGGCTGCACCACGAAAGGTAGCGAATAGAACACCGACCCCACCACCAATCCCGGAAACGTGAAAGGCAAGGTGCCGACCCCAAGCCAGGTGGTGAATTTGCCCACCGGCCCCTGGGGTCCCATCGCCACCAGCAGGTAAAAGCCGAGCACGGTAGGCGGCAAGACCAGTGGCAGCGCCACCAGCGCCCCCACCACGCCCTTCCATTTCGAGCGCGTGCGCGCCAGCCACCACGCGATCGGCGTACCGACCACCATCAGGATGGCGGTCGTGGTGGCCGCCAGTTTGAAGGTCAACCACACCGCGGCCCAATCGGCGTTGGAAAAGGCGGGCAGGATCATGATCGTTGTCGCTTACTTGTCGGTCGCTTCACCGGGCAGCACGAAACCGTAGCGCACCATGATGGCGCGCGCCTCCTTGCCCGCCATGTAGTCGGCAAACTCCACCGCCAGCGTATTGCCTGCGGCGTGTTTGGTGATGATGAAGCCCTGCTCCAGGGGCTCATGCAGCGTGTCGTCTATCAGCGTGTAAGCCCCTGCCTTGGCAAGCGTCGGGTTGAGCGCCAGCGCAAGCGCAATGATGCCGACCTGGGCGTTGCCCGTTTGTACGAACTGGGCGGTCTGGGCGATGTTCTCACCCAGCACCAGCTTTGCCTGCAGTCTGTCCCACAAGCCCGCACTGCGCAGCGTTTCCTCGGCCCGCTTGCCGTAGGGCGCATGCCTGGGATTGGCGATCGCAATCTTGACAATCGCCGGATCGAGCAGGTCTTCGAGCTTCATGTTGCTTGCATCGCGGCGGCTGCTCCACAGCACGATGCGACCCACCGCATAGGGCCGAGTCGGCATTGCAGCAAACCCCGCACTCTCCAGACTCCTGGCGAAGCCGATATCAGCCGAAAAATAGAGATCGAAGGGTGCGCCCTGCTGGATCTGGGTGTGAAACTTGCCGGAAGAACCGTAGATCACCTCGATCTTGTCCGCGGGCTTGTGCTTGCGAAAGGCACCGACGATCTCGTCCATGGCAAATTTAAGATCGGCAGCGGCAGCGATCGTGATCGAACTGCTCGCTTGCACTGCAGGCGCGAGCAGAGCGCCCGCAATGCAGGCTAGAAAGGCGAAAATGCTTGCAAGTGTGCGCATGAGAAATCCTCGAAGAGAGCGGAAAAAGGAACGGGGTCTCAGTCGTACACCGCAAGAATCACGCTCGACGATTTGAAGAAGGCGCAGGCGGCCACCCCGGGCTCGATGCCGAGCGCAGTGCAGCTGTCGCCGGTGACCACGCAGGTCACG
Organism: Azoarcus sp.; assembly: GCA_030656215.1. Lineage (GTDB taxonomy): Bacteria > Pseudomonadota > Gammaproteobacteria > Burkholderiales > Rhodocyclaceae > Parazoarcus. The sequence continues at coordinate 19,622 of JAUSOD010000034.1, forward strand.
CTGCGCCCGGACGGCAGCGCCAGGGTCACTTCGCTGTTAACCGGTCCCTCATGCACCGCGGCGACCTCGCCCCACAACTGGTTGCGCGCGGTGAGCCGCATCGACTTGTCGACCGCCAGCATCACCGACGACGACTTCACCAGCGCGAACACCTCCTTGCCGATCGTCAGCGCCAGGTTCTCGGCACTGGCCTTGGTGATGATCGCGACGATCTCGGTCTTGGCGTCGAGGCGTACGCGCACCTCGTAATCGACCCCGCCGTCGCGCAGGCCGGTGATCGTGCCGGAGAACTGGTTGCGCGCACTGGTCTTCATGCTCATCCGGTGCATCAGTTGCTGGAAGCCGCGGATGTCGCAGCCGCCGGCCTCGTTCAGGCGCTCGGACAGGCGGTCGAGCGCGGCCTGGTACTCGATCTCGAGCGCGCGGTACATCGCCACCATCTTGGTGCCGTACTCGGTGAGCTGGGTGCCACCACCCTGGCGCCCGCCGGTGACGCGCACCACCAGCGGTTCGGGGGCGAGGTTGTTCATGGTATCGATCGCATCCCAGGCCGCCTTGTACGACAGCGGCACGGCCTTGGCCGCCTGGTTGATCGAGCCCTTGCGGCCGATCTCCTCGAGCAGGCGGATGCGGGTGTCGGACAGCGCCGCCCCGATCTCGTTTTCGAGCGACATGCGGGCAAGGAAGCGGGTGGCGGTCATGGTGTGCGATGGCATTATGTTGTCTCGTTTATACAAAGCCAGTTCCATGCCAGAACGGCATTTCCTATGGTTGCAGGGCTACAAGCCCCGTGCGTATAGTGCATTGTCGGAGCGCCTGTGATTATTCCGACAATTGTATGTATCAAACACTACAACGTTACGCATCCCCTGCACAGCCTTTACCGGAGAAGATCATGAAAGTCAGCGCGCGCAATGTTTTCAAAGGCAGCATCAGCGCCGTGCTCCACGGCGCGGTAAACGCCGAGGTGGAGGTTTCCCTGGGCGGCAGCGACAAGCTGGTCGCGATCGTTACCATGGAAAGCGTCAGGACACTGGGGCTCACGGTCGGCACGGATGTGGTCGCACTGGTGAAGGCGCCGTGGGTGATGTTGATGGCCGATGGCAGCGACATCCGCCTGTCGGCGCGCAACTGCCTGCGCGGCACGGTGAAGTCGGTCGAACCCGGCGCCGTCAATGCCGAGGTCACGCTCACCCTGCCCGGCGGCACCGAGGTCTCGTCGGTAGTCACCCGGGAAGCGGTTTCCGAGCTTGGCCTCAAACCCGGCGTAGCCGCCACCGCGGTGATCAAGGCCTCAAACGTGATCCTCGGCGTGCCGGCCTGAAGCCGCTACCGCGAGAGGCCCTGGCGCGGCAAGGCTTGCTGCGGGCGGTTCAGCGGCGGGGGCGGCTGACCGAGGGCGAGGCGGGTGTTCAAAGTCAAGTACGACTGCAAAATCGTCCACTACCTGGCCAGCCAGGGCGCCGAGTTTGCGATCCGCAGGCAGGAAGTGCCCACCGTCAAGCTGTCGGGTTTTTTTACACCATTCTTTAGACATAACTTTACCCTGCTGCAAGCAATTGATATTGCATTATTTTTTATCTGGAACGAATTTTGCTACTTTTACATTTTTTGTCGTTTCCAGGAAATTCCATGCAAAATCCACCTTCCAGAATCAAGCCGATCGTTCTTTCCCTCGGCATGGCCTGCCTTGGCCTGCCCTTGATGGCCAGCGCTGCGCCGGCCATCTATGGCAATTTCACACTCGATGCGGAATACATCATCGGCGCCAGCTCCGGCCCGAAGCAGGATGGCATGAGCGATGCCGCCACCTCGATTTATCCCTATTCGAACGGTGGCGACATGTATCTGTGGAAGAGCGTCGGTTCGAACGGGGTTTTCTTCCACACCTACGGGTACGACGACACTCACTACGGCTCGTCCTTCGGGGCCCGCGCTTCCGGCGATGGTTCGTTCTTCACCAGCACGTCCGTGAACTACAACGCCGCCTACACCAACACGAGCAGCGTGGCACAGAACTTCACGTTTACCTTCGGTGTCCAGGAGGGAGAGTTGGGCATCAACGGGATAGGTGCGGCCGTTGCCGAGTTGCTGCTGCGCATCCGCATCAACGGTGTCGATGTCGCCCGCGACCAGACGACGCTTGTTCAGGATGCATTCGGAGCACGCAGCTGCACCAGCAGCGATCTGGGGCTCCTGGCCGACTACATGGATTGCGGTTCGGTCTATGGCAACAGCGTTATTGCCGCAGGCCGCAACTACACACTGGATCTTGGCCTGATCGCGGCCGGCGAGAGCTTTACCCTCGATTACGACATCGTCTCGACGGCCTATGGCGACCTCAGCGAAGGCGAAACGACTTACAACCATTATGTCTGCGACGAGTGGGAAGACGGCTACGGCTACGGTGATGGTTATGGAGACGGCTACGGCCATCCCATGCCGACCGCCATGGCCATGGAAACGCCCGGCGGTTGCGTGTCCGGCCATTACGAAACCTACACCTATACAGCTCCGGGCAACGCGATTGCCCGCTCTGGCGATCCAATCAATACCTATTGGGCGCCGGCCGGCATCAGTGCGACGTTTGCCAGCGTTCCCGAGCCGTCCAGCATCGCCCTGCTCGGCCTCGCCTTTGCCGGGCTCAGCGTGACAGGCCGGCGCAAGCTGCGCGGTCGCGCCTGATTTCCTCTGCGGGCGTTACGCCGCCCCACGGAAGGCTTGGCAAACCAGCGCCCCGCTTTGGCGGGGCGTTTTTTCGCCTTGCTTTCTCAGGAGGGCGGCAGAATTTCCTCGCACATGGCGAGCAGGGTCTCTACATTCCGATCGTTTTCCCGCCCACGATGACGTTCGGCGAAAACCATCGCGGCCGCACCATAGGCGGGATCGCCGAGCAGGCGCTCGAGCAGGCGACGGAGTTCGCCCGGGTTGCCTTCGAATGGCAGGTGCAGGCCGGCACCCAGTGCCACCGTACGCTGGCTGGTCATCATCTGCTCCATTTGCATTGGCAGTTGCAGCACCGGTTTGCCGCAGCGCAGGGCAATGTCGGTCGTTCCGCCCGCATGGCAGATAAGCAGCGCACTGTCCGGAACGACCTCGTTCATGCGCAAGGGCACCGGACTGAAAGCGATATTCCGTCCGCCATGTTTGCGCACGCTGGCTTGGGCGATTCCCGGCGCAAAAATCAGAAAACGGGCTTCCGTTTGCCGCATGGCATCCAGTAGTGCATCGAAATGCTTGTAGTGCGGCTTGATGTAGGCAAACACCCTGGGCTGGCTGCCGGGTGGCCAGGACGGGGGAGCACCCGTGTCGACGTTGTTAATGGGGCCGATATACTCGCCGTCATTCCTCTGGCCATAAACGTCCAGCTCGGGAAATGCGCAGTAGACGCGGCGCTCGCCGACGAACAGGTCACCGACGCTGGTCAGCGAGGGGATGTCGAGGCGTAGCGCGCAGGCGTTGATGTTGCCCAGTACCCGCCGTTCCGTTTCCGCCAGGCGGGTGGATTCCCCAGGTGTTTTTTGCCACCAGCGGAAGGTCGGCAGGGGCGAAGTAGTCGGCGGAACGCCGTAGCTGTTGCCAACCAGCATTCGCGGAATACCCAGGCCACGGGCAGCCAGGCAAGCGGTCGGGGCAAGATCCATGATCAGCAGTTTGGCATCCAGCATGCGCCACAGATGGCGCCAGCCGCGGACCATCGCCATCAGACCTTCCGGCTGCAGGAACCCGAAGCGCATCAACGTTTCGGTGAAGTTGAGATCCGGCGGCAGGCCGTGCGACTTGGGCAGCCAGAGCGGTGCCTGAAGATATTCGATGCCGGCATTGCCAAGCAGCGATTCGGCGCGTGAAATATCCTTCACTATGCAGACTGGACGGTGGCCGCGGGCGCGCAAGGCCTGGGCCACTGAGAGAAAGCGACCGATGTGTCCGAAATCGGCGCCGAGTTCCCAGTTGAGTGCAATGACGGCCATGATGATTCCGTTCAAATATCCAAGGCGGGCATCCTAGACGAAATCCGCCTTGCATGGGCTCATCGCAGTCTTCGCTGACACGGACGATGCGATGGAGCAGCCAGCGGCCATCACGCAGCAACCAGGCTGCAACAGACCCGGCGTACGCCGTGGCGGCGTAGAACTCCTCGCCGCCACCCGAGCGTCGCTCTTGCAGCTGATAGCGGTGGGCGTAATCGCGGGCGCTCTCGTTCGCGTCGTAGCCACGCCCGCGACACCGATCCACAATCGATGCGCATATACCTTTCGTCACGCTTGTGCGGCCACGTGTTGCGCACACAACTGGTACGCTTGCCGATGCAACGGACCAGAACCATTTTCAACGAATTTTCAGAGTTTCCTGCAATGAGTAAACACTCGCAGACCAATGCCGGCGCCGTGCTCGTGGTCGATCTCGATGCGATCTGCAACAACTGGCGCGCGCTCCGGGCACGCCTCGGCGGCGCGCAGTGCGCCGCCGTGGTCAAGGCTGACGCCTACGGCCTGGGTGCGCAACGCGTCGCCCCCGCGCTCTACCGCGCCGGCTGCCGCCACTTTTTCGTTGCCCATGTGGACGAAGCCATCTCCCTGCGCCCGCTCCTTGGCGCAGACGCAAGCCTGTACGCGCTTCACGGCTCGCCCCCGGGGGCCGAAGCGGAGTTCCCTGCTCACGGCGTGGTGCCGGTCCTCAATAGCCTGCGCCAGCTCGCGGCATTTCGGGCGCTCGCACAGCGTCACGGCAAGGCCCTGCCTGCGGTCCTGCAAGTCGATACCGGCATGGCCCGGCTCGGCCTGTCGGCGCCGGAGCTCGAACAGGTCGTGGCCGATGCCGGACTGCTTCAGGGCGTGGAGCTCAAACTGGTCATGAGCCACCTGGTCAGTGCCGAGGATCCGTCGAGCCCGACCAACCGCCTGCAGCTCGAGCGCTTCCGGGCCGCACTTGGCCGTCTGCCCACAGTCGCCGCCAGTCTGGCCAACTCGTCGGGGATCTTTCTCGGGCCGGACTACCACTTCGACCTCGCCCGCCCGGGCGCTGCGCTGTATGGGGTGGCGCCGGTCGGCGGCGCGGACAACCCCATGCAATCGGTCATCCGCCTGCGCGGCAAGGTGATCCAGACGCGCAGCATCGACGCCGGCACCGCCGTCGGCTACAACCACCGCTGGACCGCCGCAAAGCCCTCACGGATCGCGACCGTTGCGGTCGGCTACGCGGATGGCTACCTGCGCAGCCTCAGCAATCGCGGCACCGCTCATTTCGAAGGCATCCCGCTTCCGGTGGTGGGCAATGTGTCGATGGACACGATCACCCTCGATGCCAGTGCCGTCCCGGAAGACCAACTGCAGGAAGGCTCGCTGATCGATCTCGCCTGTCCGCTCAACCCGGTCGACGCGGTCGCCGAACGCGCGGGAACGATCGGCTACGAGATTCTGACCAGCCTCGGCAACCGCTACGCCCGCAGCTACCTCGGGGGCGAGTGAGCGCTTCGGTGTAAACGCCACGCGAGCGTCTCGCGCCGGCGCTTGCCGAAAAATGCACAAGGGCGACCCGAAAGCCGCCCCTGCTTTGTCATTCACTAAGCTTGCCGTTCAGCTCAGAAGTGCCACTGCAGCTTCACCATCGGCGTGGTGGTCTCGGAACCTCGGCTGCCTTCCTTCGAGCCGAACTTGTTCTTGATGTACTCGTAGCCAATGCCGGCGCGCACGGTCTTGGGCTTGTCGAACAGCATTTGCCCGATGTCGGCCATCAGGAAGATGTCGGTCCAGGTTTCGGGGTCGGTCTTGTTGCCGAAACCATCCTTGCCCTTCTCGCCGGTGTGATTCAGAAAGCCCTCAAACGACAGCGGTACCGGCCCCAGGTTGAAGGGCACACCCCATGCCACGGCAATCCGGTAGGTCGAGTCGAAATCGACCGAGGTACCGACGATGCCGTTGTTGTTCTTCTCCTTGTAGTACAGCAGGCTCACATCGAGAAAGCCCTTGGGAATGTCGAACTTCAGGGTGGGGCCGACCAGGATCTTGCGCACCTTGGGTGCAAAGTTCGTGTTCTTGGTATTCCAGTCGAAGCCCGTGGTCAGCGCCACCTCCTTGACCGGCCCGAAGGACAGATCCTTCTTGAACACCTTGCCCAGATGAAGCTGGTGCGCATACACCACGTAGATTTCCTGCGCCCCCTCGGAGCCGCCGCGGGCGGGATCGTTCTTGTCCGAGATCAGGATATCGACGTTCAGGAAGTTCTGGCCGTAGTTGTGACCGCTGACATGGGTGAAGCCGAAGATGTCCTTGGCCACGCTATTGGCCACCCCGGGCTCGCCGAAGGTGTCGCCGGTCCGGTAGGACACGGAGGTGTCGCTCCAGTTGGCGGCCTGAGCCGCAAGGGGCGACAACGCGAGTGCAGCACACAGCGCAAGGGGTTTGCAACGCAATATCGAAAGGCTCATCTCGGACTCCTGGAAGGAACTGTTGTGAAGGTCGGAAGCGCGGCACTGACGCACGCTTTTTTCTAAGCTAACAGGAGCCTGACCTTCAATGTCGAATACTGGGTATTACCTTATTCATATAGAGGTAGATTCACTATCCACTTGTTTATAAAAGACATATTAAAAACTCGATATCCATTTTTCATTCACCTTCATGGCGCATTGAGCCGTTCACGGCACCTTCTTGGTGCATAAGGAAGCGCTTTGAAAACAGCCGTTTGCGACCACACCATCCCGCACCGCACCATGTGATGGCATGAGTGCTGCATGCCGGGCTCGAAATCGCCCGTTTGCGGGCATTTGTGCATGGCACGCCTATTGCCAGTTCCGCCTATCGACCTTTTTCGATCTGCACAGGAACACCCCATGACTCACAAGACCACCCTCTCCCGTCGCCTGTTTCTGCTCGCCGCAACGGCACTGGCCTTCGCCTCTCCCACGCTGCAGGCTGCCGATCCGGTGAAGATCAAGTTCACCCTCGACTGGCGCTTCGAGGGCCCGGCGGCACCTTTCCTGCTGGCCAAGAGCAAGGGCTACTTTGCCGCCGAGGGGCTGGACGTGGAGATCGACGCCGGCAACGGCTCGGCCGGGGCCGTCACCCGGGTCGCCACCGGCGCCTACGACATGGGCTTTGCCGACTTCAACGCGCTGGTGGAATACGACGCCAAGACCCCCGGATCGAAGATCCAGGGCATCTACATGGTGTACAACTCCACCCCGGCCGCCGTTTTCGTGCTGAAGAAGTCGGGTGTCACCAAGCCCGCCGACCTCGTCGGCAAGACCCTGGCCGCACCGATCTTCGACGCCGGGCGCAAGGCCTGGCCCGCCTTTGCCAAGGCCAACGACCTGGCGGTGGATGCGGTGAAGTGGCAGACGGTAGACCCCGCGATCCGCGAAACCCTGCTCGCCCGCGGCGACGTGGACGGCATCACAGGCTTCTACTTCACCAGCGTGCTCAACCTCGAGGCGCGCGGCGTGAAGACCGAAGACATCGTTGCGCTGCAGTATCCGCAACACGGTGTGCTGCTCTACGGCAACACCCTGATCGCCAGCCCGAAAATGCTGGCCGAACAGCCGAAGGCGGTCGAAGGCTTCGTGCGTGCGTTCAACAAGGCCCTCAAGGAAACCATCGCCACGCCGGACGTCGCGGTACTTGCGGTCAAGGAACGCGACCCGCTGATCAACGTGGCGCTCGAAACCCGTCGGCTCAAGCTCGCGCTCGAGACCGTGGTGGTCACCCCCGAAACGAAAACCATCGGCCTCGGCGCGGTCGATGCCGAACGGCTGAAGCGTTCGGTCGCCGACGTGGTCAGCGCCTTCGGCCTGCCCGCCACGCCGGATGCTGCCGCGCTGTTTACCGCTGCCTACCTGCCGCCCGCGGCAGACCGCGCCATCAAGTAAGAACCGACAAGGAGTGCGCGGGCGGCGGCCACGTCGTCGCCCGCCGATGAACACATGGATTTTGTCCGTTTCGAAGATGTCAGCCTGGCCTACCAGCCCGACGCCCCGTTTGCGATCGAGGATGTCAGCCTTTCGATCCGCGAGAACGAGTTCATCTCGCTGGTCGGCCCGTCGGGCTGCGGCAAGTCGACGGTGATGAAGCTGGTCACCGGGCTCAAGCCGCCAAGCAAGGGTTACGTCTATGTCGACGGGCGCCAGGTCGCAGGCCCGCAGAAATGCGTCGGCATGGCGTTCCAGGCGTCCAACCTGCTGCCGTGGCGTACCACGTTGCAGAACGTGATGCTGCCGATGGAAATCGTCGAACCCTACCGCTCGACCCTTCGTGCCCGCCGCGCCGAATACGAGGAGCAGGCCCGCGCACTGCTCAAGCGCGTCGGCCTCGCCGGCTGCGAGGACAAGTTCCCGTGGGAGCTGTCGGGTGGCATGCAACAGCGCGCCTCGATCTGCCGTGCGCTGATCCACAAACCGCGCCTGCTGATGCTGGACGAGCCCTTTGGCGCACTCGACGCCTTCACCCGCGAGGAGCTGTGGTGCATGGTGCGCGACCTGTGGCAGGAAGAGCCCTTCACCGTGGTGCTGGTCACCCACGATCTGCGCGAGGCGGTGTTCCTCGCCGACACCGTGTATGTGATGAGCAAGCGCCCGGGCCGCATCCTGGTCAAGCGCGACATCGAACTGCCGCGCCCGCGCGACCTCGACGTGACCTATACCGAACCCTTTGCCGCCTATGTGCACGAGCTGCGCGAGCACATCGGCCACATCCGCGGAACCTGAACGAGGAAACCCCATGCTGTCGCAAAAAACCCTGATCCGGCTCGCGCCGTGGCTGGTCGTGCTGTTCTGTGCCGTGCTGTGGGAGGCGATCGTGGTCGGCTTCAAGGTGCCGTCCTTCCTGTTTCCGTCGCTGTCGGCGGTGTGGGGCGCCACCCTGATGCACTGGGACCCGATCATGATGCACGCCACCCAGACCCTGTTCACCACGCTGGCCGGCTTTGCCATCGCGGTGGTGTTCGGCCTTGCGCTGGGCGCTGCGGTGGGCTCGTCACCGGTGATCTACAAGGCGCTGTACCCGCTGCTGGTCGGCTTCAACTCGATCCCCAAGGTCGCCTTCGTACCGGTGCTGGTGGTGTGGTTCGGGATCGGCACCGTGCCCGCGATCCTGACCGCCTTCCTGATCTCGTTCTTCCCGGTGGTGGTCAATGTCGCCACCGGCCTGGCCACGCTGGAACCGGAGATGGAGGACGTGCTGCGCTCGCTCGGCGCCTCGCGTCTCGACATCCTGAAGAAAGTTGGCCTGCCGCGGGCCATGCCCTACTTCTTTGCCTCGCTCAAGGTCGCGATCACGCTCGCCTTCGTCGGTTCGGTGATCGCCGAGACGGTGGCCTCCAACCTGGGCATCGGCTACCTGATGATGGCGGCCAGCTCGTCGATGGACATGGCGCTGGTGTTCGCCGGCCTGATCGTGATCGGAATAATGGGCGTGGTGATGTATGAGCTGTTCGCGCTGGTGGAGCGCAAGGTCACCGGCTGGGCACACCGCAATCCGAACGGGGCGATGTAAGATCGGACCGCGGTCAATAAACGATGATTTTTCCTAATTCACAACTTATCAACAATATCGACAAAAGTCACAATACCGATCAAACACTTACAACCTGATTGACCCTTCCATGTATGCTCGACCTGAACCCGGTCCGCTCTCTCACGGCCGGCAGTTCGATACATGTCGAGGACCAAGGAAATGTCTCTGCGTGCGGGTCAATCCCTTGCCGCCGATCCGCGTCAGGCAGTGGAAGGGTTGTATCTTGCGATTGCACAGCCTGACATGGCCCTGGTGGTGTTCTTCTGCTCCAGCCGGTTCGATCTTGGCGTGCTCGCCGTTGCAATCAACGAGCGCTTTGCCGGCACCCCGGTGATCGGCTGCACCACCGCGGGAGAGATCGGCCCCGCGGGCTATCGCGATGGCAGCCTGGTCGGCGTCAGTTTCTCCTCGGCATCCTGCGTCGCGGCGGTCGGCCGCATCGATCGACTGGCTCAGTGCAACACCGCCGACGCCTTCGCCGTGGCACAGGCTCTGCGCCAGCAAGTCGCCGGCAGCACCACTCACAGCTTTGCCCTGCTCCTTATTGACGGCCTGTGCGGTCGCGAGGAGCCCCTTGCTCACGCCTTGCAGTCGGGCCTTGGCGACATTCCCATGGTGGGAGGGTCGGCTGGCGACGACCAGCTTTTCATCGCCACCCGGGTGTTTGCCGACGGCGCCTTCCGCGATGATGCCGCGGTGCTTGCGGTACTGAAGACAGAGCTTCCGTTCAAAGTGTTTCGCGGTCACCATTTTGTCGGCGGCACCGAGCCGCTGGTCGTGACCGAGGCCGACGCGCACCATCGCATCGTGTACGAGATCAACGGTAGGCCGGCGGCCACCGAATATGCGCGTGCGGCCGGGATAGGTAGCGAGGCATTGACGTCGGCACATTTTGCCGCCACACCGATGGTGGTGCGGATCAACGGCAACGACTATGTGCGCTCAATCCGCCAGGTCAATACCGACGGTAGTCTGACCCTGTATTGCGCCATCGACCGCGGGGTGGTGCTGCGGGTGGCCCGCGGCCTGGACCTGGTACAGAGCCGCCGCGCCCTGTTCGACGAGTTGCGCCAGCGGATCGGCCCCCCACAACTGATCCTGGGGTTTGACTGTATCCACTGCAATGCCCAGGCCCGGGGTGAAGACGGCAGGCATGCCATCGAGCAGGTGTTCGGCGACAATCGGGTGTTGGGCTTCAGCAGCTATGGCGAACAGTTCATGGGACTGCATGTAAACCAGACTTTCACCGGGGTCGCCATCGGTCGGGCGGAGGGCGTGAACGGTGCATGAGAACGCTGAAAGCGATCAATTAATGCAGCTGCGCAGTGAGATAGCGCGCCTCGAGAAAATCATCGCCGCATTGATCGCCCGCGCCGAGACCCCGCCCGACCAGCTCACCTCGGATTTTGGCGTGTTCCAGGCAACCGTGCTGCTCGAGGATCAGGTTCGCAGTCGCACCCAGGAGCTGGATTTGGCGATGCGCGAGCTCGAGGCGTCAAACCGCGCACTGCACGAATCCAGAGCCAAGTTCCAGGCAATTTTCGACCTGATGCCCAAGCCCGTGGCCTTGTCATCACTGGACAACAACACCCTGCTTGAAGTGAGTCGCAGCTTTGCCGACTTCTTCGGCTACTGTCCGGAAGAGATGATCGGGCACAGTACCGGCCCGGGGGACCTCGCGCTGTGGGCCGATCCCGCCGAACGGGCGGCTTACCGGGCGGAGATCGAGGCCAATGACGGCAAGACCGTCAGATTTGAAGGCAGGGCCAAGCGCAAGGACGGCGAACTGGCCAATGTAATCCTCTCTGGTCGCATGGTGACGATCGATGGCAAGCGATTCCTGGTATCAGAATTCCACGACGTCACCGAAGCGACACGTCATGGCGAGTACCTGCGTACGCTGTCAGAGCACGATGCGCTGACTGGCTTGCCGAATCGATTGCTGGTGCTCGACCGCCTGCAACAGGCCATGGCCCATGCGAAGCGCGCCGGCTCGCAACTTGCGGTGTGCTATCTCGATCTCGACGGTTTCAAGGCCGTCAATGACCGCCTTGGCCATCAGGCCGGCGATCTCGTGTTGATCGAGGCCGCGCGCAGGCTATCCTCGGCGGTAAGGGCGAGTGACACAGTGGGCCGCCTGGGCGGCGACGAATTCGCCATCCTGTTGCCGGGCATGACCGCCAGCGGAGAATTCGACGTGGTCCTGAACCGCATCCTCAAGGCCATCGGCAAACCCTTCGTGCTCGACGACGACGTGGCCGACGGCGTCAGCGCAAGCGTGGGCTATACCGTCTTCCCCGACGACGACGCCTTAGCGCAAACGCTGCTCGCGCACGCCGACCAGACCATGTACGAGGCCAAGCGTGCGGGCAAGAATCGCTACCGGCGCTACGGTATCGAGGGGTCGGCCGCGCCTATGATCGGCCCGGGAGCTCCGGGATGAGTGATCACCCAGGACGGTATAGTATTGAGGCAAGCGGCGAGAAGAATGAATCAAATCAATATCGCAGCGCCAGGCGGGGAAAGACATGAACATCGAGGCAAGTGAAGCGTGCATCCGGATTGGTCAATCATCTGCATCCGACCCGGCCCTGGCGGTCGAGGAGTTGTATCGGGCTGTACACCAGCCGCAGATGGCGCTGGTGGTTTTCTTCTGTTCGCATGAATTCGACCTTGATGCCTTGGCGGGGGAACTGAACCGCCGCTTTGGCGGTGTCACCGTCATCGGCTGCACCACGGCGGGCGAGATTGGACCGTCCGGGTATCTGTCCGGCAGCCTCTCCGGTTTCAGCCTGCCAGCAGCCAGTTTTACCGTTGCCACCGGCCTGCTGACCGAGCTGCAAGGCTTCGAGATCAGCCGCGGCAGGGCTTTCACACAGCGCCTGCTGCAGTCCCTCGAAGGCGCAGCGACCGCACCCAGGGTTGGCGCGAGCTTCGCCTTCCTGATGATCGACGGGCTGTCGATCCGCGAAGAGCCGGTCGCCCGCGTCATCCAGAGCGAACTCGGGACGATACCGATGGTCGGCGGCTCGGCCGGCGACGGGATGAATTTCAGACGAACCTGGGTCTTTCACCAGGGAGCTTTTCATACCGACGCCGCCCTCCTCACCCTGATCAACACTTCGCGGCCTTTCCACCCGTTCAAGACCCAGCATTTCGTCTGCGAGGAAGAGCGTCTGGTCGTCACCGAGGCCGACGCGTCCGGCCGCATCGTGCACGAGATCAACGGACTGCCGGCCGCCGAGGAATACGCGCGGGTGGTCGGCACCGATGCCGTGCAGCTCACTCCAGCTCACTTTGCCGCCTCGCCGGTGGTGGTGGTGATCGACGGTACGGACTACGTCCGCTCGATCCAGAAGGTCAATCCGGATGGCAGCCTGACTTTTTTCAGTGCCATCGACGAAGGCCTGGTATTGCGCGTGGCGCGGGGCGAGAACCTGATCGCGAACCTGCAGGCAGCGCTGGAAGAGGTAAGCGCGCACGTTGGCGAACCGCAATTGTTGATCACCTGCGACTGCATCCTGCGCAATCAGGAGATCACCGGAAACGGGCAGAAGGAAGCCGTCGGCGACCTGTTCCGGCGTTACCATGCGGTCGGCTTCAGTACCTATGGCGAACAGTTCGGCGGGGTGCATGTCAATCAGACGCTGACCGGAATCGCCATTGGTAGCTGACGATGGTTACTGAAGATCCACGACCAATGCCCGAGCAGGATGAAACCGCCCTGCGCGCAGAGGTCGTCCGCCTGAACAAGATGGTCAAGGCCCTGATGAACCGGGCAGAACGGGCAATGAATGCGCCGGGATCGGAATTCGGCGTGTTTCAGTCGATGGTGATGCTCGAACGTCAAGTACAGGAGCGCACCCGCGAGCTGGAGGCGGCCGTGCAGGAAAACGAGAAGATCAACCGCGACCTGCAACGAACCATGCAGCAGCTCGAACAGGAGAAGGACGAGCAGCACAAGCTGATCCGCAAACTCGAGGAAACCGACAACCAGCTTCTGCAATCGGAAAAACTGGCGTCCATCGGCCAGCTGGCCGCCGGCGTTGCCCATGAGATCAACAACCCGATCGGTTTCGTCAATTCCAATCTGGGCACCCTGCAGCACTACACGGCCGACCTGTTGCAGCTGATCGACGCATACGAATCCGTCGCATCGCAGATCCCGGCCTCACGAGCAAAGGAACTACTCGACGAGCTACGGCACAGGACCGACCTCGCCTATCTGCGCAAGGACATTACCGACCTGATCGCCGAATCGATCGACGGCACGTCCCGGGTGCGCCAGATCGTGCTGGATCTGCGCGATTTCTCGCGCACCGGCCCGGTCGACCGCGAGCGCGCAGACCTGCACGCGGGTCTGGACCGCACCATCAATCTGGTGTGGAACGAGATCAGGTACAAGGCCAATCTCGTACGCGAATACGGCGACCTGCCGCTGGTCGATTGCATCCCGTCACAGATCAACCAGGTGTTCATGAACCTGCTGGTCAACGCCGCCCACGCCATCCGCGAGCACGGCACGATCACCCTGCGCAGCGGCCGCGACGATGGCATGGTGTGGATCTCGGTCAGCGATACCGGCGCCGGTATCGCGCCGGAGCACTTGTCGAAGATCTTCGACCCCTTCTTCACCACCAAACCGGTCGGCAAGGGCACCGGACTGGGCCTGTCGGTATCGTATGGCATCGTCAGCAAGCACGGCGGCAGTATCAGCGTGGACAGCCAGCAGGGGCGCGGCACGACTTTTGTAGTGCGCCTACCGATCGATCGTCCGACAGGCTCATAGCCTGTTGCGCCGGCGTTGACGGGGCACGTCTGCCACGACCGTCCACCGTTTGCTGTTGTCACCGAACCGACCCTCCGGCATGCCCCCAGCCTGCCTTGCCCGCGCAGCAGGCCCCCCTTCCACGGGATCGCCGCCGATGCACTCCCGGCTCGAGCGGTCAGGGAATATTCGACATTGATTCGCGAAATTCACTGCATATAATTCAGTGACAAATGGACACAAGAGGCAGCCGCATGACAATCCGGCGCGTTCTTCTTTCGTGCATCTTGGTGGCCGCCTGCGCGCAGCCGCCGCAGAAGGACACGGTCAGGATCTGCGATGCCGGCGGCTGCAATGAGTTGCCCAGGAGCCATGCCAGCCACGACCCGGCGGCCACGAACGATGAGGACGACGGGCGACTCGCGGCGCTCGAAGCGCTCGCAGAGCGCGATCCGCGCGCGGCCTACGACCTCGGCCTGCGTTATTTTCGTGGCGACGGGGTCCGCCAGGACAGCTACAAGGCGCTGACCTGGATGCGTAGCGCAGCCGAGCGCGGGCATCTCGACGCGCAAAAGGCGCTCGGGAGGCTCTATCTGACCGGGCTCGAGGAAATGGGATCGGATCCGCGTGAGGCGGAAAAGTGGCTCTCGATCGCCGCCAGCCGCGGCGACGATGAATCCGGAAAGCTGCTCAGCGAAGCGAGCGCCGCCAAGAAATCGGACGAAGCCTACTTCAAGTGGCGCGAGCGCTGGCGCGGCGTCTTCTATGACAACTGGTATCGACGCTACTCGTATCTTGGCTACTGGCGCCATGGATATTGGTATTACCGCTGATCGACTGCAAACTGAGGGAGGCTCCCTGTCATGACCCGCCTTTCAATGCCGCGCCTTACATTGGCAGTGCTTGCGTCCACCATGCTCGGCGCTTGTGTCACCACCGGGACCCAGAAAACCGCTATGACTGGCTCTGCCGCGGGCGGAACCAGTGTCGACGCAAGCTCGTCACTGGAACGTTGCAGTGCGCCCCTGGGCACACTCGCGGTGGACGACGGCCGGGCTGCCGACTGGTACGGCCAGTTCGGCAGCGCCACACAAGTGACCAGTATCGAACCGCTGCTCCGTCTCGCCGTACAGCAATCCAACTGCTTCGTGATCACTTCGATCGGCAACCTGCGTACCGACAGCCGCCTGTCACGGATCACCGACACCCAACGCAATTCGGGTGAGTACCGCGCCGGCTCAAAACAGCAGAAGGGCCAGAGGGTGGCAGCAGACTACTACCTCGAACCGCAGATCATCATCAACAACGACTCGGTGGGTTCAGTCGGTGGCGTGATCGGCGGCTTGCTAGGCGGCGGTGCCAGAGTGATCGCCGGTGGGCTGCAGGCAAAGGCATCAGTGGTGACGCTATCGCTGTTCGACATCCGCTCGGCGGTGCAGATTGCCGCGTCCGAGGGGAGTGCCACGGCCACCAACTATGGCGCCGCGCTGGGCGCATTTGGCGGTGGCGCCAGCGGTGCCTTGGGCGGCTTCTCGCGTACGCCCGAAGGCAAGGCCACGGTGGCGGCATTCATGGACGCCTACAACAGCATGGTCATCGCGCTGCGCAACTACAAGGCGCAGGACGTCAAGGGTGGCCTCGGTCGTGGCGGCACGCTGAAGGTCAATTGACCGGAATGGGGCCGGTCCTGCCCCCCTCTCTCGATCCAATGCCAAATGCAGGAACAGCAGAACCCAATACGCCGACAGGCGACCCTTTACGCCACCCGGCGCAAGGCCGCCGGCGCCAGGGGGGCCCGCGCCGCGCGGACGATGCGCTCGCGAAACCAGCGGCACTCGGCCGAGTGCTGGCTGCGGTCGTGCCATAACAGGTAGTAGGCCATCGGCGGCAGTTCGACCGGGGCCGCGACGATACTCAGCGGCAGCAGCGCGGTGTAGGGCTCGGCGAAGCGGGCCGGTGCGGTGAACACCAGGTCGGAATTGATCAGCATGAAGGGCGCCATGTGAAAGTAAGGCACATGGGCGACGACATTGCGCCGCAGGCGTTCGCGGGCGAGGAACACGTCTACCACGCCGCGCTGGCCGACCGAGTAGGAGGTGGGCACCATGTGCTCGGCGCCGAGCCAGTCGGCCATGCTCAACGACCCGCCGGACAGGCGGTGGCCGCTGCGCATCAGCACCACCATGCGATCCTCGAACAGGGGCGCGGTGCGCAGGTGGTCTGGCGGGTTGGGCCAGTTGCCGATGACGAGATCGAGCTCGCCGGATTCGAGCGCACGCGGGTAGTCCGAGCTTTGCGTCATCGAGTGAAAGGCGATCTGCGCACCGGGCGCCTGCTTGTGCACGTCGGACACAACCTCGCCCAGCAGCATGGCATTGAGGTAATCCGGGGTGGCGACGTTGAAGCTGCGCTTGGTGCTGGCCGGATCGAAGCCGCGCGGGCCGTCGGCAATCTGCTCGAGCTGCTCAAGCACGATGCGGATCGGTTCGAGCAATTCTGCGCCGCGCTCGGTGGGCGTCATGCCGCCACGCGAGCGCACCAGCAGCGGGTCGCCGATGATCTCGCGCAGACGCTTGAGCGCGGTGCTGACCGCGGGTTGCGACAGGTTGAGGCGGCGTGCAGCGCGCGACACGCTGCCTTCGGTCAGCAGCACGTGCAGCACACGCAGCAAGTGGGCATCGAGCGAATCCCAGGCACATCCGTTGGCCATACACATTCTCCGGTACGGGCCGACGGGGCCCGAGCTTAGACGGCGAGCGCCTCGCGCACGCCGTCGGCGTCCATGTTGGCGCCCGCACCACGCATGACGATTTCGCCACGCTCCATCACCAGATACTGGTCGGAGAGGGCACGGGCGAAGTCGTAGTACTGTTCGACGAGCAGGATCGCCATTTCACCGGTCGCGGCCAGGCTGCGGATGGCGCGTTCGATGTCCTTGATGATGGAGGGCTGGATGCCTTCGGTGGGTTCGTCGAGGATCAGCAGCTTGGGGCCGAAGGCAAGCGCACGGCCAATGGCAAGCTGTTGTTGTTGGCCGCCGGAGAGATCGCCACCGCGCCGCCCCATCATCTGCCTGAGCACCGGGAACATGTCGAAGATGCGGGCGGGGATGCTCTCGCCGCGTGGGCGGGTGGCGAGCCCCATCAGCAGGTTCTCTTCGACCGTAAGGCGCGGAAAGATCTCGCGCCCCTGCGGGACGAAGCCGATGCCGGCGCTCACGCGCTTGTACGATGGTGCGCGGGTGATGTCGTCCGCACCAAACTGGATCGTGCCGCTGGCCGCTGGCACCAGGCCCATCAGGGTCTTGAGCAACGTGGTCTTGCCCACGCCGTTACGCCCGAGCAGGGTCGTGACCTTGCCCATGGGCACCTCGAACGAGAGCCCGCGCAGGATGTGGCTGCCGCCGTAGTATTGATTCAAGTTGTCGACTTTGAGCATGTTTGGTCCTCTCGGCACGTCCTGGCTTGTGGCCCGGGGCCTTGGGTCAGAGTTCTATAAGCAAGAAACGGGCGCAGTCACCGACCCAGGTAGACCTCGATCACCCGCGGGTCAGCCTGCACCGTGGCGAGATCGCCCTCGGCCAGCACCGAGCCTTCGCACAACACGGTGACCTTGCCGCCGAGCGCTTCCACGAAGGCCATGTCGTGCTCGACCACCACCAGCGAGTGCTTGCCGGCGAGGCTGACGAAAAGCTCGGCGGTGCGTTCGGTTTCGTCGTCGGTCATGCCCGCCACCGGCTCGTCAAGCAGCAGCAGGCGCGGCTCCTGCATCAGCAGCATGCCGATCTCCAGCCACTGTTTCTGGCCGTGCGACAGCAGGCCCGCGCTGCGGTCGGCGTCCTTGTCCAGGCGGATCTGCTTGAGCACCTCGGCGATGCGGTCGCGCTCGTCGTCGAACAGGCTGGCGAACAGGCTGCGGCGTACACGCTTGTCGGCCTTCATCGCCAGCTCGAGGTTCTCGAACGCGGTGTGCTTCTCGAAGATGGTCGGCTTCTGGAACTTGCGCCCGATGCCGGCGTGGGCGATCTGCGGCTCGGTCATGCGGGTCAGGTCGATGGTCTGGCCGAAGAAGGCCTTGCCTTCGTCCGGCCGCGTCTTGCCGGTGATCACGTCCATCATCGTGGTCTTGCCGGCGCCGTTGGGGCCGATGATGCAGCGCAGCTCGCCGGCATCGATGGTCAGCGACAGCTTGTTCAGCGCGCGAAAGCCATCGAAGCTCACGGTGATGTCATCAAGGTAGAGGATGACGTTGTGCGACAGGTCCAGCTCGCCGGTGACGAGGTGGCCGCTTGACGCCGCACCGTCCCAGTTCTCCCGTCCGCCGTCGGCGGCGAAGGCAGACGCGCGGCGCTCCAGTTCGGTGGTCTCGGTCATGTCGTGGCTCCCTTTGCGCCCGTTTCTGGAATGAGCTTGGTATCGGTGACCGCACCGGGCTTCTGCGTGACCGGGAGCGCAGCGGGAACAGCGGCGGCACTGTCCGGACCCTTGCGCGAGCGCAGCTTGCGCCACAGCCCGACCACGCCGTCGGGCAGGTAGAGGGTGACGGCGATGAACAGGAAGCCGAGGAAGAAGGGCCAGTACTCGGGCGCGGTGACGGTGAAGTAGCTCTTGGCCAGATTGACGATGCCGGCGCCGAGCACCGCGCCGATCAGCGTGCCGCGCCCGCCGACCGCAACCCACACCGCGATTTCGATGGAGTTGGCGGGGCTCATCTCGGACGGATTGATGATGCCGATCTGCGGCACGTAGAGCGCACCGGCCAGACCGCACAGCACCGCCGACAGGGTCCAGATGAAGAGCTTGTAGTGCAGCGGGTTGTAGCCGATGAACATGACCCGCGATTCGGCATCGCGGATCGCGGCAAGCACGCGGCCGAAGCGCGAGCCGACCAGGTAACGGCCGAGAATGAGGCAGGCGATCAGCAGCGCGGCCGACAGCGCGAACAGGGTGACCCGCATTTCCGGTGAGGTGATGCTGTAGCCGAGGATGCGCTTGAAGTCGGTGAAGCCGTTGTTGCCGCCGAAGCCGGTTTCGTTACGGAAGAACAGCAGCATGGCAGCGTAGGTGAGGGCCTGGGTGATGATGGAGAAATACACGCCCTTGATCCGCGAGCGGAAGGCGAAGTAGCCGAAAATGAAGGCGACCACGCCGGGCAGTGCCATGGCGAGGAAGATGGCCCAGATGAAGGAGTCGGAGCCGGCCCAGTACCAGGGGATTTCCTTCCAGTCGAGGAAGACCATGAAGTCGGGGATGTCGGCGCCGTAGCTGCCGTCGCGCCCGATCTGACGCATCAGGTACATGCCGAAGGCGTAGCCGCCGAGGGCGAAGAAGAGTCCGTGACCGAGGCTGAGGATGCCGGCGTAGCCCCAGATCAGGTCCATGGCGACGGCGACGACCATGTAGCACAGGATCTTGCCGAGCAGGCTGACGGTGTAGGCCGACAGGTGCAGCGGGCTGGATTCCGGCAGCACGAGGTGGGCGACGGGTACGCCGATCCAGGTGATGGCAGCGAAGATCGCAAGCGCGATCCAGCCGGTTCGCGGCATGCTCTGGAGCAGTCTTACGGTGAAGGGGGTGCGCATGAGCGACTCCTTGTTTTTTGTTTCCAAACCATCAGTGATTGGACGGTCGTGCCTGCGATTGCGACGGGCGGGGTATTCGTTCTGCAGGCTGCGGAACTCGCTGCGGTCAGACAGTCCTCGGCTGCGCCACGAACACCCCACCCATCGCTTGTTCTCCGAAACTCATTGGCCATGAAACACCACGGTAAAAGTCGGTTCGGGGGGTGTTTGCGCAAGGGCGAGGACTGTCTGAGCCCGCAGGGCGAGTTCCGCAGCCCTGGAGCAAATTCCCCCCGGACCGGCGCATCCATGGCACCAAACCCACGGCCTCAATAACTCAGCTATCCGCAAACCGCCCCTTGAGCGCAAAGATCCCCTGCGGCCGTTTCTGGATGAAGATGATGATGAACACCAGCACCAGGATCTTCGCGATCACCGCCCCGGCCCAACCTTCCAGGAACTTGGCCACGATACCCAGGCCCAGCGCGGCCCACACGGCACCGGCCAACTGGCCGACCCCGCCCAGCACCACCACCATGAAAGCATCCACGATGTAGCCCTGCCCCATGGCCGGCCCCACGTTGGCGATCTGCGACAGCGCCAACCCGCCCAGGCCGGCCACCCCGGAGCCGATCGCAAAGGCCAGGGTATCGACCCGTGCGGTGGGCACCCCCACGCAACCCGCCATTGGCCGGTTCTGGGTCACGGCGCGGACGAACATGCCGAGCCGGGTCTTTTGCATCATCAGCCAGATCAACAACAGCACGAAGGCGGCAAAGCCGATGATCACGATGCGGTTGAATGGCAGCACCACGCCCGCGGCGAGCTCGATCCCGCCCGACATCCAGCTCGGATTTGAAAGCTCGAGGTTCTGCGGACCGAAGGTGACGCGCGCGGCCTGGATCAGCACCAGCGACAACCCCCAGGTGGCAAGCAGGCTCTCCAGCGGGCGGCCGTAGAGGTGGCGCAGCACCAGCCGCTCCATCACCACGCCGACCAGCGCAGCGGCGAAGAAAGCCACCGGAATGGCGGCCAGCACATACCAGTCGATCCAGGCCGGCAGATAGTTGCGGAACAGGCCCTGCACGATGAAGGTGGCGTAGGCGCCGACCATCAACAGCTCGCCATGGGCCATGTTGATGATGCCCATCACGCCGTAGGTGATCGCCAGCCCGAGCGCAGCAAGCAGCAGGATGGAGCCGAGCGACAGGCCGGAAAACACGGTGCCCACGGTCTGCGCGGTGGCCACCCGGCGGTCGATGGTACGGATCGAGGCTTCGGCGGCGGCACGGACTTCGGCCACCGGCTCAATCCAGGTGGCGCTGCTGCCTTCTCCGCTCTTTTCGAGCAGCGCGGCGAGCATGTTCTTGACCGCGGGGTCGGACGACTCGCCGAGTGCGACGGCTGCGCTCAGGCGCTTGGCCGCATCGGCCGAGCTCAGGTTGATCTTGGCAACGGCGTAGGAAAGCACCGATCCGACCGCGTCGTCCTGCTCCTTATCAAGCGCCCGCTCGAGCACCGGCAGCAGATTTTCGGTGGCGTTCTCGCGCAGGATGGTGGCAGCGGACAGGCGCTCGGCACGGTTGCTCGAGACCAGCGCGAATGCGGCATTGGCGGTGGCGATCGCGCGCCGGATGCGGTTGTTGACGGTGATCGTGTCGACCTCTGCCACCGCCGTCTGCAGCGCTTCGCCGGTGGCCGCGTCCAGCACGGTTTCACCATCGACGATCACCACCCTGTCGGCGGCAAGGCCCAGGTTTCCGGCCTCGAGCGCGACGAGCACGCGCCGCGCATCGTCGCTGCCGTCGACACCGAGCGCGTCGATCGCGGCAATGCGGCTGTTGAAGTCGCCACCAAAGCCGGAGACGATGGTAGCAAGCGACGCGGGGCCGGCATGCACGGAATCCGTCGCCGCGCGTGCCGAGCCGACGAAAAGCGTCAGCAACAGCAGCATGCTCAGGAACAAGAATCGTATGGGTAGTCGGAACATGGCCGGCTCCATCGCATCAGTCATGCCGCACACGGTGCGGCGCGAAAGCGCACAAATTGAAAGGGCCGGCCTGGGCCGGCCCCGAGGTGTTGCCGCAGGGTGAGCGATCGGTTCGGGCTCGCCGGGCTGCGGGCGGCGGGTTGAAACCTGCCTGCCAGCCCACCCGATCCGAATGCACCCAGGCAGGCTTCAGGCCCGCCTCGCCCTCAAACTCAAAGACCTTGCTTGCCTTCGTTCCCGGCGATGAACGGGCTCCAAGGCTGGGCGCGGATCGGTGCCTTCGTCTTCCACACCACGTCGAACTGGCCGTCGGCACGCACTTCGCCGATATACACCGGCTTGTGCAGGTGATGGTTGGTCTTGTCCATGGTCAGGGTGAAACCCGACGGTGCCTTGAAAGTCTGGCCGCCAATCGCCGCGATCACCTTGTCGGTATCGGTGGACTTGGCCGCCTCGACCGCTTGTTTCCACATGTAGATACCGACGTAGGTCGCTTCCATCGGGTCGTTGGTGACCACGGTGTCGGCGTTGGGCACGCCATTCTTCTTCGCCCAGGCCTTGTACTTGGAGATGAAGGCATCGTTCTCCGGATTCTTCACCGTCATGAAGTAGTTCCACGCGGCCAGGTGGCCGACCAGCGGCTTGGTATCGACGCCGCGCAGTTCTTCCTCGCCCACTGAGAACGCCACTACCGGCACGTCGGTCGCTTTCAGGCCGGCATTGCCGAGTTCCTTGTAGAACGGCACGTTGGAGTCGCCGTTGATAGTGGAGATGACCGCCGTCTTCTTGCCCTCAGCCGCGAACTTCTTGATGTTGGCGATGATGGTCTGGTAATCGGAGTGACCGAACGGGGTGTAGTCCTCCATGATGTCCGCATCGGCAACGCCCTTGGACTTGAGGAAGGCGCGCAGGATCTTGTTGGTGGTGCGCGGATAGACGTAGTCGGTGCCGAGCAGCACGAAGCGCTTGGCACTGCCGCCTTCGGCGCTCATCAGGTATTCCACCGCCGGGATGGCCTGCTGGTTGGGCGCGGCGCCGGTGTAGAACACGTTCTTCTCGAGTTCTTCGCCTTCGTACTGCACCGGGTAGAACAACAGGCTGTTGAGTTCCTTGAACACCGGGTTCACCGATTTGCGCGACACCGAGGTCCAGCAGCCGAACACTGCGGCCACCTTGTCCTGGCTGATCAGCTGGCGTGCACGCTCGGCGAACAAGGGCCAGTCGGAGGCCGGATCGACCACCACCGGCTCGAGCATCTTGCCCATTACGCCGCCCTTGGCGTTGATCTCTTCGATGGTCATCAGCGCCACATTCTTGAGCGCAGTCTCGGAGATCGCCATGGTGCCGGAGAGCGAGTGCAGGATGCCAACCTTGATCGTGTCGGCGGCATGCGCGCCGATCGGTGCGCCAATCGCGGCGATGGAAGCGGAAAGTACCAGTGCCTTGATGAAAGTACGACGAGTCTGCATTTGGGTCTCCCAGTATTCGGTGGTGGAAGCGCATTGCTGCGCTGCAACGCCAGATTAGGGAGTTAGGGGGAATGCAGGAATACGCAAGATTGCGTAGGGGGAGCGCAAAGCATGCGGACGGCAGGCAGCTTTGTGAGGGCTCCGGCAACTGGAGAGTCGTTTGGCGGGGTCGGTACCCGGCCATCAACGACCCTTGGCCCTTTGGCTAGAGCGGTCGCTCGGGTACGTCAGAACACCCCCCTCAATTCGTTGCCCCCCACCCGCTCCTCCAGTCTGCGGGCAACGCGGCGTCTACTCTGCCGTCGCCAGCAGGCTAGCGTTGCCACCCGCCGCCGTGGTGTCGATGCACAGATGGCGTTCGACCACGTAGCGTTCCGGGGAGATGGTCTGGGTCTCGAGCGGCACGATGGCGCCGTCACGTTTGGCGAGCGCGATGCGCAGTTCCCGGGTCCAGTCGCTGGCGCCGGCCGCGGCCACCGCTGCGATACCCTTGACCGCGCTCAGCAGCTCGGCCGGGACGCTGCCGTCGAGCGCGGCGACAGGTGCACCAGCATCGATCAGCGGCCGCACGGACTGCTTCGCGTCCGGCGCGACGAGCACCGCCGCACAGCCCGCACCGAGAGCCTGCGCTGCCTGGGCAACGGCGATATCCAGGGTGGGGCCGAGACAGAGTACCGTTCCTTTCGGATACAGCGACAAGCGGTTACTTTCCCCCGTCGGCCCTGGAAGCGTCTGCGGTGTCATGTCCAGGGCCGCGGTCTCGTTGAGCACCTTGCGGATCAGGCCACTCTTGCCGGAGAGCGCCTTGCGCAGCACCTCGACCCGATCGCGACGCGCCGCCCAGTTGCGCGCATCCAGCCCGTCGAGGGCCGACTGGAGGTCACTCAGTGTCACGGCATTCTCTTTGGGCGCGTCGTGGTGCTCCACGGCGGCGGTGCGGCGGAAGCGGGTGACGTAGAGCGGGCCGCCGGCCTTGGGCCCGGTGCCAGAAAGGCCCTCGCCCCCGAACGGCTGGGAACCGACGATGGCGCCGATCTGGCTGCGGTTGACATAGACGTTGCCGACATGGAGTCGCTCGACGATCTGCTGAACACGGTCGTCGATCCGGGTATGCAGCCCGAAAGTCAGCCCGTATCCCTTGTCATTGATCGCGTCAACCACCTTGTCGATGTCACGCGCCTTGAACGTGGCCACGTGCAGGACCGGGCCGAAGACCTCGTGCTCGAGATCCTCGATGCCTCCTACCTCGACCACGGCCGGGGTGACGAAGGTCCCGACGTCGGGCGCAGGCAGCTTCTTCAGCACCTTGCCGGCCTTTTCCTGCGCCGCCACATAGGCGCTGATCTCGGCCTGGGCGTCGGTGTCGATCACCGGCGACACGTCGGTGTCGGTATTCCAGGGGTCGCCGATGGTGAGCGCGTCCATGGCGCCGTCGAGCATGGTGAGCAGCCTGTCGCGCGCCTCTTCCTGGACATACAGCATCCTGAGCGCCGAACAGCGCTGGCCGGCCGACTGGAAAGACGAGATCAGGATATCGCGCACCGCCTGCTCGGTCAGCGCTGTGGAGTCCACGATCATGCAATTCAGTCCGCCGGTCTCGGCGATCAGCACCGCATCCGGCCCCGCGTTCTGCGCCAGGGTCTTGTGGATGATCTGCGCCACCGGGGTCGAGCCGGTGAAGCAGACGCCTGCGATCCGCGGATCGCTGGTCAGCGGCCCGCCCACCGTCGGCCCGTCGCCGGGCAGCAACTGGAGCGCTGCCTCCGGCAGGCCGGCCGCGCGCATCAACTCGACGGCACGTGCGGCGATCAGGGGTGTCTGCTCAGCGGGTTTGGCGAGCACCGCGTTGCCGGCCACCAGCGCTGCGGCGATCTGGCCGGTAAAGATCGCGAGCGGGAAATTCCAGGGACTGATGCAGACGAAGATGCCACGCGCACTGCCGGGCACTTCCGCGTCCAGCCGCTCGCCCTCATTGGCGTAGTAGCGCAGGAAGTCCACGGCCTCACGCACCTCGGCGATGCCATCGAACATCATCTTGCCGGCCTCCCGCGTGGTGATCACGGTCAGCTCGGCGATGTGTTCCTCGAAGAGATCGGCGGTTCGGCGCAGCACCTCGGCCCGTTCCGCCACCGGACGCGCCGACCAGTCGCCAAAGCCGTCCTCGGCGGCGTCGAGCGCGGCCGCTACCTCATCGCGAGTTGCCTCATGCACCCTGCCGACCACACGCGAACCGTCGGCCGGAGACACCAGATCGCGAGCCGGCCCGCGGGGTGCCGGGCTTCCCGCCAGCATGGGTCCGGCGGTCCAGGTCGTGTTGGCGAACGCCTCGCGCGCCTTCAGCAGTGGCAGGATCGAGGCGGGTTCGTTGATCCGGTAACCGCGGGAGTTCTTGCGATCGGGCGCGAACAGCTCGCCGGGCGGGCGGATTGACGGGCTGGGGAGGGCGTCGCCCAGGCGCTGCATCTCGGTCACCGGGTCGCGCGCGATCTCGCTGGGGGGAATCGAGGTGTCCACCACCTGGTTCACGAAGGAGGAGTTCGCCCCGTTTTCCAGCAAGCGGCGGACCAGGTAGGCGAGCAGGTCACGATGCGCGCCAACTGGCGCGTAGATCCGGCAATGCGTCCCTTCCGACTGTTTGACGATCTGGTGCAGCGATTCGCCCATGCCGTGCAGACGCTGGAACTCGAAGCTGTCCTTGTCATTTCCTGCCATGGCCGCCACGGCGGCGCAGGTATGGGCATTGTGGGTCGCGAACTGCGGATAGATGCGGTCACGCCGATCGAGCAGCATCTGCGCGCAGGCCATGTAGCTGACATCGGTGTTGAGCTTGCGGGTGAACACCGGGAAGGTGTTGACGCCCAGTTCCTGCGCCAGCTTGATCTCGCTGTCCCAGTAGGCGCCTTTCACCAGCCGCACCATGATCTTGCGGTCGAGCCGCTCGGCAAGATCGTAGAGCGCCTCGATCACCGGCGCGGCACGGCGCCCGTAGGCCTGCACCACGATCCCGAATCCGTCCCAGCCGGCAAGTCCGGGGTCGGACAGCAGGGCCTCGATCACGTCGAGTGACAGATCCAGCCGGTCCTGCTCCTCGGCGTCGATGTTGAAGCCGATATTGGCCTTGGCCGCTTGCTTCGCCAGTTCCAGCGCGCGTGGCACGAGCTCCGCCATCACCGTGGCGCGGTGGGTGTATTCATAACGCGGATGCAGCGCCGAGAGCTTCACCGAGATGCCGGGACTGGATCGCACGTCACCCGTGGCTTGCTTTGCGATCGCGGCGATCGCCTTGGCGTAGGCCGCGTGATAGCGGACGGCATCTTCATCGGTACGCGCCGCCTCGCCCAGCATGTCGTAGGAATAGGTGTAGCCCTGCTTCTCCAGCTCGCGGGCATTCTTCAAGCCCTCGGCTATGGTCTGGCCGAGCACGAACTGGCGTCCGAGGATCTTCATCGACTGACCCACCGCGGCACGCACCAGCGGCTCGCCCATACGGCGCACCAGGCCTCGCAGCGCCCGCACCGGGCCCTTGGGATCGTCATCGAGCACCTTGCCGGTCAGCATCAGTGCCCAGGTCGAGGCGTTGACCATCGACGACGAGGATTTGCCAAGGTGCGCGCCCCAATCGGACGGTTCGATCTTGTCGTGGATGAGGTCGTCGATGGTTTCCGCATCGGGAACGCGCAGCAGCGCTTCCGCCAGGCACATGAGGCCGACACCTTCGGCGGTGGAGAGACCATATTCGGCCAGGAACGCCTCCATCATCGAGGGCGACGTTTCCTTGCGCACACGCTCCACGTATTTGGCGCCGACGGCGGCCACCTTTCGGCGCTCGTCCTCGGACAGCTTGATACGTTCGACGAGGCTGCGCAGTACCGCTGCCTCGTCGGCGGAATAGCTGTCGCGGATGCGCGAGCGTAGCTCACTCGTTTCACCCTGCGGATGACGGTTTGCTTCGTTCATGCTCATGCTCTCCTCTTAGCGATCGATGTGCTGATATTCGCCAGCATCGGCAGTTACGCTGCTCACGACCAGGATCGCAATGAAAGAAGCTATGAAGCCAGGAATAATCTCGTACACACCGGGACCACCCATGAACTCTCCGTTCCAGCCCAGTGAAATCCAGATCATGACGGTGGCGGCACCCACAAGCATGCCCGCGATGGCGCCAGTGCCGTTCGTACGCGACCACATCAGCGACAGGATAATGAGTGGGCCGAACGCCGCACCAAAGCCTGCCCAGGCGTTAGCGACCAGCGCCAGAACCTGAGAGTTCGGGTCAGACGCAATGACGGCTGCAACCAGACCAACCAGTACGACACAAATTCGGCCTACGCCCACGCGCTCCTTGTCAGTGGCACTTTTACGCAGGAACAGGCGATAGAAGTCCTCAGTCAGGGATGAAGAGGACACCAGAAGCTGGCTGGAAATGGTACTCATGATCGCAGCAAGCAATGCAGCGTAGAGGAAACCGGTGATCAGCGGATGGAACAGCAGTTCCGCCAGAATGATGAAGATCGTTTCCGGATCCTGGACATCCATGCCATTGCGGATCGCATAGGCCCGGCCAAATATACCCAGAGAGATCGCGCCGAGCAGGGAGATGAACATCCAGCTCATGCCGATGTTACGGGCAATAGGAACCTCCTTCAGCGTCCGGATGGCCATGAAGCGCACGATGATGTGCGGCTGCCCGAAATAACCCAGCCCCCAGGTAACCGCAGACAGCCAGCCGATAAAGGTCAGCCCCTCCGTCCACGATAGTAGCTTGGGATCGACTGCATTCAGGGTCTGTGACGCTTGGGAGAAACCGCCGCCACCTTCGCCAAAGAGCACCACCGCCGGCATGAGAATCAGTGCCAGCATCATGATGCAGCCTTGCACGAAGTCCGTCATGCTCACGGCCAGGAAGCCACCGACAACCGTGTAGGCCAGCACCACGCCCAGGGTAATCACGATACCCACGGCGTAGTCGCTCAAGCCGCCAATGTTGAAAACGCCGGAAAACGCGGTCTCAAACAGTTTGCCGCCGGCAACCAGGCCGGAAGCCGTGTAAACCGCGAAAAAGACAACGATGACGATCGCGGATACCGGTCTGAGCGACATTGCCTGAGTCGGGAACCGGTTTGCCAGGAATTCTGGAATGGTAATCGCATTACCATAGTGAACCGTTTGCTCGCGAAGACGTGGTGCGACCAGCGTCCAGTTAAGGAACGCACCCACGAGCAGACCGATACCGATCCAGGCCGAACCCAAACCAGATACAAACAGTGCCCCGGGCAAACCCAGCAGCAACCAGCCACTCATGTCCGAAGCACCGGCCGACAGGGCCGCTACTTGTGGGCTGAGGGCCCGGCCACCCAGCATGTAATCTTCAGACGAGGACGTCGATTTGCGCATAGCATAAAAGCCGATGGCGATCATGAGCGCAAAGTAAGCAATAAGACTGATCCAGACACCAATAGCCATGAGCGTTCTCCAGTCATTGGAACGGAACTGACTCTGACAGGTTAGCGTGGCATTCCCGAAGGATAGGAAATTGAACGCCATCCCTCAAGGTAAGGAGATGAAACTCAACTCCTCCACCGGGATGTATCGACTGGACGATGCGATGTTTGTCGCAGCGCCGACTTCAGTCGGCCACAGGTGCCTATGCCTGGCGCCGGTCGGAGCATTATCAGGCGGAAGCCGCCATGGCTTACCGAGGATGAAGGCCGTGATCAAGAGTACTGGCCTGCTTGCATTCACCTCATGAATAGCCCACCAGCCGCCCCAGGATCAGCACCGTCATCCACCCCGCCAGCGAGATGCAGGCGGCGAGGCGGACGCGGGCGGACAGCTTGCCTTCGGTGCCGCCCTCAAGCCATAGTTCGTCGAGGCCGGCCACACGCAGCGCCAACGCGTTTGCCGTTGCCACTGCGACGACGGCCATCTTGGTCACGAACAGCCCCGAAGCCGCATACTCGGTGGCGCGGGTGATGAACAACAGCGCGCCGAACCCGACCGCGAGCATCAGGCCGAATGCGGCGCAGCGGGTGAGCACCTGCCACAAGGGTCCGAGCGGCACCGCGCGCCAGGAGCCGAGCAGGCGCAGGTCGAGCGGGACAATCGCGCCGACGAGCAGGCCCACACCAAGTATGTGGCCGGCATTGACCAGTGGATAGACCCACACGGAGGCGCGCAGCGCGCGGGCGAGCGCCGTGGCTTCGAGGGTGGACAGCCACGCTTCGATCATGCGCCGCCGTGTCGCTCAGGACTTGCGGTCGGGGTAGAGGTCGTGGCTTTTGCCGTCGATGACGATGCGCTCGGCCTTCATCAGGCGCTGGCCAGGGTCGGATGAGCGGTGGCCGTGGGCGGTGATGAGCTGCCCGACCGCGAGCCGCTCGTCGGTGAGGCCGGCGCGCTCGTTGCGCCACGGCTGCCCGACCTCGACCTGCCAGCTTTCACCGCGCACATCGACGGTAAGCTGGCCGTGCGGATTGCCCAGGCGCACCGCGGTGATGGTGCCGGTGAGTTCGAACTCTGCATCGCTCGCCCAGGCCCAGCCGTGATGCGCAAGCGTGGCTTGCGCCAGCATCATGCCCATGACCAGGGCCAGCGACGCCAGCCATTGCTGCGGTTTCGCGAGTGTTTGCATTGCTGTTCTCCATGACTATCGGTACATCGACGGCGGCCCGCCACACCCTGTCGACCGGCTGCCGCCCCGTTGTCCGCACTTCGACAGCGGAATGCGGAAAAAGCGCCCTGACGGTGAAATCGTTTCTGGCTGCGGCAAGCCTGCATGTCGCTTGCAAGCCCGGCCACGCTGCGGAAAACCCCCTGAACGCCGATTCCCCCTACCCCGTATAATCCGGCATGAACTCGCAACCCCAAACCCCTGCCGCCGACGCACCCGACGCGACGCCGGCCACCGCGCCCAGCTCCGTCACGGCCACCGGCCCCGCCTTTGCCGAACTGGTGCTCGCGCCCGAAGTCCTCGCCAACCTGAACCAGCTCGGCTACGTCACGATGACGCCGATCCAGGCCGCGGCCTTGCCGCTGGCGCTGGCCGGACACGACCTGATCGCCCAGGCCAAGACCGGCTCGGGCAAGACCGCCACCTTCGCCCTGCCCCTGCTGGGCAAACTCAACGCCCGCAGCCTGCGGGTGCAGGCCATGGTGCTGTGTCCCACGCGCGAGCTCGCCGACCAGGTGGCGAAGGAGATCCGCCGCCTGGCCCGCGCCGCGGAGAACATCAAGGTGCTGACGCTATGTGGCGGTTCGCCGATCCGGCCGCAGATCAACAGCCTGGAGCATGGCGCGCACGTGGTGGTCGGCACCCCAGGGCGGCTGCTCGACCACCTGCAGCGCGACAGCCTCAAGCTCGATGCGCTCAACACCTTGGTGCTGGACGAAGCCGACCGCATGCTCGACATGGGCTTCTTCGACGACATCGTCGCGGTTGCCCGCGCCTGTCCGCCGCACCGTCAGACCCTGCTGTTCTCCGCCACCTACCCGGACGGAATCGCGAAGCTTGCCGCCCAGTTCCTGCGCCAGCCGCGCGAGGTGAAGCTGGAAGAGCAGCACGACAGCGGCAAGATCCGCCAGCGCTTCTACGAGGTGGAACACGAACAGCGCCTGGAAGCCGTCGTGCAGCTACTGCTGCACTACCGCCCGGTGAGCACGCTCGCCTTCTGCAACACCCGCCAGCAATGCCGCGATCTGCTCGAGGTACTTCAGGCCCACGGCATCCAGGCGCTGGCGCTGCACGGCGAACTCGAACAGCGCGAGCGCGACCAGGTGCTGGTGCAGTTTGCCAGCCGCAGTTGCTCGGTGCTGGTCGCCACCGACGTCGCCGCGCGCGGCCTCGACATTGCCGGGCTAGAAGCGGTGATCAACGTTGATGTGACCCCCGACCCCGAGATCCACGTGCATCGCATCGGCCGTACCGGCCGTGCCGACGACAACGGCTGGGCGCTGAGCCTGGCCAGCCGCGCCGACCAGCGCCGCATTGCCGGTATCGCCCAGGCGCAAGGCTTCGAGCCCGAGTGGCACAAGCTCGACGAGCTTCAGCCCACCAGCGACGCGCCTTTGCTGCCGCCAATGGCGACGCTGCAGATCCTGGGCGGGCGCAAGGAGAAGTTTCGCCCCGGCGACGTGCTCGGCGCACTGACCGGCGATGGCGCTTTTACCCGCGAGCAGGTAGGTAAGATCCAGGTCACCGATGCTTACACCTACGTTGCGGTCGCACGGGCTATTGTTGATCAGGCACTGCGCAAGCTTGCGGAAGGCACGCTCAAGGGCAAACGGGTCAAGGTCAGGCTGCTCTAACAGCCGATCGAACTTGAGCCATCAGCCCGGGCTCGCAACAACAGGAAAACAGTCATGCAAAACAGAACACGACAGGCGGGCCTGATTGCCGCATTCATCTTCGGTGCATTCGCCAGCGCCCCCAGCTTTGCCGACAAACCGGATCACGCCGGCGGCGGCAAGGGCAATGGCGGTGGCAACGGCAAGTACGAACAGCGCGACAAGGGTAACGCCGACCGCCGCGGCGATCCGCGCGCGAGCGACCAGCGCTACGAGCGCAGCGGTGACCGCCCGCGCAGCAGCGCCAGCCGGGACGATCGTAACGCCCCCCAGGCTCGCGACGGCCGCAGCAGCAACACCACCGTGGTCATCCATCATTTTGACGACCATCGCCGCACTGTCGCGCGCGACTACTATCACCAGCACTATTCCAAGGGCCGCTGCCCGCCGGGACTGGCTAAGAAACACAACGGCTGCATGCCGCCGGGACAGGCGCGGAAGTGGTCGAAAGGACGGCCGCTGCCACGCGACGTGATCTACTACGATCTGCCCCCGGCGCTCGTCATCCAGCTTGGCGCGCCCCCGCCGCGTCATCGCTACGTGCGAGTGGCCGCCGACATCCTGCTGATCGCCGTCGGTACCGGCATGGTGGTGGATGCGATCGAGGATCTGAGCCGGATGTGAATTGCGGATGTGGATTGAATACGCAGGTATCCGTATCCTTTTCGAGCACCAACCCCCGACACAGCAGCAGCCGATACTGTTTCCGGGTCAACCACTTCTCCCGGGCACCGCCAGTTGTGTGCGTCAAGTTGTGCAATTTGGGTGAGCACGGCATGGTTGATGTGATTTCGCTTTCAGCGCCGCGCAGGGCGTAGCCCGAAGCGGCGCTGAAAGCGGGTGGCGGCCTCAC
>JAUSOD010000009.1 GCA_030656215.1 Azoarcus sp.
CATGCTCTCTTCCCGGGTCGTCCTCGCCGCCTTTCTGGGCCTGCTGCTGATCGCCCCGCTGGTGATGCCGCCGTTCTACGTCACGCTGTTGAACTACATCGGCCTGTACGCCATGGTCGCGCTCGGCCTGGTGCTGCTGACCGGCGTGGGCGGGCTGACCAGCTTCGGCCAGGCCGCCTTCGTGGGCCTCGGGGCCTACACCACCGGTGTGCTCACCACCGCCACCGAGCTGCCGGGCTACCTCGCCTGGCTGGGCGGCTCGCCCTGGCTCGCGCTCATCGTCGGCCTGGTGTTTACCGCCACCGTCGCCCTCGTGCTCGGCTCGCTCACGCTCAAACTCTCCGGCCACTTCCTGCCGCTGGGCACGATCGCGTGGGGGATTTCGCTGTACTTCCTCTTTGGCACCATGGAGACCCTCGGGGGCCACACCGGCCTCACCGGCATCCCGCCGATCGAACTCTTCGGCTGGGTGCTCGACCAGGGCGAGGAGATCTACTACCTGATCTGGTTCTTCCTGATGCTGGCGGTGTTCACCACCCAGAACCTGCTCGACTCGCGCGAGGGCCGCGCCATCCGCGCCTTGAAGGGCGGCATGGTGATGGCCGAGGCGATGGGGGTGAACACCTCGCGCTCGCGCATGATCATCTTCGTCATCGCCGCACTGCACGCCTGCGCCTCGGGCTGGCTCTACGCCCACATGCAGCGCTTTGTGAACCCGACCCCGTTCGGGCTGCACATCGGCATCGAGTACCTCTTCATGGCCGTGGTCGGCGGCGCCGGCCACGTGTGGGGGGCGCTGATCGGTGCCGGGGTGATCACGGTATTGAAGCAATGGCTGCAGGACATCCTGCCCAAGCTCTTCGGCGCCTCGGGCAACTTCGAGGTGATCTTCTTCGGCCTGATGATGGTGCTCGTGCTGCAGCGCGCCCGTGACGGCCTGTGGCCCATCCTCACCCGCTTCGTGCCGGTAAAAGTAAAGCGGAAGACCATCGACCCGGGCGCGGCGGCCTTGCCGCGACGCACGCTGCCCAAGGCCGGTGAGCTGATCCTGGATGCCCGTAGCGTCACCCGCAAGTTCGGCGGGCTGGTGGCCAACAACAACATGAGCCTGGAGGTGAGAGCCGGCGAGATCCTGGCGCTGATCGGCCCCAACGGCGCGGGCAAGAGCACCATGTTCAACCAGATCTCGGGCGTCGACACCCCGACCTCGGGCGAGGTGCTGTTCCTCGGGAAAGCCGTGGCCGGACACGACTCCAGAGAGATCGCCCGCATGGGCATGAGCCGCACTTTCCAGCACGTGAAGCTCTTGCCCACCATGAGTGTGCTCGAGAACGTCGCCATCGGCGGCCACCTGCGGGGTGACAAGGGCGTGATCAGCTCGGCCTGGCGCCTGGACCGCGAGGAAGAAGCGCGCCTGCTCGCCGAGGCCGCGCGCCAGATCGAGCGCGTGGGGCTCGCGGAGCACCTGTTCGACGAAGCCGGCAGCCTCGCGCTGGGCCAGCAGCGCACGCTCGAGATCGCAAGAGCGCTGTGTTCCGACCCGTGCCTGCTGCTGCTGGACGAACCCGCGGCCGGCCTGCGCTACAAGGAAAAGCAGGCGCTGGCCGAGTTGCTCAAGAAACTGAAAGCCGAAGGCATGGCGATTCTGTTGGTCGAACACGACATGGACTTCGTCATGGGGCTCGTGGATCGGGTGGTGGTGATGGAGTTCGGCGAGAAGATCGCCGAAGGCCTGCCCGAAGACGTGCAGAAAGACCCGGCAGTACTCGAAGCCTATCTGGGCGGGGTGGAGTGATGACGATGGAACAGACCCAGGCGCCGGCAAGCAAGGCCGCGCACAACAACCCGACATCCACGGTGCTCGAGATCCGCGACCTGTGCGTGTCCTACGGCAAGGTCGAGGCGCTGACCAACGCCAACCTCACGGTGGGCGAAGGCCAGATCGTGACCGTGATCGGCCCCAACGGGGCGGGCAAGACGACGATGCTCTCCGCGATCATGGGGGTGCTCGAGTCGAAGGGGAAAGTGGCCTTCGACGGCAGCATCGAGGCGGTGCCCGAGGTCGAGCGCATGGTCGCGCGCGGCATGAACCTGGTGCCCGAGAAGCGCGAGCTCTTCGGCGAGATGACGGTCGAAGACAACCTCACGCTGGGTGCCTTCCAGCGCTATCGCATGGGCAAGCGCGACCAGGCACAGACCATGGAGGAGGTGTACCACCTCTTCCCGCGCTTGAAAGAAAGAAGAAGCCAGCTCGCCGGCACGCTGTCCGGCGGCGAGCGCCAGATGCTGGCGGTGGGCCGTGCGCTGATGGCCAAGCCCAAGCTCCTGATGCTGGACGAGCCCAGCCTGGGGCTGGCGCCGCTGATCGTGCGCGAGATCTTTCGCATCATCGCCGAGCTCAGACGGCGCGGGGTGTCGATCCTGCTGGTGGAACAGAACGCGCGCGCCGCGCTGCAGGTGGCCGACTACGCCTACGTGCTCGAGACCGGGCAGATCGCGATGGAAGGCCCGGCCGAACAGTTGAAGGACGACCCGCGCGTGATCGAGGCCTACCTCGGGCTCGGGGGCAAGCATCAGGCGATGCTGGCGACCTGAACATTTCACTGGAACCCACCATGCCCCAATTTGAACGAAAACGCATCTGCATCGCCGGCGCTGGCGCGATCGGGTGCACGATCGCCGCCCGCATGGCGCTGACCGGGCACACCGTCAGCGTGCTCGCACGCGGGGCGACGCTGGGAGCGATCCGCCGTGACGGCATCACCCTGACCGATCATGAGGGCACCCACCAGGTCGCCGTCCATGCCAGCGAACACGCCGAATTCGGCGTCCAGGACATCGTCTTCGTCTGCGCCAAGGCGCAGGATCTGGCCGGTATCTTGCCACGGCTGCAGCCGCTGATCGACGAACACACCATCGTCGTGCCCACGGTAAACGGGGTGCCCTGGTGGTATTTCTACGGCGAGGGCGGCCGCTTCGCCGACCAAACCGTGCACGCGGTCGATCCCGATCGACAGATCTCCGCGCTGCTGCCGCTACGCCACATCATCGGCAGCGTGGTGTTCATCGCCGCTGAGGTCGAGCAACCGGGCCATGTGGTGGCGCGAACGCCGCACCTGATCATGTTCGGCGAACCGGCCAACGGCCTCAGCCCGCGCCTGCTCGAGCTGTGTGCGGCTGTGGAAGCCGGCGGTATCGAGGCCCGGCCGCTGGAGCGCATCCGCGACAAGCTGTGGACCAAGATCATCGCCAACATCAGCACCAACCCGCTGTCGGTGATCACCGGCGCGACGCTGGAAGAGCTTTACACCCGCCCCGAGCTCAAGGAAACCGTCGTCGCCATCATGCGTGAAGTGCTGCTGGTGGCGGCCAGCTACGGCGCGCGAGTGGAGATCGACCCACTGAGCTTTATCGAGCTCGGCGCCGCGATGGGGCCGGTACGCACCTCGATGCTGCAGGACCATGACAAAGGCCGGCCGCTGGAGCTGGCCGCAATCGGCGATGCTGTGCTCGAACTGGCTGCTCGTTTCGACATCCCGATGCCGGTCACGCGCAAGGTGATCGACCTCACGCGCTTTCGCGGCAAACAGGACGCGACCCGACACGCCTGATGCTTCGCCACTCTCTCCCTCCCATCTTCCGCATAAAGGACATGCCATGAATGCAGCCATCAGCCCCGCCGTCGTCAAGCCCGAGCACTGCAGCGACGAGGAATGGGCCCTGCGTATCCGCCTCGCCGAGTGCTACCACCTGGTGGACTTCTTCGGCTGGACTGAGACCATCTTCAACCATATCTCGGCGCGCCTGCCGGATGCCGGCCACACCTACCTGGTGAATCCCTTCGGCCTGAACTACACCGAGGTGACCCCGGCCAACCTGCTCAAGGTCGACCTCGAAGGCAACAAGGTCGAGCCCTCACCCTACGACGCCAACCCTGCAGGCTTCGCGCTGCACAGCGCGATTCACGGCGCGCGCGAGGACATCCACTGCGTGATCCACACCCACACCAACCCGGTGTCGGCGGTGGCGCAGAAGAAGGCGGGCTTCTCCCACGACAATTTCTACGGCGCCCAGCTCTACGGCCGCGTCGGCTACCACAGCTTCGAGGGCATCACCCTGTTCGCTGAGGAAAAAAGCCGCATGCTCGCCAGCCTGGGCGACAAGCACATCCTGGTGCTGCGCAACCACGGCGTCGCGGTCGGAGAAATGGATATCGCCAGGACCTTCTTCCTGCTGTGGACGGTACAGCGCGCGGCCGAGATCCAGTGCCACGCCGGCATGATTCCCGGCGAAGACACCCCGCTGGCGGTCGAGATCGGACAGAAATGTGCCGACCTCACCCAGATGCTGATCCGCGACTCGGGCTTCGCGGTGAAGTTCTTTGATGCGCAGGTGCGCAAGATGCGCGCGGCACGTGGCGCGTTGTGGTGAATTGATCGCGGCTCGGCATGGGATGCGTCAAGGTCCAGGCCGACACCAATAAGGACCATCAGAGTCCAACACAGAAAGATGGGCCCCAGCCCCAATGGCAGAGGAAACAAACAATGAGCACAAGTGCCCATATCGACCGTTTCGTCATCGAGCACCTGCCGCCCGTCGCACAGTGGCCGGAACTGATCTTCGAGCGCCCCGAGCTGCAATTCCCCACGCGGCTCAACGCGACCACCGAACTCCTCGACCGAGCTGTTGCCGAAGGTCACGGTGAGCGCCCGGCGATCATCGGCAAGGACATCCACTGGAGCTATCGCCAGCTACAGCAGCAGGTGAACCGCCTCGCCCGGGTGCTGGTCGAGGACATGGGCCTGGTGGCGGGCAATCGGGTGTTGCTGCGCGGCGCCAATACGCCGTGGCTGGCCGCATGCTGGCTGGCGGTGTGGAAGGCGGGTGGCGTGGCGGTCGGCACCATGCCCCTGCTGCGCGCCAAGGAGCTCAAGGAAATCGTGAGCCTCGCCCAGGTCAGCCACGCCCTGTGCGACGCCAGCCTGGCCGAGGAACTGGTGGCGGCGCGGGCCGAGAGTCCGGGCCTGCGCGAGATGCTGCTGTACGGATCAGGCGGCGAACTCGAGGCGCGCGCGGCGGGCAAGGCCGACACCTTCGACACCGTCGATACCGCGGCCACCGACCCGGCACTGATCGGTTTCACCTCTGGCACCACCGGCATCCCCAAGGGCACCATCCATTTCCATCGCGACGTGATGGCGATGTGCGAGGTCTTTCCCCGCCACTGCCTCAAACCCGGCGCCGACGACGTGTTCATCGGCACCCCACCGCTGGCCTTCACTTTCGGCCTCGGTGGTCTGCTGTGCTTCCCGCTGTGGGCGCGCGCCAGTACCGTGCTGCTGGAGAAGCTTGCCCCCGAGCCGTTGATGCAGGCGATCGCGCAGCACCAGGCCACGATCTGCTTCACCTCACCCACCGCCTATCGTCAGATGGCCGGACTGGTCGGCACCTGCGACATCACCAGCCTGAAGAAATGCGTCTCGGCCGGCGAAGCCCTGCCTACCGACACCCGCGACAAGTGGCGCGAAGCGAGCGGCATCCAGATTCACGACGGCATCGGCGGCACCGAGATGATCCACATCTACATCGCCTCCGGCCCCGAGGACTACCGCCCCGGTGCGCTGGGCAAGCTGCTGCCGGGCTACCGCGGCATGATCGTCGATGACGAGATGAATCCTCTGCCACCGGGCGAAGTCGGCAAGCTCGCGATCAAGGGCCCGACCGGCTGCCGCTATCTGTCGGACGAGCGCCAGACGAACTATGTGCGCGACGGCTGGAACCTGCCCGGTGATGCTTTCCACATGGACGAGGACGGCTACTTCTACTACCACGCCCGCATCGACGACATCATCGTCACCTCCGGCTACAACGTCTCCAGTCCAGAGGTTGAGTGGGCGCTGCTCGCCCATCCGGTGGTGGCCGAGTGCGGCGTGATCGGCGTGCCCGACCCCGACCGCGGCCAGATCATCAAGGCCTTCATCGTGCTCAAGCCCGGCGTAAAGGGCGACGATGCGCTGACCCGGACCCTGCAGGATTTCGTCAAGCACACCGTGGCGCCCTACAAGTACCCGCGCGCCATCGCCTATGTCGACACCCTGCCCCGAACAGAGACCGGAAAGCTCCAGCGCTTCCGGCTGAAGACAGCTACCTGAGCGATCGCGCCCCGCGCCGCGCGATGCCGTCGATGACGGGTCGCCGGCGATACCGCGGCCATGAGAAGATCGGGCCTGCAAGCCGTCATACCTCTGGAGAAAAAACAGAATGATCAAGAAGACCTGCATTGCCCTCGCCTGCTCCACCGCACTCGCCGCCGGCTCCGCACTGGCTGCTGACAGCATCAAGATCGGCATGATGACCACCCTGTCCGGTCCCGGCGCAGGCTTGGGTATCGATATCCGCGACGGTTTCAACCTCGCGGTCAAGCACCTGGGTGGCAAGATCGGCGACCTGCCCACCGAGCTGATCGTGGCTGACGATGCGCAGAACCCGGAAACGGCCAAACAGATCACCGAGCGCTTCATCAAGCGCGACAAGGTCGACATCGCCACCGGCGTCGTCTTCTCCAACATCATGCTTGCGGTGGGCCCCGCCTTCTTCGCGGCCGAAACCTTCTATGTCAGCGCCAACGCCGGGCCCAGCCAGTATGCGGGCGCCGACTGCAACCCCTTCTTCTTCAACGTCGCGTGGCAGAACGACAACCTGCACGAAGCAATGGGCAAACACGTACAGGACAAGGGCTACAAGAAGGTGGCACTGGTGGCCCCGAACTACCCGGCCGGCAAGGATGCACTGACCGGCTTCAAGCGTTTCTACCAGGGCGCGGTGGCCGAAGAGGTCTACACCAAGCTCGGCCAGCTCGACTACGCCGCCGAGATTGCCCAGGTCCGTGCCTCGGGCGCCGATGCGCTGTACATTTTTCTGCCGGGCGGCATGGGCATCAACTTCATCAAACAGTATTCGCAATCGGGCATGCTGAAGAAGACCCCCCTGTTCGCACCGGGCTTCTCCGGTGACGAGGATGTGGTCAAGGCCGTGGGGCCGGCGATGGAAGGCGCGTTCAATACCAGCCACTGGTATCGCGAGATGGACAACGCGGTCAACCAGCGCTTCGTGGCCGACTTCCAGAAGGACTTCAACCGTCTGCCCACACTGTATGCATCGCAGGGTTACGATGCGGCGATGCTGATCGACGCAGCGGTGAAGGCGGCCGACGGCAAGATCGAGGACAAGGCCGCGCTGCGCAAGGCACTCGAGACGGTCAAGGCGCCGACCACCCGCGGCGAATACCACTTCGGCAACAACCACTACCCGGTGCAGTCCTATTATCTGCGCGAAGTGGTCAAGAACGCCGACGGCTCGGTAAGCAACAAGTACGTCGGCAAGGTCATGGACAAGCACACCGACGCCTACGCCAAAGACTGCAAGATGTAAGTCGCAGCGCCCGCGGGCGCGCCACCGGCGCGCCCCTACGTTCCGGGCCCCGCATCCCGCGGTGGTCCGGGGCGCCCATTGTTACCTGACTCTGGCAGGCCCTCCATGCTCTATCTGTTCATCGAACAGGCCCTGAACGGCCTGCAGTACGGGCTGATGCTGTTTCTCCTCGCCGCCGGGCTCACCCTCGTGTTCGGCATCATGGACCTCATCAATCTCGCCCACGGCTCGCTGTACATGATCGGTGCCTTCCTCGCCGCGGCCTTCTACCAGTGGCTGGGGAGCTTCTTCCCGGCGCTGCTGCTGGCGATCATCGCCACCGCGCTGATCGGGGTGATCCTCGAGCGCATCCTCTACCGCCGGCTGCAGGGCATGAGCCACCTTTCGCAGGTACTCGCCACCTTCGCCCTGATCCTGATCGCCAACGAGACGATCAAGATCATCTTCGGCGCCCAGCCGCTGATGATCGGCATGCCGGAGAGCCTGTCCGGCCCGATCGAGCTGGTCCCCGACGAGTTGTATTACCCGGCCTACCGCATGTTGATCATCGGCGTTGGTCTGGCCGTGGCGCTCGGCCTCTACCTGCTGGTGAACCGCACCCGGATCGGCATGTGGATGCGCGCTGGCGCCTCCAACCCGCAGATGGCGGCGGTCATGGGGGTGCGGATCAAGCCCTTGTTCACCTTCGTGTTCGCCCTCGGCGCTGCGCTGTGCGCATTGGCCGGCGCCCTGCTCGGCCCACTGCTCGCGGTCTCGGTCGGCATGGGCGAATCGATCCTGATTCCGGCCTTCGAGGTGATCGTGATCGGCGGCATCGGCTCGATGCGCGGCGCCCTGGTCGGCGCCCTGCTGGTGGGCATGATCGACACTCTCGGCCGCCTGGCGCTGACCTTCGGTCTCAAGCTGGTGGTCGACTCCGCCACCGCCGCCACCCTCGGGCCGACGCTGGCCTCGATGATGGTCAGCCTGCTGATGGTGTGCGTGCTCTTCTTCCGGCCCCAGGGCCTCTTTCCGGCGCGGGGGTGATCGACATGCTTTCCAGATTCGGACCTGGCCGCAAGATCGAAACCCCACTGCTCATCGGCTTGCCCGGCCCATGGACCGCGATCGGCGTCGCCCTGCTGCTGGCGATCTATCCGCTGGTGATGAGTGCGATCGGCGAAGACTTCTTCATCATCGTGGGCAGCCGCATCCTGATCTTTGCCCTCGCGGCCAGCGCGCTCAACCTCGCGCTCGGTTACGGCGGCATGATCAGCCTGGGGCACGCCGCCTTTCTCGGCACCGGCGCCTACGCGGTGGCCATCCTGGCGAAGTACGGAATCGTCGCCGCATGGGTTGCGCTACCGGTCGCGGTGCTTGCGGCGGCGCTCGCGGCCTGTCTGATCGGCGCGGTCAGCCTGCGCACGCGCGGGGTGTATTTCATCATGATCACGCTCGCCTTCGCCCAGCTGTTCTACTACCTGGCGATCTCGCTGCCCGAGTTCGGCGGCGACGACGGCCTGCCGATCAGCGCCCGTTCGGTGATTCCCGGCCTGCCGCTCGATGGCGACCTCGGCTTCTATTACTTCGTGCTGTTCATTGCCGGGCTCGCCTTCGTGTTGCTCTACCGCCTGGTGGCGTCGCGCTTCGGCCGCGCACTCGTCGCCATCCGCGAAAACGAGCGACGCATGGCGGCCATCGGCTATCCGATCTACCGTCTCAAGCTGATGGCCTTCACCCTGTCCGGCGGGCTCGCCGGCCTGGCCGGTGCGCTACTCGCCAACCTCAGCATGGGGGTCACGCCGCACACCCTGACCTGGCATCAGTCCGGCATCCTGATGGTGATGGTGATCATCGGCGGATCGGGCTACTTCTGGGGCGGCATCACCGGCGCAGCGATCTTCCTGCTGCTCGAGGAAACCATCTCGGCCCATACCGAGCACTGGAACCTGATCCTCGGCGCGCTATTGCTGTTCATCGTACTGGTGGCGCCGGATGGCGTGATGAGCCTCCGCGAACGCGTGCTCAAGCTGCTGCGGGGAGGCGGGCCCCCCGCGCCGGAGGCCATCCCCGCCGGCGAGGAGAAGACTCGATGAGCCATACCGTGCTGCAGGTAGACCAGCTGGTCAAACGCTTTGGCGGGCTGGTTGCAACCGACCACTGCAATCTCGAGATCCGCGCGGGCGAAGTTCATGCCCTGATCGGCCCCAACGGTGCCGGCAAGACCACGCTGCTGGCGCAGCTGTCGGGCGAGCTTGCGGCGGACAGCGGCCGCATCCTGTTCGAAGGCCGCGACATCACCCGGCTGCCTATCCACAAGCGGGTGGCGGCCGGCATCGTGCGCTCGTTCCAGATCACC
Source organism: Azoarcus sp. (assembly GCA_030656215.1). Taxonomy (GTDB): domain Bacteria; phylum Pseudomonadota; class Gammaproteobacteria; order Burkholderiales; family Rhodocyclaceae; genus Parazoarcus. The sequence continues at coordinate 9,770 of JAUSOD010000009.1, forward strand.
ACCCTGCTGCCGCGCCTCACCGTGCGCGAAAACCTTGCGCTGGCGGTACAGGCGCGCACCGGCCACTCGTTCGACTTTCTCGGCACCGTGGCAGACGAATCCGATCTCGACCAGGGCGCCGACGAGGCAGCCCGGCGGGTGGGCCTGTCGGATGTCATGGAACAGATCGTCGGCACCCTGTCGCACGGTCGCCAGCGCGCGCTCGAACTGGGCATGGCACTGGCCTGCAAGCCGCGCCTGCTGTTGCTCGACGAACCCATGGCCGGCACTGACCCGGAAGAGTCGAAACGCATGGGCGAGCTGATCCACAGCCTGCGCAAGGACCACACCCTGATTCTGGTCGAGCACGACATGGATGCGGTGTTCCGCCTTGCCGACCGGATCTCGGTACTGGTGGCCGGGCGCGTCATCGCCACCGGTTCGCCCGACGAGATCCGCAACAATCCGCAGGTGATCGCGGCCTACCTCGGCGACGACGAAACCCAAAGCGCGGAGCCGATCCAATGAGCAGCCTGCTTTCGATCGAAAACCTGGAAACCGGTTACGGCCCCAGCCAGGTGCTGTTCGGCATGAACCTCGACATCGGCGAGGGCGAAGCGGCCACCCTGCTCGGGCGTAACGGCATGGGCAAGACCACCACCTTGCGCGCGGTGTTCGGCCAGTTGCCGGTGTGGTCGGGCGAGATCCGCTTCCTCGGCGAGCGCATCGACGGCCGCCCCACCGAGCGTATCGCTCAGATGGGCCTGGCCCTGGTGCCCGAAGGCCGGCAGATCTTCCCCAACCTGTCGGTGCGCGAAAACCTGCTCGCCTTCGCCGCCAACCGCAGCGCCAGCCGCGAGCCGTGGACGCTGGAGCGCATCTACCACCTGTTCCCTCACCTTCAGGAGCGCGATCGGAACATGGGCAACCAACTCTCCGGCGGCGAACAACAGATGCTCGCCATCGGCCGCGCGCTGATGACCAACCCCCATCTGCTGATCCTCGACGAGGCCACCGAGGGCATCTCGCCGCTGGTGCGACGCGAGATCTGGAATGTACTCGGGCGCCTGAAGCACGCCGGCCAGGCGATACTGGTGATCGACAAATACCTCAAGGAGCTGATGCGGATTGCCGACCACCACGCCTTCATCGAGAAGGGGCGCAGCCCCTGGCGGGGCAACAACGAAGCCCTCGCCGCCGAGCCCGAACTGTGGGAACGCTACCTTGGCGTCTGACACCTTGGCCTCGGACCGCTTTACCCTGCCGCCGCTGCTGCAGCCCGCCGCCGACACCGACTTTGCGCGTGAGTACGACGTCGCCTCGCGGGTGCCGGACTTCGCCGCACACCTCGCCGACTGGAGCGCACGCAGCGGCTTTGCCCGCGCCACCCATCCCGGCCTGCTCGATCTGCGCTATGGCGAGGCCGAAGCCGAAACCCTCGACCTGTTTCTGCCCGAGCCACACCCGGACCCGGCCGAAGGCCATCCGCTGCTGGTGTTCATCCACGGCGGCTTCTGGCGCCGACTGCACAAGGACGACTTCTCGTGGATCGCGCCCCCCTATCTGGAGCGCGGCATGGGCGTGGCAGTGGTGAACTACGGCCTCGCCCCGGCCACCACCCTCGAGGAAATCGTCGCCCAGATCCGCCGCAGCCTGGCCTGGCTCTACCGCAATGCGCCCCGCCACCACATCGACCGATGCCGCATCGTGGTCGCCGGCCACTCCGCCGGAGGCCACCTGGCCTGCATCGCACTCGCCACCGACTGGACCGCCTTCGCCCCCGATCTGCCGCCCGACCTGATCGCCGCCGGCATTGCGCTCAGCCCGCTGGCCGACCTCGCGCCCCTCGCGGCAGTGCCCATCCTGCACCACGACCTCGACTTCAGCACCGAGCGCATCGCCACGCTGAGCCCCATCCGCCTCGCCCCCGCCACCACCGCGCCGCTGGTCGGCGCCGTCGGCGGTGACGAAAGTGCCGAGTTTCGCCGCCAGCTTGCCCTGCTCGCACACGGCTGGTCAGCGGTGTGGCGCGGTGAGGTGCCAATGCCGGGACACAACCACCTCACGCTGTGCGAGGCCTTTGCCGAGCCGGGCTCGGCCTTGTTCGCGGCAAGTATCGAACTGCTTTCGGACACGAAATGAATCGCCGGATCGTCAGCCTGCGCAGGGCGAATACCCGTTCTGTCGCAACGATGATGCTTGCAAGCAGGGGCTCAGAGCCGTGCGCCGACAAGCGAATATCGACGCCGCATCGAACAAGCGGATCAGGACGCCCTCTCCCACCCGACTCGAAAACTGTTTCATCATAAATTTACAGATGAATGATTTAGCTTGCGTCAAAGAGTAGAATGCGTGGAAAAGCACGGATATCCCGCGCTGCTTCACTGAAAAACCTTCAGGTACCGCCATGACTACAGAACAACTCGATACGCTTGCCGCACCAGAACCGGAAGTCATCGACCACGAAACCCGTGCCACCGACGACGACCACGAGGCGCTACGAGTGTGGCTGCGGCTGCTGACCTGCACCAACACCGTCGAGTCGCGCCTGCGCAACCTGCTGCGCACCGGCTTCGACTCCACCCTGCCGCGTTTCGACATGATGGCCCAGCTCGACCGCAATCCCGACGGGCTGAAAATGCGCGAACTCTCGCGCCGCCTGATGGTGACCGGCGGCAACGTCACCGGGCTGACCGACAAGCTGGTCGAAGAAGGCCTGGTCGAACGCCGCGACGATCCGCGCGACCGCCGCGCCTACTCGGTGCATCTCACCCCGGCCGGCAAGCGCGCCTTCAAGCAGATGGCCAAGTCGCACGAGGGCTGGGTGATCGAGTTGTTCAGCGGTCTGAGCCATCAGGAAAAGACCCAGCTGCTCGAACTGCTCAACCGTCTCAAGCGCCACCTCGCCCAGGTCGACCCAAATCTGTCCTGAGCGGCAGACTTCAAATTGACTCGCGCTGCGCTCCGAACCGGCGGCAGATGGTAATCGGCCACACGGTAAACGGCTACACCGCCTCGCGCCGGACTCAGACAGGCGCGTCCGACACCTTCGGTGTCGCGCCGTGTTCGGCATAAAGCACCTGGGCGCGCTCGAACAGCTCACGCTCTTCGAACCGGACATGGGCAGTCAGAAGGTCGCCAAATTCCGCGAGAAAGGCACCCGCTGCGTGCGTCGCAGCAGGATCGGCGAGCTTTCGAACAAGCGCACGCAAGCTGCGATGCTCGTCCAGCGTGCGATCCACCAAGGCGACTTCGCCGAGTGTGGCGAGCCGGGGGAGCAGTGTCCGCTCCTCCTCGGCAAAGTGCGGCTCCAGCTCGGCTGCGAAGCGCACCACGACGTTGTCGCGCGCCTCCTCGATGCGCAACGGATCGCCCGACTGCACAGTCTTTTTCAGCCGGATGGCGAGCGACAGCGCGGTATGGTGTTCGCGCGACAGCGCCAGGAGCGACGGATCGCGCTTCATCGCAGGCTCACCTGCCACACGTCGGCGTCGTTCCAGTGGTCCACCAGGAGCCGGCGCACCCGCCCCTGCCACAGCGCCCTGAACTCGTCCCGCTCCGCCCCAGACGCCTCATCCTTGAGGCATCGCGCAAGCAGTTCCCAGGTTTGCGCGGGGGCAGGCACCCGGTCCAGCTGTGCGTCAAGTGCCACTTCGCCGCCCTGCGCGCATGAAAGTCGGAAAGCCCCCGTCACCGTCGACCCGAATTGCATCAACCCGCGGCGCACGAAGCGCCCGCCGATGCCCTTGAAGCCGGTGGTCTCGGTTGCCCCGGTGAGAAATCCCACCACTCCGCTGACGACTCCGGTGACGCCTTCGGCTGCCGCCTGCGGGAAACTCGCGATGATGGCGCCGCGTTCGGGCAATTCGTCGGGATAAAGCGCTTGCAAGCCTTTTACAGTCAGGGCATAGGCCATGGCCACCGTTGGGCAGGAGTGCCCGGCGAAGCGCACTGCGTCGCCATAAGCATATTCGAGCCGCCCGTCGTGGGCCGCGCCCAGAAACTCCGCCAGGGGATCGTGGAAGGTGATGCGTGGAACACTGTCGAAGAACGGTTGCAGGCTCATGGCGCGCTCGATTGTGGTGATGTGCCATACCCTAGCAATTTAGTCGGGTAATGTGCTTGCGCCAGATCAATTTCTGCGACGCCGCCCGATCAAGATCGAAGACGGTCGCCTGTTTCCGCGTCGGCAGACGTGCCGCGAGGCTCCGAGGACATCGATGATCCGCTCCACGGCATGCAGGACTACGAAATCGGCTTGAACCGGGTGCTCGACCGGATATCCGCTATAGCGTAGTCCACCGCGCCAGACGCTCGCCGAGCCAGGCGGTCAGCAGCAGAAAGGCCGGCACGAACGCGATGAACACCCGCAGCGCCCACTGGATGAAGGGATGGGCGTGATTGGCTTCAATGAAGTAGCGCGCGATCAGCGTGCCCTTGACCCACACGATCGCAGCGATCGCAAACGGCAGCCAGGGTGCCCCGTGAAAGAGCTGGCCGGCCCCGATGCTCGCCAGCAACAGCAGCACGAGAACCAGCCACGCGCCGACGATCGAAATCCCGTTCGTCGGTCCGGATCGGTCACGCATGGCAAGGGGCTCCATCGTCAGACCAGCACATAGCAGAGCGAGAAGATGATCAGCCAGATCATGTCGGTGACGTGCCAGTAGCTCGCCAGGGCTTCGAGGCCGGAGTATTCCGATGCATCGTAGGCCCCGACGATGTTGCGTGTCAGCACCCATAAGATCCCGAGAATGCCCCAGAAACCATGTGCCAGATGCGTCAGCGTCAGGTAGTAGTACACGGTGAAGAAGATGCCGGAGTCCCCTCGTATGCCGTGCGCGAGGTTCCAGCGAAACTCCAGGTACTTGACGAGCGGATAACCCAACGCCAGCATCAGACCGCCGATCAGCCACGCGATCGATGTGCGCCGGTCCCCGCTGCGGATCGCATTCACCGACAGCGCGATGAACAGGCTGCTGGTCAGCAGCAGCATCGTGATCGCGGTGCCCGCCATCAGCGACAACTGGGTGTGGCCCGCCTCGAATGCTTCGGGAAAGTGAGCGCGCGCAATGAAGTACACAGTGAACAGCACCGCGAATTCCACGAACACGCAGGTGATGCCGACCCAGATGCCCTTGTTGCCGGGAATGCGACGATGTGCAGAGGACGTGTCGGGTGCCGGCAGTCCGGGATGGAGAAGAAGGCCGTGCCCCGTCCCGGCACCCAGCGCGAGGGTGTCGTTCAGCCCCAAGTTCGTTCTCCGGAGTGGCGTGGTGCGATCGTGCCGAAGACCGGAAGACCAACCGTGACCGGATCGCGATCAGTCATTCCGGCGCGGCGACGAACCGCCAGAGCGGGCATACCATTTCCCGTCATGAATCCACTGTCTCCTTGGATTCCGGAACATCCAGACCCCAGTCTCCATAGGTATACCAATCGTCACCGAGCATCTCGGCGGGATGCAGCGTGCGGCCGGAGCCGTTTCCGCAGTTGAGCGAATCCACCGGACAATACTTGTCACAGCCCCAGCAGATGCGCTCGGGATGTTTCGGATGCAAGGGAAAGCGCTTGGCCATGTGGACTGATCTGCAATATGCGAACAGGTTGGGGCGAACGATGCATCTCGCAAACTGATGTCTCGCGACGCCTAATACTTGACTAGTATAGTCAGGTATAAAGCTCGGGGTTTGATGAAGATCAAGGTTCGGCAAACATGTGTCCACCCTTGGAAGCCGGCCGAAACGATGTGGCGTTCGTCGTCGCGGGCCGCCATCGCCGGCGACGCCGGCCTTTGTCGAGGTGCAGCGCCCGCCAACCCAAAGGTCCCGCGCCGGCGCTTACGTTGACGACCTCGCCTGCACTACCTTGTTCGGTTTCAACCGCGACGCAGGGGGAAGGCCAGCTGAGCGGATTCAATCCCAATGTTCGGCGTCGTACATACGCGATGTCTCGAAATGTGTACGGTCCATTGGTAGAAGATGAGCGTGGAGCGTTGGAATGCCCCCTCGTTCTTCAATAGAGCCGAGCGGAGTCAGCGCGTCAACGGGCAAGAAATGACGTTGAGCGTCGCTAAGCACGCCACTGCAAGTTGCGAAACCCCGCAGCCGCAATCCAGGCGACGCAGAGTCTCCGGAACAGAAAGTTGGAGGTCATCATGTCCGAACATATCCAGCACTGGAAAACCGAGCACGCAAACTACCGCAAACTGCTCGATCTCGTCGAGACACTTGCGCAGCACTTCCCGGCGTTCCATCACCAGATTGCCAGCCAGGCGGAATGCGGCTGCACGGAGCCCGTGGGACCAGGCGGCTGTTCGGACTGACACCGCCGGCCCGGGCGAGGCAACCTGTCCCACATGGAGGCAATCATGCGAACTCCGACCGGTGGCGCGCCGAAATTCCTGAATCTGTTCCACATCCGCTTTCCGATTGGCGCGATGGCGTCGATCGGGCATCGAGTCTCGGGCGTGTTGCTGCTCTTCAGCCTCCCTTTGCTCGCCCTCGCGCTCGAGCGTTCGCTCAGTAGCGAATCCGCCTTCGAATCGCTCCGATCGGCGGTCACCACTCCATGGCGGGGGCTGCTCCTGGTAATCCTGGTATGGGCCCTTTCACACCACGTACTGGCCGGTTTGCGCCATCTGTTAATGGATATCGGTATCGGCAGCCCGCTTGCGCAGGCACGCATCAGCGCATGGGCTACGATCCTGACGGCGGCGATTATCGCCATCGCCGTAGCGATCGTCACCTTCGCCGCGGCGATAGGGGGGATGCCATGAGAGTCTTTCTCGGTCAGCGCGCATGGCTCTTGCAGCGCGCCACCGCAGTAGTGCTGCTGATGCTTCTGGCGCTGGGTGCGGCGCTGCTGCTGGTCGGCCCGCCACTCACTTATGAGCGCTGGCATGCGCTGGCGACCAGCCCACACGGCGCCGTCATCGTCATCTTGTTATTTGCCGCATTGTCTGTGCACGGCTGGATCGGCGCGCGCGACATCGTGCTCGATTACGTCCACTCACTCCCGCTGCGCCTGTCGGTGCTCGCGATCATCGCCGTCATTCTGTCCGCGGTTGTGATTCGTGTTGCGCTGCTGATGGCGACACATATGAGTCCTGTCTCATAAAATTCACCGCCGAAGGAAACGACATGCGCATCAGTATTTATCGCTACGATCCCGAAGCCGGCACCAAGCCGCACATGCAGGATTACACCATCGAGCCCGAGCGCAGCGACAAGAAGCTGCTTGACGTGCTGATGCGCCTTAGGCGCGTCGACGACAGCCTGTCGTTTCGGCGTTCGTGCCGCGAAGGGGTATGCGGCTCGGACGCGATGAACATCAATGGCCGCAACGGGCTGGCCTGCATGACGTCGGTTGCGGCGCTTAAGGAACCGGTGGTGCTGCGCCCGCTACCCGGATTTCCGGTAATCCGCGATCTGGTGGTCGACATGACACAGTTCTTTGCGCACTACCACGCCATCAAGCCTTATCTGATCAACGACGAGGTGCCGCCCGAGCACGAGCGGCTGCAGATGCCCGAGCAGCGCGAGCGCCTCAATGGGCTCTACGAATGCATCCTGTGCGCCTGCTGCAGTGCATTTTGTCCCTCGTACTGGTGGAATCCGGACAAATTCATCGGTCCGGCCGGCTTGCTGCAAGCCTACCGCTTCATCGTCGACAGCCGCGACACCGCCACGACCGAGCGGCTGGCCTACCTGGATGACGTGTACCGCCTGTATCGCTGCCGCACCATCATGAACTGCACCGAGGTGTGTCCCAAAGGTCTTAGCCCTTCACATGCCATCGAGCAAATCCGGCTCGAACTCGTGCGAGCATCGTCGTGACCGCCGGGAATACGCAAACGACCCCACAACTGCTGGCTTGTCGTCGTCACTGGCGCCTCGATACACGGAGAGTCGAACCATGAACGAAGATCAACATGATGACTGGAATCCACGTGACCCCTCGACCCTGAAGGATCAACGCCGAGCGTACGACGAGATGCGCGAACGATGCCCCGTGGCGCACAGCGCGTTCCTGGGCTGGTCACTGTTTCGTCATGCAGATGTGACTGCCGCTCTTGCTGATACGCAGGCGTTCAGCAATGTGGCGCGGTTCCCGGTGATCCCCAACAGCATGGATCCACCCATTCACGGCCCCTACTATGAGGTGCTTGCTCAATTCTTTGATCAGAAATACATGGCGACGCTGGAGCCACGCGTCCGTGAGATCGCTGCTAACCTGCTTCGACCACTGCTTGACCTTGGCGAGGCAGACTTCATCGAAGCGTTCGCCACGCCTTTCGCACTGAAAACATTGTGCGCCTTCCTCGGCTGGCCCGATCAGCAGTGGAAATGTCTCGCTGGCTGGGTGCATGGCAATCAGGATGCGGCATTCAACGAGGATCCAGTGGCCGGAAAGGCGCTCGCGGAGCTGTTCGCGGAACACGTAAGGGCTAACCTGGACAGTCACCGCGCCTCACCGGGACATGCAGGCGACGCCACCGACGGGCTGCTGCGCACAGAGGTCGATCGCAAGACGTTCAGCAACGATGAGATCATCAGCATCCTGCGCAATTGGGCGGCGGGGCACGGCACGGTCGCAGCCGGGCTGGGCATTCTGGCCCTGCATCTTGCCCTTAACCCCGAACTGCAAGATCGGCTGCGGCACGAACCGTCGCTCATTCCCGCAGCAATCGAGGAGATTCTGCGGGCGGACGACCCTCTCGTCGCCAATCGCCGCACCACAACGCGGGAGCTCGAGATACAGGGCCGAACCATCCCGGAGGGCGATATCGTGACGCTGATGTGGATTGCCGCCAACCGCGATCCGCGCATGTTCGTGGACCCGGACGTGGTCGACATCGAGCGAAATACGGAGCCCAGCCTGGTCTGGGGGCAAGGTATTCATCTTTGCCTGGGGGCGCCTCTTGCCAGACTCGAAATGCGCGTGGCGCTCGAGGAATTGCTCGCGGCTACGACATGCATTGAGCTCGCCGATGCCGCGCCTCGCCGCGCGGTCTATCCTGGCGATGGCCTTGCCGCGCTCACACTGCGCATCAAAGCGCGGACGACAGGCGCAGGGTCATCGCATTGGCAAACGAAGAAGACTCGGTGATTGCCGTGCGCAACGCATCACCGCGAATCCGCAGCAGAGTGCTGTCGTACAGGGCCTGGGCGGCAAACAGCTGAGGGCGACGGAGCAGCGCAGCCTCTTCGCCGAACATCGTGCCCGTGCTGGCAAGCTGCATGATCTTCTCGGCCTGAGTCAGGTTGGGCTGCAGCCGTTCATTCCGCGGGACCTGAACGGCTCCTCCTGAGCACATTATCTACCGCCGCTGAAACGAGTATTCCGATGTTGCAAACTGCATCGCCTGCCATGGCAAACGGGGCATGGATTTTGATGAGCTGCCAAGGCCGCACAAATGGCGAGCACTTTCAACGCGCTCTGCCCTTGACGTAAGCCAGCTGCTTCACTTGAGATCGCCCGGCTGCTCGATCAGCCCTGCCAGGGCAGAAAGTAGCTGATCGCGCAGGGCTAGTAGTTCCGGCAGCCTCGCTCGGGCCGCCTCGGCCTTGTCCGCAGCATTCAAGGCCATCAGCTCCGAGCCCAGCGCGTGCGCTTGCAGGTGAAGTGCGTTGATTTGCGGGAGCCGCGGGTGGCGATCTTCCTGCATCGCGAGTGCATCGAACCACTGGCCAAAACGTTGTGTATTGGCCGCCAGTGCAGGCGGGTGATCATACGTGCGCGACAGACAGGTTTCCACGCGCTTGACCCAGCCACGATGCTCGACGGCGGCATAGAGCACGGCAAGCATTTCCGGAGGCACTCTGCGTGCTTGAGTCCAGGCCGGCTTGGGACGCCAGTTGGCGATCCAGTGAGGTATCTCGTCAGCGGGCATCGGGCGAGCAATGCCATAGCCCTGGGCCAGCTCGCAGCCAAGTTGCAACAACAACTGCCCGTGTGCGACGGTCTCGACGCCCTCGGCAATCGCCTGACGCTGAAACGACCTCGCCAGACCCAGAACACCTTCAAGAATGGCCAGATCATCGGGGTCGTAGAGCATGTCACAAACAAAGCCACGGTCGATCTTGATAACCCCGGCAGGCAAGCGCTTGAGGTAGGTGAGCGACGAGTATCCGGTGCCAAAATCATCGAGTGCGACCCCGACCCCGATGCGCCCACACGCCTCGATGACGCTTGATACATGCGCGATATCCTCGAGCGCACTGCTCTCCAGGACCTCCAGTTCAAGATAGTGGCGCGGTACCCGCGGATGTGCGTCAAGCAGTGTCTGCAAAACGTCCACGAAGTCAGCTTGCTGCATATGATGGCCCGCGATATTCACGCTCACGGGCAGGTTCAGCCCTCCATCAAGCCAGGTTTCCATTTGTGCCAGCGTCGTGTCGATGACCCATTGTCCGATGTCGATCTCGAGCTGATGATTTTCGATCACAGGCAGAAAGGTGGCGGGCGGCAGCAAACCGTGTTCGGGGTGACGCCATCGAATAAGCGCTTCCGCCCCCACGATCTCGCCCGTTCGCATATTTACCTTGGGTTGATAATGCAGTTCGAACTGGCGCTGTTCGAACGCATCCCTGATACGCTCCCGGCGCTCGTTACGATCCCTCAGATTGGTGTTCTGTTCGATGTCGAATACATTGAATCGATTCTTTCCGGCGAGCTTGGCCTGATACATCGCCTGATCAGCCTGGCGCAGCAACTGGTCAGCATCGATCGACTCGCGTTGCGGGTAGAACGTGAGGCCAACGCTGCCCGATACATTCACCACCAGATCATCGACCTGAACCGGCAGTGCGATCGCAGCCAGTAGTCGCTGAATCAGCGTTTGTGTGGCTGCCTGACCCTTGAGGTCAGAGAGGACTGCCGCAAATTCGTCCCCTCCAAGTCGTGCGATGGTGTCACCGGCTCGCAGACAATCCTTCATCCTCTGGGCCAACGTGATCAGCAGGCGATCACCGGCGGCATGTCCATGAGCGTCGTTCACGGCCTTGAAGCCGTCAAGGTCGATATAGACAAGCGCCAGTGGCAACTCGGTGCGTCGGGCGCGCGCCATCGCCTGTGTCAGGCGATCCGCAAACAGGACGCGGTTGGGAAGCCCGGTCAGCGCGTCGAAGTGCGCGATCTGCTTCAGCTGCTTCTCGAGCACCTTCTGCCGGGTGATGTCCATGAATACCGCGACGTAATGCGATACCTTGCCGTCGGCCCGGCACACGGTCGAAATGGTCAGCGACTCTGCATAGATTTCGCCTGACTTTCGACGATTCCACAGCTCACCTTCCCAGAAACCTTGCTTGGTCAGGCGGTTCCACATGGCGGCATAAAAGGTCTGGTCCTGGCGTCCGGACTTGAGGATGCGCGGATTCTTGCCCAGCACCTCTTCGCGAGAGTAGCCGGTGATACGGGTGAATGCATGATTGACGTCGAGGATGCTGCCCTCTGCGTCGGTGATCGTGATGCCCTCACGGGCGTGACTGAACACACTGGCAGCTAGCTCGAGGCTGGTTTGAGTCTGCTGTCGCTCGCTGATGTCCGTGCATGAGCCCACCAACTCCACGGCCTTTCCCGCGTCATCGCGTATCGCACTGAGTCGGACATCGACCCAGGTCGGAATTTCATCTTTTCGCTGCAACCGACAAACGTGCTGCAGCACGCCGGAAAAATCGTCGCACGACCACCGTGTGAAGGCCATCAGGGCGTGCTCGCGATCATGGTCATGCACACTGCCATGCCAACCTTGATCACATGCAAGCATTTCATCCGGCGGGCGCCCGAAGAGCACCTGCGCATTGGGGCTGACGAAGTTGTATTGCAGGGTATCGGGCGAGAGCGCGAATATTGCGGATGGATTGTGCTTCAACAAGTCATCGAGTCTTCTGCTGCTTTGGTGCTGACCGCTCAATAATTCCGCGATGCCATGCGCCATGGCGTTGAACCGGTCGGCAACCTGCTGCAGTTCGTCACGAGCGCTCAGGCTGACGCGGGCACCAAAATGCCCGTCTGCGAATTGCTGCGCTCCGTGGGTGAGCTCACGTACGGAACGCCGGATAGAGAAGTAGATACCTCCAAACAGATAGGTGGCGATCAGGGTGATCGCCACCATGATCAGCAGGCTACTCGCCATGGTGACGCGCAGGGTATAAAGGTGCTCGTTCAGCAGTGCTTCCGCCGACGGCCTCAGCGTTTCACGATAGTGCTTGAGGACGGTATCGATCGCGACCGTGCCGGTGTTGAAAAGCTTCGTCGGAGCGATGGTGAAGCTGCGACTCAATACCTCGCTTTGCGCCACGTAGCGTAGCTGATCGATCGACGCTTCGATCTCGCCCATCGCAGTTTCAAGCGAGCCGGTGAGCGCAGTATTGCTCAGCGCTGCGCGGCGAAGTCGATCCTTCAGTGCAGACTCGCCGGCCGCAAGGGCGGCGAGCTGCGTCGCCAGCGCATACTCGTCCTGCATGCCGACATTGGCGCGCGCCAGGTTGCCCGTCGCATAGCCACGCAAGCGCCCCAGCCCCTCGGTGAGGAGAGGCATGGTGCGCAGCATGGGCGCAACCAGATTGGCTATCCGCGGATCACTGTTACCTGCCAGTCCGGAGACTTCACCGACATCGCCGATCCTGACAAGAATCAGCTCGATCGCTTCCGTGTGCACGTGGAAGTTATCCGGGGCAGACAGCGACAGGCCGTGTGCAATGACAGCCTTGAGCCGCAAGCGTATATCGCTCCAGCGCGAAGCAAGGACGGCCCAGTCCGGGCGGACGGAGAGTTCTGCGTCAAGTCTCGCAATACTCTCAGTTAAAGCTTCGGCCTGGCTGACCACGCGCGCACCCATCGCTTGGTCACCACCCAGAAAACCCGATGAATAGCCGCGATGCTGCTGGCTGGTCACGAGCACCGAGAACATCTTGTCGACCAGCTCAAGACCCGCAATCTGACGCTGGGTGTGGGCGACTTCTCTACTGACGCTGGTGTGCATCTGGCCGAACAGTACGATGAGACCGAGCAGAAATATCACCCCGATGAAGGCGAATTTCCACGGATAACGCAAGCGATCGAGCAGGGCAACGATGGGTTTGAACAAGAAATGCATCGCGCTGTTCTCCGAGTCCTTGTCGCGCGCTTTACACATGCTCAACGTTGCCTGCCACGATAGGTCCATGCCGGTCGGTGGCCCGCATCGATTGCCACCGTTTCGCGCAATCGGGCGAGCTTAGCAGCTTGCGTAGCGGATTAAATTTAGGTGAATCATAAGCATCGAGGGGGATGCTCAATCGGCGGCGGGTCTCCGTCTCCGCCAGGACATTCAGGTTCTGTAGCGCTCCACGGCACCGCGCAGCTTGCCTGACAACTCATCCAGGCGCAGCGCTGTAGTCGCGGCCACCTGGGCTGCCGCACTGTTTTCCTCGGTCATCTGGGCAATTTTCTCAATGTTGTCCGCTACCTGCTGGACCGCAGCATCCTGTTCGCGAACTGCATCCGCGATGATCCTGACGCTCGCTGCGGCTGTCGCCGACTCCTCATCGGCAAGTCGCAACGCAACCTCCGTGTTGGCGACCATCTCGAGACTTTGATCTGTCTGTATGTTTGCGTCGCGTATTCCCCCGACCGTGCTGTCGACCTGGGTCTGGATGCTGCAGATCAAGCCGGCAATTTCTCCTGTTGCCTGCGATGTGCGCTCGGCGAGTTTGCGAACTTCATCAGCCACCACTGCAAAGCCACGGCCCTGCTCGCCAGCACGAGCAGCTTCGATGGCCGCGTTCAACGCCAACAGGTTGGTCTGCTCGGCAATACCCTTGATTACCTGAACGATGCCACCGATCTTCTTCGAGCCTTCGTCGAGTTCCCTCACATTGTTGCCAGCATTGCGAATCAGGCCCGCCACCGTTTCCACATTGGCAACCGTTTCGCGCATCGTGGCCAGCGCCTGGTCGATTCCGCCGCGTGCGCGCGCCACCACTTCGTCCGCGATCTGCGCATTGCTCGCCGTTTCGGAGATGCTCACCGAAGTTTCCTCCATCGCCGCAGCGACCGAACTCGCGGCCGCAGACTGGGCCGATGAGCTCTCGGTCACCTGCTTGCCCGATGCTGCCATCTCGCTGGCGGCACCCGCAATGGCCTCGCCCGTCAACTGTACTTCCCGGATGATGGTCGCGAACTGCGTCAGCAGACTATTGAACGCGGTAGCTGCCTGGCCGACCTCATCCTTGCATGCATAGCTCATCCGCTTGCTGAAGTCGCCACTGCTCTCTACTTCGATGATCACCTGACGCATCTCGCTTAAAGCGCGGTTAAGACGATAGGCAACGATCCAGGCGAGGCCGCCGAACAAAAGAATACCGGCGGCGCCGACCAGCACGGCCCAGACAAACAGATTGCGTGCTACGTTTGCATCAGCCAATGCCAGGCTGCGGATCTGTTCTGCCTGTACCTCCATCACTGACCACAAGCCATCCATATGAGCGGTAATCTGATCCCACCATGCAGTCGGCTGCACAGAGTCAAAATTGCCCTGTGTCACCGCATCGCGGTATCGCGTGACCATGGGCTCGGAGTCTGAAGTTGCACCTTGGATCGCACTGGTCACCTCCGGTGATTTGGCTCGCACCAGGTCAAGCGCATTTCGGCCCATCGCTCGCGTGCCCATCAACAAATCGCGTTGCACGCTGCTCATCGCTCCGGCACCGAGAATGGCGTTGGTTTGAGCGCGCTCTCGTCCGTGAAACTCCTTTGCCCACTCAAGATCCATATACGCGAACGTTGCCGTGATAAGCGGCACGTTCTCGCTGGATGCTGCCAATGTGGCGCCGGTAGCAGAAAGTGCGTTTGCGCTGGTCGCAATAATGGCAGTGTAGGTTGCCGCCGCTTGGGCCGGTGTGTCTGCGCGAGTCTCCACCCGCACCCGCAAATCACGCAGTTGCCCTAGCGATGCCAGAATTCTGCCCACCTCCTCGCGACCAATGCCGCGCCAGGCTGCGCCGGCACCCTCAAGGGCCGCGACCGCTGCATCCGTACTCACTCGTTGCCCGCGTAATGCGTCAAGCGTGTTGGCTCCTGCCAGAAATCCGGCGCTCAGACCACGCTCACGTTGCGTCTCGTGCATGTAATTGCTGGCGCGAATTATGACGTTCACAAAGTCGCTGGCCTCTTCGGCAGCTTTCCAGCGTCCGTATTGATCGGTTACGTAGACGCTCCCTGCGAGCAGCAACAGCGCCACCGCCACTGCAACCAGCGCTGCGAGCAGGCTGCGCAGCGTCATTCGATCCAGAAAGTGCATTCCGTATCTCCGAATTTCGCAGATCAGGTGCCGTGCCGGCAACTCCGGATCGGCGCACCTGATCGACGACTGTTAATCACGCGATAATCATGTTCGGGTTGGCTGGCCAAGCGCGCACCCCTCTCTAGGCCACCGCCCGGAAAGCCCGATGAAGGCGACCTATCCACGGAGAACACAAGCCGTCGAGCAGGGGCACGATGGGCTTGAAGATGAGGTACATTGCGCTGCTTGCCTATTCGATTTCCCGCGCTTTACACCTGCTCAACGTTGACCGCCACGACAGGTTCATGCCTGTCGGTGGTCTGCGTCGATTGCCACCGTTTCGCGTAAGCCGGCGAGCTTAGCAGGCTCGCAACCAGATTAAATTGAGGTGAATCATAAGGCTCTCGACCCCGTCGACCACGTAGCGAGCTAGTGCTGTACTCGTAGGATGCTTCCGCAGCTTCGCTCAAATACCGGCCGGACAGCCTACGTGTGCAACTCGGCCGGCGCTGCCTGCCAGTCTGCACAGGGGGTTGGGCGCGATGAAAACCGGATGGCCGCTGTCAGGCCGAAGGCCGCACAGAGAGGACCCCAAAGCCGTGATCAAACTTCATGCCGCCCTCTTTCTTGCGCTGCTGGCCTCGTCCGTGCAGGCGGTCGAAGTCGATCGTGCCAGCGCTCGGATCGTTGACAGCACGAACAGCTTCCGCGCGGACGAAAATCGCCCACCGGTCGAATCGAACGGCGAGCTTGCACACGCTGCTCGCGACTTTGCCGCCTACATGGCCCGCACGGGTCGGTATGGCCATACCGCGGATGACCGGACCCCAAGTGAGCGGGCGCAGGCTGCGGGTTATGCGTACTGCGTCGTTGCGGAGAACATCGCCTATCAGTACCGTTCCACGGGCTTTCCCGGTGCGGGCGAGCTTGCCCAGGCCTTTGTGCAAGGCTGGATCGAATCGCCCAAGCATCGCGCCAATCTGGTCGACGGAAACTTGACCGAGATCGGCGTCGGCGTCGCCCGGGACGAGAAGGGACGCTATTTCGCCGTCCAGTTGTTCGGGCGGCCGCGGAGTGCAGCGATTCGTTTCGAGGTGGAGAACCATGGCCCCGAGGCCGTCAGATACAGTTTCGGCGAGCGGGGCTTCACGCTCGGACCGAGGCAGCGTCGGGCGCACACGGTGTGCAGTCCGACCCGCTTGCAGATTGAGGGGCCTGCAGGCCGGCCGCCGTTCTCGGCGCAGGCCGTCGACGGCAAGCGCTACACCATCCGCAGCGGCGAAGTCGCGCCCAAGTCCTTACGCTGAACCCGATCGCCGTGTTTCGACCTTGGTCCCGCAAGTGAGCGGGGTCGGGTCACATCAGACCCTGAACGTGCCGCTGCGCTGCGCCAAAGCGCAACGAAGCGCGATACTGCTGGTGGTCACCTTGGCATCGAGGTCGATGATGCCTTGGAGATCTCTGATCGAGATCTGACCGTGACGGTGGCCGCTTCTGAGCGCGAAGCCGGGAGGGTAGTTACGGCCAGTCTCGGCCTTTCTGGTCGAAATAGGGGGAACGTCTGCAATGGGTCGCTATGGAGAGATTTAATTAGCGACCCACAGCTGAAGGTCGTCCGCGCGCCCTCTCTCGGTCCGTTTGCTGGGCGGAGTCGCCACTCGACGCGGTCGTCCGGCAGCAGTCCGGCCATCTCGGCCAGAGTCTTCGGGCAGGGATCCTATCTACAGAGCCGGTGTCTGGCTTGAACCCGCGCCCTCAGCCCGCCTTTCCATCCACTCGCGAGTAGAGCAGGAAAGGCGTGTAGCGCCACAGGTAGAGCGCGAAGGCCAGCGTCCACGCCGTGGCCGCAAGATGGATGCCGCCCAGCACCCCGGCCGGTATGGCTGCCACCGTCAGCACCCGCGCCACCGCGGCAATCTGCACCAGCGCGTAGGCAATCACTTCGACCCGCCCGGTAACCAGCATGCGCCCGGTGTGCCCGAGCGCAGTGCGGGTGATCATGCCGATGATCAATCCGCCGGTCGCGCCGATCGCCAGCGCATGCACGCCGGCCGAGCGCGGAACCAGCCCCAACTGCGTGGCGGCAAGCAGCGCGAGCCCAAGGGGAATCCACAGATAGGACGCATGCAGCGCCCACAGCAAGGGAGTGCGCCGCGTGGCCCAAGGGTTCCAGCCGCCCCAGCGCACCAGTTGCAGCAGCGCGGCCAGCAAGGACACCACCGCCGCCCACCCGCTCACCCCGAGCGCCCACAACAGAAGAGCA
>JAUSOD010000022.1 GCA_030656215.1 Azoarcus sp.
CCCGCCGTCTGGAAGCCGTTCAAGCGAAGACGTTCACAGATGCCATGCGCGCGCTTGTTCGGACGCTGAAAGCCGGGAAATAGCTTGCCCTCACGCCCGCATCCACGTACGCAAGGACGTTCTTTTGCGAGCGAATAAGGCAATGCTATGACTCACTGCCCAACCCTTCGTTGCGCCCGACGTGCTACGGCTTGCCCTTGGCAGCCTCCGCACGCGGGTGAACTCAAACGTTGGGTCTCACTCTTAGGAATCTCCATGCTTGCCAATTCCCTGTCCCCCTGCATCAACACAACGAAGGTCGAAGAGTCTCGTGATTTTTACGTCAAGCACTTTGGCGCGAAGATCACCTTCGACTGCGGCTGGTACGTCAACCTCGAATTTGGAAAAGGGACGTCTCTTCAGTTCATGGAGAAGCCCTTTTGCAGCATCTTCTCTTATGCAAAGCATGTCTCGCTGGAGTTTGGTGCAGGCGCGTCTCTCACGGACAAATTCACGGTGCTTGAGGGCGAAGGCAAGTTGCGCCGCCACATCAAGCTTTCGTCTGTAGAGGACATTGCGGGAAAGCATGTCGGTGAGTATCTTCTTTTGGCGCTCAAAGCGCCCCCAAAACCGTGAGACCCAACACGGCGCTCAACCTCGCTCCCTTCGGTCGCTGGACGCTGCGCGATAACGCCGCGCAGCGCCGGTGAATTCAAACGTTGAATGAAGCTTTCCTCAAAGCTCGGCGGCAGGTATGGGTCGGGTCGGGACCGACGACTCTTCGGATTGATCGCCGGAAAGCTGCCGTTGGAGGTTCGCTTCCCGTAAGCCGCCGCTCGCCGATGAGTCTTCCCGACCCTCAACCGCCGTTCGGGTTTTGCGCCCCACCGGCAGCAATGCAGCGTTTGCGGACGGTGGGTAGGATTTGCTGGCGGGTCTGACCCGGCCATCACCTGCCGTTGGAGATCCGGTCAGAATTTCTCTCGCTGGACCGTCTTGGATGACCGGTTTACGGCGGCCAACTTGAACCCCGTCTTGGCTCGACCCGGCCAGCGGCGGGCATTGTTGTCGATAGCGGCGAGCGTCTCTTGCGTGACCCCCAGCAGACGGTCACTGTTCACTCGGAACAGCCAGATTTGTCGGAGAATTTTACAGATCATAAAGTTGCCTAGAAGAAACGTTATGTTTATCAATGCGTTACAAAGTAACGCATATTTGGCAGGATCTTTGCTCGAATTGGCTCAGTAGACTCAAGCCCTTTGTCTCTTCCACCCGTGGTGAGGGCGTAAATCGTTACTTCTGGGCGGGTGATTCAATCAACGTTCAAGGGGAAAGAAATGAAGATCACTCTATGGACGGTCTCCCTGCCATGGCTGTGGAGAGGTTGCGAGAGGAGCCTTGTACGCCAAGCTCGACAGTTTCTCCTGGCGCTCGCCGTCTTGCTGGCTACCGCCGGCATAGCGAATGCGCTGCCTATGGGCACGATCTACTACGTTGCCGACTCCGCCCTGCGCAAAGTCGGGTTTGATGGCAGCGACTTTACGAGTTCCTTTTCGCAACTAGAGCTGCTGTCACCGAACTGGACAGCCATGCACTACGACGCGGACGCCGAGCTCATGTACTACGTTGCCGACTCCGCCCTGCGCAAAGTCGGGTTTGATGGCAGCGACTTCACCAGCTCCTTTTCGCAACTAGAGTTGCTGTCACCGAACTGGACAGCCATGACGATTGTGTTCGAGCCGGATGTCGAGCCGGTTCCCGAGCCGTCGACGCTATGGTTGCTCGGAGTCGGTGTCCTGGCACTCGCGCGGCGCCGCATGGTGCAACGCCAGAGCGCCGCCTATTGCTGACAAACGTAGTCGGGGCCTTTAGCATGTAACAACACGCAGCGTTACCATGTCCCCGTCTCACCCGAGCGGGAGAGGGTTAGGGGATAGGGAAACGGTCATGGCGCCTCGCCGCCCTGGAAAATCAAACTACGATGCGCCATGACCGTTGGGATGAAGGCCAATGACCCAGGGCGAAATGGGGTTGGACACGGTTCTCGGAGTTGGCATCAACGGCGTACGTCCGCAACGGCACCAGTCCTGCCGCTGACAACAGCACAACCGCAGGGTGATCATGGCATCTGTCTGGCCGGTTTTGTATCGAGCAAACAGCCACGGAACAGGGGCTGTACATGCACATTGGACAGCATTTGAAATGGAATACTCACCACATTCAAGTTTCCGACGTCAGTAATGCCAGCCGCACGGGTGAATGAACTTAGCGGCAAATTCCACCTATACGGGCCTGCCCGTCTCTAACACGTTCATATCAGTATGAACCCCCCCCCGACACTGATACTGTTGTTGCCTCGGTATTCGAGACCGTATTGTGGGGGGGCTGTGAGCTCAGTTGGTGTCGAGTCTTGTAGATTGCAACT
The DNA here is from genome assembly GCA_030656215.1 of Azoarcus sp. Taxonomy (GTDB): domain Bacteria; phylum Pseudomonadota; class Gammaproteobacteria; order Burkholderiales; family Rhodocyclaceae; genus Parazoarcus. The sequence continues at coordinate 2,405 of JAUSOD010000022.1, forward strand.
TACCGAGCGTGAACGTCAAGTCATGCGGCTTGTGGTTGGGCGCTTAGGCAATCAGGGAATTGCCGAGCGCATGGGCATCAGTCACCGAGCGGTGAAAACCCACAAAGCGAGGGGCTGCATAAAATTGGTGCGAGCAGCATGGCCGACATGACCCGCATGACTGACGCCCAGTTCAAGACCGACGCGGAGTTGCTTTCCGATCTCTACGAAATGGCGCCCTGCGGCTATCACTCGCTGGGGCCAGATGGCACCTTCCTAAAAATCAACACGACCGAGTTGCGCTGGCTTGGATATTGCAATGAAGAGTTGGTCGGTCTCCGGAAGTTCACCGAATTCCTTACACAGGAAGGTGCGGCGAACTTTGCCCAGAACTATCCCTTGCTCATCAAGCACGGTCGGATCGATGACCTGCGTTTTGACCTAGTCTGCCGGGATGGTTCGCTGTTGCCGGTGTTGATTTCCGAGACGGCGATTTATGACGAGAGCGGACGCTACCGGATGAGTTGCAGCGTCGTCCTGGACCTGCGGGAACATCTGCGCATCGAGTCGCAATTCAACGCGGCCGAGGCGTGTTACCGGGCGGTCGTCGAGGATCAAACCGAAGTCATCTCGCGCATTCTGGCCGATGGCACTTTAATTTTCGCCAACGACGTATACGTTCGTTTCTTTGGAAGGAGCAAGGAAGAATTGCTCGGCAGCAAATGGCACCCGGTCGCCCATCCCGACGACGTGCAGCGCATTGAATCGGAGCTCAGTGCGTTGACCCCGGACCATCCGGTCGTTGTCATCGAGAATCGAGTGTTCTCGGGAACGGGCGAGGTGCGATGGATGCAGTTTGTCAATCGTGCTTTTTTCGAAGCCGATGGCTGTCTGCGTGAAATCCAGTCCGTTGGCCGCGACATTACCGAGCACCAGCAGACGAAAGAAGTCCTGCAGCGCACCCTTGCCCGTTTCCGCCTCCTCGCCGATGCCAACTTGGTCGGTATCGTGATTGCCAATGCGAAGGGTGAGATTCTGGAAGCCAATGACTATTACCTTGATATCCTCGGGCGGAGTCGTGCCGACCTGGTGGCCGGACAGATTAGCTGGAAAAACGTGACGCCGCCCGAGTGGCTAGAAGCCGATTATGAAAATCTGGCCAACCTGGCGGCGCATGGCGTCAGTCCGCCGTACGAAAAGGAATATGTGCGGGACGACGGCAGCCGGCGGGCGATCTACTTAGCCAATGCGATGTTGCCTGACGACGATGGCCGAATTCTCGCAGTGGTCATAGACATTACCGAGCGCAAACGTGAACAAAACCTTTTGTCTCAGGCCAAGCAGGCAGCGCAACAGGCTAACGAAGCCAAGTCGAAGTTCCTGGCAACGATCAGCCATGATCTGAAGCAGCCGCTAGTGGCGCTCCGCCTCTACGCCGAAATACTCCATGCCCGCCCGGCTCCAGAAAATGCCGCGCTGGCCGCCGATATCCTCAACTGCGTCGCAAGCATGAACGATTATGTGAACGAGTTGTTCGTCCTCGCGACGCTGCAGATGGCTGAGAGACAAGTCGCCCTCCAGGATTTCGATGTCATCGAGCTTCTCGAGCGAATCATATCGGGTCACATGGCGGAGGCGCGTCGCAAACACTTATCGCTGCGTTACCGACGTCTGCCCCTGACGGCACGAACGGACCCTGTCTTGTTCAGTCGCCTGATCGGTAATCTGGTGACCAATGCAATCCGGTATACGGATGCGGGTGGGGTGCTGATAGGCTGCCGTCGTTACCAGGGCAAGTATTGGGTAGAGATTTGGGACACTGGCATCGGCATTCCGGCCGGACAGATCAAAGAAATTTTCGAGATCTTTCGGCAACTCGACAACGGGAATACGCGTGGCAAGCAGGGGAGCGGCCTTGGTTTGTCAATCGTTGACCAGATTGCCCAATTGCTCGGATTAGCCTTGCGGGTACATTCGCGAGAGGGGTGTGGGACGCTATTCGCCATCGAATTACCACTTGCCGCCGCATGACCCAAATTTTCTTATGAGATGGTTGCCCCTTCCTGAACCGTCATTTGAATGCCGATGTGAGGGTGCGATATTACAACGGCACAGAAGAGGGGTTTTCGGGAATCCATTGGCTACCCAGCCACAATTGCTGTGTTCTCGTCCCGGCCTGATGTCCTGTATCCGCATGCGTTCGGAAAAGTATCGTCATACCTTTTGATCTGGACGCATGACGTTTTGGCTACAAGCGGCCCGGCGTCCAGCGGAAACCGTCATTTCAACGGGACTGGCCGTGCCAGAAATCAACCAATCAGGGTTCCCAGGACTGCCCTGATTTCATCGTCTGTCCTGCCGATTTCTTGTAACAGGCCGATGTAATTTGTCCCGACGATTTGAGACGACGGATGCTCCAATCCCAGCCTTTGAACAAAAATCGCCAGCGCCCGGCGCATCAGCGGTTCGGCCTCGGCCCGCCGGTTCGTGTCCTGCAGCAACTGGGCCAGGTTGTTGAGCAGGATGGCGACCTCGGGGTGATCCGTGCCGTAGCTCGCCTCGTTGATCGCCAGCGCCCGGCGCATC
>JAUSOD010000030.1 GCA_030656215.1 Azoarcus sp.
CTCGCCGTCGGCACTGCCGAGCAGCGCAGCGATGGAGTTGCCGGTGCCACGCAGATCCACCTCGCCGTTGGCTTCGCCCAGACTTGTCTGCATCGGTTCGAAGCCGGGAAAGAGCTTCTTCAAGCCGAGTTGCCGCGCCTTAAGGCGGGCGTGTCCCCGCATCTGCGCCTTGCGCCCGTCCAGATGCACCATCCCCTCCAGACTGCCGCCGGCGACGCCGACACGCAATGGATCGAGCCGAAGCTCGCCATTCGTGAGCAACAACTGAGCCTGCATGTCGGTGAAGGGCAGCTCTTCGCCACGGTCAAGCTTCTTCCCGCTCAGGCGCACGTCGGCATCCATGTCGCGCCAGCGCTCGGTGCGGAACGGGCCCACCGGCAGCACGCGGTCCGGCGGTTGGCCGGGGCCGCCCGCGCGTGGCGCGCCGTAGTCTGCCCCGATCAGCGGCGCCAGATCGGCAAAATGCAGCAGTCGCGAGCTGATTTCGCCCTTGAGCAGCGGCCGTGGCTCAGCGTCCGTGTAGCTCAGGTTGCCACGGACGTCGCTGTCGCCGATGCGGCCTTTGAAATCGCGGTAGTGATAGACCGCCCCTTCTGGTTTGCGCAGTTCCGCACTGAGGCGGCCATCGGTCGAATAGGCCGAGGTGTCGGGCAGCGTCAGCCCGGTCAACGGATAGAGATCGGCCAGGTTGGTGCCGCTCAGGCGCAGCTTCAGGTCAAGGGCGGCGAGATTGCGCAGATCGGTGAGTGTGCCGGCCACCGCGATGCGCGTTCTGCCGACCTTCAGGTCAGCCTGCAGGGGAAACGGACGGCTCGGGTCATGCAGTGCGAGCAGACCACCGATCGTGCCGCTGCCGGTGAAGGCCTCGTCCCGGTAGCGGCCCTTTGCCTTCCATCCGAATACGTACTCCAGCGGGGCGGACTCCGTCGACCCACTTACCCCCTCGGTCTGCGCCTCGCCACCCTTGCCCATGATGTCGCTGAACGGAATCGATGCTCCCAGCGGCTCGATCGTGGCCTCCATCTGTATTCGGCCGATCGCGTCCGCAACGGCAAGCCGGCCGCGGTCAAAGGCAATTTCGCCGATATCCAGTTTCCAGCGCATGGCCTCGGGCTCGTCGTCCTGGTCGAAAACCCATGTCGTGCGCCCATCGGCGAGCCGTTCGAGCGAAAGAGCCGGTTGGCGTACGTCGATGCGCGGGATATGAACCTCGCGCCGGAGCAGCGGCAACAGCGCGAGGCGCAGGTCCACCCGTTCGAACACCGCGAACTCGGGCGATGTGGCCCAGTCCGGATTGCCGATTCTGAGGTCGGCAGCCCCGACATGCATCCACGGCACCAGCCACCGCCAGCCCGCCGCGTCGGCATCGCGCCGCCATTCGACGGTCAGCTCGCCGTTGATGGCAAAGGGCCGGCCGAGCGCACTGGAGACGCGCTCGTTCAGGGTGGGCTTGAGCCGATTCCAGTCGGCCGTGGCGATGAAGATCAACGCTGCCACAAACAGCAGCAAGATCATCAGCCCGACTCCGGCGATCATTTTTTTTGTACGTGTCACGCCTGTATTCTCCCATTACGTAACCGTAGCCGCTGACGAACCGCAGGCCGATCGCCGGTGATCCACCCGTCAACACTAGCCGAGGGCTCGCCCCAACGGCACGCTCAGGACGATCTGTTACTTTCCGCCTCCGCTTTGGTGCCAAGATGTCGGGTGAGACCGATGCCGCCAGCGCGCATGATGGCGTCGTGATTCCTGCGGAACAGGGGCTTCAACAGCGGGGCAAGCACATTCATCCATCGCCGGGTGGTACGCACGTGCCATTCGTAGCGCACGGTGGTGAGGCCCGCGTCGCGGCCAAGATAACAGCAGCCGACGCCTTCAAGCTCACCATCGACCCGGCCCTCGATCAGATACAAGGGCTCGACCCGTGTCACCCGGGTGACGAAAGTCAGACGGAAGGGCAGCACGCTCTTGCAGACATAACGCCGGCGAGTCCCGACCCCGCTGGCGTCGCCGCGCGCGAGCGTGTCCACCCGCTCGACCCCTGGCCACCAGCGGGGCCACCCTTCGGCGTCCAGGATCGCCTCCCACACCGCATCAATCGGGGCATCGACTTGCCACCGTGTAGTCAGATCGTATTGGCTGTTCGCGGATTCGGACATTCGGTTCTCGTCGGCTCGATCAAAGTTTGCCGAAAGCCAGCAGTCCGGTCGAATCCAGCGCCAGTTCGATCGTTCGGCCGGCAAAGTCATGCTCTACTGCAACAACATCAACATGACGTTCGTGCGCTAAGGATCTGCCGTTCTTACAGCTGACTTTCCGCAAAGAAGCGATACCGCCCGCGTCCCTCGCTCTTGGCCGAGTACAGGGCCCGATCGGCGTGATCGATGAGCTGTGCCGCACACTCGCCATCTTGCGGAAACACGGCGATGCCAACACTACCGCCTATGCTTACGATGTTCCCGCACGGTAGGACAAAGGGGGTGTGAAGCTGGTCGATGAGCTCGCGCGCGATGACAGCGGCCGCATCGGGATCGGGAATTTCATCGAGCACGATCACGAACTCGTCCCCGCCGAGCCGGGCCAGGGTGTCGATCTCACGCAGACGCCCCTTGAGCCGCTGCGCCACCGCCTGCAGCAAATCGTCGCCCGCCTTATGCCCCAGCGTGTCGTTAACCAGTTTGAAGCGATCGAGATCGATGAACAGAACGGCACCGACCCCGGCATGACGTTTGAAGCGCTCGACGGCATGCTCCAGCCGTGACATGAGCAGCAAGCGGTTGGGCAGATCGGTCAAGGCATCATGGTGCGCCATCCGCTCCAACTCGCTCTTGGGGTGGTGCATCCGGCCGATGTCCACCGCGACCCCCACGTAGTTGGTCACCCGTCCCGCGTCGTCATGAACCACACTGATACTGATCCACTCGAGGTAGATGTCGCCGCTCTTGCGACGATTCCAGATCTCGCCCTGCCAATTGCCCGTCTCCAGGATCGATCGCCACATCTGCTGGTAGAAGGAGCGGTCCTGCCGGCCGGACTGAACGATACCCATGTTGCGGCCGCGAACCTCCTCCAGCGAGTATTCCGTACTGCGCTCGAAGGCGGGGTTCACGTCGATCACCGCACCCTCCGCATCGGTGATGACTATCCCTTCCTGGACACTGTTGAAGACCATCGCCTGCAACCTGAGACGGTCTTCCGCATGCTTGCGCCGCGCGATGTCCTCGATCACGGCGATGAAATAATCCGGGCTCCCGCCCGCGTCACGCACCAGCGAAACGGTCAGGTTGATCCAGACCAGATGCCCGTCGCGATGGACGTATCGTTTCTCCGAGGTACACGTACGAATCTCCCCGGACAGCACCTTTTCCACCAGCGCGAGGTCGGCGTGCAAGTCGTCCGGACAGGTGATGTCCTGAAAGCTGCGCCGCAACAGATCCTCACGCGAATAGCCAAGGATTTCGCACAGCTTCTGGTTGACCCGCAACCAGCGTCCATCCGGCGCAACATGCGCAATGCCCACTGCAGCCTGTTCGAAGGTGGCGCGAAAGCTCTGCTCGAGCCGTTGCAGCCGATTGTCCGCATCCTTGTACAGCCGGGAAAGCTCCTCGTTGGCATGCTTCAGCATCGCACTGGTCGCGGCCACTTCGCGCGAACGAGCAAAAACCTCCTCCTCCATCCGCCGCGTCTGCTCGCGCAGCGCCGCGTTGAGCCGATTCTGCTCCAGTCCGCTCTGCCTGACCCGCACAAGCTCAGTTACGTCCTCGACCCGGTGAATAATGAAGGCCACATTTCCGTCTGCCCCCATTACCGGAGTGTTGAGGTTGCTCCAGTAGCGTTCCTCGAACGCCTCGGGGTCCCCGTCATTACGCCGGATGTCGTACTTCTGCACCGGCATCGCATCCGGCGCAGCCGTCTGCAACACGCGAAGAAACGATGCGCGCGTGTTGCGCGCGCCCTCGGCAGCCGGGTCGGAAGGGTTGTCTGGAAAGACCTCGAAGACATCCCGCCCAAGGATGTCCTCGCGCCGGGTCATCGTGGCCTCGGTATACGCCGCACTGACCGCGACGATCACAAATTGAGGATTAAGCACGAGATAGCGGTCCGGCGCACCTTCGAACAGCGCCTGGAAGTCCAGACCTGCGGGGACAACGGACTCCGCCATCGGGCTCACCCTCCTCATAAAACCGGATTCGGTGATTTCATTGTAGTACCTTCGGCATATATGCAAGCGCTCATGCGCTGAAGGCTGGAAGACCCGAATATGCTAAGCCGCTACGTATATTCGCCCTCCCCCAGCAAGTCACGGATCACGCCGCGCAGCCAGCGGCTGCCCGAGTCATGGTGGTAGCGCTCGTGCCAGTGCTGCTTGACGGTGTAATCGGGCAGCGCGAAGGGCACCGGATGGACGCGAAGGCGGCCGCGCCCGGCCAGCATCTCGCCCAGGCGCTCGGGGATGGTGACCAGCAGGTCGGTGCTCTCCACCACGAAGGCCGCGCCGAGGAAATTCGGGATCCTGAGCGCCACGCGGCGCTGAATGTTCTGGCGCTGGATTTCCTTATCCAGGATCAGGTGACCGGTGCCGGAAGTGGTGACCACCGCATGCTCCTCCGCCTCGAACGCGGCAAGATCCAGCACGCCCCGGATACGCGGATGATTGGCACTCGAGAGGCACACATAAGTCTGTCGAAACAGGGCTTGCTGATAGAAACCCGCCTCCAGCTGTGGCATGAAGCCAAGAGCCAGATCCGCCTCGCCGGCCTCAAGCATGCGCCCGGTATCGGCCGACAGCGGCGCAATATCAATATGGATACCCGGAGCCGCCACCCGCAGCCGGGCCCAAAGGCCCGGTAACAGCACGAGCTGGCTGATATCGGTCATGCAGATGCGAAAAGTCCGATCCGACGCGGCCGGGTCGAAGGCGTTGCGGTGGCCCGACACCCGCTCCAGCGCATCGAGCGCCTCGCACACCGGCAGGCGCAGCTCCTCGGCCAGCCGGGTCGGCTCCATGCCCTTCGAGGTACGCACGAACAACGGGTCGGAGAAGTGCTCGCGCAGCTTCGCCAACGCAATGCTCACCGCCGGCTGCCCCAGGCCCAGTACGTCCGCGGCGCGGGTCACGCTGCCCGTGTTGTAGATCTTGTCGAATACCTCGAGCAATCGAATATCCAGGGACTCCACGAACCACCTCTATTCGAATTTCGAATGGAATGCATTGGTACCACTGCATGGACCGGATGTCGAGCGCTCGCTACAGTGCGCTCAACACAACAAGCCACTCACTGCATTGATCCCAATCAAATAATAGTCGGATCGAATAGGCGGACGGCATCACCTCGGAGGAGTATCGGACATGCAAGAACTCGGTCGCCTGGAAGACCTGCCCGCGGATTATCGCGAAGCCCTCACCGCGCACAATCTGGTGCCGCTGTGGCCCAGCCTGCGCACCGTGCTGCCGCCAGGCAAGCCCGCCCTGCGCACCCGCCCGACGTTCTGGGCGTACGAAACCGTGCGTCCACTGCTGCTGCAGGCGGGCGAACTGACCCCGATCGAGAAGGCCGAGCGCCGCGTGCTGGTGCTCGCCAACCCCGGCCACGGTCTGGAAAAGATGCAGGCGAGCTCGTCGATCTACCTCGGCATGCAGCTGCTGCTGCCGGGCGAATGGGCCCCGGCGCACAAGCACACCCCCAACGCGGTGCGCATGATCGTCGAAGGCGAAGGCGCCTACACCACGGTCGATGGCGAGAAGTGCCCGATGAGCCGCGGAGACCTGATCCTGACCCCGACCGGGCTGTGGCACGAGCACGGCCACGACGGCAGCGAGCCGGTG
>JAUSOD010000032.1 GCA_030656215.1 Azoarcus sp.
CCGACACCGAAGCGCAAAAAATCCGCGAATGGGTGCTGGCCAACGTGCGCGGCACGGTTCAGGCCGACATCCTGAAAGAGGATCAGGGCCAGAACACCTGCATCTTCTCCACCGAGTTCGCGCTGAAGATGATGGGCGACATCCAGGAGTTCTTCGTGCACCACCAGGTGCAGAACTTCTACTCGGTGTCGATCTCCGGCTATCACATCGCCGAGGCCGGGGCGAACCCGATCAGCCAGCTCGCTTTCACGCTGTCCAACGGCTTCACCTACGTCGAGAGCTACCTCGCGCGTGGCATGCAGATCGACGATTTCGCGCCCAACCTGTCCTTCTTCTTCAGCAACGGCATGGATCCGGAATACTCGGTGATCGGCCGCGTCGCCCGCCGCATCTGGGCGGTGGCGATGAAGAACAAGTACGGCGCCAACGAGCGCAGCCAGAAGCTCAAGTACCACGTACAGACTTCCGGGCGCTCGTTGCACGCTCAGGAGATGGACTTCAACGACATCCGCACCACGCTGCAGGCGCTGATCGCGATCTACGACAACTGCAACAGTCTGCACACTAACGCCTACGACGAGGCCATCACCACCCCGACCGAGGAATCCGTGCGCCGGGCGATGGCGATCCAGCTCATCATCAATCGCGAATGGGGCCTGGCCAAGAACGAGAACCCCAACCAGGGCGCCTTCATCATCGATGAGCTCACCGACCTGGTCGAAGAGGCGGTGCTGAAGGAGTTCGAGGCCATCTCCAGCCTCGGCGGAGTGCTCGGCGCGATGGAGACCGGCTACCAGCGCGGCAAGATCCAGGAAGAGTCGCTGTACTACGAGCACAAGAAGCACGACGGTTCCTACCCGATCATCGGCGTGAACACCTTCCTCAACCCGAAGGGCAGCGCACAGCCCGAGATTGAACTGGCGCGCTCGACCGAAGAGGAAAAACAGGGGCAGTTGAAGCGCCTGCAGGACTTCCAGGCCCGCAACAAGGCCGAAGCGGCGAAGTGGCAGGCGAAGCTGCAACAGACCGTGATCGACAACGGCAACGTGTTCGCCGTGCTGGTCGATGCGGTACGCCACTGTTCGCTGGGGCAGATCACCGAGGCGCTGTACAAGGTCGGCGGGCAGTATCGGCGCAGCATGTAAGAATCGAGCAAGGCCGGCGATGCAAACAGAAACGGCGCCTTGGCGCCGTTTCTGTTTGTTGGTCAGTGCGCGGCCCGGCGACGCCTTCGTACGGTCGCGACCAAGCCCAGACCAGCAAGCAACATGCTCAGACTTCCCGGTTCGGCGACCGTCGACATGAACGCGTATCCGCCGTCCTGAACCGCGAAGCTCAGGGGCGTGTTGGCGTAGGGCTCGCCATTGCATCCCGGGCCGGCGTAGGCCGCCAGACTGCAGATCACTTCCGAAATCATCATGGCGTCGGGGGTGACCGTCTGGTTGTAGACGCCAAGCGTCATGGTCACGTCATTGCGAGTGCTGAGGTCGCTGCCGTCTGCGGTGAAGAAATATCCGGGACGCAGGGTGCCCTGAATTGCGCTCGCCTTCACCGTGACCAGCCCGGCGGCATCGACTCCGCCTTCGGAAATCCCCAGCCGAGCAATGAGCGTGCCGTTGTCCGCGCCGTAATTTGCGGTCGCGGTGCCGAAGTCTAAAGCGGCGTCGGCGTAGATGTCGATCGTGCCTGAGGTGAAACGCAGGGCGGCGGGGTCGAGAAAGCTACCGGTGCCGAAGACGGAATAGGTGAGGGTGAGATCGTGGGTGCCCAGCGCGGCCAAGCCGTCGGGTTTCACGGCTCGATAGGCGCCGTGCTCGACGAAGTCGAAGACGTAGGGAACGGTGGTGCTGGGCAGAATCTGGACGAAGCCAACGCCCGTAACGTCCACGCTGGACACGGTGCTCGCTCCGCTCAGCCCGGTTCCCTCGGTGTTGATCTGCCATACCGGCGCCGCCAGTGCGACTTGAGGTAGCAGCGCAAGTGCAAGTGCGCCGATCCAGTGGGCAGTGCGTTGTTGTTCAAGGCTTTCGAGCATGGTGGTTGTCCAGTAACAGGTTGATTGAACTGCACGTCGTCTTGCTGTGCGCGTCCTCACATTGACCAACAGGAATGAAGCCGGGCAGAGCGCGAAGCCGGTATTAAAAATGTTATCGGCATTATATCCTGTTTCAAATAATGCGCATTTGTCATTTTTATTGTGCCCTCCCGCTAGATGCGTCGGGTGTCATTCAGGCATGAGCTCAGGATCGCCTTGGTCGTGATCAGGCCGCCCGTTTCGCGCTCGGGACTCCTGCAACAATTCACTACATTGCGCAAACAGTTGCGCAAACATGCCCTGCGAAACTGAATCCTGACAAAAAACGCAGGCGCCAAAGCGCGCCGCATCCGGACAGCGCAACGGTGTTCGGGTGAGGAGACAGCAGGATCAACCGAAGGAGGATGGGGTATGTCCGATACTCACGGGCAAACGGCGCTCGACACGTTTCCGCGGCTGCTGATGGAGCACGCCCGACAGCGGCCGGATCGGCCGGCCATGCGCGAAAAAGCCTACGGCATCTGGCAGACATACAGCTGGGCCGAAGTGGCCACGAGCGTGAGAGCGATCGCCTGCGGGCTGGCCGAGCTCGGGTTCAAGCGTGGCGACCGTCTGGCGATCATTGGGGACAATCGCCCCCGCCTGTACTGGTCGGTTGCGGCATGCCAATGCCTGGGCGGCATTCCGGTGATGCTCTACCAGGATGCGGTGGCGCAGGAAATGACCTACGTGCTGCTCGACGCCGAGATTCGCTTTGCGGTGGTCGAGGACCAGGAGCAGGTCGACAAGATGCTCGAAATCCTGCCCGAGGTGCCGCTGCTCGAGCATGTGATCTATGACGATCCGCGTGGCATGCGCCATTACAGCCAGAGCCAGTTGATGGGGCTCGACGGGCTGCACGAGATGGGGCGCATCCAGGACCGCAATCAGATCGACTTTCTCGACGGTGAGATTGCCAAGGGCGCCTCTGACGATATTTCGGTGATGCTGTATACGTCCGGAACAACGGGCAAGCCCAAGGGCGTATGCCAGACTCACGGCGCCTTTATTGCGGCTGCCACGGGCGGCGTGCAGTTCGATCGTCTGACCGATCGAGAGGACATCCTCTCCTACCTGCCGATGGCGTGGGTGGGCGACCATCTGTTCTCGTTTGCCCAGGCCATGGTCGCGGGCTTCACCATCAACTGCCCGGAGTCGGGCGAAACGGTGATGACCGATCTGCGCGAGATCGGGCCCACATACTACTTTGCCCCACCGCGGGTGTTCGAAAACCTGCTGACCCAGGTCATGATCCGGATGGAAGATGCCGGCGCCTTCAAGCGCAAGATCTTTCATCATTTCATGGCTGTCGCGCGCCGTTGCGGGGCGGAGATTCTCGATGGCAAGCCGGTGTCGGCGGCAGATCGGTTCCAGTACTGGCTTGGCAATCTGCTGGTGCTCGGGCCGCTGAAGAACGTACTCGGCATGAGCCGTATCCGGGTCGCCTACACCGCCGGTGCGGCGATCGGGCCGGATCTGTTCCGCTTCTATCGATCGATCGGGGTGAACCTGAAGCAGCTCTATGGCCAGACTGAAACCTGCGCCTACGTCTGCCTGCAACCCGACGGCCAGATCAAGCTCGACTCGGTCGGCAAGCCGGCGCCTTTTGTCGAGGTCAAGCTCGCGGACAACGGCGAGATCCTGGTCAAGGGGCCGATGCTGCTCAAGGCCTACTACAAGCGTCCCGATGCCACCGCCGAGTCGATCAATGCCGATGGTTACTTCATGACCGGCGATGCGGGCTTTTTCGACGACGACGGCCATCTCAAGATCATCGACCGGGCCAAGGACGTGGGCAAGCTCAACGACGGTTCGATGTTTGCGCCCAACTTCATCGAGAACAAGCTCAAGTTCTTCCAGCACATCAAGGAAGCGGTGAGCTTCGGCAACGGCCGCGATTTCGTCACCGCCTTCATCAACATCGACATCGAGGCAGTGGGCAACTGGGCTGAGCGCAAGGGTATGGCCTACGCCGGTTACGCCGATCTCGCCTCGCAGTCCGCGGTGTATGAGCTGATCAAGGAAGGCATCGAGACGGTGAATGCCGATCTCGCATCGGACCCGAGGATGAGCGGCTCGCAGATCAAGCGCTTCCTGATCCTGCATAAGGAGCTCGATGCCGACGATGGCGAACTGACCCGGACACGCAAGGTGCGGCGCAATTTCGTCGCGGAACGCTACCAGGTGCTGATCGACGGCCTGTACGAAGGCAGGAAGAGCCAGTTCATCGAGAGCGAAGTGAAATACGAAGATGGCCGCACGGGCAAGATCAGTGCGAACTTGCGGATCGAAGAGGCGAAGACCTTCACCCCGCGGGCTGCCATTCAGGCCGCATGAGGAGACACTGACGATGATGAATGAGATGGCGCAAACGGCCACCCTTCCGGAAAGCGGTCGCCGTATCGGTGAGGTGATTCTGGACCTGAAGAACATCTCGCTGCGTTTCGGCGGGGTGAAGGCCCTGACCGATATCAGTTTCGATGTGCGCGAGCACGAGATCCGCTCGATTATCGGCCCCAACGGGGCGGGCAAGAGTTCGATGCTGAACGTGATGAACGGGGTGTACCACCCGCAGGAGGGCACCATCCTGTTCCGCGGCGAGCCCCGCCAGCAGATGGACCCGCACATGGCTGCGACACAGGGAATCGCCCGTACCTTCCAGAACATCGCGCTGTTCAAGGGCATGAGCGTGCTCGACAACATCATGACCGGGCGCAACCTGAAGATGAAAACCAACCTATTCCAGCACGCGTTGTTCTGGGGCGCCGCCCAGCGCGAGGAAATCGAGCATCGCAAGAAGGTCGAGGAGGTGATCGATTTTCTCGAGATCCAGAGCATACGCAAGACCCCGGTTGGACGCCTGCCCTATGGCCTGCAAAAGCGCGTCGAACTTGCCCGGGCATTGGCCGCCGAACCCACGCTGCTGCTGCTCGACGAGCCGATGGCAGGGATGAACGTCGAGGAAAAGCAGGACATGTGCCGCTTCATCCTCGACGTGAATGACCAGTTCGGCACCACCATCGTGCTGATCGAGCACGACATGGGCGTGGTGATGGATATATCGGACCGGGTCGTGGTGCTCGACTACGGCAAAAAAATTGGGGATGGCACGCCGGATGAAGTCAAGAACGATCCGGACGTGATTGCCGCTTACCTCGGCGCCTCGCACTGAACCCGCCGGAACAAGAAGGACAAGGAGACAAGAATGGGTTTCTTTTTCGAAGTGCTTATCGGCGGTTTGCTCTCAGGAGTGCTCTACTCGCTCGTCGCCCTGGGGTTCGTGCTGATCTACAAGGCCTCGGGCGTGTTCAACTTTGCCCAGGGTGCGATGGTGTTCTTTGCCGCACTCACCTTTGTCGGCTTCATGGAGGTCTTGCCGGGCTGGACCGGGCTCGAGGCCGGAAGCAGGGCTGTGTTCTGGTTTGCCTTCGTGCTGTCGCTGGGGGCAATGGTGGTGCTCGGAGTGCTGACCGAAAGAGTGGTCTTGCGTCCGCTGGTAAATCAGCCGCATATCACCCTGTTCATGGCCACTATCGGCCTGACCTTCCTGATCGAAGGCATCGTGCAGGCGATCTGGGGCTCCCATGTACGCGGGCTCGATCTCGGCATTACCGACGAGCCGATTGAATGGATACTCGACAGCGCGGACATCATCGTGTCCAAGTTCGACGTGTTCGCGGCAACCCTGGCCGGTGTGCTGGTGGCCTCGCTTGCACTGTTCTTTCAATACACCAAGGTTGGCCGTGCGCTGCGGGCGGTGGCTGACGATCACCAGGCGGCGCTGTCGATCGGCATTCCGCTGCAGCACATCTGGGCCATCGTGTGGTCGGTTGCAGGCTTCGTGGCGCTGGTGGCCGGCCTGATCTGGGGGGCTCGGAGCGGGGTACAGTTCGCGCTCACCTTCACGGCGCTGAAGGCGCTGCCGGTCCTGATCCTGGGCGGGTTTACTTCGGTGCCGGGCGCGATCGTCGGCGGTCTGATCATCGGCGCCTCCGAGAAGCTTGCCGAGGTTTATCTCGGTCCCTTCGTCGGCGGCGGTATCGAAGGCTGGTTCCCGTACGTGCTCGCACTGCTGTTCCTGCTGGTACGGCCCGAGGGGCTGTTCGGCGAGAAGCATATCGATCGGGTCTGAGACCTTCGCGATTGTGCCAACGACAAAGATAACGGAGACAACACATGCTTTATCGTGAAGCCGGCCAGTTCAAGGCCAGTTACGAGGAGGATCAGCAGATCTTCCCGATTCGTCAGGACAGGGTCGGGATGGCGGTGCTTCTTGCCTTCTTCTTCCTCGCGGTGCCGATGTTCGCCAGCCAGTACTGGTTGCAGGCAATCCTGATCCCGGTGCTGATCTTCTCGCTCGCTGCGATCGGGCTGAACATCCTGACCGGCTATGCCGGACAGCTGTCGCTGGGCTCGGCCGCGTTCATGGCGGTGGGGGCGTTCGGTGCCTACAATTTCATGCTGCGTATCGACGGGATGCCTTTTCTGCTCGGTATCGTGCTTGGCGGGTTGAGCGCTGCGCTGGTCGGGGTTGCGTTCGGGTTGCCTTCGCTGCGGATCAAGGGGTTCTACCTTGCGGTGGCAACGCTGGCAGCACAGTTCTTCATCGTGTGGGCGTTGGTCAAGTTTCCGTGGTTCTCCAACTACTCAAGTTCGGGGGTGATCTCGGCACAGGAGATTCAGATTCTGGGCTATGCCTTCACCACCCCTGAGTCCAAGTACTTGCTCACGCTGGCGGTGGTTACGGTGTTCGCCCTGGTGGCGAAGAATCTGGTGCGCAGCACGACCGGACGGCGCTGGATGGCGGTGCGCGACATGGACGTGGCGGCCGAGGTGATCGGGATTCGTCCGATGCGGGCCAAACTCTCTGCCTTTGCGGTGTCCTCCTTCTATTGCGGTGTGGCCGGGGCCCTGTATGCCTACACGTACCTTGGCACCGTGGAACCGGAAGGCTTCAACCTCGATCTGTCGTTCAAGATTCTGTTCATGATCATCATCGGCGGGGTCGGATCGATTCTTGGATCTTTCCTCGGTGCAGCCTTCATCGTGCTGCTGCCGATTCTGCTCAATGTCGTGATGCACTCGACGCTTGGCAGCGCGATGCCACCCGGGCTGGGGTCCAACCTGGAGTTGATCATCTTCGGCGGTCTGATCATCTTCTTCCTGATCGTCGAGCCGCACGGTCTTGCACGGTTGTGGCAACTGGGCAAGGACAAGCTTCGGTTATGGCCGTTCCCGCACTGAGCGCTTATCGTGCATGAGGTCGGCGCCGCGGTGCCGACTGGTTTCAAGGCAGTAAAACGCAGTACCACACACAAAGAGAGGAGACACTCACATGAAACTGAAGCAAACCGCACTTATCGGCGCCACCATTGCCGGCCTGCTGGCCACCGGCTATGCCTCCGCGCAAGAGCAGTTCATCGGTCTGGCAAGCTACCGCGTCGGCCCCTTCGGCTCCAATGGCGCGTCGCTCTATGGCGGCTGGATTGACTACATGGCCATGGTCAATGCCCGTGACGGTGGTGTCAACGGCGTCAAGCTGACCTGGGAAGAGTGTGAAACCGAGTACAACAACGCGCGTGGCGTCGAGTGCTACGAGCGCCTGAAGAACAAGGGCCCCACCGGCAATTCCGTGTTCCAGCCGCTGTCGACCGGCATCACCTACTCGGTGCTCGATCGGGTTGCGCAGGACAAGATTCCCTTGGTCACGATCGGATATGGTCGCACCGATGCAGCCGATGGCAGCGTGTTCCCGTGGGTGTTTCCGATGATCACCACTTACTGGTCGCAGGCTTCGGCGATCGTGAACTACATCGGCTCGAAAGAAGGGGGCATGGACAAGCTCAAGGGCAAGAAGATCGGCCTGCTCTTCCACGACTCAGCATACGGTAAGGAGTCGCATGCGATCCTGGACAAGCTGGCCGAGAAGCACGGCTTCGAAGTGCAGAAAATTGCGGTTGCCAATCCGGGTAATGAACAGCAGGCGCAGTGGCTGCAGATTCGTCAAGCGAAGCCAGACTACGTGATCCTGTGGGGCTGGGGGGTAATGAACGCCACCGCGTTGCGCACTGCAGCCCGGACCGGCTACTCACGCGACAAGATCATCGGGGTGTGGTGGTCGGGTTCGGAAGAGGACACCATCCCCGCCGGTGACGCCGCCAAGGGCTATGTCGCTGCGGGCTTCAACGTGGCCGGTGCCAACTATCCGGTGATCAAGGACATCCAGACCAACGTCTACGCCAAGAACGCCGGAAACCTGGAAGACAAGAACCGGATTGGCAGCGTGCTCTACAACCGGGGGGTGGTGCACGGCATCATCACCGTCGAGGCGATTCGGAAGGCGCAGGAGAAATACGGCAAGGGCAAGCCGATGACCGGCGAGCAGATGCGTTGGGGCTTCGAGAACCTGGATCTGGACAGCAAGCGCCTGGCTGCGCTGGGTGCAACCGGTTTCATGCCCGACCTGAAGATCAGCTGCGCCGATCATGAAGGCGGTGGCAAGGTCAAGTTCCAGCAGTGGGACGGCGCACAGTGGAAAGTCGTCAGCGACTGGGTCGAGTCCGACCGTCCGCTGGTGCGCGGCATGATCGAAGAGTCGGCCGCTGCCTATGCCAAGGAGAAGGGGATCACCCCGCGCGACTGCTCCAAGGAGATGTAAGCAGCAGTCGGGCCCGGATGGCGCTGCCCATCCGGGTTGCAGCAATCGCCGACGGCCTGGTGGCCGCCGGTGCAGGCTCCCCGCGCAAGGGGGGGGTGGGCCGGATGCTTGGGGCGTGTGCGCCGACGAGCATCCGGCCGACCCTCTGCTGCCAGAACAACCGGGGAGGTGGGACCGAGACACAAGGCGAGAACCATGACGAATACAGCCACCGCGAACGCCGCCGCCAGCGCGGCGCCCTACCTCAGCATCAACAACGTCGAGGTGATCTACGATCACGTCATTCTCGTGCTCAAGGGCGTGTCCCTGCAGGTCGAGAAGGGCAGCATCGTTGCCCTTCTCGGTGCCAACGGTGCGGGCAAATCGACTACGCTGAAGTCGATTTCGAACCTGCTCGGGGCCGAGCGGGGCGATGTGACCAAGGGCAGCATCGAATTCAAGGGCCAGCGCATCGAAAAGATGACGCCCAACGATCTGGTCAAGCGGGGCGTCATCCAGGTGATGGAAGGTCGTCATTGCTTCGGCCACCTGACCATCGAGGAGAACCTGCTGACCGGCGCCTACACTCGCAGCATTTCGCGCAGCGAGCTCAAGGACAGCCTCGAGAAGGTCTATCACTACTTTCCGCGACTGAAGACGCGGCGTAGTTCGCAGGCCGGATACACCTCCGGCGGCGAGCAGCAGATGTGCGCGATCGGCCGTGCGCTGATGGCCAAACCGGAAATGATCCTGCTCGACGAACCGTCGATGGGGCTGGCGCCGCAGATCGTGGAAGAGATCTTCGAGATTGTGAAGGATCTCAACACCAAGGAGCAGGTCAGCTTCCTGCTCGCCGAGCAGAACACCATGGTGGCGCTGCGCTACGCCGATTTCGGCTACATCATGGAGAACGGCCGCATCGTGATGGAAGGGGTGGCCAGTGAGTTGGCGACCAACGAGGACGTGAAGGAGTTCTACCTCGGCCTCGCCGGCGAAGGTCGCAAGAGCTTCCGCGACGTAAAGCACTATCGCCGGCGCAAGCGCTGGCTGAGTTGAGTGCCGGACAGACCCCCGCGTACCCGCCGGGGGGCCAGGGAGCCCCGGGGCGAGCATGGCTATGGGTGTGAAAGTTGGCCCCTATTCAGGATGAGAGCATGAGCTTTTACGACGACAGAGAAACCCGTGACCCGCTGGAGCGCGAGCGCGAATTGTGCGCCCGGCTCCCGCGCCAGATCGCCCATGCCCAGGCCCATGCCCCCGCGTTTGCCCGCCTGCTCGAAGGGATCGATCCGGCGCGGGTCAGCAGCCGCGAGGTACTGGCCCGGCTGCCGGTAATCCGCAAATACGAACTGCTCGAGCAGCAAAAGGAGGCACGCCCCTTCGGCGGTTTTGCCGCAGTGCGCTGGGGCGCGGCCTGCCGGCGCGTGTTCGCCTCGCCGGGGCCGCTGTATGAGCCCGAAGGCGCGGGCGCCGATTACTATCGGCTGGCGCGAGCGCTTTACGCCGCGGGCTTTCGCGAAGGCGATCTGGTGCACAACACCTTCTCCTATCACTTCACCCCGGCCGGATCGATGATGGAAACGGCTGCCCATGCGCTCGGGTGTACGGTGTTCCCGGCCGGCGTTGGGCAAACCGAACAGCAACTCGCTGCCATTGTCGATCTGCAGCCCAATGCCTATGTCGGTACGCCGTCCTTTCTCCGTATCCTGCTCGATAAAGCGGACGAGGCGGGCGTCAAGCCCAGCTTCACCAAGGCCTTCGTGTCTGGCGAGGCCTTCCCGCCCAGCCTGCGCGAGCGCTTTGCCGCACGCGGGATCAGCGCGAGCCAGGCCTACGCCACCGCTGACATCGGCCTGATCGCCTACGAGACGCCGGCGCGCGAAGGCCTGGTGGTGGACGAGGACATTCTGCTCGAGATCGTTCGCCCCGGCACCGGCGATCCGGTTGAGCCCGGCGAGGTCGGCGAGGTGGTGGTGACCACCTTCAATCAGGACTACCCGCTGATCCGCTTCGGCACGGGCGACCTGTCGGCGCTGCTGCCCGGGCAATCACCTTGCGGTCGTACCAACCAGCGGATCAGGGGCTGGATGGGGCGCGCCGACCAGACCACCAAGGTCAAGGGCATGTTTGTGCACCCGGGGCAGGTGGCCGATATCGTCCGCCGTCACCCCGAAATCGGGCGCAGCCGCATGGTGGTGGACAATCCCGGGCTCAACGACCGGATGACGCTGTACTGCGAGGCGCAGGGCGAATCGGCCGAACTGGCGGGCGCCATTGCCGCCAGCATCCGCGAGCTCACCAAGCTGCGCGGAGAGGTGAGCTTTTGTGCACCCGGCAGTCTCGCCAACGATGGCAAGGTCATCGATGACATTCGCACCTACGAGTAGTGCGCCATGCAATCCAAACCCCTTTCCGGCCTTCGCATTCTCGATCTGACCCGTTTGCTCCCCGGCCCGCTCGCCACCCAGCATCTGGCCGACTATGGTGCCGAAGTGATCAAGGTCGAGGACACCGGCGCCGGCGACTACGCCCGCACGATGGGGGCGATGGCTGGTGAGAGCAGTTATTTCTATCAGGTGGTGAACCGCAACAAGAAGAGCCTGCGTATCGATCTGAAGGTGGCCGAAGGGCGGGCGCTCTTCCTTCGTCTGGTGGAATCGGCCGATGTCGTGATCGAGGGTTTCCGCCCCGGCGTGATGGACAAACTCGGCCTGGGCTACGCTGTACTGTCGGCCATCAATCCGCGGCTGGTGATGTGCAGCATTACGGGCTACGGCCAGACCGGCCCGTATGCGCAACGCGCTGGCCACGACATCAATTACATCGGCTACGCAGGCGTGCTCGATCAGATCGGCACCGCGGGCGGGGCGCCGGCGATTCCCAATGTTCAGATCGGTGATCTGCTCGGAGGCACAATGGCGGCTGTCGTCGGTGTGCTGGTGGCCCTGTTCGAGGCCCGTGCCAGTGGGCGTGGCCGCCACGTCGACGTGGCGATGACCGACGCTGCACTGGCGCATGCCATTTTTCCGCTGGTAGAGGTGTTGGCGCATGGCGCCGTGCGCGCCCGCGGCGAGGATATGCTGACCGGCGGGGTGCCCTGCTATGGCGTATATCAGACCGCCGACGGCAGGCACATGGCGGTCGGCGCGCTCGAGGAGAAGTTCTGGTTCCTGCTGTGCGACACCCTTGGCTGTGAGGGGCTAAAGCCTGCCCACCTCGACACAGGCGATGCGGGTGCCCGCGCCCGGGACGCCTTGTCCTCCATTTTTCGCAGTCGCAGCCAGCAGGAATGGAGCATGCTTTTCGACGGGGTGGATTGTTGCGTGACACCGGTGCTGCGACTGGAGGAGAGTCTCGACAATCCGCAGGTTCTAGCGCGAGGCATGGTGCAGGAGGTGGCTGGCGTGCGCCAGTTCGGACCGCCGGTGCGTCTATCCGGTTACAAGCCGGATGCGCCGACACCAGCGCCTGCCGCGGGCGCGGACACGGACGAGGTGCTCGCCCGGCTCGGGGTCGATCCAGCTGAAATTGCACGCCTTCGAGTCGCTGGCGTGATCTGAGCGCGGCCAGCCAAGGCTGTCCGCGCACTGCTGATCCTTATTTGTCCGAGCTTTTGCGCCGGGCGCGGGGCTTGCCGTCGGACGGCGTTTCCGGGGTGGCCGAGGCGGGTTCGCTCTGCTCCGGGGTCATCATGTTCCACGGCCACATTTTGTCTGCGCTCTTGCTTGCGGCGGGCGGTACAGCGTCGGTCTGGGCTTGCGCAGGTGCCGTACTGGCTTCGCCCTGGCCGGGGGTCATCATGTTCCACGGCCACATGGCCGCAGCGGCTGCAAAGGGGTTTGCGTCTCCACTTTCCGTTTTCTTGCCACTCCCGGTCTGCTCGCCGTTTTCCTGCATTTGATCGCACATCGCCTTGACCGTGGCAATGGTTGCGCGCTGCATGTCCAGGCCCTGGATCGTCATCTGCAGCATGTTCAGGTTCATCTTGAGCCAGCCTTCGACTGCCTTCATGTCGGCAATGCGCTTGTCCAGTTCGTCTACGTCCAAGGTAGGGGTCACCATGCCGGGGAGATTGAAACCCATATTGCTCCACATGCCGCGAACGAACTCAAGTGGATCCTTGGTGGACTGAGCGTTTGACATGGTGGTTCTCCCCACTGGTTGTGTAATGAGTCCATCTTAACCGAAGCGTATGCCGACATGCATGGCGCACAGCAACATCCGTGAGCGCAATCAGCTCGTTCCGACCAGACGGTGGATGAGTGCGCGCAGGCGCGCGGGGCGCACGGGCTTGTGCAGCAGCGGCAGTCCAGCCTGTTGTGCCAGACGCAAGGTTTCGGCGCCGGTGTCGCCACTGATCAGGATGGCTGGCAGGGCGGGGCCGAGATTGCCGCGCACCGCCTTAATGATGTCGATCCCGTTGTGCGGACCGTGCAGGCGGAAGTCACTGATCAGCAAGCCCGGGCTCGTCGGGCTGAGTGCGATCATCTTCAGTAGGAGTTCCGGCGAGTCGGCCGACATCATGTCGCATCCCCATGAGCGCAGCAGGCTTTCCATGCCGGAGCGGGCCAGCGGGTCGTCGTCGACCAGGGCGACGCGAAGCCCGTTCAGGTCGCCCGGTGCGCGTGCCGGCTCCGACGCCAGATCCGGCCGGTCGGCCGTGACCGCCACCATTTCGATCGCAAAAACCGAGCCCCGTCCGGGCGCGGAATGCAGGTCGAGACGATGGCCGAGCAAGGCCGCAAGGCGACGCACGATGGCAAGCCCCAGCCCCAGCCCTTTGTCGCGCGCCCGCTCTGCGTTGTCGAGCTGAACGAACTCCTGGAAGATGATCTCCTGCGCCTCGGGTGGAATGCCGATGCCGCTGTCGCGCACCTCGACCCTGAGCGTTTCGCCGTGTTTCCTGCACGCGACCAGGATTCGCCCCGAGACCGTGTACCGGATCGCATTGCTTACCAGGTTACTGATGATGCGCTCGAACAGGACCGGATCGCTGTAGGACCAGCAGGGGGTCGGACGGACCTTGAGTTCGAGCTCACGCTCCTCGGCCGCGGCACGCTGCTCGGTGGCAATGCGTTCGAGTATCGGTTGCAGCGCAAAAGTGCGGGGTTTGGGGTCGAGCACGCCGGCGTCGAGCTTGGAGATGTCGAGCAGGCTGTCGAGCAGGTTGTCCATCGCTTCGGCGGAGGCGGCGATGCGTTGCACCAGACGACGGCTCTCGGGGCTGTGCGGCTGCTGGGTAAGCTCCGAAATGAACAGGCCGAGCGCGTGCATCGGCTGGCGCAGATCGTGACTGGCTGCGGCCAGGAAGCGGGACTTGGACAGGTTCGCACGTTCGGCTTCTTCCTTGCGCGCGCGCAGTTCGGCGGTGGCCTCCTCGATCTTGCGCACCATTTCCTCATGCGCCCCGGAGATACGCTCGGCCATCTCGTTGACCCCCTCGGCGAGCGTCGCCAGACTGCCGCCGCCGAGGACCGGCACGCGCTCGTCGAGTTGTCCCTGGCCGATGCGACTCACCGTTTCCGCGACCACCCGGATCGGGCCGCTGACCCCGCGGCTCAGTCTTGACGCCAGCAACAGGCTACCGATCAGCACCAGCAGTACGGAACCCGCGCTGGTCCACAAGAGTTCGTCACGCTGGCGCTGCAGGCGGCGCAGGGACATCTCCACTACCACGCTGCCCAGTGGCGGCTCCTCGAGATGGGCGGCTGCGCCTCGCGTGATGGTGGTGAACCCGTCATCGAGTTCCAGTCGGCTCGGGCGGATCGGTTCGATCAGGCGCAGGGTTGGCCCCTGCACGAGTTGCGTCGAGGCGCTGACGGACTGGGTGGGAATCGGTGGCAGCAGACCGTCGAGCATGCCGCTGCGGGCCAGCGTTTCGCCACGGCTGTCCACGATGCTGATGCCGGCGATGTCGTCTTCGGACAGCAATGCGCTGCTCATCTGCTGCAGCGCGTCCCGGTTGCCCGAGAACACCGCATATTCGCTGGCCGCTGCAAGCTGGCGGGCGACGGCACGGCCACGTGCGCTCAGCGCCTCGTCCATGTCCGCCAGTCGCGAGCGGGTGTAAGACGTGGTCAGAACCAGCGCCAGGGCCAGCATCGGCAATACTGCAGCGAGCATCACCCGCGCGCGGATGCCCCAGTGGCGGATCATGGCTTGCCGCCTTCGAGCCGAACGAGCGCGGCAGTGAGGTCCTCGGCACGATCGAGCTCGATGCCGAGCGAACGCGCCACGTTCGTATTGACCGCGACCTCGAACAGGCTGGGTGCCTGAACTGCGGGCAGGGGATTACCCTGCAATGCCCGAACCACGAGTTCGGCGGCCTGTTCGCCGATCTGGGTCGGGGTCGAATAAAGGCTGATCAGGGCGCCGGCCCGGACGTAGGCCGCGGTGAAGCCGAGTACCGGTGAGCGGTGGCGGTAAGCGGTGAGCAGGACGTTCTGGATCGTACTGCTGCTGAAGATCTGCGCGTCGGGCGTCGCAATGAGGATGGCCGGTTCGACCAGAACGTTTTGCAGGGCTGCGTAGAGGTCGCGCTCAGTGCCGACCCGCGATTCGCGTACCTCCAGTTGCTGTGCGCGTGCGGCGTCGGCGAGACGGCTCACCCTGGCGTCGGTGTTGTGGCCTGCGAGCAGCGCAATGCGCCGCCAGTCAGGCAGTGCAAGGCGCAATAGCGCGATCTGACGTTCGGCAGGTTGATCGAGCACGATGGCCGAGCCGCCAGCGCCACCACGGGCCGAGCTCGGCAGGCCGTGGTAGGTGGTGGCCGGAATCAAGGTATGCACCACGATCTGGGGGGGCGCCAGGCTGGCCGTGATGCGCGCCGCCTGCGACCCCACGGTGACAACGATCCGGCTTCCGGCAAGGCGTGCGATGCTCACGGTCGAGGCGTCCACTTCCTGTATGCGCAGGGCGGGTAAGGCGACCAGCAGTCTCGCACGCAGTGCCGTAACGACCTCGGCGTGAGTGCCGTCGGTTCCGCTGACGATGGCCACGACCGGATCGTCGGGGGCGGCAAAGGTCTTCCCCTGCAACAGGAACAGCAGCAGGCAGATGATGAGGCGCGCGCGGATCATCGCCACCCGGCGCTCCGCTTGCAGGCCTGCATGGGCGCGGGGTGCTCATTCTGGCCTGGGCGGACAGCCGGCCGTCCGCTTACGGCTGTCACCGGGCAGTTGATCGACTGCGCTCCGGGACTGTTAGTATCCTGACGCTCGCCATCCGCGGCAGGTAAGGGCATCATTGCGGCCATCAGCATGACAATCAAGGTGATTCTGCAGTGATGGGCTGGTTTCGGCAGCAAGAGAGTCGCTCGGCAGGTTACGGGACCCGTATTGACGCAGGATTGGACGCCCCGGATTCTGGCTGGTTTTTTGACTGCCTGATAGTGGACTGAAAAGAAGTGTCCGTGCGGCGTGCTATGCTCAGCGCATTGTGCGTCCGGGTGGAAGATACAGATGGAGCAGGTTGTGACCAAGATTCTCATCGTTGAAGATCATGCATTGGTGCGCGAAGCGATGGCGCATACGCTGAAGCGGCTCGACGACGGGGTCGAGTGCATCGAGGCCAAGGGGGCCGATGATGCAATTGCCAGGCTGGAGGCATCGTCCGATTGGGATCTTGCCGTCATCGACCTGATGCTGCCCGACATGAATGGCTTCTCCCTGCTTGCCGTGCTTGGCAAGCGTTTTCCTGATGTACCGGCAATCGTGGTTTCAGCCATGGACGACGATGCCTCGATCCGGCGCGCGATCAAGGGTGGGGCCTCCGGCTTCGTCTCCAAGTCCAGCTCGGGCGAAGAAATGCTGCAGGCGGTGAGAATCGTGCTCGAAGGTGGGGTGCACACGCCCGATACCAAGGATCGTGCGCCGGGCCGTCGTTCCGGTGCGCCGGTGAGCGAGCGCTTTGGCCTGACGGCGGCCCAGACCCGGGTGCTGGAACTGCTGGCTCAGGGCAAGACCAACCGCGAGATTGCAGACCTGCTCGGTTTGTCCGAGGGTACGGTCAAGGTTCACATGTCTGCCATCTTCCGGGCGATGGGTGTTTCCAACCGGTCGCAGGCGCTGGTCGTGATCTCCCGTCACGGCGCCCGTCTCTGACGCCGCAAGCAGCACGCCGGCAGGTCGTCAGGGCCTGCCGTCCATGCCACGCGCCGTCAATGAGGGCGGCGTGAGGTGGGATTGAGGCGCAGCGGCATTTCGGCGGACGACAAGCGCTCGTCGCTTCCGATGGTCAGGCCGTGCGTTTCGCCGATATCGGCCACATCGATCTCCAGCACTTCGAGTACCTGACGTCCGAATGCGCGACAGGCGTTGGCCAGTGGCGTCGGCAACTGCTCTGGTACCTGCTTCTGCAGCAATAGCTTGGAGGCAGACAGCGCGCCGACCGGGTTCAGGATGCGGTGGCGGTAGGCGCCCATCAGTTGCGCCACGTTGCGGTCGGCCGCGTCGCGCTGCCATGCGTTGCTTGGCCACTGCGAGGGTACGGCATAGGCGCGCGGGAACATCTCGAGGTCGCGCACCACGGTACGGATGTCTTCATGCGATTCGCGAAACGGCAGCAGCACGATGTCCGAGAGGGCGTAGAGCTTGCGGTCCATCTCGGTGCGGTTGCCGCCCCCGTCGATGACGCCGATCCAGTCGTCGAGCGTGCGCAGTTTGTCGACGACTTTGGTCAGCGCGTCGCGGGTGCGGGCGTCGGCGGTGATGTAGCGTCGCCCGTCTGGCGACAGCGGTTCGCGGGATACGTCGGTCAGCACGCAGGCGGAGCGGTGCCCCAGCAGTCCGAGCCCCTGACACAGCATGTGCGAGAGGGTCGTCTTGCCGGTGCCGCCTTTGTTGCCGATCACGCAGATGATCTCAGCCATGAATCCATTCCTCAGCTCGTGGCAGGGCTTGCCGTACGCTTGCATTATTGCGCCGATGAGCGTTTGAACAGACGCAGAAAAGCGCCGGTTCGTCCGCCTATTTCCGCGCTTGTTGAGGCGGGATGCGATACACCAGCAGGCGGGTGTGGCGGCGATCGTCGATGTCGATGATACGCTCCGGTTCGCAGTCGGGAATGGTGAAACTGTTGCTGATCAGGAGGCTGCCGGGGGCCATCTCGGCGCAGGCCTTGGCCCAGACTTGAGACATGGGCACGGGCGACAGGAATGCGTAGACCACGGTGTACTCGGCCCACGATGTGGCAAAAAAGTCGCCACGACGCCATGTGAGTGTGGGCAGGCGGCGCCCCAGAAGCCAGCCTAGTGCCCATGTGGCGGGGGCGGATTCGATCCCGGTGTAGTGGCCGTCGGGTCGCAGGCGAGCCAGAGCCCTAAGCAGCGATCCGGTACCGGCGCCGATGTCGAGCAGGCGCACGATTTGTGCGTCGGGTAGCAGTGCGGCCACCGCATTGGCGGTCTTGCGGTTGGTCAGGTAGAGCGGCACCTGGGTGCGAAAGCTGCTCCAGTAAATCAGCGCGAGGGTGAGGAAGGCGGCCAGGTACCAGCCGGGCGCCAGTTGCAGTTGCTGGGCGGCGACGGCCAGCGGGGTGAACAGGAGATGGATCGGCAGCCACCAGCGCGCGCTGCGCAGGGCTGCGGCGGTCAGCACCGCGCCGATGGACTGGGTGGCAAGCAGCGGCCACAGTCCCGCGGCAAGCAGGCCACTGTGACCGATGAGGTAGGCGAGCAGCCAGCCGGCGAGCTGGGCAGTGAGGGCTTTGAGGGCGGGGGGCATCGGAGGCGGGGCTATGAGGGCAGGGCGGA
>JAUSOD010000036.1 GCA_030656215.1 Azoarcus sp.
GGTCAACGCCTCGCGCACGGTGACGCCATCGTGGTCGGCACGGGTAAGCGCGTGTTCGAGGCTGAAGGCATCGCAATACACGCCCGAGCCCATCATCACCGGGACAAAGCGCGAGCCCTCTTCATTGGTCCACACGCAGACCTCGATTGGCGCCTCGGTCCGGATGCCATGCCGGTTGAGCGTGCGGATGACCTCCAGCCCGGCCATCACGCCGTAATTGCCGTCGAACTTGCCGCCGGTGGGCTGGGTGTCGATGTGACTGCCAGTGCCGACCGGCGGCAGCTCGTCACGAACGCCGGCGCGGCGGGCGAAGATGTTGCCGATCCGATCGATACGAATGGCGCAGCCCTCGGCCCGACACCAGTCCGCGAACAGATCCCGCGCCTGGCGATCGAGCTCGGTGAGCGCGAGACGGCACACCCCGCCCCTGGCGGTGGCGCCAAGCTGCGCCAGATCCATCAACGACTGCCACAGGCGCCCGCCGTCGATCGCGAGCGCGGCGGTGGATTGAATTCGATCGTTCATCGGTGACGGCCTCGCGCTTAACCGTTGCTCGGAAAGGCGAATTGCGCCTTCTCGACCCCAGCCGTGTGCCAGCGCTGAGTGAGGGTCTTGCGCCGGGTGTAGAAGCGCACCGAGTCAGGCCCGTAGGCGTACAGATCGCCGAACAGCGAGCGCTTCCAGCCACCGAAGCTCTGGCACGCCACCGGCACCGGCAAGGGCACGTTCACCCCCACCATGCCGACCTGCACGCTGTCGCTGAAGTGCCGCGCCACCGCGCCGTCGCGGGTGAACACGCAGGTGCCGTTGCCGAACTCGTGCGCGTCGATCAGCGCGATCGCCTCCTGCAGCGTGGCGACGCGAACCACCGCCAGCACCGGGCCGAAGATCTCTTCGCGATACACGCGCATGGACGGCTGCACATGATCGAACAGGGTGCCGCCGAGGAAGAAGCCGGCCTCATGCCCGGCCACTTTCAGTCCGCGGCCATCGACCACCAGCTCGGCCCCCTCCTCGGCGCCGAGGTCGATATAGCTTCTCACCTTGTCGCGGTGCGCGCCGGTCACCAGCGGTCCCATGTCGAGCCCGCGCGCGCTGCCGTTGCCGATCGCCAGCGCCTCGACCTTGGGCTTGAGCCGCGCGACCAGCGCGTCACCCACTGCATCACCAACTGCGACCACCACCGAGATCGCCATGCAACGCTCGCCGCAGGAGCCGTAGGCCGCACCCATGATCGCATTGACCGCGTTGTCCAGATCCGCGTCGGGCATCACCACCGCGTGGTTCTTGGCCCCGCCCAGGGCCTGCACGCGCTTGCCGTGGGCGGTGCCGGTGGCGTAGATGTACTCGGCGATCGGGGTCGAGCCAACAAAGCTCACCGCCTTCACCCGCGCATCGGTCAGCAGGGTGTCGACCGCTTCCTTGTCGCCGTTGACCACATTGAACACGCCCGCCGGCAGCCCGGCTGCGGTGAGGAGTTCGGCCAGGATCATTGCCGTGGAGGGATCTTTCTCCGACGGTTTGAGCACGAAGGTGTTGCCGCAGGCGATCGCCATCGGGAACATCCACATCGGCACCATCGCCGGGAAGTTGAACGGGGTGATGCCGGCCACAACGCCGAGCGGCGGGAACTCCGACCACGAATCGATCTCCGGCCCCACGTCTCGGCTGTGCTCGCCCTTCAGGAATTCGGGCGCGCCGCAGGCGTACTCGACCACCTCGATGCCGCGCGCGAGTTCGCCATGGGCGTCCTCCCACACCTTGCCGTGCTCGGCGACGATCGCGGCAACGATGCGGTCGGCGTTGATCTCGAGCAGCTCCTTGTACTTGAACAGCACCCGTGCGCGCTTGAGCGGCGGGGTCTTGCGCCAGGCGGGAAAAGCGGCCTCGGCGGCAGCGATCGCGTGCTCTACGGTGGCGCGGCTGGCCATCGCAACCTGGCCGGTGGCGACACCGAGCGCGGGATTGAAGACCGGCGTCAGGCGGCTGCTGTCGGCCACTGCCTGGCCATTGATGTAGTGTCCGATCGTGTTCATGCGCGTCGTCTCTGTATAGGTATGTTTGGGTGTGTCTGTCGCGGTTCAGGCCACCGCGCACAGCGCAGTGCGTACGGTGTCGAAAATACGCGCCAGTTCGTCCGGTGTCGAATCGAGGAAGGGCGAGAACTGCAGGATATCGCCGCCATTGCGCAACACCACGCCGGCCTCGAAGCATTTCAGGAACACCTCGAAACCGCGCGCACCGGGTTCACCCGGCCGTGCGGCAAGTTCGATGCCGCCCATCAGGCCGAAGTTGCGGATATCGACCACGTGCGGCGCGTCCCTGAGGGCATGGATCGCCTCCTCGAACACTGGTTCCAGCGCCAGCGCGCGGGCAAAGCTGTCTTCCTCGCGATACACCTGCAGCGTCGCCAGGCCGGCTGCGGCGGCGACCGGATGGCCCGAGTAAGTGTAGCCGTGGAACAACTCCACCGCATTGGCCGGACCCTGCATCAGCGCCTGATGGATCTCCTCGCGCACGATCACCGCCCCCATCGGCACCACCCCGTTGGTGAGCCCCTTGGCGGTGGTGATGATGTCCGGCGTGACGCCGAAACGGGTGGAGGCAAACGGCGCCCCGACACGACCGAAAGCGGTGATGACTTCATCGAAGATCAGCAGGATGCCGTACTTGTCACAGATTTCGCGCAAGCGCTGCAGATAGCCGATGGGCGGCACCAGGATGCCGGTGGAACCCGCCACCGGCTCCACGATCAGTGCCGCGATGTTGGAGCCATCGTGCAGCGCGACCAGACGCTCGAGGTCCTCCGCCAGGTCCAGCCCCCAGTTCGGCTGACCGCGGGTGTAAGCCATGTCCGCCTGGCTGTAGGTGTGGCGGATGTGATCGACGCCGGGCAGCAGCGTTGCACTGAACACCTTGCGATTGCCCGGGATACCACCGACCGACATGCCGCCGAAATTCACCCCGTGATAGCCCCGCTCGCGCCCGATCAATCGGGTACGCTGGCCCTCCCCGCGGGCCCGGTGAAAGGCAAGCGCGATCTTGAGCGCAGTGTCGGCCGACTCCGAACCCGAGTTGGTGAAGAACACCCGGGTCAGACCCGCCGGCGCCAGCTCCACTACTTCGCGCGCCAGCGCAATGGCGCGATCGTTGGTAACCTGGAAGCCCATGCTGTAGTCGAGTGTGGCCACCTGCTCCTGCACCGCGGCGACGATCTTCGGATGGCAATGCCCCAGCCCCGAGGTCCACAAACCCGAAAAGGCGTCGAGTAGCTGACTTCCGTCCTCGGCCGTGTAGTAGTGGCCGCGTGCAGCCTTGATCACCCGCGGCGCTTTCCAGAAGGCGCGGTTGGCGGTATAGGGGAGCCAGAAGGCCTGGTCGTGGTCCATGGAAGACATCCTTGATGACATGTCTGCATCCTAGCCCCCCGCTCAGGTGCAGAAAACCACTGTTAACGACAGCGAAGTTTCGGCCGAACGAAACTTTGCTAATCGCCACGCATGGGCAGCCTGACCCATTCAGTCGGGGGCACCGGAGGAACGACGCCTCAAATTCGCGACTACAAACTCACATATGGCGCAGTCCGGTGCGAATCAGCGGCAAACGCAGCACCGGATGGCCGGGCACTGATGCATACTCGCAGACCTGCCCGACGTATCCATCAACGGGCCTTCTCTCCAATTTCAGCCGTCCGCACCCTGCCCATGATTCCGTCCCTGCCCGACCTGCTTGCCGCCAGCCTCGCCGCCCGCGCGCCCCTCATCGAACAACTGGAGGCCGAACAGACCAACACCTGGCGGCTGTTCCACGGCAGCGTCGAAGGCGCACCGGGCCTGACCGTCGACCGTTATGGCGATCTTCTGCTTGCGCAGACCTTCCACCGCCCGCTCGCCGACGAGGACCTCGCCACCCTCGAGTCCTTTTACGGCACCGCCTATCCTGGCCTGCCCCTGATCTGGAACGACCGCAGCCAGTCGAATTCGCGTATCGCCAACGTGCTGTCGGAAGAACAGACCGCGATCGCACAGGCGCCGCGCGAGATCCTGGAGTTGGGCGTACGCTACCGCTTCCAGGCGCGGCATGCGGGGCAGGATCCGTGGCTGTTCCTCGACCTGCGCGCCGCCCGTCGCCGGGTCATGCAGGAAGCGATGGGAAAATCGCTGCTCAACGTTTTTGCCTACACCTGCGGGGTCGGCATTGCCGCCGCCAAGGCCGGTGCGCGCCATGTGGTGAACGTGGACTTCTCCGAATCGAGCATCGCGATCGGCAAGGAAAACGCCCGCCTCAACGAGTTGCCGATCCGCGTGCGCTTCATCCGCAGCGACGCCTTCGCCGCCCTGCGCCAGTTCTCCGGCATCGGCCAGCCGGAGCGGGTCCGAGGCAAGCGCATGCCGCCATTTCCGGTGCTCGAAGCACATCAGTTCGACCTCGTCTTCCTCGATCCGCCGCGCTACGCCCGCAGCCCCTTCGGCGTGGTCGACCTGGTCAAGGACTACCCCGCCCTGTTCAAACCCGCACTGCTCTCCACCGCCGAGGGCGGCACCCTGATCTGCTGCAACAACGTCGCCCAGGTCAATCGCGAAGCATGGATCGAGCAGCTCGAACGCAGCGCCAAGAAGGCCGGCCGGCCCATCCGCGAGATCGAGTGGATCACGCCGGAAGCGGACTTCCCCAGCCCGGACGGCAATCCGCCACTGAAGATTGCGCTCTTGCGCGTGTGAGTTCGCTTGGCCCCTGTATCGCCGATGACGAGAAAGATTGCCAAAAGCCAGGGGGCCGCACCTGAAAGCCGACATCCATGACAGCAAAAAAGCGCCCCGAAAGGCGCTTTTTTGCTGAATGTATGGCGGAAGAGGTGAGATTCGAACTCACGGACCCTTGCGGGTCGCCGGTTTTCAAGACCGGTGCAATCGACCACTCTGCCACTCTTCCGAAGGTCGCGGAGTATACCACCAGCTGCGCAGCTTGCTGCAGTCGCATCGTCGATTCAGCGCCGCTCGAACAGCGCGATCGACTCCACGTGCGAAGTCTGCGGGAACATGTTGGCGATGCCTGCGCCGCGTAGCACGTAGCCCTTCTCGAGCACCAGTACCGCAGCATCGCGGGCCAAGGTCGAGGGGTTACAGGAGACGTACACGATACGCTGCGGCATCTGCTGATCGGACAAGGCCCTGACCACCGCGAACGCGCCTTCGCGCGGGGGGTCGATCAGCAGCTTGTCGAGCCGGCCGAGGGCAGCGAGGCTGTCTTCGGTGGCATCGAACAGGTTGGCGGCGTGGAACTCGGTGTGCGCAGCGAGCCCGTTGCGTCGGGCATTCTCGACTGCGCGTGCGACCAGGCTATCGCTGCCCTCGACGCCAACCACGTTTGCGCCTGATCGAGCGATTGGCAGGCTGAAATTACCCAGGCCACAGAACAGGTCGGCGATGCGTTCACCGGGCTGCGGATCCAGGAGCTGCATCGCGCGCCTGATCAGCAGGCGGTTGATGTCAACGTTGACCTGGGTGAAGTCGGTCGGCAGGAAGTCCAGCGCCACCTCGAACTCGGGCAGCGTGTAGCGCAGCCCTGGGCCGTTCTTGGGATGCAGTGCTTGCGCGGTGTCGGGACCACCCGGCTGCTGCCAGACCTGAACCCCCTCGGCATCGGCGAACGCTGCCAGGCGAGTCTCATCGGCGGCGGTGAAGACACCGAGGTTGCGGAATACGAGTACGGTAAGGGCATCGCTGACCGCGACCTCGATCTGCGGCAGTCGGTCCGGTGCCGACAGCCCGCTCACCAACTCGCGCAGGCGCGGCAGCATCGCCGAAAGGTGGGGAGGCAGAACATCGCACGACTGCATGTCGGCGATCTGGCTCGAACGCCGCTCGTGGAAACCGATCAGCACGCAATGTGTCTTCGGCACCACGCGCATGCTGATGCGGGCGCGGTAGCGGTAGCCCCAGGCGGGGCCGTGAATCGCCGGGTAAATGATCTCCGGCTTCAGTTTGCCGATGCGCCGAAGCGCCTCCTCGAGCACCCGTTGCTTGGCGGCCGTTTGCGCAGCCGGATCCAGGTGCTGCAGCGAGCAGCCACCACAGGTGCCGAAGTGCGGGCAGCGCGGAGCGACCCGCTGGGCGCTAGCACGGATGATGCGGGTCGCCTCGGCCTGATCATAGGTCGGGCGACTGCGATGGACCGTGTATTCGACGGTTTCGCCCGGCAGCGCACCTTCGACGAATACCGCCTTGCCGTCAACACGGGCGACACCACGGCCTTCGTGATCAAGCGACTCGATGACTGCAATGGGCATGATGCGTCCGAACGGGAAAAAACGCGCGATTCTACCGCAAAGGAAGCCTGCTTCAGGCATGCAGGCCGAGCGGCGGCCGGCGGTGCCCACTATAATGCGCGCCATGATGACCACACTGCTCGGGGGCCTTTCGCCCCGCCAGTTCCTTGAGGAATACTGGCAAAAGAAACCCCTACTCGTCCGCCAGGCGGTACCCGGATTCACCGGCGTAGTGTCGCGCGACACGCTGTTCGACCTGGCCTGCGACCCCGATGTGGAATCGCGCTACGTGCGCTATCAGCCCGACACGCCGGGCAGCACCTGGTCGGTGGAGCACGGCCCGCAGACCCGCGGCCGATTACGCGGCAAGAAGCACCCGTGGACAGTGCTGGTGCAGGGGCTCAACCTGTGGGTGCCGGCGGGCGACAAGCTGCTGCACAGCTTCGATTTCATCCCGCAGGCCCGGCTCGATGACCTGATGGTGAGCTACGCGGTGGATGGTGGCGGCGTGGGGCCGCACTTCGACAACTACGATGTATTCCTGCTGCAGGGCATCGGCCAGCGCCGCTGGCAGATTGCGGACCAGGACGACCGCAGCCTGGTGGAGGATGCCCCCTTACGTATCCTCAAGAACTTCAAGCCCGCTCACGACTGGGTACTGGAACCCGGAGACATGCTCTACCTTCCGCCACACTGGGCCCACAACGGCATCGCGATCGGCGAGTGCACCACTTATTCGATCGGTTTCCGCACCCCGACCGCGCAGGAACTCGGCAGCGAATTTCTTGCCTGGATGCAGGAGCGACTGTGCCTGGACGGCGTGTATTCCGACCCTGAGCTCGAACTTCAGGCCGACTCGGCCATGATCGGCCCGAAGATGATCGACCAGATCGAGCAGATGCTCAACCGCATCAGGTGGACGCGCAAGGATGTGGCCGAGTTCGTTGGCGAGTACCTGACCGAACCCAAGTCCCATATTTTCTTCGAGCCGCCAGAGAAAGCCATCAGCCGCAAGGCGTTTGAGCGGACCGTCAAACAGCAGGGTTTTGCGCTGGATGCGCGCTCGCTGCTGCTTTGGTCAGAAGCCGGCTTCCATCTGAACGGAGAACCGGTCGAGTTCGATGCGGCGGATCGCGACATGCTTGCCGAACTCGCCCACCGTCGCAGCCTGAAGGGCGGACAGGCCATGTCTGCAGGATTGCTCGATATGCTCTACATCTGGTACGAGGATGGCTTCGGACATCCTGGTGAAGACCATGAATGACGCTGGTGAACACCCGATCGACAGCTGGTCGGAATACCGCACTGCGGTACTTGAAACCATCGCACGAGCCGGATCAACGCTGCGGATATTCGATCCCGATCTGAGTCAGACCGGGCTCGAGAGCATCGCCGGCGTCGACCTCCTGGGCGCCCTGTTACAAAGATCGGTGCAAGCCGAGGCGATCCGCATCCTGGTGCGGGACCCGGCCTTTCTTGAGCGTGACTGTCCGCGGCTGATGGCCCTGCTCACGCGCTTCGGCCACCGCATTGCAATCAGGATTGCCAGCGAAAGTCTGGCCATGCCCGAATCGGCATTCCTGATTGCCGACGGCGCACACCTCGTGATTCGCTTCCATCATGAGCGACCACGCGGCAAGTGCTGCATCGAAGACGGCCACGCGGCATCCGAGCGCGACGCACAATTTGAAACACTTTGGGAAAGCGCTCGAACCGGCCCGGGCGGCGCGCCAATTGGCCTTTGACAGGGTTTTCAAAGATGTCGCAACGCAACAGCGATGGATAGCGCTTATCGTAACGTGCTAGCATCCTGCTGTTTCCGGCTCAGGCAACTGTCGTTTTGCGGTGCCGGACAACTGCTGTCATCACCCCGATAATATAAGGAAAACAGAACATGAAACATTCACTCCTCGTTGCCGCTCTGGTTGCCCTCGCCGTCTCCGCTTGCGGCAAGAAAGAAGAAGTAGCTGCACCTGTCGCCCCGGTCGTCGCACCGGCTGCACCGGTTGTCGAGCAGCAACCGACCGCCGTCGAAGCCGCCAAGGAAGAAGCCGCTGCTGCAGTCGAAGCCACCAAGGAAGCCGGCGACGCCGCGGTTGAAGCTGCCAAGGATGCCGCCGAAGCCACCACCGAAGCAGCCAAGGAAGCCGCCGACGCTGCCGTTGAAGCCGCCAAGGAAGGCACTGCTGCCGCTGCCGATGCAGTCAAGGACGCCGCTGAAGCCACCAAGGAAGCGGTGCAGAAGTAATACTACTTCCCGCACGCACGCAAAAAAGCCGGTACTGAGGTACCGGCTTTTTTGTTGACGACCCTATTGTCCGTTTCCCCGGCCTTCAGCAGACGCAAATTGCCGAGCGTCGTGGCGCCTGCAGCCTGACAGCGGCAGGCGACCCAAGGCTAGCGCAGTTCCTGCTGCAGCAGGCCGAGCATGCGCTTTGCAGTTTCCGATGTATCCACCCCGCCTTCACGGGTCAGTACAGTCACTGCCGATGCGTCACCTTGTCCCTGGACGCTCAGTCTGTATTCACCGCCGCTGACCGCCACTTTGTCGCTACTGCGCCAGAAGGCAAGCTTCGAAAGAAAACCGTCACCGCCTTGCTTACTGCGGTTATCGACATCCGGATCGACATAGCGCACGAAATAGAGGCCTTGCGCACGATCCCGGTCTTCTACGGTAAAGCCGATACGATCAAGCGCCAGTCCGACCCGACGCCACGCCCGATCAAACGGCTCATCGAGCTGCAGCTTCACTTCGCCATCAACCGTGGCTGCGACCCTGGCCCGTTCTGCCGCCGGCGCCGTTGACAGCGCGGCCTGCGCACGTGCTTCGTCAGCGCCAAGGCTGATCATCAAGCGGCGCAGCATCTCGGCCTCGAGTTCCGGATCGGCGGGACGCGGCTGCCAGATGGTCGAATCCTTGGCTTCGGTCGGATAGATCTCCATCATGCCGCGGTGGCTGATGTAGATTTCGACCGTTCCACTCTCCTTGCCCACCTCGAGACGGGTACGAAACTTGTCCCGCTCCGGGGTGGAGAAGATGCCATCGAGTACCTTGCCCAAGGTCGAACGAATAAAATCCTGCGGGATCTTGGCGCGATCTTCGGCCCAGTCGGTTTCGAGCACACCGATCTCGGGGCTGTCGATATTCAGGATGAAACCCAGCTCAAGCCAGAAGTCCTTGACCTGCGGCCACAGCTGGTCGGCCGTGCCCGGCACCACCAGCCAACGCTGGCTACCCGCACGCTCGATACGCATGCTTTCGGGCGTTGGCATCACTTCACCAGCACCGCTCACCGCAGGCTGCCCGGCGCGATCCGCATTGTAGGCCGAGTAGGTGGCCACGCCGCGCGGTGCCACATCGGGCACCGCGAAGCGGTCGTCGCGCGTTGGCGCGGTGAGGTCGGGCGGAATCTCGAGCGGCGCAATCTGACGTGCCCCACTCTTGTAGTCGATACGCTTGGATTCGAGCAAAGAACTGGAACAACCTGCCAGCATCAGCGAGAGCGCAAGCAGGGAAACGGATGTGCGCATGGAGCGATTCATGAGGTTCCTGGGATGGAAAATACGGATCAGAAATTGACGCCGGCCTGACGCATGGCCTGGCTAACACGATCATGGCAGCTCTCGGCCAGCGGCGTGAGCGGCAGACGGATTCCGTCACCAATCAGCCCCATGCGAGCGACGGCCCACTTGACCGGAATCGGATTAGCCTCGCAGAACAGGTGCCGATGCAGACCCACCAGACGCGCATTGATCTCGCGCGTCTTGCGCGCATCGCCTGCCAGCGCGGCAGCACACATTTCGTGCATCGCCCGCGGTGCGACGTTTGCGGTAACCGAGATGGTTCCGTGCCCGCCGAGCAACACGAAAGCCGCCACCGTCATGTCGTCACCACTGTAGAGCGCAAAACCTTTCGGTGCACGTTCGATCAGGTCGCAGGCACGATCGATACTGCCGGTCGCATCCTTGAGCCCGATGATGTTAGGGATGTCGGCGAGACGCAGCGCGGTATCGTTGGCCAGATCCGCCACGGTGCGGCCGGGCACGTTGTACAGGATCAACGGCAGTTCAACCGCCTCGGCGATCGTGCTGAAGTGGCGATACAAACCTTCCTGTGTCGGTCGGTTGTAGTAGGGCACGACCGAGAGGTGAGCCACCGCTCCCGCAGCCTGGGCGAAACGTGCCAATTCCACCGCTTCGGCGGTGGAATTGGCACCCGTGCCCGCGATGACCGGAATGCGGCCTGCAGCATGCTCGACGCTGACACGGATCAGTTCGCAGTGCTCGTCGACATTGACCGTGGGCGACTCGCCGGTCGTGCCAACGATGACGATCCCGTCAGTGCCTTCGGCAACATGCCAGTCGATCAGACTGCGCAAACGGGGAAAATCCAGGCTGCCATCCTCATGCATCGGCGTGACGATGGCGACAATCGATCCGGTAATCATTGCAATGACCAAAACGGTAAAACCCCGATTCTAACCGATCGCCGCTGCGCGGCTAGTGCTCTGTTTCGCGCTGAGACACAAGCCAGCGAAACAGAGCACCAGAGCCGAGCGTGACGGATTCGGAGCGAACTCGTACTGCTCAGAGATCGGCAAGCGCCTTGATATGGGAGACGACCGAACGCGCCAGCGAACTGAGCGAGTATCCACCTTCGAGCACCGAGATGATGCGCTTGTGACCGCACTCTTCGGCCAGCGCCTTGATCTGCTGCGTCACCCAGATGTAGTCGGACTCCACCAGCCCGAGGGACCCCATGTCATCCTCGTAGTGCGCATCGAAACCGGCGGAAATGAAGATCGCCTGCGGATTGTGATTGCGTAGCGCGGGCAGCCAGATGTCGGTGACAACCTGACGGAATGCATCTCCGCGGGTACATGCCGGTACCGGCACATTGCACATGTGCGCAGGCGGGTTGTCGGTGCCACTGTATGGATAGAACGGGTGCTGGAAGATACTTGCCATCATGACGCGTGGATCGTCACGGAAGGCGTCCTCGGTTCCATTGCCGTGATGCACATCGAAATCGACAATGGCCACGCGTTCGAGACCATGCACATCGGTCGCGTGACGGGCGGCAATCGCTACATTGTTCAGAAAGCAGAACCCCATCGCCTTCCCGCGCTCGGCGTGGTGACCGGGCGGGCGGACGGCACAAAAGGCATTCTCGACCTCGCCCTTGAGCACCAGATCAGTCGCAAGCACCCCCGCGCCGGCCGAACGCAGCGCGGCCTTCATCGTGTTCGGGCTCATTGCGGTATCGGGGTCCAGGTGGCGGATGCCGTGCTCAGGAACACTAGCCATCAACTCCGCGAAATAGGCCGAGGTATGAACCCGGGTGACCTGCTCGGCCGTCGCCAGCGGTGCATCGAAAAAAGACAGGTAAAGATCAAGCCCCGCCGCGATAAGGCGGTCATTGATTGCAGCCAGCCGGTCAGGACACTCCGGATGGTGAGCTCCCATATCGTGCAACCAGCAGTCGCGGTGCGTGATGAACGCCGTTGTCGTCATACTCCTCCTCTCCCAGATAGGGCGAACTTTCCCTGACCACCCATTTCAAATGGGCTACGGTAATGGCCCATGGTGCGGGCTCGCTATATTTGTCGTCTATTATCACCGCTTCCCGGCCAATTTCACAGTACGCACACTCATGCACCAGCGCCATGCAAACCGGCTGCTCGAAGCCGCCAGTCAGATCATCCTCGGCAAGGAACACGAACTGCAGCTTTCGCTGGCTTGCCTGATTGCGCGCGGCCATCTGTTGATCGAGGATGTGCCTGGCGTGGGCAAGACCACACTCGCCCACGTCCTCGCCCGTCTGGTCGGGCTTCAGTTCCAGCGCATCCAGTTCACCAGCGATCTGTTACCCGCAGACATCCTCGGGGTATCGATCTTCGATCGCGAAACCGCCAGCTTCCGCTTTCATCCGGGCCCCGTCTTCGCCCAGCTGATACTCGCCGACGAGATCAACCGCGCCACCCCGAAAACCCAGAGCGCATTGCTCGAGGCCATGGAGGAACGCCAGATCACGGCAGACGGCACGACCCTGCCCCTGCCCGAACCGTTCTTCGTCATTGCGACCCAGAACCCTTCGAATCAGATCGGCACCTTCCCCCTTCCGGAAAGCCAGCTCGACCGCTTCCTGATACGGATCCGGCTGGGTTATCCCGACCGTGCAGCCGAACGCGCATTGTTGATGGGCGAGGATAGACGGGAACTGCTCGAACGCCAGAAACCGGTGATCTCACCGGCCGATCTGGTCGAACTGCAGCGTGCGGCTCACGGCCTGCTGGTGGCCGATCGCCTGATCGACTACGTTCAGAGCCTGCTTGCCGCAACCCGTCAAAGTGCCGAGTTCTCGGGGGGCCTCAGCCCGCGGGCGGGGCTCGGCCTGCTCGCCGCG
Source organism: Azoarcus sp. (assembly GCA_030656215.1). GTDB lineage: Bacteria > Pseudomonadota > Gammaproteobacteria > Burkholderiales > Rhodocyclaceae > Parazoarcus. The sequence goes on from JAUSOD010000036.1 coordinate 12,675, forward strand.
GCACGCGCCTGGGCACTGACAGAAGGGCGTGACCACGTACTGCCGGAGGATGTGCAGAAGATGTTCCCGCACGTTGCCGGACACCGCCTCCACCTTGCAGGAGACGGCCGCCCGCCCGCCGCCGCCACGCTGGAGCGGCTGCTGCAATCCGTCCCGGTGAGCTGATGGGTGTCGGCAATACCCTGTCAGCCGGTGCAAGCCGACTGATAGACCGCTGGCTGTTCCGGCTCGGCGCTCCGGAGCCGGCGCCGATCGTGCTGGGCCAGCGACGGATCTATGTATTGCCGACTGCCGCTGGCTATGCGTTCGGCGTCGCACTGCTGGTCATGCTAATCGCATCGATCAACTACAACCTGAGCCTGGGATATGCACTGACCTTTCTGCTGGGTGGTGTCGCCACGGCAAGCATCATTCACGCCTTTCGCAACCTGCTGCATCTGTCGATCCGGAGCGGCAGGGTCGAGCCGGCCTTTTGCGGAGACAGCGCCGTATTCCGGCTCCTGATCGACAATCCGCGTGCGGCACGTCGCCCGGCGCTACGCCTGCGTGCCCGTGGCGAGAGCACCAGCTTCGAGCTGCCTCCGGGCACCAACGCCGAGATCAGCCTGGCGCTACCGACCCGGACACGTGGCCTGCTGCCCCTGGGCCGCACGGTGATCGAAACGACCTGGCCGCTCGGGCTGATCCGCGCCTGGAGTGTATTGATCCCTGACATCGACAACCTGGTGTACCCGGCACCCGAGCTCGACCCGCCGGCCTTGCCCACCCAAGGGGCCGGCGATGCACTCGGACAGCGCAGCATGCGCCAGGGCGACGACGACTTTGCAGGATTTCGAAGCTATCAGCCGTCCGATTCGCCACGTCATCTGGCCTGGAAAGTGTTTGCCCGCGGCGGCCCCTTGATGAGCAAGCAATTCTCGGCACTCGAGGGAGGCGATCTGGAACTCGACTGGTTCGCTTTGCCGGACAGTCTTGACGATGAGGCGCGACTGTCCCGACTCACCGCCTGGTTACTGATTGCCGAACGCAGCGGCCATCGCTACGCACTGAAGCTTCCGACGCTGTATTTTCCCCTTGCCACCGGGCCGCAGCATCTGCGTCAATGTCTGCGCGCACTGGCCCTGTACGGGCATGCCACCCCGGGGACGCGACATGTTCAGGCAAGCTAGACGCAAGGCGCTCCAGCATGCGGACTCCGCCGCGCTACGTCGCGATCAGGGTGCCTGGCTCCTGGGCGCGGCAACACTGACCCTTGTTCCGCACTTTGTCACCCTGCCGGCCTGGGTGTCGATGCTGTGCACCCTCTTGCTCCTGTGGCGAGGAACCTCCCTGTGGCGCGGCCAGGGCAGCACGAACCGCTACCTGATCCTGTTGCTGGCAGCCGGGGCCGGCGTCGGCGTCCGGCTTGCCTATGGGCACTTCTTCGGCAAGGATCCCGGCATCGCCTTGCTGGCGATCCTGCTCGGACTCAAACTGCTCGAGACCCGTAGCATGCGGGACATCCGCGCTGCAGTCCTGCTCTGCTTCTTTCTCCAGCTCGGATTGTTCTTCGAAAATCAGACCTTGCCAGTCGCCGCGCTCGCCCTGGCTGCCTGTCTGCTCTCCATCGGCAGCCTACTCGCCCTGTCCGATCCTGATGCGGGCACCCGTGAGCGGATCCGAACCAGCGCGCTGTTACTGGGCCAGGGCCTACCCTTCATGCTGGTGCTGTTCGTCCTGTTCCCGCGGGTGCAGGGTCCGCTCTGGGGCCTGCCAGCCGATGCCCACAGCGGCATGAGCGGCCTGTCCGACAGCATGAAGCCGGGCTCGATCAGCGAGCTCAGCCTGTCGGAGGCGATCGCATTCAGGGCCGAATTCACCACCACCCCACCGCCACCGGCGCTCCGTTACTGGCGCGGCCCGGTACTGACCGACTTTGACGGCAGCACCTGGCGGCAGCGCATCCATACGCTCGGCGATACCCCGGCCTATGTTCCCACCGGGCAGAAGCTGGAATATCGGCTCACGCTCGAGCCTCACAATCAGCGCTGGTTGCTCGCACTCGACTACCCTGCCGGACCACTTCCCGGCGCGCGGTTCAGCAGCGATTTCCAGGCGCTGAGCCAAGCGCCTGTTCGCAGCCGAACCCGTTTCGACCTCGCCGCCTACCCGAATACCACGATCGGGATCGATGAACCCCAGCGCGTGCTCAACGCCGCATTGCGCTTGCCCACCAGCGGGAACCCCCGTAGCCGTGCACTGGCGCAGGAGCTCGCCGCAGACGGTCCCTCCGCTGCGGCCACGCTAGACCGCGTGCTGGCCCACCTGATCGCGGCCGAACTCACCTACACCCTGCGCCCGCCGCTGACCGGCAGCGATAGTGTGGATGGCTTCCTGTTCGATAGCCGACGGGGCTTTTGTGAGCACTTCTCATCGGCCTTCGTGTTTCTCATGCGTGCTGCCGGCGTACCGGCGAGAGTCGTCACCGGCTATCAGGGGGGCGAGATCAATCCGGTCGATGGCAGCCTGGTGGTCCGCCAGTCCGACGCACACGCATGGGCGGAAGTGTGGCTTCCACAACGGGGCTGGATCAGGGTGGACCCGACCGCACTGGCCGCGCCGGGCCGCATCGAGTCCGGTCTTGCCGGTTCATTGCCGGTCGGCGAAGCCCTGCCCTTGTTCATGCGTCCCCAGTTTTCCTGGCTGCGCGAAATTCGGCACCACTGGGAAGCCGTATCGAACAGCTGGAATCAATGGGTTCTTGGCTACAATCCAGAGCGCCAGCGCGAACTGCTGTCACGACTCGGACTCGGAGATGTGCACTGGTCGGCGCTCCTGGGCCTGCTCAGCCTCGGCGCAGCCCTGCTGATGGCGGCACTCTTTGCCTGGGCACTCCGAAACCGACGCAACACTGACCCGCTCGATCGCGCCTGGGCAGCCTTTTCTGCCAAACTCGACGCTCGCGGACTGGGTCGACGTCCGGCCGAAGGCCCGCTCGATTTTGGCAGAAGGATCGCAGCAGCCCTGCCCGTCCAGGCCGAAGCGCTGAACGAAATCGTGACCTGCTATGCCCAACTGCGTTACCGTCCACCGGCGGACCCGGCAGCCATTCGCGAACTGAACAAACGTATCCGGACCCTGAAACTGACATGACCCTCCGCTCCACGCACATGTACGCCTCCCGCCTCGCCAGCACGCTTGCAGTCGCCCTGTCGCTCTGCTTCAGCAGCACTGCGGGCGCCAACTACGCCGAACGGGAAGACGTACGCACCTTCATCGACGAGCTGTCGGAACGCCATGGCCTCGATCGCGCACGCCTCAGCGACGAGTTCGGTCGTGCCCGTCACGAACCCCGGGTGATTTCACTGATCCGCCCATCGGGCAAACCGGGGGTTCGCTCGTGGCAAGGCTACCGTGCCCGCTTTCTCGACCGCGCCCGCATCGAGGGTGGCCTTGATTTCTGGGCAGAATACGAACCCCTCCTGCTAATGGCCGAGGAGCGATTCGGTGTGCCCGCTGAAATCATCGTCGCGATCATCGGCGTCGAGACCGTGTATGGTCGCCACACCGGCAATTTCGAGACCTTGTCGGCGCTGACCACGCTGGCTTTCGACTACCCGCCGCGGGCAGAGCTCTTCCGCCGCGAACTGGAAAATCTGTTTCTGCTCGCTCGCGAACAGGGGCGCGAGGTAGGCAGCTATTACGGCTCCTACGCGGGCGCCCTCGGCTACCCGCAGTTCCTGCCCAGCAGCATGCGCAACTACGCGGTGGATTTCGACGGTAACGGTGTGATCGACTTCGAAAGCTCGCCCGTCGACGCTATCGGCAGTGTCGCAAACTATCTGAAGGTGCACGGCTGGCAGCCCGGAGCGCCCATCGCGACACGCGCGGACCTCGGGCCCAATACCGTGCCCGGCCCGCTCATCGCCGCTGGCATAGAGCCTGCTCTGAGCCCAGAAACCATCATGGCCGCGGGCATTCAGGCGCGGGATCTTCAGCCGGTCATGGCGCCGGCCACCCTGGTTGATCTTGAAACACCCGGCATCGATACCGAGTACTGGCTGGGCTATCGCAATTTTTACGTGATCACGCGCTACAACCGCAGCAGTTTTTATGCGATGTCGGTGTTCGAGCTCGCACAAGCCTTGCGTGAGCGCAGAATCGCTCAGACCGCTCCGTCAGCACAGTGAGCACCCTCAGGATTCAGAACAACGCATCCTTGGGGATACCGCGCCGCTTGAGCGTACGCCGAAGCTGACCGAGCGCCTCAAGCTGAATCTGACGCACCCGCTCGCGGGTCAGATCCAGCTGCATCGCAAGCTCTTCGAGGGTGAGCATCTCGCATTCGTCGAGTCCGTAGCGATGCCGGATCACCAGCCGCTGCTTATCGTTGAGCATGTCGATCCAAGCACGCAGCAGGGTTTCGATCTCGGTGTTGTGTATGAGCTCGTCGGGAGACTCGGCGTGATCGTCCGCAAGGGATTCGCCGATGGACAGGCTCGGGTCGATGTCGAGGGGAGCATCCAGTGAGGCCGTGTGCTCACTGAGCGCAAGAATGGCACGGACCGTTTCCACCGGTTTGTCCAGCCGCAGCGCGATGTCCTCCAGCGTGGATTCGCCGTTTGCGCCGGCTTCGATACTGCGCTGGGCGCGCAGCACCTGATTGAGCTCCTTCACCACATGCACCGGCAGGCGGATGGTGCGCGACTGGTTCATGATCGCGCGTTCGATGTTCTGCCGGATCCACCACGTGGCATAGGTGGAAAAGCGAAACCCTCGCTCCGGATCAAACTTTTCCAGCGCATGGATCAAACCCAGATTGCCTTCCTCGACCAGATCGAGCAAGGCAATGCCGCGGTTGAGGTAATGCTTGGCGATGTTCACGACGAGTCGCAGATTGCGCTCGATCATGGTCTGCCGCGCGGCGAAATCTCCCTGCCGCACCAGGCGGGCAAGCCGGCCCTCTTCTTCAGCGGTCAGCAGCGGATTGGCGCCGATCTCGTTCAGGTAAATCTGGGTGACGTCGCTGAGAAACTCATTCTCCGGAATCGGCGCTTGCCGATCCGAAAAGACCTCCACCTCAAGGGGAAGATCCGGGTCATGACTATCGACATCGTCAGGGATCGCCGGCTCTTCCATAGGCATCCTCGTCAGTGTGCAGGCAGATATTTCAGCGGATCAACCGGCTGCCCCTGCTTGCGAATCTCGAAGTGCAACTTGGGCCGATCGGCGTCCGTACTGCCGAGTTCGGCAATTTTCTGCCCCTTGGTGACTGTCTCCGCCTCCTTCACCAGCAGCTGCTGATTGTGCGCATAGGCAGTCAGGTAATTGGCATCGTGTTTGATGATGACCAGTTTTCCGAGCCCGCGCAAGCCGCTTCCCGAATAGACTACTTTGCCACCGGCAGAGGCAAGAACCGGGGTTCCAGGCGTTCCGGCGATGTCAATACCCTTGTTCCGTAATTTCGCGTCGCCCGCTATCGGCTCGTCAAATCCGAGCACGATTTTCCCTTTCACCGGCCACAACCACTCACCATCGGGGCCAGGCAGCCGCGGGGCCTCGGGCACCACCGGGGGTTTTGCCTCGACGATCGCCCCATCACCGGGACGCTGCAGTTTTGCCCACGCTTCGTCCGAATAGGGCAACTTCCCACCCTTTGGCTCCTGCTTGATCTCGACACCAGCCACCGCAGGTGCCCGCGGCATCACGGGCGTAATCACCGGCTCGGAGGTAATCGGAATGACCTGCACCACACCGGTGTCGTCCGGACCAACACGCAGTTCCTGCCCCACGCTGATCTGGTCGGGATTCGCGAGGTTGTTCCAGGCCACCAGGTCGGAGACACTCACCCCATACTGGCGAGACAATGCGCGCAGGGTTTCACCCGGACGAACAGTGTGCGTGGACTTGCGCTCGACCGGAGCCTCGGCTCCCGGAAGGGGCCCATTGTCGCGGACTGGCGCTGAAACACGGCTGGCACATCCGGCCGTGAGTACCAGTAGAGAAGCGAGACCGAGTAGCGCGAGGCGCTGGCGAAAGATATCCTTGTTCATTCTGTACCAGTTAGCAGTGGCACGAAGCGCACGGCCTCGAACCAACTATCCTTGAATACGTTACCCTGCCGCTCGATCAGCAGCAGGCGTTGGTCATTCGTGCCGACGGGGATCATCAGACGCCCTCCGGGCACGAGTTGGTCTTTCAGCGCTTGGGGCACACCGACGGCGGCGGCGGCAACAATGATGGTATCGAACGGTGCCGCCTCGGGTAACCCGATGCTTCCATCAGCATGTTTCAGTCTTACATTCGGCAATCTGAGCGGGCGCAAGTTGTTCCGCGCCCGATCCAGTAGCGGACGGATCCGCTCCACCGCATAAACCTCAGTCGCCACCTTGGACAATACTGCTGCCTGATAGCCACACCCCGCTCCGATCTCCAGCGTGCGTCCAAGTTCCCTTCCTGCGCGCAAAAGCTCGATCATCCGCGCGACGACAAAAGGCTGCGAGATGGTCTGCTGAAAACCGATGGGCAAGGCAGTGTCATCATAGGCGCTGTAGGCCAGCCCCTCTTCGACAAACTGATGGCGCGGCACCTGAGCCATTGCTGCCAGCACTTTTTCGTCGCGGATACCCTGTGCGCGCAGACGATCGACCATCCGGACGCGGGCACGGGCCGCATCGGGCACCCTTTGATTCATTGCGCCAGCCAGTCCGACACCGCGCCGATCTGACCGGTGTGGGTCAGGTCTATCTGCAGGGGCGTAATCGACACCAGGCCGTTCGCGACCGCATGAAAATCCGTGCCTTCGCCGGCATCGGCTGCACCGCCGGCCGCACCAACCCAATACACGGTTTCGTTACGCGGGGTCACGCTCCTGATCGCCGGCTCGGCCTTGTGGCGCTTGCCCAGACGCGTCACCCGGATCCCCTTGAACTCATCATAAGGCAAGTCCGGAACATTCACATTGAGCAACACCGGCTGACGAAAAGGCTGGCGCATGAAGCGCTCGACCAGATCACGAGCCACCCGGGCCGCTGCGGAAAAGTCGGCAGCACCTTTGCTCACCAGGGACACTGCAATCGACGGCACTCCCAGCAAGAAACCTTCTGTCGCGGCGGCCACCGTACCGGAATAGATCGTGTCGTCACCCATGTTTGCACCATGGTTCACACCCGAGACCACAATGTCGGGAAGATGATCGAGCATGCCGGTCACGGCGAGATGCACACAATCGGTCGGCGTACCATTGACGAAATGAAAACCGTTGGCTGCACGCCGCAGGGAAAGAGGCCGATCAAGCGTCAGCGAGTTGCTCGCACCGCTACGATCACGTTCGGGTGCGACCACGGTGACCTCACCGATCTCTGCCAGCGCCTGCACCAGCGCCGCGATCCCGGGAGCAAAATAGCCGTCGTCGTTACTGACCAGAATACGCATTTTGAATCCGTTCGGAATTGAAACCGTTCACTCGAAAGGCTCGCCCGATGTTAGCACGACGACAAACATGCCATCCCGACGCTCAAAAACAAAAACCGGCCGAAGCCGGTTCTGTCAAATTTTTGGTCGGGGCGGTGGGATTCGAACTCACGACCCCTTGCACCCCATGCAAGTGCGCTACCAGGCTGCGCTACGCCCCGACACAAGCGCGCATTATAGCAGGATGAAATTCATTTGCCAGCGAAAAATCAGGCTCGCAGCGCGGCCAGGGTGGCCTCGATATCGGCCCGCACATCCCGGATGAGCGATTTGTACCGATCATCGGCCTCAGCCTCCTCGCGCTGATGAATTGCTGTCTCACCCAGCCGATTGCGCGCACCTGAAATGGTAAAGCCCTCGTCGTAGAGCAGATGGCGGATCCGCCGGATCAGCAGTACTTCATGATGCTGATAGTAGCGACGATTACCACTGCGCTTGACCGGTTTGAGCTGGGTGAACTCCTGTTCCCAGTAGCGCAGCACGTGCGCCTTCACCCCACACAACTCGCTTACCTCACCAATCGTGAAGTAACGCTTCGCAGGAATCGGCGGCAGCGTTGCCAAACTCGATTCAGGGTTGCTTGCTTGCATCGCTGAGTTCCTCCACCGCAGCCTTCAGCTTCTGACTGGCATGGAAGGTCACTACCCTGCGGGCCGTGATTGGAATCTCCTCGCCCGTCTTGGGATTGCGTCCCGGACGCTGGGGCTTGTCACGCAACTGAAAGTTGCCGAAACCCGACAACTTGACACTGTCGCCACGCTCCAGTGCGGTCCGGATTTCTTCGAAAAAGCCTTCCACCATGTCCTTGGCTTCGCGCTTGTTGAGCCCGACCTGCTCGAACAGCAGGTCCGCCAGCTCAGCTTTCGTCAAGGTCACGTTCATTCTCCTGCTCCACGCAGCCGCGCACCCAGGGTGAGTTCGGCATGGCGGACCAGCGCCGACATCGCCGCATCCACCTCTGCATCTTCAAGGGTGCGTTGAGTATCTTGCATCAACACCCTGAAAGCAAGGCTCTTCTTGTCAGGATCGATGCCCTTGCCATGGTACATGTCGAACAGGCTGATCTCGCTCACAAGGGCTGGCGCGGCCTCGAGCAAAACGCTTCGCACCCGCGCGGCACTTACCTCATGGGACACCAGCAGGGCAAGATCACGGGCAACCGCAGGCATTTTCGAGATCTCGCCGCTGACCGGCAACACTGCAAGCAGGGCGGCGTCGAGTTCAACTTCGAACACCACCGGGGCCGGCCCCAGATCGTAAGCTTGAACCCAGACCGGATGGAGCTCGCCCAGCACCCCTACGCGTCGGCCATCGAGCAGCACCGTTGCCGCCCGGCCGGGGTGAAGCGCCGGATCGGACAGACGTTCGAAACTCAATTCGCGTGGTGCAAACAGCGCTTCAAGATCTGCCTTCACGTCGTAAAAATCGACCGCCCGCGCATCCGTGCCCCACTGCTCCGGCAGCACCGGTCCCGCCGCCAGCACAGCCAGGCGCATCAGCTGATGGAAACCGGCAACGGGCTGACCGTCGGCTTTGCGCTCGAAACAGCGCCCGAGCTCGAACACCCGAACCCGATTTTGCTGACGCTTGCGGTTGGTTGCCAAATTGGCGGCCAGACCCGGGATGAGACTCGAGCGCATCACACTCATCTGGCTGGCGATCGGATTGGCAAGACGGATCGGATCCTCGTTGGCGCAGAAGTCGCGCTCCCAAGCCTCTTCGACGAAAGCAAAGTTGACCACTTCCTGAAAGCCACGGCCCGCAAGGAGGTGACGCATATCCCAGGGCGTACGCCCTGACTCGCTGCGCTCGAGCATGACCAGAGTGCCCTGCGGCGCGACCGCCGGAATGTTGTCATAGCCATGCAGGCGGGCAAGCTCCTCGATCAGATCCTCTTCGATCTCGATGTCGAACCGGAAGGACGGCGGCGTAACCAGCAGACGGTCGCCATCCTTGCGCACATCAAGATGAACACGCTCGAGCAGCGACTGCATGGTGAGGTCGTCCAGATCGACGCCGAGCACACGTCGAGCGCGCGCCGGGCGCAGGCTCACCGCTTTGCGTTGCGGCAGATCGGACACCGAGACCGCCTCCTCGACCGGGCCGGCAGCGCCGCCACAGATCTCGAGGATCAGCGCGGTGGCGCGCTCGATCGCCGGACGGGCGAGATCGAAGTCGACCCCGCGCTCGAAGCGATGTGAGGCATCCGACCCGAATCCGTGGGCGCGGGCACGACCTGCGATCGCATCGGGGGCAAAGAAGGCGCTTTCAAGGAAAACCTCGCTGGTGGCGAGCGTGATTCCACTGTCTTCTCCCCCCATGATGCCGGCAAGCGCCAAAGCGCGTGCTTCATCGGCAATCAGTAAGGTGTCCGCCGCGGGGGTGACGGTCTGCTCGTTCAGCAGCAGCACCTGCTCACCAACGAGCGGCATACGAACGTGAATCGCCCCTTCGAGGCGGGTGTTGTCAAACGCATGGAGCGGCTGACCGAGTTCGAGCATGACGTAGTTGGTGATGTCGACCAGCGCACTGATCGCACGAATGCCGCTGCGTTGCAGGCGCTGCTTCATCCACTCCGGTGAGGGCGCACGGGCGTCGACGCCGCGCAGCACCCGGCCGCAATAGCGCGGGCAAGCCAGGGGCGCATCAAGCACGATGGGGCGGCGATCGTCTATCGTAGCCACGACTGGCGCGATAGGCGACTGCGCCAGTGCCACACCGGTGAGCGCAGCCACTTCACGGGCCACGCCGGACAGGCTGAGGCAATCCGCGCGGTTCGGGGTGAGCTTGATCGTGAACAAGGTGTCGTCAAGCGCGAGATAGTCGCGGATATCGACACCAATCGGCGCGTCTTCGGGCAGGGCATACAAGCCGCCGTGGTCCTCGGACAGACCGAGCTCACGCTCCGAGCACAGCATGCCAAATGACTCCACGCCACGCAGCTTCGCCGCCTTTATCGCGAATTCGCCGGGCAGCACGGCGCCGACTTTGGCACACGGCACCTTCATCCCGACTGCCGCATTCGGCGCACCGCAGACGATCTGCAGCAGCTCACCGGTGCCCGCATCAACCTTGCACAGCTTGAGCTTGTCGGCATTCGGGTGCTTCTCGGCCTCTACGATGAGCGCCACGACGATGCCCGAGAAAGCGGGCGCCACCGGTTCGGCCTCTTCCACCTCAAGACCGGCCATGGTCATCAGATGGCCGAGCTCGGCACTGTCAAGCGGCGGGTTGACGAAGGTCCGCAGCCATTTTTCGGAAAATTGCATGATTCGCTTACCTGAATTGGCTCAAGAAACGCAGATCGCCCTCGAAGAAGAGGCGCAGATCGTTGACGCCGTAGCGCAGCATGGTCAGCCGGTCCGGCCCCATCCCGAATGCAAAGCCGGTGTAGCGCTCTGGATCGATACCGCCGAAGCGCAACACGTTGGGATGCACCATCCCGCACCCGGCGATCTCCAGCCAGCGTCCCTCGAGCGCACCGCTCATGAAAGCCACATCGATCTCGGCCGAAGGTTCGGTGAAGGGGAAGAAGGACGGACGGAAGCGCACCTGCAGGTCTTCGGTTTCGAAGAACTTGCGCAGAAAGTCCGCAATCACGCCCTTCAGGTCGGCGAAACTCACGTTCTCGCCGACCCACAGACCCTCGACCTGATGGAACATCGGCGAATGGGTCGCATCCGAATCGACGCGGTACACCCGGCCCGGGGCGATCACCCGGATATCGGGCATGATGGCAAGCGCCTTATGGCGCTCGACGTGCGCGATCATCGCGCGGATCTGTACCGGACTGGTATGGGTGCGCAGCAGAACGTCGCTGTGACCTTCGAGATAGAAGGTGTCGTGCATCGAACGCGCGGGATGATTCTCGGGCGTGTTGAGCGCGGTGAAGTTGTGCCAGTCGGTCTCGATTTCCGGACCGTCGGCGACGACGAAACCAATCGAGCGAAACAGGCTTTCGATGCGCTCGAGGGTACGGCTGACCGGATGCAGACCACCTGCCGACACACCGCGACCGGGCAGCGTGACATCGAGCGCCTCGGACGCCAGCTGGGCCAGCAGCGCTGCTTCGCGCAAGGCCTGGCGGCGCGCGTCAAGCGCAGCCTCGACCGCCTCCTTGGCGCGGTTGATCGCGGCGCCCGCCTCCCGCCGCTGTTCCGGTGCGAGCTTGCCAAGCGACTTCAGCTGCTCGGTAAGCGAGCCGCTCTTGCCCAGATAAAGCGACTTTGCCTGCTCGAGCTGGGCGCTGTCGGCTGCTGCAGCGAATGCCGCTTCCGCCTGTTGAACCAGTTGTTCGAGGTAATCCATGTCCCTGCCATCCCGGGAAATTCAGAAAAAAAAAGGAGGCAAGGCCTCCTTTTTTCGGGCTGCGTCGAATTACGCAGCGATTTGGGCCCGGGCTTGCGCGGCGAGCGCAGCAAACGCCGGTTTGTCGAATACGGCCAGATCGGCCAGCACCTTGCGGTCCACTTCGACCGCTGCCTTCTTCAGGCCATTCATGAAGGTGCTGTAGGTCAGCCCGACTTCACGCGCCGCGGCGTTGATACGGACGATCCACAGGGCACGGAACTGACGTTTCTTCTGACGACGGTCGCGGTAAGCGTACTGACCGGCCTTCATCACCGCCTGTTTGGCGATGCGATAGACGTTTTTACGACGGCCGCGGTAACCCTTGGCCTGTACGAGAACCTTCTTGTGACGCGCGCGGGCTGTTACACCACGTTTAACTCTGGGCATAGCGGTCTCCTATCAAGCGTAAGGCAGCATGGCGCGAATCAGCTTCTCGTCGGCGGCGTGAACCGCCGTCATACCGCGCAGCTGGCGCTTGCTCTTGGTGGTTTTCTTGGTAAGGATGTGGCGCTTGAACGCCTGGGACCGCTTGATCCCACCACTGGCGCGAACCTTGAATCGCTTCTTGGCACCGCTTTTGGTCTTCATCTTGGGCATTGCTAAGACTCCGAGTTTATGAATGCCGCCGGGTAGTACCGATACAGGTACGTTTGACACCCGACACCACTTGTTATCCGGCGCTTCATTTCCGAAGCACCGGTTCTGCTTTCCAGACAAGCCGGAACGCAAATCTTGCGAACCGCCCGATCAGCGGTTCTTCTTTGGCGCAATCACCATGATCATCTGACGCCCTTCCATCTTGGGCATCTGCTCGACCTGACCAAACTCCTCAAGATCGGCTTTGACCCGTTCGAGCTGGCGCAAACCGAACTCCTGGTGCGCCATTTCCCGTCCGCGGAAGCGCAAGGTCACCTTGCACTTGTCGCCTTCTTCGAGGAAGCGTTTCAGATTACGCAGCTTGATCTGATAGTCGTTCTCGTCAGTACCAGGGCGAAGCTTGACTTCCTTGACCTGGACCTGCTTCTGCTTTTGCCGCGCTTCATGGGCTTTTTTCTGTTCCTGGTACTTGAACTTGCCCAGATCCATCACCCGGCATACCGGGGGCTGTGCCATCGGTGCAATTTCAACCAGATCCAGGCCCGCTTCTTCAGCGGCTTCAAGGGCTTCCCTCAGGGTAACGATACCCAGGGGCTCACCATCTTCACCAACCAGGCGTACTTCAGGCGCGCTGATTTCCCCATTGACGCGCTGCTTCTTATCTTGAGCGATGGTTCAGTTCTCCACGAATACCAATATCAAACCGAGCCGGCTTTCGCTTCAATTTCGCGAAGCCAACGCTCGATCAGCGAATCGAGGGACATTTGACCAAGATCCTGGCCACCCCGGACGCGCACAGCAACCACCCCTGCGGACTTTTCTTTTTCGCCGACTACGAGCTGGTAAGGCAGCTTGTGCACGCTATGTTCGCGGATTTTATAGTTAATCTTTTCGTTACGCAAATCGGTCTCGACCCTGAAACCGGCTTTCTTCAGCTTCTTCGCCACTTCCAGCGTGTACTCGGCCTGCCCTTCGGAGATATTCATCACCACCGCATGAACCGGCGCAAGCCACAAGGGCAAGGCACCCGCATGATGCTCGATCAGAATGCCGGTGAAACGCTCCAGAGATCCGAACAAGGCCCGATGAAGCATGACCGGACGCTTGCGCGAGTTGTCCTCGGCAACGTAGGAAACATCGAAGCGCTCAGGCAGATTCATATCGACCTGCAGGGTGCCGCACTGCCAGTCTCGACCGATGGTGTCGCGCAACACGAATTCGAGCTTCGGGCCGTAGAAGGCGCCCTCACCCGGGAACAGTTCATAACTCATTCCCATGTGGTCCAGCGCCGAGGCCAGCGCGCCCTCGAGCTTGTCCCATGTTTCGTCGCTGCCGATACGGTTCTCCGGACGAGTCGAGAGCTTGATCCGGACGTCATGAAAATCGAAATCCTTGTAGATATCGATAATCAGTGCAACGACCTCCTTGCACTCCTGCTCCATCTGCTCTTCGGTACAGAAGATGTGCGCATCATCCTGAGTAAAGTGACGCACACGGAGCAGGCCATGCAGGGCGCCCGAGGGCTCATAGCGGTGCACCTTGCCGAATTCCGCCATCCGCAACGGCAGGTCACGATAGCTCTTGAGCCCTTGCGCGTACATCGACACCGCGCCCGGGCAGTTCATTGGCTTGAGCGCGAAGACGCGATCGTCCTCGGTCTGGGTGGTGAACATGTTCTGGCGGTAATTCTGCCAGTGCCCGGACGTCTCCCACAGCGCACGATCCATTACGTCGGGCGTATTGACCTCGACATAGCCGGCCGCCTCCTGGCGGTCGCGCATGTAGTTGATCAGCGACTGAAACAGACGCCAGCCCTTCGGGTGCCAGAACACCGAACCCGGCGCCTCCTCCTGGAAGTGGAAAAAGTCGAGTTGCTGCCCGAGCTTGCGGTGATCACGCTTCTCGGCCTCTTCGAGCATGTGCAGATAGGCGTCCAGCTCTTCCTTCTTCGCCCACGCCGTGCCATACACCCGCTGCAGCATCTCGTTCTTCGAGTCGCCACGCCAGTAGGCACCCGCCAGCTTGGTGAGCTTGAACACCTTGAGCTTGCCGGTGGACGGCACGTGCGGCCCACGGCAAAGATCGATGAAATCGCCCTGCCGATACAGAGACACGTCCTCTTCCGACGGAATCGAAGCGATGATCTCGGCCTTGTAATGCTCGCCGATGCCCTGAAAGAAGGCCACCGCCTTGTCACGCGGCCACACCTCTCTCGACACCGGCAGCTCGCGCTTGACGATTTCCGCCATGCGCTGCTCGATCGCCAGCAGATCCTCGGGCGTAAACGGACGCTTGTACGAAAAATCGTAGTAGAAGCCGTTGTCGATGACCGGCCCGATGGTCACCTGGGCATCGGGAAACAGCTCTTTGGCGGCATGTGCGAGCAGATGCGCAGTCGAGTGGCGGATGACCTCAAGACCTTCCGGACTCTTGTCGGTGATGATCGCCAACGCCGTATCTGACTCGATCCGATGCGACAGATCCACCAAGCGGTCACCGACCCGCCCGGCCAAGGCTGCCTTGGCCAGGCCGGTACCGATCGACGCAGCGACCTCGCCCACGGTGACCGGCTGGTCAAATTGGCGGATGGAACCATCGGGGAGCGTGATGTTCGGCATGATCTCGTAGCCTCTGACTGGGGTGAGCTGTTGGAACACAACTCTATCGATAAGTATTTAGCTGCACTGCACAAAAAGTGGACGAAAAAAAAGTGCGGTCGAACCGCACTTTTTCCTCAAGCAGACAAGCGGACCCGACCTGTTCAGTTTCCGGCCACGGTAGTAGTTCGGAACATGGCAAATCGTCTCCAAGTGTTGGTAGGCGCGATTGGACTCGAACCAACGACCCCCACCATGTCAAGGTGGTGCTCTAACCAGCTGAGCTACGCGCCTGCTAAGAGCGGCGAATTATAGGCACTTTGCGGCCAATGTCAAACCATTTTGAAAACGATCTTCGAGGCTCATGCCTCTGGCCATTCCGCCAGGAAGGCCTCCCAGTGCGGGGCCGCGATCCGCCCCAGGGCTTCGCGCACCACGGTCACCTCCTTCGCCCATGCAACGGCATCGAGATGCCCGCGCAAACGCTGGAACCGGAGATACACCAGGTAGGTATTGACCACGTCGGTTTCACAGTAATCACGAATCTCCGCAATGCGCCCCTCCTGCCACGCCTGCCAAACCGCAGAACCATCCATTCCAAGCTTGCCCGGATAGCCCATCAGCTTGGCCAGATCGTCCAGCGGCGCACTGGCGCGCGGCTGATAGAGCGCAAGGGCATCCATCAGGTCGAGATGTCGGGTGTGATAACGACTGATGTAGTTGTTCCACTTGAAATCGCGCGAGTCGTTGTAGTCGCCATCGCCCAGATCCCAATAGCGCGGCGCCGAGACACCGTGCACCATGCCCCGGTAGTGCAGCACCGGAAGATCGAATCCGCCGCCATTCCACGACACGATCTGCGGCGAGAAGCGCTCGATGCCGTCGAAGAAGCGCTGGATGATCTGCCCTTCCCCGGAATCGGGCTCCGACAAGGAGAACACCCGAAAATGGTTCGCATCGCGCATGGCGCAGGATATCGTGACCACGCGCTGCAGATGATGCTGCAGAAAATCCGTTCCGTTGCTCGCCCGCCGCTGCTGAAAGGCGAACTCGGCGACCTCATAGTCCGACAGGGTCGCCGGCAAGTCGTTGAGCGTACGGATACCGGCCACATCGGGAATGGTCTCGATATCGAAAACGAGCACAGGCATCACTTTTTCACCCAGCTCCCATCCTTTTGCACCCACCAGCCCGCCTGCGCACGATCTGCCCAACGCTGGGCGAAGGTCTTGCGCACATCCGCCTCCCACTCCGGATGACCGTTGGCCCGCGCAATCTCTCGATAAAGTGCGCCACGATCCGCATTTTCAGCGGCGATCAGAGCTGCAACCGGACCACGTTGCGGCAGTGGTACGAGCGAGGCGTCACGCAGTGCAACCGTACCGTCTGCCGCCAGACCCACCGCGCCGGACGTATAAAGCGGTGCGAGCTGCGTGTGGCGCTGCTGCATCGAGCGCTGAAGCGCGCCGATGGCAGGCGAATCAATCTCAAGATTGCCCTGGGCCGAAGCCGACAGCGACAGCGCCAGCAGGAATGCACCGATAAAAGAGATGAACTTCATGGCTTGGACCCCTCCGCGGCCGGCTGCGCCGGGGCATTGGCTCCCTCGCGCAATTGCCAGACCTCTTCAATGATGCGATCGGCAGCCTTCTCGGCCGCAGCCGCGGGAAAGTAGATGTTGATCGTGACGCATGCGCTGGCTGCGAGCACCAGCCCGGCCAACAGTACGTTTCTCAAACTTGGCGACATGTCACCTCCTCAGTGACGCGGCAATGCAGGCAGGCGTTCAGCGCACTTCGGGCGCCACATTACCTGCGATGACGCGCTGCAGCCGCTCGATCAATTCGCGCCAATCCACGCGTCGATTGTAGCCGATGACGTCCAGCGCCGGGATTCCGCCGCCGCGGACGATGACAAAGCCGCCCTCGGTCGTTCCATCGTCGATGCCGCTCATCACGCACACACCGGATCGCAGGGCACAGCCGAACCCGATCTCGCGATAACCGAAAGTATCGAAGAACCCGAGCAGGCTGCGCTGGATCGCGGCCACCGCGCCGGGCCCGCCCAGCGCGCTGATGTTCTGCACCGCACGCTGGCTGATTCGGCGTGGATAGCGGCCGGCGCTGCTGACCACGCGGGCATCAAACCGCTCCGGACGCCAGCGCGCCAACTCAAGACCGCGCACATCGGCATCAACGAACCCGGAAATATTGCCGAAGCTGAAGGTGTCGGTGAGCTGCGCGAGATCGATGTGACGCGCTTCGATGTCCGCCACCAGATGCGAGGCCACCCCGAAGGGCTCCTGCAGTCTCAGGCCGGTCGCCTGCAGATAGCCGTCAAACACCGAAATCACCAGCGCCCCGTCGAGCGCCACCTCTCCCGGTGACACCCGCACCCCCGGCATCGAGGCCGAAAGCACCCCGGACATCGACGGCAGCCCCACCGCATCGGTAAGCAGCCGCATCGACAGCGGCTCGATCACCAGACTGGCGCTTCCCCGCCACCCGCCCTCGCCTCTGTTCAGCACCAGGCCATCGACCACCACTGCGCCATCGAGCAAGGGAATGCGGATCCGCTCCGCCTGCACACGCTCGCCCTCGATATCCGCTGCGAACTCGAACGCACCGAGCGCAAGCTTCTGCCAGCGCCCGCCGCCCACACTCAGTTCTGCCCGGGTCGCCCCGGACTCGCGCCACGGCACATGGCCACTCAAGGGGCCGAAGGCGACGCCGGTCCCGCCGTCCGCGCCGCGCAAGCTGAAGCCCGCTTGATCGAACACGGCATCGAGCGCAAGCAGGCGACCCTGAGCAAACTCCAGCGCACCGCTCACATGACCTGCAAACTGGAGCCGCTCGGTAGCCGCCGGCGCCAGCACCGGGCTTAGCCAACGCGGTCCGACCACCGCGAGGTCGGCACCCGCAAGCGCCACCGCCGCACGCTCGACCAGCCCGTTGGCGGTATCGACCGTGGCCGAGGCCGCGAGCTGCTCGACGCCTTCAAGCCGGATCGACGCTTCGACGATATCGAGTCCGTTACCCTGCAAGCGCCCGCGGGCCACGAGTTGCGGACCGGCTTCGATATAGAAGGGATGCAGGTAGGCAGCACCCTCACGCCACATCGAGCTAGCCGACCAGTCCCAGCCACCTGCGCGCCACAGCGCCTCTACACCCACATCGACAACCAGCTGCTCGGCAGCGCGCAATCCATCCGAAGAACCGAAACCTGCTCCGTCGAGCCGCCCAGACAGCGTCACCGAGCGTTCGGGCTGCCAGCTCAACTTGCCGTCGAAACGGCCGAGCACGGACCAGGCCTCCAGCGCCGGCAGCCAGGTTTTCAGGGTCGCGAGATCGAATCGTCTGACGTCGGCCTCGACTGCGCCATTGGGGAGCAAGCGCACTTGAACGCGGGCGCCGTCGCGTGCAAGGACGGTCAGCTCACCGCTACGATCCGACAAATCCAGCCTGAAGTCGATCCGAAGGGGGGACGCGGCACCTGCCACCCGCAAGCGCCCTTGCTCACATCGCAACACCGCAGCGTCAAGGCTTCCGCGCGCACAAACGAGCTGCAGGTTTCGCCACTGATGCTCGCCGATGCGCAGCCGTCCCATGCCGACCGAGGCGCTGCCGCCCGGCGGAAACTGAATCTTCAGGTCCCGCACGGCGAACGCAGGATGTTCCACTCGATCAATTGCGAGTGACAGTGCGCCAAGACCAGAGGCCACAAGCGGCTGCCCAAGGGGCAGCGCAAACAGCACCACGCACAGCCAGCGCCATGCACGGTGCCAGGAGGAATGCTCAGGCGGGGAAGACACCCGTCGACAGATAGCGATCCCCTCGATCGCAGACGATCGACACGATCACCGCGTTCTCGAGTTCGGCAGCGAGGCGCAGCGCGACATGCATCGAGCCTCCCGAAGAAATGCCGGCAAAGATACCTTCCTCGCGTGCCAGCCGTCGGGTCATCTCTTCGGCGTCGGCCTGAGACACGTATTCGAGGCGGTCCACCCGCGGCTTTTCATAGATTCGGGGCAGATAGGCGTCCGGCCATTTGCGGATACCCGGGATCTGCGAGCCCTCCTCCGGCTGACAGCCCACGATCTGGATCGATGGATTCTTCGTCTTGAAAAAGCGCGACACCCCCATGATGGTCCCGGTGGTTCCCATCGAGCTCACGAAGTGGGTAATCCGCCCCCCGGTCTGCTCCCACAGCTCTGGTCCGGTACCTTCGAAATGCGCAAGCGGATTATCCGGATTGCCGAACTGGTCGAGGATGATCCCCTTCCCTTCATCGCGCATTTTCTCGGCGACATCGCGCGCCATCTCCATGCCGCCTTCACGAGGCGTCAGCACCAGGTCCGCACCAAAGGCGCGCATCGTCTGACGGCGCTCGATACTCTGATTCTCGGGCATCACTAGGATCATGCGATAGCCACGCATTGCCGCCACCATCGCCAGTGCAATACCGGTGTTGCCGCTGGTTGCCTCGATCAAGCAGTCCCCGGGCTTGATGTCGCCACGTGCCTCCGCATGCTGCACCATCGACAGCGCAGGCCGGTCCTTGACCGAACCCGCCGGGTTATTCCCTTCGAGCTTGCCGAGGATGACGTTGTTGCGCCCGGCACCGATCCGCTTCAGGCGTACCAGCGGCGTCTGTCCCACGTAGTCGTCGAGCGTCTTGTAATCCATTTTCAGTACCCTTTTCGGCGCACAAGGCCGGGAGTGTCGGGTCAGCGCCGACCCATACCGTGATAGTCGATTCCAATCCGCCGCATCACGGCAGGATCGTACATATTGCGTCCGTCAAAGATCACCGGATGCTTCAGCGTTTGCCGGATCAGCTCGAAATCGGGACTACGGAACTCCTTCCATTCGGTCACGATCAGCAAGGCATCAGCCCCCTCGAGCGCCTCCATCGGCCGCTGAACATAACTCAGCCCGGGCTTGTCACCGAAGATTCGCCGGGCTTCGTTCATCGCCACCGGATCGTAAGCGGTCACGCTTGCTCCGCGCCGGAACAACTCGGCAATGATCACCCGGCTGGGCGCATCGCGCATGTCGTCCGTATTCGGCTTGAAGGCCAATCCCCACAAAGCAAAATTCAGGCCGCTCAGATCCTCCCCGAAACGCCCCACGATCTTGTCCACAAGCCGCAGCTTCTGCGCATCGTTCGCCTCTTCGACCGCATTGAGCAGCAAAAGGTCGTGACCATGTTCGCGTCCGGTGCGGACTAGCGCCTTGACGTCCTTCGGGAAGCACGAGCCCCCATAGCCGCAGCCGGCATACAGGAAATGCCACCCAATCCGCGGATCCGATCCTATCCCCTGGCGCACGAACTCGATGTCGGCGCCCAGGGTCTCCGCCAGATTGGCCAGTTCGTTCATGAAGCTGATGCGAGTCGCGAGCATCGCATTGGCCGCGTACTTGGTGAGTTCGGCACTCCTGACATCCATGACCAGCAGTTTTTCGTGGTTGCGCTGGAACGGCCCGTACAGCTGACGCATCAGCTCGATGGCATGCTCATCCTCTGCACCGACAATGATCCGGTCGGGGCGCATGAAGTCATCCACTGCCGCACCTTCCTTGAGAAACTCGGGATTCGACACCACCGAGAACTCGAGGCCGGCATCGCGCCGCGCCAATTCTTCCGCAATCACGGCTCGTACCTTGTCGCCCGTTCCGACCGGCACCGTCGACTTGTCGACAACCACGCGGTAAGCGTCCATATGGCGGCCAATATTGCGTGCAGCAGCCAACACATACTGAAGATCCGCCGAGCCATCCTCATCGGGCGGGGTGCCTACCGCGATGAACTGGATTGCGCCATGACGGGTCGCCCGTTCGATATCGGTGGTAAATGAGAGCCGGCCCGCAGCGACGTTGCGCCGCACGACCTCGAGCAGCCCGGGCTCGTGGATCGGGATGCCGCCTTCCTCAAGGATGCGAATCTTGTCCGGATCGACGTCGAGGCAGAGCACGTCGTTACCGACATCCGCAAGACACGCACCGCTGACCAGTCCGACATAACCAGTACCGATAACCGTAACTTTCATGCGTTTTCCTGTTTCAGTGCGAGCCCGAAGGCTTACGGAGTGAGATCGAATTCTTCCGTCCGTCGTGGCGGATAGGTTTCCCATCCGCCGCATGCGGGACAGCGCCAGTGGAACTGCCGTGCCTTGAACCCGCAGGCGTCGCAGCGGTAGCGCGCGACCTTGCGGGTGTGGCCGTGAATCAACTGCTTCACCAGCTCGATATCACCGCGCTGCTCCGGTGGCGCCGCGAGCAGGGCAGCCTCGAGCAGTTTATCCAGACCGAGCAGGGTCGGATTGCGGCGCAGCTCTTCACGCACCAGCTCATAGGCCGCCTTCGGACCCAACTTGTCCATTTCCCAGTGGAAAAGCTCATCGAGCAGATCCAGAGAGGGATGACGCTCCAGCCACGAGCGCAGCAGCAGGTGTCCCTGCTCGACCCGCCCCAGGCGTCCATAGGCATCCATGATGCGTTGGGCGGCCAGGGCCAGGTAGACCGGATCCTGACTCTCTATCCGTTTCCATGCATCGAGGGCAGCCTCATCATGCCCTTCTGCAGCAAGAAGATCGCCCTGGATCAGACTCGCCCGAACACAACGGCGATTGGTAAGCAAGGCCTGTTCGACATGTTTGCGCACATCTTCGAAGTTGGAGCTGCCCAGCGCCTGCGTGGCAAGTTCGCAGTGAAAGTTCGCCACTTCCGTTCGCCAGTGCACATTCTCATGATCCGGCAAGGAACTGGCCACGCCGATCGCCTTCGCCCAGTCCTTCTCCTGCTGATAGATCTCGAGCAGGTAACGTAAGGCAAGGTCGCTGGCGCGGGTGTCGCGCAGACGCAGAAACACGGCCTCCGCCCGATCTAGCAAGCCAGCCTTGAGAAAATCCTGCCCCAGCTCACCCAGCGCCTGCAGCCGCTGTTCCTCGGACAAGTCCTCCCGATCGACGAGCAACTGGTGCATCCGGATCGCACGGTCGGTCTCGCCACGGCGCCGAAACAGGCTACCCAGTGCGAAATGCAACTCTATGGTCTGAGGATCGATCCGCACCGCTTCGACAAATGCGTCGATGGCCTTGTCGGGCTGCTCATTGAGCAGGAAATTCAGCCCGCTGAGGTAGGAGCGCGGCAACGCCCGCGACTCATGCACGACCTGGCGAATGTCGATCCGGGCTGCAAGCCAGCCGAGGGCAAAAAAGAGCGGCAGCGCAAGCAGCCACCAGAATTCAATTTCCATGGATTTCAGAGTGTCTCGGGAGCCTGGACTTCGGCTGCAGGCACTGTGGACTCAGCTCGATCGCGACCTGCGCGTTCCAACTGCTTGCGCAGACGGGAGATCTCGCGGCGCTGACGCAATAGCGACGCAAAAGTTGCGGTCATGCCCAACAAAGCCCCCGCAGCGAATGCAATGAGGATGATGAACACAAGGGGAAGATGCCACTCGCTGCCAAAAAAGAAGTACAGACTCGCGAGATGATCGTTCTTGACCGCGAAGCCGAACAGAAGAAAAAACAACAGGAGGCGGAAAAACCACATTAAGGCGCGCATGGCTGCATTATCTCCGAGCACATGACAAAAAAGAAGGCGGCCAAAGCCGCCTTCCGTGATTCATTCCACCGATCGCCGCACGGTCAAGCGATGACATCCACCCGCTCGCGCAATTCCTTGCCAGCCTTGAAGTGAGGCACGTACTTTTCGGGTACGTGCACCTTGTCGCCGGACTTCGGGTTGCGACCCACACGAGGCGGACGGTAGTTCAGCGCAAAACTTCCAAACCCGCGGATCTCGATGCGATCACCACGCGCGAGCGCGTCGGTCATCGCATCGAGAATCATCTTGACCGCGTAATCGGCGTCCTTTGCTACCAGTTGCGGAAAACGCGCCGCCAACTGGGCAATCAGCTCCGATTTGGTCATGATCGGTCAGCTTACTGCTTTTGCTCGTTCAGCTTGGCCTTGAGCAGCGCGCCGAGGTTGGTCGTACCGGATGCAGCAGCGCTTTCGGAAGCCATCTTGTTCATGACTTCGCTCTGCTCTACCTGATCCTTGGCACGAATCGACAGATTGATCGAACGGGTCTTGCGATCAACGTTGAGGATGACCGCTTCGATTTCTTCGCCTTCCTTCAGCACCGTGGTCAGATCGTCGATCCGGTGAGCAGCGGCTTCGGACGCACGCAGATAAGCTTCGACCTCGTCACCCAGCCCGATCACTGCGCCACGGGCTTCGACCGACTTCACCGTGCCGCGGACAAGACTGTTCTTGTCATGGGTGGCGATGAAGTTGGTGTACGGATCACCTTCCATCTGCTTGATGCCCAGCGAGATGCGCTCGCGCTCGACATCGATCGCCAACACCAAGGCCTCGACCTCGTCACCCTTCTTGAAGCGACGGACGGCTTCTTCGCCGGTTTCGCTCCAAGACAGGTCGGACAGATGCACCAGACCGTCGATACCGCCTTCCAGGCCAATGAACACGCCGAAATCGGTGATCGACTTGATCTGACCGCGGACCTTGTCACCCTTCTTGTGGTTCAGGGCGAAATCGTCCCACGGGTTCGAAGCGCACTGCTTCATGCCCAGCGAGATGCGGCGACGGTCTTCGTCGATTTCGAGAATCATCACTTCGACTTCATCGCCCAGCTGGACAACCTTGGTCGGATGGATGTTCTTGTTGGTCCAGTCCATTTCGGACACGTGCACCAGACCTTCGATACCCTGCTCGACTTCAACGAAGGCGCCGTAGTCGGTGATATTGGTGACCTTGCCGAACAGGCGGGTGCCCTGCGGGTAACGGCGGGAGATGCCGACCCACGGATCTTCGCCCAGCTGCTTGAGACCCAGCGAGACGCGGTTCTTTTCCTGGTCGAACTTGAGCACCTTGGCTTCGATTTCGTCGCCGACATTGAGCACTTCCGACGGGTGACGCACGCGACGCCAGGCCAGATCGGTAATGTGCAGCAGGCCGTCGATCCCACCGAGGTCGACGAACGCACCGTAGTCGGTGATGTTCTTGACGATACCCTTGATGACGGTGCCTTCCTTGAGGTTGGACAGGAGCTTTTCGCGCTCTTCGCCCATCGACTCTTCGAGCACGGCACGACGCGACACGACCACGTTGTTGCGCTTGCGGTCGAGCTTGATGACCTTGAACTCGTATTCCTTGCCTTCGTACGGCGTGGTGTCCTTGACCGGACGCATGTCGACCAGCGAACCCGGCAGGAAGGCGCGGATGCTGTTGGTCATGACGGTCAGACCACCCTTGACGCGACCGGAGATCACACCCTTGACCAGCGTGCCTTCGTTGAGCGCCTTCTCGAGATCGTTCCAGGCCGAGATACGCTTGGCTTTGTCGCGCGACAGGCGGGTTTCACCGAAACCGTCTTCGAGCGCGTCGATTGCGACGTGGACGAAATCGCCGATTTCAACTTCGAGTTCGCCGCGGTCGTTGCGGAATTCCTCGACGGGAACATAGCTTTCCGACTTCAGGCCGGCATTGACGACCACAAAGTTTTGATCGATGCGTACGACTTCGGCGGTGATGACTTCGCCGGTGCGCATTTCCTGAAGGGCAAGGCTTTCTTCGAACAGCGCGGCAAAACTTTCTTCGAAGGCAGGGGTGGCAGTTGACATAAAGAGTGAGGAATCCGGAACCGGCGTGCGACGGCAAGCAAAATAGTTAGGGAAACACGCACCGGGCACCCTTGCCCGGGCATGGTCAGGCTCAACCGGTCGCCAAGCCTCGATCCCGCACGAGATCGAGCACAAAAGCCACGGCTGCATCGATTTCCATTGAAGTGGTATCGAGCAGTACCGCGTCCGGTTGCTGCTGCAGGGGCGCCACGGCCCGGGCGGCGTCACGCGCGTCCCGATCCCGAAGATCCTGCATCAAGCTTTCGATATTAGCAGGCGAACCCTTTTCGATCAACTGCTTATATCGACGCTGTGCGCGGGCTTCGGCCGACGCCGTCAGAAATACCTTGATCGTGGCATCGGGGAAGATCGTGGAGCCCATGTCACGGCCCTCTGCCACCAGCCCCGGACCGCAGCGATAGTCGCGCTGGCGGTAGAACAGGGCGGCGCGCACGGCCGGCAGAACGGCCACCTTCGAGGCGCCGCTCGAGCAAGCCTCGCTGCGAATTTCGTCGCTCACATCCTCACTGCCGAGGAACACGCAACCGCCCTCGAACCGCGCGGCAAGCGCTGCAGCAAGCGCAGCCACCGCAGGTTCGTCATCCAGTGCAACCCCAGCCCGAATCGCGGCTAGCGCAGTGAGACGGTAGAGCGAACCGCTATCCAGGTGTTGCCAGCCAAGGATCTCGGCCACCCGCGCACCGACCGTGCCCTTGCCCGACGCCGAAGGACCGTCGATCGCCACCACCGGCACCGCCCGCACCACGCTCGCAAAGGCGGCGAAATAGCCGGGAAAGGTCTTGTTCACGCACTTCGGATCATTGATCCGCATTCGGCAATCGGCCAGCGTCGCCAGCGAGAAGCACATCGCCATGCGGTGATCGTCGTAGGTGTCGATCGCCGCCGGACGCACCCATGACGGGGGCGTCACGCACAGGTAGTCCGCGCCCTCCTTGATCTCGGCACCCACCTTACGCAGCTCGATGGCCATCGCGGCAATGCGGTCGGTTTCCTTGACCCGCCAGCTGGCGATATTGCGCAGCCGGCACGGGCCATCGGCGAACAACGCTGCCACCGCGAGCGTCATCGCCGCATCCGGAATATGGTTGAGGTCCAGATCGAAGGCCCGCAGCTTGCCCGAGGCCGGCGCCGACGCCTCGATCCAGTTGTCGCCCATGGTGATCCGGGCACCGAGCTGCTCAAGCGCCTCGGCAAAGCGGACGTCACCCTGAATGCTGGTACGCCCCACCCCCTCGACCCGCACGGGGCCGCCGCCGATCGCCCCGGCAGCCAGGAAATAGGAGGCGGACGAGGCATCACCTTCCACAAACACAGTGCCGGGCGAGTGGTAACGCGCGCCGCCCGGGACCACAAAACGGGACCAATCGCGGTGCTCGACGCGCACGCCGAAGCGTGCCATCAGCTCCAGTGTGATCGCGATATACGGGCGGGAGATCAGCTCGCCGACCACCTCGATCGCAACCTCCTCGCCGGTCAGGGGCAAGGCCATCAACAGCGCAGTGAGGAACTGGCTGGACACATCGCCGCGAACCCGCACCACGCCACCAGGGCGGATCGTCGCCGGCTCGATCTGCAGTGGCGGATAGCCTTCATTTCCGGTGCAGGTAATATCGGCGCCGATCTGGCGCAAGGCATCGACCAGATCACCGATCGGGCGCTCGTGCATGCGCGGCACGCCCGACAGCCGGTAGCTACCGGCCGACAGGGCCAGGGCGGCCGTCAAAGGACGAAATGCGGTGCCAGCGTTACCCAGGAAGAGATCGCCCGACTTGACCGGAAACGGCCCGCCGACGCCGCGTACGCGGTAGTGGTCGGCACCCTCCTCGCGCTGCCAGTCCACGCCCAGCGCACGCAGCGCCTCGAGCATGCGCTCGACGTCGTCGGACGCGAGCAGATCGCGGATATCGGTCTCGCCCTCGGCCAGCGCGGCCAGCAGCAAAACGCGATTGGAGATGCTCTTCGAGCCCGGCAGACGCACCGTGCCGCGGGCCCCGAGCAGGGGAGGCAGATCAATGAATTCCATGGTTCACTCAGCGGTGGAGGTCGGTACGAACTGCGCAGCCCAGGCATTGCGCGCGTGCTGCGCCTCGTCGAACAACTGTTCGAGCCGCTTGCCGTCGCCTGCCATCAGCAGCGCTCGCAGATAGGCGAGCTCTGCCAGGTATTGATCCAGCTCGCCCAGCAATGCCTGCCGATTGGCAATGCAGATGTCGCGCCACATCTCGGGATGGCTGCCGGCAATACGGGTGAAGTCGCGAAAGCCACTCGCGGCGTGGGAGAACAGCAACTCGGCATTGGCCCGTCCGGCAAGGTCGTGAACCAAACCGAAGGCAAGCAGATGGGGAAGATGACTCACGGCGGCAAAAACGCGGTCGTGGTCCTGCGGCGCCATATCCACGACGGTCGCACCGCATGCAGTCCACGCCGCTCTCACCAGTTCAACGGCGGTCGCCTCGTTCTCCGGCAGCGGCGTCAGCACCACCTTACGATCGCGATACAAGGTCGCAAAGGCGGCTTCGACACCGCTTTTCTCGGCACCGGCAATCGGATGCGCCGGCACCACGTAAGGCAGGTGGGCGTCGAGATGACGGTAAGCTGCCTCGATTACGTCACGCTTGGTGCTGCCTGCATCGGTGACAACCGTTCCCGCCTGCAGGTGCGGCGCCATCGCCGCCATGATGCCCTCGAGCTGCCCGACTGGCGCCGCGAGCAGCACAAAATCGGCGCCATCGAGCGCCCCGGCCCAGTCTTCGGCAACTTCGTCGATCACACCCAGTTCGCGAGCGCGCTCAAGCGCCGCGGACGTTCGACCGATACCGACGATCCGCCCAACTGCACCCGCCTCACGCAAGGCAAGCGCGAACGAACCGCCGATCAGGCCGACACCACACACGACGAGCTTGCCGATCAGCGCCACGCCAGCTCCCCCGCCGCTCAAGCCAGAACCTGGCGCAGGACCTCGATGAAGCGGATATTCTCCTCCGGCAATCCGATCGACACCCGCAACCACTCCGGCATGCCGTAGCCTGCGATCGGACGCACGATCACACCCTGCTTGAGCAGCGCGAGGTTGACCGCAGCACCGTCGCCGACCCTGAAGGTGACGAAGTTGCCAGCCGACGGAATCCACTCCAGCCCGAGCTCCGCAAAGGCCGCTGTAATCTGCTCCATACCGCGCCGGTTGAGATCCGCGCTCTGCGCCAGAAACTCCTCGTCAGCCAGCGCCGCTTCTGCCGCAGCCAGTGCGACGCTCGACACATTGAACGGCTGACGCACGCGGTTCATCAGATCGGCCACGTCGGGGTGCGCGATCGCGTAACCGACGCGCAAGCCCGCCAGGCCATAGGCCTTGGAGAAAGTGCGCGACACCAGCAGATTGGGAAAGCGGGACAGCCAGGCGACAGCGTCGTAACGCTGCGCTGGCGCCAGGTATTCCGTATAGGCCTCGTCGAGCACCACCAGCACCTCACTCGGCACACGAGCGAGGAAGGCCTCGATCTCGGCACCAGGCAAAAAAGTGCCGGTCGGGTTGTTTGGATTGGCGATGAACACGATGCGCGTCTGCGGCGAGATCCCCGCCAGCATCGCATCAAGGTCATGCCCGAACGCCTTTGCCGGCACCTCGATGCACTTCGCACCCGTCGCATTGGTCGCCAGCGGATACACCGCGAAAGCATGCTGCGAGAACAGCCCCGCCAGGCCAGGCGCGAGGAAGGCTCGCGCCGCCAGTTCGAGCACGTCGTTGGAGCCGTTGCCGATCACCAGCTGCTCGGGTTTCACGCCGAACTTGCGACTGATCGCAGCCTTCAGTGCAAAGGCGTTGCCGTCGGGATAGCGGGCAATCTCCGTCAGCGTGCCGATGACCGCCTCGCGCGCACGCGAGCCCATCCCGAGCGGATTTTCGTTCGATGCGAGCTTGACGATGCTCGCCTCCGGAAGACCCATCTCACGCGCAAGCTCGGAAATCGGCTTACCCGGCTGATAGGGCATGATCGAACGGATGTACTCGGGGGCCAGGCCTGCAACACTCATGACTTTCTCCTGCATGATCAGATCGCGGCAACCGGGTAGGACCCCAGCACCTTGACGAAAGCGGCGCGCTCAACAAGCTCGGTCAGCGCGGCGGCCACTTCAGCGTCGGACTGATGGCCCTCGATATCCACATAGAAAACGTACTCCCACAACCCGCCGCGGGCGGGCCGCGACTGCAGCTTGGTCATGTCGACGCCGTGGCGTGCCAGCGGTTCCAGCAGGGCATGCATCGCCCCCGGCCGGTTAGGTGCCGAGCAGACCAGCGAGGTCTTGTCCTTGCCCGAGGGGCCGGCCTCATGAGGCGCGATCACCAGAAAGCGGGTCGAGTTGTTGGGGTCGTCCTCGATGTTCGACGCCAGCATGTTCAGACCGTAGAGCTCCGCAGCCGCCTCGCCCGCAATCGCGCACGACTCGGGGTCTTCGGAGGCCATCCGCGCGGCTTCGGCATTGCTTGCCACCGGCACGCGGGGCAGGTTGGCCAGATTGCGGTTCAACCACTCATGGCATTGCGCCAGCGATTGCGCGTGCGAATACAGGCGCTTGGCACCGCCGATACCCTCCGCACGCGACAGCAGATGCTGATGAATGCGCAGCTTGACCTCGCCGCAGACCTTGAGCGGGTTAGCCAGCAGCAGGTCGAGCGTGCCGCCGACCGCGCCTTCGGTGGAGTTCTCGACCGGCACCACGCCGTAGTCCGCATTGCCGGACTCGACCATGCGAAACACGTCGTCGATCGAAGCCGTCGGCAGAAAGTTGGGGGCCGAACCGAAGTGCTTGCGGCTCGCACTTTCCGAGAACGTACCCGCCGGCCCGAGATAGGCCACCTTCAGTGGCTGCTCGAGCGCCAGACAGGCCGACATGATCTCGCGGAAGATCTTCTGCACCGCCCCGCCCGGCAAGGGCCCGGGGTTCAGGTCCGCGAGCCGGCGCAGAACCTGCGCCTCACGCTCCGGCCGGTAAATGTTGCCCATCTTGATCTGACCCACACGCTGCGCACAGCGCGCGCGCTCGGACAGGCGGGCGAGAATCTCCTCATCGAGGTGATCGATCTGGTTACGCAGATTCAGCAGTTCGTCGCTCATGCTCAGTTTCCGGTTGTCCGGCCTGTTCCTTCAGGCCCTGCGCGCAGCAAAGTCGCGCATGAAATCCACTAACGCCTGCACCCCGGCAAGCGGAATCGCGTTGTAGATCGAGGCGCGCATCCCGCCGACCGACTTGTGTCCCTTCAACTGGACCAGGCCTGCCGACTTCGACTCGGCGAGAAAGGCGTCGTTGAGCGCTTCGTCGCGCAGGAAAAAGGGCACGTTCATGCGCGAGCGGCAGGCGCGATCGACCCGGTTCTCGTAAAAATCGCTGTGGTCGAGGTAATCGTAGAGCAGCTTCGCCTTGGCGATGTTCTGCGCCTCGATCGCCGCAACGCCACCCTGGCGTTTCAACCACTGGAACACCAGACCCGCCATGTAGATCCCGTAGGTCGGCGGCGTGTTGTACATCGAACCGTTGTCCGCGACGGTCTTGTAGTCAAAGGCCGACGGGCAGTGCGGCAAGGCACGACCGAGCAGATCCTCGCGCACGATGACGATCGTCAGCCCTGCCGGGCCGATATTCTTCTGCGCCCCGCCGAACAGCAGGCCGTACTTCGACACATCCACCGCACGCGACAGGATGTGCGACGACACATCCGCCACCACCGGCACCTCGGCGCGACCGATCGCAGCCAGATCCGGCTCGAACGGATACTCGACCCCACCGATGGTTTCGTTGGTGCAGGTAAACACATAGGCCGGGTCGGCAGACAGCTTCCAGTCGGCCATCGGCGGCACGGTGGTGTAGCCGCTCGCTTCCGAGCTTGCCGCGATGTTGACCTCGCAGTAGCGCCGCGCTTCCTTGTGCGACTTCACCGACCACGAACCCGTCACCACGTAATCCGCCACCCGCTTGTCACCAAGCAGGTTCATCGGAATGATCGCGTTCTCGGCAATCGCGCCACCCTGCATGAACAGGATGCGGTAGTTCTGCGGCACGGCGAGCAGCTCACGCAGATCCGCTTCGGCCGCTTCGGCAATCGCGGTGAACTCCTTGCCGCGATGGCTCATCTCCATCACGCTCATGCCGGCACCATGCCAGTCGAGCATCTCGGCCGCAGCCTGGCGCAACACCTCTTCGGGCAGTGCGGCCGGGCCGGCACTGAAGTTCCATACCCGACTCATGCTTCGCTTCCTTCTTCACCATTGCCTTCAGCCGGCGCGTCGCCCGCGCCGTCAGCCGCCCCATCGGACTCGACAGCCGCCTCGGTCCCGAGCGCGTTCTCTTCGCCCTCTTCCGCCCCTTCGAGCTCATCGACTTCGGACTCGGCGACCTTCTCGATGCCGGCCAGCCAAGTGCCTTCGTCGAGGTTAATCAGCGTGACGCCCTGGGTGGCACGACCCAGTTCGCGGATGGTCTGCACCTTGGTCCGGATCAACACCGCGCCAGTCGAGATCAGCATCACTTCGTCACTCGGGTCGACCAGCACCGCGCCGACCAGCTTGCCGTTGCGATCGGAAGTCTGGATCGCGATCATGCCCTTGGTGCCGCGACCGTGGCGGGTGTATTCGGCCACCGGGGTACGCTTGCCGTAACCGTTCTCGGTAGCGGTCAGCACCGACTGGGACTCGCCCTTGGCGACCAGCATCGCGATCACGCGCTGGCCATCCTCCAGCATCATGCCGCGTACGCCGCGCGCCTCGCGCCCCATCGGCCGCACATCGCCCTCGGCAAAGCGCACTGCCTTGCCGGCGTCGGAGAACAACATCACGTCGCACGCACCGTCGGTGATCTCGACCCCGATCAGATGATCACCGTCGTCCAGGCTCACCGCAATGATGCCGGCCTTGCGCGGGTTGGCGAAAGCGGTGAGCGGGGTCTTCTTGACCGTACCTTCGGAGGTCGCCATGAACACGAAATGATCTTCGTCGAAGGCCTGCACCGGCAGCACCGCGGTGATCTTCTCGCCATCGATCAGCGGGAACAGGTTCACGATCGGCTTACCGCGCGAGTTGCGCGTCCCTTCGGGAACCTCGTACACCTTCAACCAATAGCAGCGGCCACGGCTGGAGAAGCACAGCATGGTGTCGTGGGTATTGGCGACGAACAGGTGATCGATGAAGTCTTCGTCCTTCATCGAGGTGGCCTGCTTGCCCCGGCCGCCTCGACGCTGGGCGCGGTAGTCGGCCAGCGGCTGGCGCTTGAAGTAGCCGGTGTGGGAGAGGGTCACCACCATGTCTTCCGGGGTGATCAGGTCCTCGATATTGATCTCGGAGGTATTCATCACCACTTCGGAGCGACGCGGGTCGCCGAACTGGATGCGGATCGCGGTGAGTTCGGCAACGATGATCGCGGTGATGCGCTCCGGCCGCGCCAGGATGTCGAGCAAGTCGGTGATGACATCCATCACCTCGCGATACTCGGCCACGATCTTGTCCTGCTCGAGCCCGGTCAGGCGCTGCAGACGCAGTTCCAGAATCGCCTGGGCCTGGGTCTCGGACAGCCGGTAGCCCTGAGCGGACAGACCGAACTGCGGATCGAGCCCGTCGGGACGGTAGCTGTCGGCGAGCGCGCGCGACAGCATTTCTTCCACCAGCGGCGAGCGCCAGGTGCGCTCCATGATGCCGCGCTTGGCGTCGGCCGGGGTCGGCGCGGCCTTGATCAGGGCGATGATTTCGTCGACGTTGGACAGCGCCACCGCCAGACCTTCGAGAATGTGCCCGCGGTCGCGCGCCTTGCGCAGTTCGAACACGGTACGGCGGGTGATCACCTCGCGCCGGTGCTCAAGGAAGCACACCAGCAGCTGCTTGAGGTTGAGCAGACGCGGGCGGCCATCGACCAGCGCCACCATGTTCATGCCGAAACTGTCCTGCAGCTGGGTGTGCTTGAACAGCTTGTTCAGCACCACCTCGGGCATCTCGCCGCGCTTGAGCTCGACCACCAGACGCATGCCCGACTTGTCGGACTCGTCGCGGATCTCGCTGATACCCTCGATTTTCTTCTCGTTGACCAGCTCGGCCATGCGCTCCTGCAGGGTGCGCTTGTTCACCTGGTAGGGCAGCTCGTCGACGATGATCGCCTGGCGGTCGCTCTTGCCGATCGGCTCGAAGTGGGTGCGTGCGCGCATGACCACACGCCCGCGGCCAGTGCGGTAGCCTTCATGCGCCCCGGCCAGGCCGTAGATCAGTGCGGCGGTGGGGAAGTCGGGCGCCTTGACGATGTCGATCAGGGCCTCGATATCGGTGTCCGGCTCTTCAAGCAACTTCAGGCAGGCATCGATGACCTCGCCGAGGTTGTGCGGCGGGATGTTGGTCGCCATGCCGACCGCGATACCGCTCGAGCCGTTGATCAGCAGATTGGGGATACGTGCCGGCATGACCAGCGGCTCTTTCTCCGAACCGTCGTAGTTCGGCCCGAAGTCCACCGTTTCCTTGTCGAGGTCGGCCAGCAGTTCGTGACCGATGCGCGCCATACGGATTTCGGTGTAACGCATCGCGGCGGCGTTGTCGCCATCGACCGAACCGAAGTTGCCCTGGCCGTCGACCAGCATGTAACGCAGCGAAAAGTGCTGTGCCATGCGCACGATGGTGTCGTACACCGCGGTGTCGCCGTGTGGATGGTACTTACCGATCACGTCGCCGACGATACGTGCCGACTTCTTGTAAGCGCGATTCCAGTCGTTGGAGAGCTCGTGCATCGCGAACAGTACCCGCCGGTGTACCGGCTTGAGTCCATCGCGCGCATCGGGAAGCGCCCGCCCCACAATCACGCTCATCGCGTAATCGAGATAGGAGTGGCGCATCTCCTCTTCAAGGCTGATCGGAAGTGTTTCTTTGGCGAACTGTGTCATGCTCTGAGGCGGTAAAACCCGCTTGAACCAAAAGCGTGCGATGTTACCATGCGCGCCCCCTTCCCGGCCTGGCAGCCTTGTTCAAGCGCTACCTCCGGAAGTACTGCGGCTGCAAAAAAATAAACCGATCACCTCTTGAAATCTCCCCGGACGCCCCAAGCTGTGGGGCGATATAAGCACACAGGGAGCGAACACCCATGCAGGAACAGAAGCCAAACCAGGAATCCGTTGTCGAGCCCGAACAGCAGCCTGCTGCCGCACTGGAACAGCAGGCCGCCGTCGAGCAGGTCGAAGTGCCGGCAGGCACCAGCCCCGACGTGATGCCGAGCCTGGAAGAAAGCCTGCGTCAGGCCGAGCTCAAGGCCGAGGAACACCACGACGCCTGGTTGCGCGCCAAGGCCGAAACCGAGAACGTACGCCGCCGCGCCCAGGACGATATCGCCAAGGCCGCAAAGTTTGCCGCGGAGAAGTTCGCCGGGGCGATGCTGCCGGTCAAGGACAGCCTCGAGGCCGCGCTCGGCACCGACAACCAGACCGTCGAGAAGCTGCGCGAAGGCGTGGAGCTGACTCTCAAGCAGCTGGTGTCCGCCTTCGAGGGCGCGAACCTGACCGAGGAAAACCCGGTCGGGCAGAAGTTCGATCCGAACAAGCACCAGGCCATCGGTGCACTGGAGTCAGAGGCCGAACCCAACACGGTGATCACCGTATTGCAAAAGGGCTACCTGCTGAACGAGCGCGTGGTCCGCCCGGCACTGGTGATGGTCGCCAAGGCCAAGGCACAGTAATTGAGTAGTTGAATTGCCCGTGTGCAGCTTGAAACCGGGCAGCCGCACCCCATATTCGAAGCAAGCCTGAGCCGGACGGTCCGGCTCTCAAACAAAATTCAGGAACTTAAGGAAAACATCATGGGCAAGATCATCGGCATCGACCTCGGCACCACCAACAGCTGCGTTTCCGTGATGGAAGGCGGCAAGCCCAAGGTCATCGAAAACTCCGAAGGCGCGCGCACCACGCCGTCCGTTGTCGCCTACGCCGAGGACGGCGAGATCCTGTGCGGCGCACCGGCCAAGCGCCAGGCTGTCACCAACGCCAAGAACACCCTGTTTGCGATCAAGCGCCTGATCGGCCGCCGCTTCGAAGAAAAGGAAGTGCAGAAGGACATCGCCATGATGCCCTACACCATTGCCAAGGCCGACAACGGCGACGCCTGGGTTGAAGTGCGCGGCAAGAAGATCGCACCGCCGCAGGTTTCGGCAGAAATTCTGCGCAAGATGAAAAAGACCGCCGAAGACTACCTCGGCGAAGAAGTCACCGAAGCGGTCATTACCGTGCCGGCCTACTTCAACGACAGCCAGCGTCAGGCGACCAAGGACGCCGGCCGCATCGCCGGCCTCGAAGTCAAGCGCATCATCAACGAGCCGACCGCGGCCGCGCTCGCCTTCGGCATGGACAAGAAGCCCGGTGACTCCAAGATCGCGGTGTATGACCTCGGTGGCGGCACCTTCGACATCTCCATCATCGAAATTGCCGACCTCGATGGCGAGCACCAGTTCGAAGTGCTGGCCACCAACGGCGACACCTTCCTTGGCGGCGAAGATTTCGACCAGCGCATCATCGACTACATCGTCACCGAGTTCAAAAAGGAACAGGGCGTCGACCTCAAGAACGACGTGCTTGCACTGCAGCGCCTGAAGGAAGCCGCCGAGAAGGCCAAGATCGAACTCTCGTCCGGCACCCAGACCGAAGTGAACCTGCCCTACATCACCGCTGACGCCAACGGCCCGAAGCACCTCGCGGTCAAGATCACCCGTGCCAAGTTCGAGGCCCTGGTCGAAGAACTGGTCGAGCGCACCATTGCACCGTGCCGCGTTGCGCTCAAGGATGCGGGGCTCAAGGTCTCCGATATCGACGACGTGATCCTGGTCGGCGGCCAGACCCGCATGCCGATGGTGCAGGAAAAGGTCAAGGAATTCTTCGGCAAGGAAGCCCGCCGCGACGTCAACCCTGACGAAGCCGTTGCTGTCGGCGCCTCCATCCAGGGCGGTGTGCTGCAGGGCGAAGTCAAGGACGTGCTGCTGCTCGACGTGACCCCGCTGTCGCTCGGCATCGAAACCCTGGGCGGCGTGATGACCAAGCTGATCCAGAAGAACACCACGATCCCGACCAAGGCGGCGCAGGTGTTCTCGACTGCCGATGACAACCAGAGCGCGGTCACCATCCACGTGCTGCAGGGTGAGCGCGAGATCGCCTCCGGCAACAAGAGCCTGGGCCAGTTCAACCTGTCCGACATCCCGCCGTCGCCGCGCGGCATGCCGCAGATCGAGGTCACCTTCGACATCGACGCCAACGGCATCCTGCACGTGTCGGCCAAGGACAAGGCCACCGGCAAGGAAAACAAAATCAAGATCCAGGCCAACTCCGGCTTGTCCGACGCCGAGGTCGAGCGCATGGTGCAGGACGCGGCGGCGCATGCCGAGGAAGACAAGAAGGTGCACGAACTGGTCGACGCCCGCAACCAGTGCGATGCGCTGATCCACTCGACGCGCAAGGCGCTGGCCGAACACGGCGACAAGGTCGGTGAAGAGGACAAGGCCAAGATCGAAGTGGCACTCAAGGACGCTGAAGAAGCGATCAAGAGCGGCGACAAGGACAGTATCGAAGCCAAGAGCCAGGCCCTCGCGATGGCCAGCCAGAAGCTGGGTGAGGCCATGTACGGCCAGCAGGCACAGGCCGAATCCGGCGCCCAGGCAGCAGCGGGTGGTGGCTCGGCAGGCGGCAAGGCTGACGACGCCGACGTGGTCGATGCCGAGTTCACCGAAGTGAAGGACAAGAAGTAAGCGCCTCGCCAACCGGCAAACCGAATGGCCGAGCCCCAGCCGGAGCGTCTTGCTCCGGCCGGCTCGGCCTTTGCATGACACAGCCATAGCGAAATATCATGTCCAAACGGGATTACTACGAAGTCCTCGGCCTCAACCGCGATGCCGGCGACGATGAGATCAAGAAGGCCTACCGCAAGCTGGCCATGAAGCACCATCCGGACCGCAATCCGGACAGCAAGGAGTC
The DNA here is from genome assembly GCA_030656215.1 of Azoarcus sp. GTDB lineage: Bacteria > Pseudomonadota > Gammaproteobacteria > Burkholderiales > Rhodocyclaceae > Parazoarcus. The sequence continues at coordinate 49,314 of JAUSOD010000036.1, forward strand.
GGAAGACAAGTTCAAGGAGGCCAAAGAGGCCTACGAGATGCTCTCCGACCCGCAGAAGAAGGCTGCCTACGACCGCTACGGCCATGCCGGCGTCGACCAGTCCATGGGTGGCGGCGGTGGGGGCCCCGGGTTCGAGGGCTTCGGCGACGCCTTCTCCGACATCTTTGGCGACATTTTTGGCGGTGCCGGCGGGCGCGGCGGACGCTCCAACGTCTATCGCGGCGCCGACCTGCGCTACAACCTCGAGATCTCGCTCGAGGAAGCCGCGCGCGGCGCCGACAAGACGATCCGCATTCCCACCGTCGAGGAATGCGGCACCTGCCACGGCAGCGGCGCCAAGCCAGGCACCCAGCCCAAGACCTGTCCGACCTGCGGCGGCGCCGGTCAGGTGCGTATCCAGCAGGGCTTTTTCTCGATCCAGCAAACCTGCCCGAAATGCCACGGCAGCGGTCGCATCATTCCCGACCCCTGCCGTGACTGTGGCGGCGCCGGTCGGGTGAAGAAGCAGAAGACGCTGGAAGTGAAGATTCCCGCCGGCATCGACGAAGGCATGCGCCTGCGCCACGCCGGCCATGGCGAGCCGGGCGTCAACGGCGGACCACCGGGTGACCTGTATGTCGAGATCCACATCCGCAAGCATTCGATGTTCGAACGCGAACACGACGACCTGCACTGCGAGATGCCGATCAGCTTCACCACCGCAGCACTGGGGGGTGAGATCGAGATCCCGACCCTGGATGGCATGGCGCGGCTGAAGATTCCGTCCGAAACCCAGAGCGGAAAGGTGTTCCGCCTGCGCGGCAAGGGGATCAAGAACGTCCGCTCGCACACCCATGGCGACCTGCTGTGCCATGTACTGGTGGAGACCCCGGTGAGCCTGACCGAGCGTCAGCGCGAGTTGCTGGAAGAGTTCGAGTCCATCTCCAGCGGCAATGCGGATCGTCACAATCCGAAAGCCAAGTCGTGGATGGACAAGGTACGCAATTTCTTTGGTACCTGATTACGTCTTCATAGGGCAGAATACCGGCGATGCATAATTGACCATCAGGTCCGTTCATGTGTCGCCGGAGCTGCCAGGCAACTGCTGGTGGCGATGATAAAATGACCACCGGGCCTGCCGCAGGCTCTGCTGGAGACTGAATGCACACGTTACGCAAGCTGCTCGCGGCAAGCCTCGTCGCCTTGTTTTCGACCGGAACGGCATACGCCCAGCAGGGTGTCAGCGCCGACACCATCGCCCTGGGCCACTCGGGGGCACTCAGCGGCCCTCTGTCCGAACTGAACAAGGAATACCTCGCGGGTGCAACGCTGTATTTCGATCAGATCAATGCCCGCGGTGGCGTGCACGGACGCAAGGTCGAACTGATCACGCTCGATGACGCCTACGATCCGGATCGCACCGCGGAAAACGTCCGCAAGCTGATCGAGAAAGATCAGGTACTGGCCTTGTTCGGCTGTTTTGGTACCGGCCCCAGCCTGAAGGCGATTCCGATCGCCAGCGCGGCGAAAGTTCCCTTTTTTGCCCCCTACACGGGCGCGGATGCCGTGCGAAAGCCGGTCAATCCGCTCGTCTTTCACATTCGTGCCTCGTACTCGCAAGAGGTCGAGAAGATGATCGATCACCTCGCCAATATCGGGGTGAAATCACTCGCAGTGGTCCACCACACTGACC